>DATLZU010000001.1:0-7209 GCA_035573855.1 Nitrospiraceae bacterium
TCGCGCTCAAGGGCACGGAAGTCAAGTCGCTGCGCGAAGGGCGGGCCAATCTGCAGGACAGCTATGCCAGCGTGGACGACGGCGAGGTCTTCCTCCACCACTGCCACATCAGTCCCTACAGTCACGGCAACATCATGAACCACGACCCGCTGCGGCCCAGGAAGCTGCTCCTCCACCGCAAGGAGATCAACAAGCTGATCGGCCGGACGCAGCAGAAGGGCCTGACGCTGGTCCCGCTCCGCATCTACTTCACCCCGCGCGGCCGTGCCAAGGTGGAGCTGGCGCTCGCCAAGGGCAAGAAACAGTACGACCGCCGCGAGACGATCAAGGAACGCGAGGCCAGCCGTGAAGTCGAACGGGTCCTTAAGGGCGGCCGACGGGATCGTGATTAAGGCATGGTCTCACACGTTCGAGCGCGCCTGCTCTCAGGGAGAGATGGCTTAGCCCCTCCCTTCGGGCAACAATCTGGAGTTATTGCGGCTGTTTCTTCTTCGCGGCTCTGGCGGCTTCGGCCTCGGCTCGGGCTTTTTCTCTGGCCGCCGCCCGTTCCTCCAGGGCTTTTTTTCTGGCGTCCAAGGCCTCCTGCCTAGCCTTTTCCTTCGCCGCGATGGCTTCCTCTCGTTCTTTGGCTTTGGCCGCGGCGGCGGCGTCTTTGTCCGCCTTCGCCTTGGCGGCGGCAGCCGCGGCATCTTCCACGGCCTTCTTCTGCGCGGCTTGAGCATCGGCAATCCAGGTCGCGACAGAAGTGCCGGAGTCCGGGCTGACTGTGATCCGTTTCATCTGGCCGCCGAACAGGCCGGTCGGCTCGGCGCCGATGAAGAGCACGCTGCCATCGGGCTGCATTTCCCAAGGTTGCGGTTGCCCCATCGTCGTGCCGAACGATGAGACGGCTTGAGACGAAAACTGTGCGACGCGCGTTCCGTTCAAATAGTACGTGCGGGCGGGTCGACCTTCGGGACCGTTTTCCAGTCCGCCGACGATGAGGTTGCGGTGGTCGGCGGTGAAGGCCAACGGCCCTGCGCCTTGCAAGGCTTTCGGAAAGGCGAGGAATTCGCCGTCCACGAACATCGCAGCACCACCCCCTTGGGGAGGCGACGCTATCGTGACGAGGTGTTTCCCGTTTTCGCTGAACAGAACGGCCCGCCGAATCCGCCACCTCGGCCTTTCGGTTCGCCGTCGACCATCAACGCCGATGCAAGCGAACTCTCCGCAGCGTAATACGCGTGGCGTGAACCGTCTGGGCTGAGCGTGACGTTATGAGCGTTCTGCGACGGAGGGAGGGGCTTGCCGTCGAGGTACACCTGGACCTTTCCTCCCATCACTTCACCAACGTAAGTGACGCGGTTGCCGGTTTTGGAAAATGTCGGTTTGACGCGCAAGTTCCGGTGGCCGGGACCTTCCTCGCCGTTGATCACGACGAACTGTTGGCCTGGGCCACCGGTGCCGGGAGCTTCGGCCACATACACGTGACGTGACGAATCGGGCGTGAACGCGAGGTCGGAGACCTTCGCGTATTCGAGTTCTTTCTTGCCGTCCACGACCACCCAGGCGCCGTGGGCGTGAATGCCGGCTTGGGCGCCCGCAGAATTGCCGATGGCGATGTCCGACAACTCCGCGCAAGCCGCCGCCCACCGTTTTCCGTCTGGACTGAAGACGACATGATAGGCATGATCGGTTCCGGCGACGGCTTTGCCGTTCATAAAGAGCCGCCGCTTGCCGTCGCGGTCCATGGCCACGGCGGCGATGTGACCGGCCGCGGTCACGAAATAAAAATAAATCCTTTTCGACGCGAGGATCGGTTTGCCATCCACGAGCAATTCGTGCGTTTGTTCCTTCGGATTCTGACGCAACGAAACGAGCCGTTTGCCGTCCGGCGTGAACTGCGGCAAGCCGAGATAAAACTGGAACGAGCGGGTTCCGTCCGCTACCGTTTCATCCCCGAACTCCGGTCGGCCGACATCGCCGGCGTCTTTCCCGTCCACGAGGAGAAAGCCCATGCCTCCGGTCCCCGGGCGCCCTCCCAGCAATACCCAATGCGAGCCGTCGGCGTTGAACCGCGGCAGATGCATCACCGTCGGCGTAAACGCCGGTGACGCCGGCTTGCCGTCGATCATCAGCCGCACCGCCAGACTCCTCGGCAACGGCACACCTTCCCGGCGGTCATAGACCTGCTCCTGCGGTGCGTCGAGAGTCGGGACAAGAAACAGCACCTTCTTGCCGTCGGGTGAAAACATCAGGTAACGAATCTGCTCCTCGAATCGCGGAGGAAGACCGCCTTCGCTGGCCGGCGCCGGCGCGCGATACATCTCTTTGCCGTCGGCTATCACGACGAGGTCTTTCCCGCTGCGCGCCGCAAAGGCATAGCGAGTGCCATCGGGGCTGAACGCGACGTGGACCGGGCTTTCGTTCAGATTCATCGCGTAGCCGTGGCGTAAATCGTTGAGCGCCGACTTCAAGGTTTCGTCGAACGGTGGACCTTGCACCCCATCCACGGTGACCGCGAATCGACTGCCTTGGGGATGCACTGTGGCGGGGTGCGGGCCTTTCGAGCTGAGAATGTAGGTCACGCCCCGTTCATAGGCCGGACCGACGATCTGCTCGTCGACTTTCACCTCGGCCGAGACCGCCGCGCGGAGCAGGCCGAACACCACGAATGTCAGTACGCCAGCAATGAGAGTTCGAAGAGGAATAAGCATATGTCCCCCTTTCTCCGCAGGGATGACGGATGGTTGGAGAATGCCGTCGTGTGAGGAACTGACGGAACGAGTGACCTACAAAGCCTTTGCCGTCGAAGGCGCCCCGGTTCCTGGCGCATTGACGTGTTCGGCATGACGGCCTCATGGGGCCTGAAAATGTGGCGCGGGAAGACCAGGGCGGGTCTGACCTTAGTCAGAAGACTGTAAAAAGTCAACCAAGCGTCTCAAGTCGCCGGTCGCAGAAAAGCTACGGCGCGAAGCCGACTCTTATGGAATGGACGACAGTCGAGGCTACGGTGCCGTCAAAGTGGCGCAATCGGTCCTGGAATCGGGCACGTTCGGCAGAACTCAGGGCAAGACGGCCGGATTGTCCTACCCTGAACCGGTCCCTCCCCTTAACGGGCCGATCTGACAAGGGAAATTCCTGCCGGCCGGTCGAGGTAGAGAAAAAGCCGTTCGGCCCTTGACAATGTACTAGTTAGAACTATTATAATCGCAACTGTCGGGCGGCGGCCGTTGAGATCGGATAACAGGGCAATCACATCGCGGGGCTCCCTCGACCCGCCACGAGCAATAAGAGGGAGCGTCGCTTCGCAGCGAGAAGAGGGGGGTGACCCATGAAAGTCTTGTTTCAAACCGATGACAGTTGGACCGGGTTGATCCTGCGCGTGACATTGGGACTGGTGATGTTTCCGCATGGCGCGCAGAAGCTGCTGGGCTGGTACGGGGGATTCGGCTTCGGCGGTACCATGAACTTCTTCACCGAGACCATGCACCTCCCGTGGCTTGTCGCATTCCTGATCATCATCGGCGAGTTCTTCGGAAGCCTGGGCCTGCTTGCCGGGTTTCTGACGCGGTTCAGCGCGGCGAGCATCGGCGTCATCATGCTGGGAGCGGTCTCACTCGTCCACTGGCCGCACGGGTTCTTTATGAACTGGTTCGGCAAGCAACAGGGTGAAGGGTATGAGTACCATCTGCTGGTGATCGGGATCGCGATCGCGCTGATGATCACCGGCGCGGGCAGATGGTCGGTGGATAAGCTGGTCGCCGAGAAGCTGGCTAGGTGACAGAGTAAATCGCCGCTTGAGCCGCTTGAAAGGAAGGAAGGAAACACGATCATGAAAACGATACGGACGGTGGGCACGGCCTCGACGATCGACATTCGGCGGGCGCATGAACGGTTCCATACGAAGACCGGCTGGCTGGATTCGTATCACAGCTTCAGCTTCGCGGATCACTACGACCCGCTGAACACCCATCACGGCCTGTTGCTGGTGAGCAACGACGACGTGATCAAGGCCGGCACGGGGTTCAGAACGCACCCGCACCGGGACATGGAGATCGTCACGTGGGTGTTGGACGGGGAGGTCGAGCATAAGGACTCGGTCGGCAACAAGGGGATCATCTATCCGGGGCTCGCGCAGCGCATGAGCGCGGGAACGGGCATCTGGCACTCGGAGATGAATCCCCGGCAAGCTGCAGACCTGCACCTGGTTCAGATGTGGGTCTTGCCCGATACAGAGCGCGTCACGCCCGGCTACGAACAGCTTGACATCACCAACGAGCTGAACCGCGGCGGGCTGGTGCCGATCGCCTCGGGCCGCGGACACAATGCCGCGATCTCGATTCGGCAGAAAAGCGCCGTGCTGTGGGGCGGCCGCCTGAAGCCGAACGAAACGGTGACCGTGCCCGACGCCAAGTTTGTCCACCTCTATGTGGCCAAGGGTGGCGCGACGTTGGAAGGCGCTGGAGCGCTCGAGACCGGGGATGCCGTCCGGCTGACCGCCGCCGGCGCCAGGCGCCTGACGGCGGACGCGACCGCCGGCGCGGAGGTGCTGATCTGGGAGATGAATTGAGCCGGACGGAAGAGACAGCGATAATCCTCGATGTTTCCGTCGCTCGGATGTCGTCTATCTCTGGTGCTGCAATCGGCAAGCGACGGCTGGAGTGTGCGCTTCACAAGGATCGGGAAACGAAGTTTGGAAGCAGAACACTTCGTCCTGTGTCGGTGACTGCGCTGAACAGAGGTAGAAGAAGATGAAAGCGCACTATCTCGGGCATGTGGTTTTTTATGTGAAAGACTTGGAACGGTCGCTGGCGTTCTATCGTGATCTGCTGGGGTTCAAGGAAGTCGGCCGCCTCTTCGAGGGCAAGGCCGTGGCCCTCACGGCGGGTCGAACGCATCATGAATTGCTATTGATCGAAGTCGGCGACGCGCCGGCGCCGGCGCGCGGGCGGCGGTTGGGGCTCTATCACATCGGCATCAAAGTGGGTGATAGTCTGGAAGAGCTGCGGACAGCCAAGCGCGAGCTGGAGCGGGCCGGCATTCCCATCGAGGGGATGAGCGACCACACGGTCAGCCAGAGCCTCTACCTCCGCGATCCGGACGGGAATGAAGTCGAGCTGTACGTGGACGCCGACGAGTCGATCTGGAAACAGAACCCCGCGGCGGTGGTGTCGCCGATCAAGCCGCTTCGCCTGTGAAGACCGCCGTTATGGCCGATATCAAGAAACGCCTGGAGACCAACGTCGCCGGCAACTTCTTCGTCGATGCGACGTGCATCAACTGCGACACCTGCCGGCAACTGGCCCCGAAGAGCTTCCAGGAAGTAGGCGAATTCTCAGCAGTCACGCATCAGCCGGAGGGTGAGACAGAGCACCGCCAAGCCTACCGGGCCCTGCTTGCCTGCCCGGTGGGCTCGATCGGAACGGAGCGGAGCGACAAGGCGCACTTGCAGGCGGCGATGGCGAGCTTCCCGCTTCATCTGGAGGGCGGCGTCTATTACTGCGGATTCAACTCGGAGAAGTCGTTCGGCGGGAACAGTTATGTCATTCGCCATCCGGCCGGCAACTGGCTCATCGATTCGCCCCGCTATCTGAAACGGCTCGTGCAGGCTTTCGAAAACATGGGTGGCATTCGGTACGTCTTCCTCACGCATGAAGACGACGTGGCGGATTCAGCCCGCTACGCGAAGGAGTTCGGTGCCACCCGCATCATTCACCGCGCTGACGCCCACGCGGCGCCGGGCGCGGAGTGGGTCGTGGAGGGAGGCGAGGCGGTCGAGGTGTCGGCGCAGTTTCGCATCATTCCGGTGCCGGGCCACACGGAAGGCAGCATGGCCCTGCTGTACGGCGACCGCTTCCTGTTTTCCGGCGACCATCTGTGGTGGGATCGAGGCAGCAAAGGACTGGGGGCACCGGAACGGTTGGTGTGGGACCAGCAGCGCCTGCTGGGATCGCTCGCCAAGCTGCTCTCGTATCGCTTCGAATGGGTGCTGCCGGGCCACGGTGACCGAATCCGCCTCTCGGCCGACGAGATGGCGGAACATCTGAGGCGATTGGTGGCGCGCCGCGTCCCCGCTCCGATCCTCTCCTTCGACGGGGAGGAGAACAAGTAGGAAGGACCCATGGCGGTTCACGTGTACGGCTGCAACCATGTCGCGATCGAGGTCACGGACGTGAAGCAGGCCGTGAAATTCTACTCGGATGTGTTCGGGTTGACGATGCTCCGCGGCAGCGAAGGCGCGGCCTGGTGCAAACTGGGCGAACACCAGTTCATGGCCATCTTCGAAGTCACACGGCTCCAACCCGATCGCATGAAACACTTCGGCCTCATCGTCCGCGACGACCGGCAGATCAAAGAAATACGGAGAAAGCTCACGAAGAAATACAAGCTCAAACTCGAGCCCGGCTTCCGCTGCGACTTCCGCGACCCCTGGGGGAATCGCGTCCAAGTGGTGGACCTGCACGATGAATCGCTGGTCTGGCTGCTGCCCTACCGGGAAGTGCAACAAGCCGGGGTCGTCTTCGGGAATGGAAAGCGAGGAGGCAGGTAGAGACAACCTTCACTTACACCAAGGAGGAGAACCATGGCCGACGTCATTATCACTCCCAAGAACGATGGTCCGTATTACATCAAAGGCAAGATCAAGATCGTGACCGAGGGCGGCCGCGAGATCGCGGTCGACGGGGACGAAACCTGGCTATGCCGCTGCGGGCAGTCGGCGAACAAGCCGTTCTGCGACGGCGCGCACAAGAAGGCGGGCTTCAAAAACAATTTGGACGCGAAATCCTGACGAGAGGGCTGCAGGCCGTAGAGTTCGGAAAAGGAGGAATTGAAATGGCGACCAAGCTCAAAATTCCCAGTGCGGCGAGGGCGAAGAAGTATTTTGCGGACAAACTGGCGTTCACCACCGGCCCGGTGGAGCTCGAACGATGGGTCAGAGAAGGCCAGCCGGTGAACATCGTGGACTTGCGGGCCTCGGAGGATTATGCCGAAGGCCACATTCCTGGCGCGGCGAACCTGCCCAAAGACCGATGGGGCGACGCCAAAAAACTCAAGGCGGTGCTGCGCAGGGACAAGATCAATGTCCTGTATTGCTATTCGCAAGTTTGTCACCTCGCCGCCGCGGGGGCACTCGAGTTCGCGAAGAAAGGCTATCCGGTGATGGAGCTGGAAGGCGGCTGGCGCTGGTGGAAGGAGAACGGGTTCGAGATCGAGAAATGACGGCGA
>DATLZU010000002.1:0-15469 GCA_035573855.1 Nitrospiraceae bacterium
TCACGAACTTGGCCATGCCCCGATCCGCGCACACCTTGGTCAACGCCGACGTCAGCGTGGTCTTGCCGTGGTCCACATGCCCGATCGTCCCCACATTGACGTGCGGCTTCCGCCGCTCAAATTTCGCCTTCGCCATCGCCCGACCCTCCCCCTTATGAACTCTTCTCGCCTGACCCGTTCTCGCCCGAAGACATGCCCATCACTCGCCTCGATATTTGGCGATGATGGCCTCGGCGATCTGCTTGGGAACTTGTTCGTATCGGTCAAATTCCATGCTGTACGTCGCACGTCCCTGCGTGCGCGATCGTAGATCCGTAGCATAACCGAACATTTCGCTGAGCGGGACGGCCGCCTCGATTGCCTGAGATCCGGCGCGCACCTTCATGCCCTGAATCTTGCCCCGTCGTCCGTTGAGGTTGCCGATGACGTCGCCCATATACTCTTGAGGAACTAGGACCTCAACCTTCATAATTGGCTCCAGCAACACAGGATCCGCCTTCTTGCACGCATCCTGAAAGGCCATCGACGCGGCGATTTTGAAGGCCATTTCGTTCGAGTCGACTTCGTGATAGGAGCCGTCCAGCAGCGTGACCCGGATGTCTCTCATCGGATAGCCGGCCAGCACACCCGTTTCCATCCGCTCACGGACACCTTTCTCCACGGCCGGGATGTACTCCTTGGGAATCGCTCCGCCGACGATCTTATTGACGAACTCGAAGCCGGCACCGGGCTCGGAAGGTTCGACGGCCAACACGACATGCCCGTACTGACCGCGTCCGCCGGTCTGCTTGATATACTTGGCCTCGGCTTCCGCTCTTCGCCGGATCGTCTCGCGGTACGCCACTTCGGGTTTTCCAACGTTGGCCTCAACCTTGAACTCGCGCAGCAGACGATCGACGATGATTTCCAAATGCAGCTCGCCCATGCCCGCGATGATGGTCTGACCCGTTTCCTCGTCGGTCCGCACACGGAACGATGGATCTTCCTGCGCCAGTTTTTGCAGCGAAAACCCGAGCTTTTCTTGGTCTTGTTTCGTCTTCGGCTCGATCGCCATGGCAATCACCGGCTCAGGAAACTTCATCACCTCGAGCAGCACCGGCTGCTTTTCGTCAGCCAGCGTATCTCCAGTGGTCGTGCCCTTGAGTCCGACCGCGGCGACGATATCGCCCGCATAGGCCGCCTCAATGTCCTCGCGCTTATTGGCGTGCATCTTCAGAAGGCGGCCGATCCGCTCTTTGACGCCCTTGGTCACATTCAGGACGGACGCACCGGTCTTGACCGTTCCCGAGTAGACGCGGAAATAGGTCAATTGGCCGGCAAAGGGATCAGTCATAATCTTGAAGGCTAGCGCCGCAAAGGGTTCGGAGTCGCTCGCTCGCCGTTGCACCTCCTTATGGGTCGAAGGATCGATCCCTACCACCGGCGGAATATCGACCGGGGAAGGCAGATAATCGACCACGCCGTCGAGGAGTTGCTGGACCCCTTTGTTCTTGAACGCCGAGCCACACAGCACGGGAGTAATCTTCATCGCAATCGTCCCTGCCCTGATCGCCCGGCGAATCTCTTCTTCGGTCAGTGAATGACCGTTCAGGTATTTTTCTAGCACCTGCTCGTCGAACTCGGCGACGGCCTCGATCAGTTTCTCGCGATATTCTTTAGCGAGATCGACCAAATCGGACGGAATTTCCTCGATCGTATAGGTGGAGCCCAGGGTTTCGTCGTCGTAAAAATAAGCCTTCATCGAAACCAAGTCCACGGACCCTCGGAATTCGGCCTCGCGCCCGACCGGAATCTGAATCGGCACCGGATGGGCGCCGAGACGATCGATGATGGATTGGACGCTGGCGTAGAAATCGGCCCCGACCCGATCCATCTTGTTCATGAACGCGATCCGCGGAACTCGATATTTGTCCGCCTGCCGCCACACCGTCTCGGATTGCGGTTCGACCCCCTGGACCGAATCGAACACCGCCACGGCTCCGTCGAGCACACGGAGCGATCGCTCGACCTCAATCGTGAAGTCCACATGGCCGGGCGTGTCGATGATATTGATGCGATGATCGCGCCAGAAGCAGGTGGTGGCCGCGGAAGTGATGGTGATGCCGCGTTCGCGTTCCTGTTCCATCCAGTCCATTGTGGCCGCACCTTCGTGCACCTCGCCCATCCGGTGCGTTAGGCCCGTATAGAACAGGATCCGCTCCGTCGTCGTCGTTTTTCCGGCATCGATGTGCGCCATGATGCCGATATTTCGCGTTTTTTCTAATGGAGCCGGCCTAGCCACGTGATCCCTCAAAAAAAGAACCGTGCTGCAATCCGACCTGGAAGATACATGCTGCGACACAGGGGGCACCTGCCTGCAAATCGCAGCACGGCCCGACTGCAGCACAGATTTGCGTTACCAACGATAATGGGCGAAGGCTTTGTTTGCCTCGGCCATCCGATGTACGTCCTCCCGCTTCTTGACCGCTCCGCCGGTGTTGTTCGAGGCGTCAAGCAGCTCAGCCGCGAGCTTCTCCGCCATACTTCGCCCGCCACGGGCTTTGGCATACTGCGCAATCCACCGGAGCGCAAGCGACAGCCGGCGGACAGGGCGAATCTCGACCGGAACCTGATATGAGGCTCCGCCGACCCGGCGGGATTTGACCTCAACCACCGGCTTCACATTGTCGACCGCCGCCCGAAAGACTTTCAGCGGATCGCCGCCGGTTTTTTTTTGGATCAGGTCGAATGCGCCATAGCAGATCCGCTCCGCGGTGCTCTTTTTCCCGCGCCGCATGAGCATGTTGATGAACTTGCCGACCAGCTTGTCCCGGAACCGTGTATCGGGCAGCGTCTCTCGATGACCATGAAACGGACTTCTGGGCATGATCTTCCCGCCGATCTCTCAGCTATTCCCTGTCAGCCCTCGGTTTTTACTTGGGCCGCTTCGCGCCGTACTTCGACCGCCCCTGCTTTCGATCCGCGACGCCGACTGCATCGAGCGCTCCGCGCACGATGTGATACCGTACCCCGGGCAAGTCTTTGACGCGACCGCCTCTGACCAACACAATGGAGTGCTCCTGCAGATTGTGCCCGACGCCGGGGATATAGGTTGTAATTTCCATGCCGTTCGTCAGGCGAACGCGGGCCACCTTCCGAAGCGCCGAGTTCGGTTTTTTCGGTGTCGAGGTATACACCCGAAGGCACACGCCTCGTTTTTGCGGACAGCCCTTGAGCGCAGGGCTTTTCGTTTTGCCTTTCGCCTGCGCTCTGCCTATGCGGACAAGTTGGTTAATCGTCGGCATCGTGAGGTTTCACCTTGATCATTCGCGTTCACGGCGTCTGCCGTGTCCGACCGAAGCCGCCGGATTATAATGAGGGACCTCCCGGCTGTCAAGATTGGTTTCCATTGACCGTTCTTACGAACGGGCCGCATCCGTTTGGATCGATCCACCGCTCTCCTGCCCGATGGCCACCGGCTCTTCCATCGAGCTCGGAACGTGCGCTTCCGGCTTGGCGCTGATCACAAACGTGTCGCGATACTCCTCGAACCCGGTTCCCGCCGGGATCAGCCGCCCTACAATCACGTTCTCCTTGAGACCGAGCAGCTTGTCCTCGCGCCCGTTGATCGCTGCTTCGGTCAGCACGCGCGTCGTTTCTTGGAAGGACGCAGCCGAGATAAAGCTGTCGGTCGTGAGCGCCGCCTTTGTGATTCCGAGCAGCACCGGCTTGCCGAGCGCCGGTTTGCCGCCTTTCGCCAGAATCCGTTCGTTTTCGTCTTCGAACACCCATTTGCTGACTTGGCTGCCCGGCAGGAACTCGGTGTCTCCGGGGTCCTCGATCCGAACCTTGCGGAGCATCTGCCGGACAATGATCTCGATGTGCTTGTCGTTGATCGACACGCCTTGCAACCGGTACACGTCCTGCACTTCGTCGACGAGATACTTCTGCAGTTCCTTCGGTCCCAGTACGTCGAGAATGTCGTGAGGGTTGGCCGATCCGTCCATCAACGGCTCTCCGGCGCGGACCCAATCCCCCTCGTGCACGTTCACGTGCTTGCCCTTAGGGATGAAGTACTCCTTCACATCGCCCATCTTGTTATCCACGATGACCTTGCGCATGCCCTTCACAAAACCGCCGTAGGACACTTCTCCGTCGATTTCGCTGATGACGGCCTGCTCCTTCGGTTTCCTCGCCTCGAACAGCTCGGCCACGCGCGGCAGGCCTCCGGTAATGTCCTTGGTCTTGGTCGTTTCGCGCGGAATCTTGGCCAGCACATCGCCGGGATGCACCACCGCACCTTTTTCCACCAGAATGTGCGCACCGACCGGCAGCAAATAGCGGGCCGCCGTCGTCGAGCCCGGGGTTTTCGCCGTCTTGCCGCTGTCGTCCTTGATGGAGATCCGCGGACGGAGTGTGGCACCGGAGTGTTCGATGACCACCTTGCGGGAGAGCCCGGTGACTTCGTCGAACTCCTCTTTCATGGTGACGCCTTCGATAATGTCGCCGTAGGCCACTCGGCCGCCGACCTCGGTCAGAATCAGCAACGAATACGGATCCCACTCGACGAGCTTCTGCCCAGGTTCGACCCGGTCGCCGTCCTTAACCTTGATTTTGGCACCGTACACCACGGGATACTTCTCGCGCTCGCGGCCTGTCTCATCGACGATCGCGATCTTCGCATTGCGGTTCATTACCACCCATTCGCCCTCCTTGTTCCGGACGGCGATACCGGCATTGTGCACGTCGGCGTTCTTTTTCGCGTCGAAGCTCATGAATTTCATCACGCCGGCGTGCTTGGCCTCGAGCACTGTCTGCTCCACCACTTTGCTCGCGGTCCCGCCGATATGGAAGGTTCGCATCGTCAACTGCGTACCCGGCTCACCGATGGACTGCGCCGCGATCACGCCAACCGGCTCCCCCTTCTCAACCAACCGGCCGCGGGCCAAGTCCCGGCCGTAGCACCGCCGGCAAACGCCGCGCCGCGACTGGCAGGTGAGCACCGACCGGATTTTTACGCGGTCCACGCCCGCCTCAACGATGCTCCTGGTCCGTTCCTCGTCGATTTCCTCGTTGAACTTGACGATGATCTCGCCGGTGACCGGATCGCGGATATCCTCCGCAGCCAGCCGCCCGAGAATGCGTTCTTCGAGGGGTTGAATGATTTCTCCGCCCTCCACCAGCGCCGTCACCGTAATTCCGTCGTTCGTCCCGCAATCCTCCTCGCTGACGATCACGTCCTGTGCGATGTCCACAAGCCGGCGAGTGAGGTATCCGGAATTGGCGGTCTTCAAAGCCGTGTCCGCCAATCCCTTTCTGGCCCCGTGGGTCGAAATGAAGTACTGCAGCACCGTCAATCCTTCGCGGAAGTTGGCGGTGATGGGCGTTTCGATGATTTCGCCGGATGGCTTCGCCATCAAGCCGCGCATGCCGCCCAGCTGTCGGATCTGTTGGGAGCTACCTCGCGCCCCCGAATCCGCCATCATGAATATTGGATTAAACGACTCGGGCTTGGCCGGATCGCCGCCACCGCCCAACTCCTTCATCATTTCCCCTGCGACCTGCTCGGTGACGTGCGCCCAGATATCGATGACTTTGTTGTACCGCTCGCCGTTGGTGATGAGCCCCTCCGCGTATTGTTTTTCAATCTCGTTCACCTCGCGCTGGGCCTTGCTGATCAACTCTTCTTTCTTGGTCGGGATGTGCATGTTGTCGATGCAGATCGACACTCCGGCTTTCGTGGCATAGTGAAAACCCAGATCTTTGATCTTGTCCAAGAACACAACCGTCTCGCGATGACCGGCTTGGCGGTACACCACGTCAATCAACTTGGTCATTTCCTTCTTGGTCATCAACTGATTGGCGTGCTCAAACGGAATAGACGGAGGCAGAATCTCTCCCAGGATCACGCGCCCGACAGTCGTCTGCACGAGCGTGCCCGCGATGCGCACCCTGATCCGAGCATGTTCTTCGACTTCCCCCGCGTCGTACGCAATACGGACTTCTTCGGGAGAACCGAAAATTTTGCCTTCACCCTTGGCGCCGACCCGTTCTTTGGTGAGCCAGTAGCAGCCAAGCACCATGTCCTGGGACGGTACGGCGATCGGCCGCCCGTTGGCGGGGGAAAGAATGTTGTTGATCGACATCATGAGCACGCGTGCCTCGACCTGCGCCTCCACCGACAACGGCACGTGAACGGCCATCTGGTCGCCGTCGAAGTCCGCGTTGAAGGCCGCACACACCAACGGATGCAGCCTGATGGCCTTGCCCTCGACCAGCACGGGATCGAAGGCCTGAATGCCCAGCCGATGCAGCGTCGGCGCCCGGTTCAACAACACCGGGTGTTCGCGAATCACCTCATCAAGCACGTCCCACACTTCAGGCCGTTCCTTCTCAACCAGGCGTTTGGCGCTCTTGATGGTGGTCGCGGCTCCCCGCTCCTCCAGCTTGTGGAAGATGAACGGCTTAAACAGCTCCAGTGCCATCTTCTTGGGCAACCCGCACTGATGCAGCCGCAGTTCAGGCCCCACCACGATCACCGTACGGCCGGAGTAATCAACGCGCTTCCCGAGCAAGTTCTGGCGGAACCGCCCTTGCTTCCCTTTGAGCATGTCGCTCAGCGACTTCAACGGTCGCTTGTTGGGGCCACGGATTGCGCGCCCGCGTCGGCCGTTGTCGAATAGCGCGTCGACAGCCTCCTGGAGCATCCGCATCTCATTGCGGATGATCACGCCGGGCGCCTTGAGTTCGATCAACCGCTTCAGCCGATTGTTCCGGTTGATCACGCGCCGGTAGAGATCATTCAGATCGGACGTGGCGAACCGTCCACCGTCCAGCGGAACCAGCGGCCGCAGCTCGGGCGGGAGGACCGGGATCACATCCATGATCATCCATTCCGGTTTGTTGCCCGATTTTCGGAAGGCTTCGATCACCTTGAGCCGCTTGGCGTATTTCTTCTTCAGGGCAGCGGAGGTTGAGGTCTTGGCTTTCACATGGAGGTCGTTCCACAACGCATTGATGTCGAGCTTCTTGAGCAATTCCCGAATCGCCTCGGCGCCGATTCCGGCTTTGAAGGCGCCGGTTCCGTACTCTTGCTGAAGCGCGCGCAGCCGCTCCTCGGTCAGGAGTTCTTTCTCGCTCAAGTTGGTCGTGCCCGGATCGACGACCACATAGCTCTCGAAGTAAAGGATCTTCTCGAGATGCTTCAGGCTCATGTCCAGGAGCGTACCGATCCGACTGGGCACACCTTTGAGGAACCAGATATGCGCCACCGGCGCGGCCAACTCGATGTGCCCCATCCGTTCGCGCCGCACTTTCGACTGGATCACCTCGACGCCGCACTTGTCGCAGACGATGCCGCGGTGCTTCATCCGCTTGTACTTGCCGCAGTTGCACTCCCAGTCCTTGATGGGCCCGAAAATTTTGGCGCAGAACAACCCGTCTTTTTCCGGCTTAAACGACCGGTAATTGATGGTTTCCGGCTTCTTCACCTCTCCGTAGGACCAGGACCGAATCTTTTCCGGCGAGGCGATACGGATCCGCATCGAATCAAAAGAAACGGAATCGCGCGGTTTTTCGAACAGGGTGTACACGCCTTCCAAGGTTTATCCCTCCTCTTCACCGTGATGGATGAGGCACGACGCGCAAGACGCGTAAGGCGCGCGGAGCGCGGGCCCCCGGATATTCTCTTTTTCTCCGGTCCATTCGCTTCACGCTCAGCGCTTCACGGTTCATGGTTTCTCAGTCCTTTGCCTTGACCAGTTCGACATCGAGGCCTAGGCTCTGCAGTTCTTTGACTAGCACATTGAACGATTCCGGTAGGCCGGGCTCGAGGAACGGCTCGCCTTTGACGATCGCTTCGTACATGCGCGAGCGGCCCGGCACGTCGTCCGATTTGACGGTGAGGAACTCCTGCAGGGTGGACGCCGCGCCATAGGCCTGAAGCGCCCACACTTCCATCTCACCGAGCCGCTGGCCGCCGAATTGCGCCTTGCCGCCCAGCGGCTGCTGCGTGACCAGCGAATAAGGCCCGATCGATCGGGCGTGGATCTTGTCGTCCACCAGGTGGTGCAGCTTCATGACGTACATGTATCCGACCGTCACGGGACTGCCGAACGGCTCGCCGGTCCGCCCGTCCATGAGAACGGTTTGGCCGGCGGTCGGGAGTTTCGCCTTCTTGAGCAGTTCCTTGATCTCTCTTTCCGAGGCCCCGTCGAACACCGGGCTGGAAACCTTGATACCCAGTGCGTGCGCCGCCCAACCCAGATGGGTCTCCAGAATCTGCCCAACGTTCATGCGGGACGGCACGCCCAATGGATTCAACACGATCTCCACCGGCGTCCCGTCCGGCAGATAGGGCATGTCTTCCTCTGGCAACACCCGCGAGACCACCCCCTTGTTGCCGTGCCGGCCGGCCATCTTGTCGCCGACCTGAATCTTCCGTTTCATCGCGATATAGACCTTCACGAGCTTGATCACGCCGGGTGGTAGTTCGTCGCCGCGCTTCAGACGACCGACCTTCTCGTCGTACCACGTCTGGAGAATCTCGATCTGTTCCTTGGCCCGCCGCTCGATGTCTTCCAGCTCTTTCTGCTCGTCCGGATCGCTCAAGATAATGTGCCGAACGGCATCGTCGGACAGGCGCTTCAGAATGTCCGCCGTCAGCTTGCCCTTCTTCTTGAGAATGACATCGCCGGTCTCGGGATCCATTAGATCGCGGCCGACCACTTTGCCCAACAGCAGTTTTCGGATCTTCTTGGTCTTCTCCTCGTCGATGATGCGCAGCTCTTCCTGGTGATCGCGCTGCAGCTTCATCACATCTTCACTTTCGATGCTCTTCGAGCGCTCGTCCTTGTCCAACCCTTTGCGGGAGAAGATCTTCACATCGACGACGATACCTTCCACGCCAGGCGGAACCGTGAGGGATGTGTCCTTCACGTCCCCGGCTTTTTCGCCGAAGATCGCGCGGAGCAACTTCTCTTCCGGCGTCAACTGGGTCTCGCCCTTCGGCGTGACCTTGCCAACAAGGATGTCGCCGGGCTTAACTTCCGCTCCGATGCGGATGATGCCGCTTTCATCCAGGTTCCGCAACGCTTCCTCGCCGACGTTGGGGATATCGCGCGTGATCTCTTCCTTGCCCAACTTTGTATCGCGCGCCTCGATCTCGAATTCCTCGATATGGATCGAGGTGAAGGTGTCTTCGCGCACCAGCTTTTCGCTGATGAGGATAGCGTCTTCGAAGTTATAGCCGCCCCAAGGCATGAAGGCAACCAGCACGTTCTTGCCGAGCGCGAGCTCGCCCCGGTCGATCGCCGGACCATCCGCCAACACTTGCCCCTTCTTGACCGGCTGCCCCAATCTCACGATCGGTGTTTGCGTGATGCAGGTATTCTGGTTCGACCGCTGGAACTTGATCAGATCGTAGACATCCAGTCCGGCATCGTTCCGCTTGCGACCCTCCTTCGAATCGGCCCGCACTACGATCCGCGTGGCATCCACGCTTTCCACAACGCCGTCGCGTTTCGCCTGCACGACGTAGCCGGAATCCCTGGCCACCACCGCTTCCATCCCGGTGCCCACCAACGGAGCCTCCGACTTGATCAACGGCACCGCCTGCCGCTGCATGTTCGAGCCCATGAGCGCGCGGTTGGCGTCATCGTGCTCCAGGAACGGAATCAGCGCCGTGGCGACGCTGACGACCTGCTTGGGCGACACATCCATGTATTCGACCTTGTCCGGGGTCGCGGTGATGAAATCGCCGCCATAGCGCGCCGAGACCGTCTCGGATACCAGCCGCCCGGACGCGTCCACCTTCGAGTTGGCCTGCGCGATGATGTATTTGTCGCCTTCGATCGCGGACAGATACTCGATCTCATCCGTCACCCGTCCCCTCACCACTTTCCGATACGGAGCCTCGATGAACCCGAACTCGTTGATGCGCGCATAAGTGGCTAACGAGGTGATCAGTCCGATATTCGGACCTTCCGGCGTTTCGATCGGACAGATGCGGCTGTAATGAGACGGATGGACGTCGCGAACCTCGAATCCGGCCCGCTCTCGCGTCAGCCCGCCGGGGCCCAGGGCAGACAACCGTCGCTTGTGCGTGATTTCCGCCAGAGGATTAGTTTGATCCATGAATTGGGACAACTGGCTGCTGCTGAAAAACTCCTTGATCGCCGCCACGACCGGCTTGGCGTTGATCAGGTCATGCGGCAACACCGTCTCCATATCGAGCAGATTCATCCGCTCCTTGATACTGCGTTCCATCCTAACCAGCCCCAGCCGAAACTGGTTCTCGAGTAACTCGCCGACCGACCGGACACGTCGGTTGCCGAGATGGTCGATGTCATCGATCTCGCCTTTGCCCATCTTGAGATTCACCAGATACCGGACCACCTCGACGATATCCTGCGCGGTAAGCGTGCGCTGTTCCAGCGGCAGGTCCAACCCGAGCTTTTTGTTTAGCTTGAGCCGGCCGACCGGCGACAGATCATACCGCTTGGGATTCTGGAAAAGATTCTCGAAAAGCGCCTTCGCCGTCTCAACCGACGGCGTCTCGCCGGGGCGCAACCGCCGGTAGATCTCGACCATCGCCTCTTCTTTCGAGGCCGTCCGCTCCATCTCCAAGGTGTCGAGGATGACCGGCGTAGCCGTCGCCGTGTCAAGGTAGATCACCTTGAAACCTTCGACGTCGCTCCGGAGAATCTTGTCAATAATCTCGGCGGTGAGTCGTTGATTCTTGTCGAGAATCTTTTCCTTCGAGGTCGGGTCGACCAACTCGGTCAACACAGCGCGTCCGACAAGCTCTCCCGGCGCGACGGGAATTTCCTTGACCCCCGCGGCCTTGAGCCGCGCGATAAGAGCCTTGGTCAACTTAGCCCCTTCGCGGACCAGTGGTTCCTTCCCTCCCTTCTCCGTCACCTCCATGGAACACTTGAGTCCATGATGGATCTCGGGATCCAGTTTGCGCAGGAGCTTGCCCTTCACAACCCGGATTTCCTCCACCGGGTAGTACATCTTCAGCAGGTCGTCGCCGGAATACCCGAAGGCCTTTAGAAGGATCGTCGCCGGCATTTTCCGGCGTCGGTCGATGCGCACGTACAGAATATCCCTGGCATCGAACTCGAAATCGAGCCACGACCCCCGATACGGAATGATCCGCGCGGAATACAGCACTTTGCCGCTCGCGTGCGTCCGACCCTTGTCGTGGGTGAATGACGCCCCCGGCGAGCGATGAAGCTGGCTCACCACCACGCGCTCGGTGCCATTGATGATGAACGTGCCGCGCTCCGTCATCAGCGGCAGCTCGCCCACGTATACCTCCTGCTCGCGGACGTCGAGCACTTTCCGCTTCAGGCCTTTGTCCTCCTTGTCGAAGACGACCAATCGCACCCGCAGCTTCAACGGGACAGCATAGGTCATGCCCTGTTCGAGGCATTCCCGCACGTCGTACTTCGGCGTCCCAAGCGAATAACTGGAGAATTCGAGCACCGCCGTATTGTTGTAGTCCGCAATCGGGAAGACGCTGGCTAAAGCCGCTTGCAGCCCCTGGTCCGCGCGATGTTCCGGCTCCACCTCCATCTGGAGAAACTGCTCGTACGAACGTTTCTGAATCTCGATCAAATCGGGAATCCCGATACTGGCACGGATTCGAGAAAAATCCTTCCGCTCGACGAACTCGCTGACCATCGATTCCGCCATTCCCGCCATCCTCCAGGTTAGACCGTCAAACTGAAGAGGAACGTCATTCGCCGGCCGGTCACCGGTCATTCGCGACACCGCGATGCCCCCTCACCCGGCGATCGACTGTTGGGCTTGCTATTTCACCTCGACCTTCGCACCGCTCTCTTCAAGTTTCTTTTTCATCGTCTCGGCCTCTTCTTTGGTCACCCCGGTCTTGACCGGTTTCGGCGCACCTTCGACGAGATCCTTGGCCTCCTTCAGTCCCAGATTGGTCAGCTCGCGCACGACCTTGATGACCTGGATTTTCTTATCCGCCGCCGCGCCGGCCAAAATGACGTCGAACGAGGTCTTCTCCTCGACCGGCGCCGCCGCGGCCACGCCCGCCGCCGGCGCGGCCGCCACCGGTGCCGCCGCCGTCACGCCGAATCGGGCTTCTAGCCCCTTGACCAGTTCCGACAACTCCAATACGCTCATGCTTTCAATTGCCTTAATCAATTCCTCCTGCGTCAACTTTCCTTCCGCGGTTGGCATGTTGTCTTCTCCTTTCTTTTTGTCTTGAATGGCGCTGATCACTCCGACGAATCCTCGCAAGATCCCGCTCAACGCGTACACGAAACCGCGCACTGGCCCTTGCATGGCCGCGAGCATCATGGCGATCAAGATCTCTTTCTTTGGCAACTTCGCTACAGCCGCCAGTTGCGCCGCCTGCAGCAGCTTGCCTTCCAAGACCCCGACCGTTATTTTGATCTTTTCGTCCCGCTTTTCGGCCTGAATGAATTCCCGCAACACCTTGGCGGGCAGGACCGGGTCGTCATATCCGATGACCACGCCCAACGGTCCCTTGAAATGAGGCTTGACCTCCGCCAGCATCGTCCCCTCGGCGGCGCGGATAGCCAGGGTGTTCTTCACCACCTTGTACTCGGCTTTGACGCTCCGCAGTTGCTTACGGAGCTCCGTCAAGTGATTCACCGGCAACCCGGTGCATTCCGTCAGAATCGCGAGACGGGCGCGGGCGAATTTTTCGTTCAGCTCCGCAACCGCCGTCGCTTTGTCTTCCTTTTTCATGCCGCTCCCTCACCCAGCGTGGGCCTTGGCAAAGGAAAGGAAGCTACGACTCGACCGCTCTTCCTATACCTATTGCTATTGCCCAATGACCGTTGACCGCCGACAACCCCCTTCAGCTCCACTGCTTCGCGATCGCCGCCGTATCCAGCTTGACCCCGGGGCCCATGGTGCTGGAAATCGTGGCGCTCTTCAGATACTTGCCCTTGCAGGAAGCCGGCTTGGCTTTCATGACCGACTCCAAAACGGCCTGTGCGTTCTCATAGAGATGATCCGGGCTGAACGAGATCCTGCCGATCGGCACGTGCACAATCCCGGCCTTTTCCACCTTGTATTCGACCCGTCCCTTCCTGATTTCCTGAACGGCTTTTGCCACATCAAACGTGACGGTTCCGGTTTTCGGATTCGGCATCAATCCGCGCGGACCGAGCACCTTGCCGAGCTTGCCGACCGAGGCCATGAGATCGGGCGTCGCGATCGCGCAGTCGAAGTCCATCCATCCCCCCTTGATCTTTTCTATCAGGTCTTCAGCGCCCACATAGTCCGCGCCCGCTTGACGGGCTTCCTGCTCCTTCTCGCCCTTGGCGAAGACTAACACGCGCAATTTCTTGCCCGTGCCGTGCGGGAGCACCGTCGTCCCCCGGACCATCTGATCCGACCGCTTCGGATCGACCCCCAATCGGACCGCCAGGTCCACCGATTCATCAAACTTCGCGTAGGCGACTTGCTTGACGGTTTCCACGGCTTCTCTCAATCCATACAGCCGTGACTCCACATTTTTCCGCGCCTCCTCCATCTTTTTCCCCATAGCCGGCAACTCCCTTGTCCTGAGCCATCGACGGCCGCTTAACCCTGAATCACGATGCCCATGCTGCGGGCCGTCCCCTCGATGATCTTGACAGCTCCCTCCAGGTCGGCCGCGTTCAAGTCAGCCATTTTCTTTTGGGCGATCTCCCGCAACTGCGCCCTAGTGATCTTCCCGACCTTCTCCTTGTGGGGCACCCCAGATCCTTTGATGATTCCCGCCGCCTTCTTCAACAAATCAGAGGCGGGCGGCGTCTTGGTCACAAACGTGAACGTCCGATCTTTGTAAACGGTGATCACAACCGGAATGATGCTGTCGCCTTCTTTTTGAGTCCTGGCGTTGAACTGCTTGCAGAACTCCATAATATTGACGCCGTGCTGCCCCAACGACGGACCGACCGGCGGAGCGGGATTGGCTTTACCGGCCGGAATCTGGAGCTTGATCTGAGCCGCGACCTCTTTCGCCATGATTACTCCGTTCTTCTCAAATTCTTTCCACTTGCATGAAACCGAGTTCGACGGGGGTCGAACGCCCAAAGATGCTGACCAGGACTTTGACCCGGTTATGATCGGTATCCACTTCGTCCACCAGCCCCTGGAATCCGAGGAAAGGCCCGTCGATAATGCGCACGTTGTCTCCCTTGATGAACCGGATCTGCTCCCTGGGACCGGCTGTTCCCGCATCCACCTGCTTCAGGAGAGACTCGACCTCTTCTTTTGTCAGCGGCGTCGGATGAGCGCCCCCTCCAACAAAGCCGGTGACTTTGGGCGTTTCCTTGATCATCTGCAGGGTGTCGTCGCTGAGAGGCGTTTCCAATTCCACCAGCACGTACCCAGGGAAAAATTTCCGCCTCGCGGTGCGGCGCTTTCCGTCTCTAATCTCGATGACGTCCTCCGTCGGCACCAACACCTGGCCGATCTTGTCCGCCAACCCCATCTGATTGGCCCGTTCGATCAGACTGGTTTTCACGCGCCCCTCAAATCCCGCGTAGGTATGAATCACATACCAACTTTTATTCATCACGATCCCTCGGAAACAGCAACCGTCTCACGTAGGCGACGGAACTCGAGTCCGCCTTGCGCTGCGCGCGCCCTATAGGATCTTGCTGATAAGCCAAACAAGGAACGTGTCCACGACGGAGAGATAGAACGACATAATGATGCAAAACACGATCACGACGGTGGTCGATCCCACCGTCTCGCTCCTGGTGGGGAATGAAACTTTCCTGACCTCGGCGCGAACATCGGTCAAAAATTCAACGACCGACGCCCACAGCTTCTTGAACATATGATCCTCCTTGAATTCCCTTTCATGGAAAGGGCACTGCGCCGACGTTCGCCTGCCCCCCCTCGGAGCACACAGAGAAGCCTGCAATCATTCCACCATGGCAGGGGCACCAGGAATCGAACCCGGACCTTCGGTTTTGGAGACCGACGTGCTAGCCGTTGAACACCATGCCCCTCCTCTGCAAGAGTTCTGAGTGTTGCGTGATGAGTTCTGAGGTCTCGGCATTACAAAAAGCTCAGCGTTCACAGCTCATCACTTCACTTCCTTGTGAGGAGTGTGCTTACGACAGAAGCGGCAAAACTTTTTCCGTTCGAGCCGGTCCGGGTCGTTCTTTTTGTTCTTCGTAGTCGAATAATTCCGCTGCTTGCAGACCGAACAAGCCATATCGATGATTTCACGCATCTTCTACTCGTAAGGCGTGAAGCGTGAAACGTGAAGCTGATGATGTCATGCCCGATTTCATCTCCTCACCCTTCCACTCCTTACCCCTTACGCTCCCCATATTTTTATTACGCCAGGATTTCGGTGACGATCCCGGAGCCCACGGTCTTGCCGCCCTCCCGGATCGCAAATCGCAGCCCCTGATCCATCGCAATCGGCGAAATCAACTCCGCCGTGATGCTCACATTGTCCCCCGGCATTACCATCTCCACC
>DATLZU010000003.1:0-32243 GCA_035573855.1 Nitrospiraceae bacterium
CCTTTATGGGCGGCGGCTCGACCATCGCGGCTGCGCTCTCGGTCGGCTACGAAAGCATCGGCCTGGAGATCGATCCGACCTATTACCGAATGGCTGCGCAAGCTATTCCGAAGCTTGCGGTCTTTCCCGTGAATCGAAACGGCCACATGCCCAGCATCCGGATGGAGAGCGACGTGGTCCCACTTCCGTTCATCTAGGGGACTGTTGAGCCGGTGTCTTTCGACGACGACGGATTCGACCGATCGGTCTCACTCCCTCCGAACTTGACCATCGCCCACATTCGCAATGCGATCGACTACATCGAAAAGGAAGCGAAGGAGTTTGTCGATGTGTATTTCGAACAGAGCAACGTCTTCAGCGGCCTGATCGGTATCCTTGGCGTGCGGGCATTGAATGCATTTAGTCCGTACAAGAAACATAAGCATCCGGATATTGCCCAGCAAAGGTTTCCGGATCTTTCACTCAATGGTAAGTTAAATCCACCGCCGGAGCATGCCCTGGAGTCAAAAGGCAGTACACGTCCTTGGGCGATTCAGTCGCACTATAATCATCCAGGATGGTACATCATGTGGCGATATGCAGTGGATCCTACCGGCGGATGAAGCGGGGGCGGGAGGTTTTGATCTGGCGGGTTGATGTCGCATTTCTTCAACGCAATGATTGGAAGTATGAAGGGAGTCGGGCAGGGGAAGGTCAGGGCGGAAGAACACATACCTTCGGAGTGAAAAACCCGGCGAACCGGCTTAAGGGATGCCTCGTCTATTGTGCTCCGAGGATCGTTCTCCAGCACGGCCGACCTACGTTGGCCAATCACACGAGCTAGGTGACGGCTGTCGATGGTTAGCGGGTGCCGGTTGGGGCTGTTTGCGAGTGTTGAGGGGGTGAACCTATGAAAAGGAGATCACCGCGTGCGCCCCGCTGGCGTGGCGTCTGGCAAGTCGTCTTGGAAAGCGAACCGTATGGGCGCGAGGTCTTGCGAAAAGAGATTTCTCCAGCTTCGGCGTTCGCGTCGGTCCAAAGACTGGCTTTGGCAGCAGAGAAGGAATATAGGAAGGATAAAGTCCATCGGGAGGTGTTCTTGGTGTATCGTATCGGTATTGATGAGTGATCAAGCGGACAGAGGCCTGTGTCATTCAACGGCAGCGGGCTTGATGGACTGTAAAAAGGTTGAGCAACTCTGGCAGTCCCGCGGCTTCTCCTGCGACCTGTGGGTTGATCCGCCGGGGCAGGTGTGGGAGGATTATGTTCATTCCGTAGATGAACTCCTGATGGTGGTTGAGGGGGAGTTGGAGCTGGAGATGGAGGGGCGGACGTTCAGGCCCAAGCCTGGGGAGGAAGTCTTGATCCCCGCCAATGTGGTACATTCTGTCCGGAACGTAGGCGGGACCACCGCGCGGTGGTTGTACGGATACAAGAATAAGGGGTAAAAGGGTAGTGGGGTAATGTAGAACAGGGCACTGGCTGTACAGGAGTCAAGTAGCCCGATACCCCGATATCCCTATATCCCGTCTATCGAGGGAAAGCATGCCGACGACGACGCAGTTGGTGATCAGTGAGCGCAGCAAGCCGGGGGTGCTCGCGCAGGTGGCTTCGGTCTTGGGCAGCGCCGGGGTCAACATCAAGGCCTTCTCGGCTCCGGAAGTCACGGGCACCGGGAATCTTCGGTTGTTAGTGGCGGATTTAGAGGGAGCGCGGGCGGCCTTGCGGGCGGCAAAGATCCGCTTTCGGGAAGAAGTGGCGCTAGTCTTGAGTCTGGAGAACAAACCCGGCGCCTTGAAGGAAGTCGCCGATCTGCTGAACAAGGCCAAAATCAACATCAAATGCGGCTATTGCACGCCGTCCCGCGAGGGCAAGCGAGCCATTGTGGTGTTGACTGTTTCGAATACCCAAAAGGCTCTGGACGTTCTGCGCGATAAGTCCCTCGACGAATTCTGAGATGCGAGCAGGCCCCCACACGCCTCTTGCGCGATTTGCCGTTTTTGTTCCCTTCCTGCTGACCGTCTGGACGCTATCGGGCTGCGCCGGCGCTCCATCCCCTCGTACGTACCCTCCCGGTTATCCCATCGGCTATGTCGAGCGCGGGACCGCGTCCTGGTATGGGCCGGGCTTTCATGGGAACCACACGGCCAACGGGGAACGGTTTGACATGCACCAGTTGACGGCGGCGCACCGGACCTTGCCGCTGGGCTCCGTGGCGGTCGTCCGTTCGCTGACGACGGGCCGGCAGGTGACCGTGCGGATCAACGACCGGGGGCCGTTCGCAAGGGGCCGCATGCTCGACCTCTCCTATGCCGGGGCGAGGGCGCTCGGGATGACCGGTTCCGGAACGGACGAGGTCGAGCTACGCGTCATCGGCTATGAGGGCAGACCGGGCGGCATGGGGTTCCTCCGTGTCCAGGTCGGCTCATTCGCCGACCCGGCGAACGCACGGGCGCTGATCGATCGCTTGAAGGGGCGCTATCCGGATAGCCGGATCGTGACGGTCGAGCTGCCGGAAGGCAAACGCTACCGCGTCCAAGTGGGACAGTTTACGAGCGAGACCCAGGCCGAGGCGGCCGCCGAGCGACTGGGAAGCCTGCTGGACGTCACTCCCTTCGTTGTGAGAGACGATACCTAACCCGCGCCTCCTTTGCCCCCTCAGGTTCCGGAGGGGTAGAATCAGCTCCGGGGTAAGCTTGGCAAACCCGTTGATTTCCCTTCAGGAATTGCTACAACGCTTGATGGGCCGCTCGGCCTGTGGTAAAAGTACAGCGCGATGGATGACGGCGGCCCGATAGGGTCTCACCAGGTCACGCTGTTCTTCCGTATTCCAATCACACCGTCCGTCGATCCGGCTTGGGCATCGACGGTGCGTCCTGTCCGGCTTTTTGAGCCGGTCGTTCATCTCTCACTCTAAATTTCGACTTCCATGGACATTCTTATCCTGTTTGCTCTGATTCTGTTGTCGGCCATTATTTCCGCGGCCGAGATCGGATTTTTTTCGGTCAACGAAACCAGGCTCCGTGCCCTGGCCGAGGGTGGGGGAAAGCGGGCGGCGATGGCCCTCTATCTCCGCAGCAACCCCCAACGACTGCTCTCCACGATTATGATTGGGGATAACCTGGTCAATGCCGGCGCCGCCGCGTTCGCCACCATCGTCACCATTCGGCTGTTCGGTTCGGAGGCATTGGCGGTCGCCATCGGCATCCTGACCTTCGTGTTGATGATTTTCGGTGATGTGGTGCCCAAGACCTTGGCCGCCAAGCATGCGGTTCCTCTCGTCCTGGCGATGGCCTATCCCGTCTATTGGATCGAATGGGTGCTGCAGCCGGTGTTGTTCGTCCTGGAGCCGATGATCGACAAGATCACCGGCGGGAAGGGGTTGACGGTGCCGTTTGTGACGGAGGAAGAACTCAAGATCATGCTGGATGTCGGCGGCAAGGCTGGCGCGATCGAATCCGAGGAAGTGAAGATGATCAAGAACGTCTTCCAGTTGAACGACATCACGGCGGAAGACGCGATGACGCCGCGTATTTACGTCTTTGCGCTGGACGGCAATCTGCGGCTGAAGGAGGCTCAGGACCAGCTTTTTCAATCCAAATACTCCCGGATCCCGGTGTACGACGGGACGTTGGACAACATCACCGGCATCCTCTACAAGAACAAGGCCCTGATCGAGCTGGCCCAGGGCCATTCCGACGTCAAGTTGAAAGACATCGCCCAACCGGCGCTTTTCGTCCCGCGCAGCAAGCCGGCCGACGATTTGATGAAACAGTTCCAGCAGGAAAAGCGACATATGGCGATCGTGGTGAACGAATTCGGCGGCGTCATGGGGTTGGTGACGCTGGAAGACCTGCTGGAGGAAGTCGTCGGCGAGATCATGGATGAGACAGACATCACCGAAGAGTTGATCAAGCGAATCGGCAAGAACCAGATTCTCGTGCACGGCCGGACCGAGGTGCGGAAGATCAACGACTTTCTGAAAGTGGATCTGGGCGACGAGGCCAATACGGTCAGCGGCTTGATTCAAGAGCAACTGGGCCGGATTCCCGCCGTCGGGGAAGAATTGCGCGTGGGAAACTGTCGCCTCGTGGTCCACGAGGCGGACCCGAAGTCGATCAAAAGCGTGCAGATCTTCAAAGAAGAGAAGGCCGGCGTAACGGTCGAGTCCTCCGAAGCCGCCAGGATGGATGTGGCGAGCTAACTCGCCGAGCCATCGGTGCGTGGTTCCACCAACGCCGCGAATGCGTCTTCGGTCAGCAGCGCGATCCCCATTTTCTTGGCCTGCTCCAGCTTGGAGCCGGGTTCCTTGCCCACCACCACATAGTCGGTTTTCTTGCTGACACTGGACGTCACGTGGCCTCCCAGTTCCTCCACCAGCCGTCTGGCCTCCTCCCGGCTGTATCGCTCCAGACCGCCGGTGAAGACAATGGTCTTTCCAGCCAGTGTTTTGGCCCGCGCATCGCGCCGGGGAGCGTCAGCGGGGCTCTCGATCTGTAAGCCCAACTGCAATAAGCGTTGGATGACGTGCCGGTTGCGCGCTTCCTTGAAGAAGGACTCTAGGCTGGCGGAGATCTCTGGGCCGATCTCGCGGACCTGCAGGAACTGCTCGCGGTCGGCCTCCATGATGGCCTCCAGCGTACCGAAGTGTCTGGCCAGGATCCGGGCGATGTGTTGGCCGACCTGTCTGATGCCCAACCCGAACAAAAAGCGCTCGAGGCTGACCCGTTTGCTTCGTTCGATCGCCTCCAGTAAGAGCGTGGCCGATCGATCGGCAAATCCGTCCAGCGTCAGGAGTTGGTCCTTGGTCAGGGTGTAGAGATCGGCCAGGTTCTTGACCAACCCTCGATCGACCAATTGCGCGACGGTTTTTTTGCCCAGACCGTCGATGTTCAGAGCGTGCTTCGAGGCGAAGTGCTCTAGCGCCCCTTTCAATTGCGCCAAACAAACGGCCTGGCCGGTGCAGTAGTAATAGGCGCCTTCCCGCGCAACCGCTGAGCCGCACACCGGACAGTGATCGGGCATGCGGAAAGGCTCTGAGCGGTGTTCTCCCGGGACGGGCACACGCTCGGCGATTGCCGGGATCACGTCGCCGGCCCGCTCGACCTTGACGGTGTCGCCTACCCGGATGTCTTTCCGCGCCACTTCGTCCGCGTTGTGAAGTGTCGCCCGGCTGATCGTCACGCCTCCGACTTCGACCGGCTTCAACAACGCGATCGGAGTCAAGGTGCCGGTACGCCCGACGGAGACGACGATGTCCTGGACGACGGTGATTTCTTTTCGCGGCGTGAACTTATAGGCGATGGCCCAGCGCGGGCTGCGGGATTTTTCGCCGAGCTGTTCCTGCCAATCGCGGCGATTGACCTTCACGACGATGCCGTCGATTTCGAACGGCAGGTTGTCGCGGACGGCTTCCGTCTCGCGGTGAAAAGCGACGACATCTTCGATGGTCGGGCAACGGCGGCGCTGAATCGGGATGGGCAGACCCCAGCGGGCCAACGCTTCCAACTCGTCCCAGTGGGTCGGCGGCAGATTGGACGAGGAGGCCATGATTTCGTAGCAGGTGACGACGAGCGGCCGTTCGGCGGTGATGCGGGAATCCAGTTGCCGCAGCGAACCGGACGCGGCGTTGCGGGGATTGGCAAACGCCTCTTCGCCCCGTTCCGTCATGCGCCGGTTAAGCGCCTGAAAGTCGTCGAGCCGCATATAAACTTCGCCTCGCACGACCAGATGAGCGGGCAGGTCCGGTTCCGGCAGAAGTTGCAGCGGCAGCGGCTTGATGGTGCGCAGGTTCACGGTCACGTCCTCGCCGGTCACACCGTCGCCTCTGGTAGCGCCGCGGACGAAGCGGCCGTCGTCATACACCAGCTCCACCGAGAGCCCGTCGTACTTGGGTTCGGCCGTATATTCGATGGTCTCCACGCCGAGTTCGCGCTTCATGCGTTTATCGAAGGCAAGGACTTCCTCCTGATCGGCGACCGAGTCGAGGCTGAGCATCGGTTTCTCATGCGTGACCTTGGCGAGTTCATCGAGCGGCGGCGCGCCGACACGCTGAGTGGGGGAATCGGAGGTAATCAGGTCCGGATAGGCCGTTTCCAGTTCGACCAGTTCCCGGAACAACCGATCGTATTCGGAATCCGAAATCTCCGGCCGGTCTTTCACGTAGTACAGGTAGTCGTGTCGGCGGATCTCTGTCCGCAAGGCCTCGATGCGCTTCCGGGCTGCTTCGCGGGAGAGGTGGTGCGCATGTGTCATGGCTAAACCAACTGGGCGAACCAGTTCTCACTCTCTGATGAACCTCGCCGCATAACTTCTGACTTCGTGTCCGTTCAGCACGTGGAATCGACGTAGGCGATCCACCGTCTGCCCGGAAAATCGGCTCAGAGGAATTGGAACGAATTTCCGTCCGAAATGCCGGGCGATCCGTCGCCATGAGGCGCGTGGCGGGATAGGAGCAACCAACGCGATATGGGGCTCGCGGGAATGCATGGCCGCGGCAGCGATGAGGCGATCCTCCAGTGTCTTGGCGAAATCAAGAGCGGGGTCGGTCCAGATGTCCGGGATTGGTCGGGGAGGGAACAGAAACATCGCGCCGCCGTAGCGGGACTGGGCGATTCCCGGTCCGACCAGGTTGCCTTCGAACGGGGTGGCGTAAAAGCACAGTGTGGATTCCTCAGCGTGTTCCGCGTACCAGGTCGCCCGCCAGCGATAGGTGTCGGGATCGGCCGGTGTGTCGAACAAAAAGATCACCACCTCGACGTTGCCCCTGGCCGGAGGAATCTCCTTGACATAAATCTCCATGCGCGGGCGGCACTTCGAGGAAGTCGAGACGGCGGCGCCGGTACCCCGCAGACCTGCGCACCAATGGCGCAGGCTTTCGCGGAGATCGATCCCATCCTTGATGGATGAGGTGAACTTTTCCACTTTCGCCAGGTCGGCCCCCAGGATGGCCCGTGCCTGTTCCCGCACGTGGCTGGTGAAGCTTTCGATCTTCTCGTCTTCCGGTGGCCAGGAGCACTGACGGAACGGATTCCACAACAGCGCCCATCGTCGGCTCTTCATCCGGGTCGGCTTGGGGCGGAGGGACAGGGAGCGCCACACGAACGGCGGACCTTGGAGCCGGTTCTTGGCTCGGACGACCTGTCCGTCTGGCAACTCCGCTTGCCCGATTCCGGCTGTCACGAGCGGGAACAACTCATCCTCGCTGTCGGTCTGAAACGCATAGCTTTTGGCCGTTTCCAGGAGCTTGATCGCAAACTCGTCGCCGGCAATCTGTTTGGCCGCCAACACGAGGGTGTACAGGTCGGGGGTCAGGCGCCGTTCCAGCAGCGCGAGGTTGCGCACGTACTGCAAATAGACCTGCAGTAGTTGGGGAGTAATCCAATCCGACACCGAATGGCCGTCCGTCTCCTGTTCCGCCTTCCAGCGGGCGCGCGTTTCGATGAGCAATTCCTTGATGCCGTCCACGGCGAGATGGCGGTCCGAGCGAAGTTCCGCTCGCCGCCGTTCGTACAGCTCGGTGATGAAGGGCAATTCCCCCAGCACGAAGTACAGCGTGGAGGGAGCAACCGTGTACAGGGCGGGAGAAGCCGCGATCAACTCGGGGAGCATGTACGGTCTTCGTTCCCGATACGCGTCCCGAAGCCAGGGCCAATCGGCGGCAGGGCAGAGGCAAAGGATCGACTCGTGGTCCAGCTCTAGTTCGTGCAGCCTGAACGCCATCCAGCAGATGTGCTCCCATCGCTGCGTGCCCGGCGTCGGCGGCGGCAACGACGGCAACACGGCGGCCGCAAAAGCAGCCAGCGGGACACGCTTGAGACTGTAGGGATCGGGCGAGACGAACGGCGAGGGTTCAAAGACGCGGACCTCGCGGTCGATATAGGCCCGCGCGATGCCTTCCACCATCGCCACCCGGGCTCCCATGACGACGGCCTGGCAAGGATCGACGGGCACGTAGCTCACGGTCGGTTCTCCGTCGTGGTCCGGTTCCGGAAGGACCACCAGGCCGATGTGGGGCAACCGGTCGATCCCGCGTTCGAACGGTTCTTCGACGGACGGGGGAAGGGGCAGCGCCAGACAGTCGTAGCGCCGGCTGATCAGCCGTTCGCGCACTTCCTGCGCGATGTCTCCGCTCGCGTGCAAGATAGGGAGTACCTCGATCCGAGCGGAAAGCCTGAAGACCGCGTCGTCGTTCATCGTGGCTGTGCCGTCAGCGGCCCGGATGCAAAGGATCGTCGCTTTCGAAGAAGAAATCCCCCAGACCTTTCGGCAACGGCTGGTCGCCAAGCGCCCGTTGGCGCCGGCGTGCCAGGGTTTCTAGGTCCAAGGCCTCGTCGCTCAGCACCTTGATCAGAGCCTCGCGCCACGCCTCGTCTTTTGAGAGCGGATGCGCGGGATCCTGAGCCAGGCGCTTGAGCGCGTACTGCAGGATGTGGATGCCGTCGCGGACCGAATATTCCAGATTGAGCTGATGCGCCTGTTGGAGGAACTCCACAGTCATGGCCAGCATCTCGGCTGGCGCGAACGGAAGATGGTACCGGAGAATGGCCAGTTCGTCGTCCTTTCCAGGAAACCCCATGTTCAACGTCGGCTGGAGCCGGGAGAGGATGTAATCCGGCACTTCGTAGGTGGACGCGTCCTCGTTCATCGTCACGCAGCAACGGAATTCGGGATGGGCCGTGATGAGCACACCCGCGACGATCGACTCCACGCACCGGCGATGGTCCAGCAGGGATGCGAGCGACGCCCAACTTTTCTCGTTCATGCGGTTGCCTTCGTCCAACACGCAGACGCCACCGGTCAACATGGCGGTGACCAGCGGCGACGCGTGGTAGGCGATGGATCCGGACTCCGCCAAGACAGGCGTGATCAGCAGGTCTTCCGGTCTGGTGTCGGCCGTGCACTGAAAGATGTAGAGGTCTTGTTTCCGCTCGCGGGCGCCGGACATGGCCAGCGTCGTCTTGCCAATGCCGGGTGGGCCCGTGATACGCGGCGAAAGCGGCAGGTCCTTCTCGTCGACGACCAGCCAGCAAGCGAGCAGTTGGCGCAGGATTTCCCGGTCGCCGATCCATTCCTGCGAACCGGCGATCGGTTGCGCCAGATGGAGCGTCACGCCGTCGATGACCACGGTCCGGCCGGCGCTGATTTCCGGTTTCTTTCGCATTGGGGTTCGAATCCCGCGCGTGGAGTCTGGCTGGATCTGCCGTTGGCGAAGCAACCGTAACATAGCCTCAGGCGATGGGTCAAACGGGCCGGATCGGCCCTTTCTGCTTTGACTTTCGCCGCATGGCTCTCTATTCTTAGGCTTCCGGTCGCTGGCAACGACGACTCGACACGCCCTTTCCGGGCGTCATGAGTCAGTGCGCATCGGCGTCGTCCGGCGTGCCTCGCCGGAACGGCTCGAGCCGGATCAATTGGATGGGAGGGCGATGAGAATGATCAAGACAGTACGCTTGGCGGTGGCGCTGGTCGGGCTTCCCGTGCTGGCCGGCTGCGTCATGGCCGAAAAGTACGAGGCAGAGAAGGCCAGGAGCTTGAACTTTCAGCGGTTGCTGGCGCAGGAAGAAAAGCGGACGGCGGAACTGGATAGCGAGGTCAAGCGGACCAAGCGCGAAGCGGCCGAGTTGGAGGCCAAGAATCGGGAACTGGCCGCACAGGTGCAGGCGTTGCGGGAGCAACTGGCGAGACTCCAGGAAGAGGCGGACGCGATGAAGGAAGCCGCGCTCCTCGAGCGCAAAGCCAACGAAGAAATGCGACGGATGGCGAAGCTGTCCAGCAAGCCGAAAAAGGTGGACGTGCCGGGGATGGAGGCGGAAATGGCTGAATCGGTCGTCAAACCGGACGCCTCGCAACTCTCGAAGACGACCCCGATCTATCACCAGGTGAAACCGGGGGAAACGCTCTTCCGCCTCAGCCGCAAATACGGGGTCTCGGTCGACAAGGTCAAGGAATGGAATAAGCTGCCGGACGACATCATCGAAGTCGGCCAACGGCTGATCGTCGGCTATGAGTGAGCCCATCGCTTACCGCGGTCGTGCCCTGCCGACCGTCGGCGTCCGTCGCCCCGGGCGTCACCGGTGCGTCGGAACGAGAAGCGAGTCGTGGACTGGTCCATGAACAAGCCTGCTTATTCCCTTGATCTTGATGAATTCCGGGCCCTCGCCGGCCAGGGGAATCTGATTCCGCTGTATCGGGAGATTCTGGCGGACTACGAGACGCCAGTCTCGGCCTTCGCCAAGATCGACCACGGCCCGTCCGCCTACTTGTTGGAAAGCGTCGAGGGCGGCGAGAACTGGGCGCGGTATTCGTTCCTGGGCAGCGGCTCTCCTGTGGTGATCCGCGAAGATCGAGGTGATCTGCTGATCTTCCGCGGGACCAGCCTGCGCCGGGTGGCGAGCAGGGGGCGCCCCCTCGATCGGCTGCGGGAGTTGATGGAGCAGTACCGGCCCGTCACCGTGCCCGGGCTCCCGCGATTCGTCGGCGGCGCGGTCGGCTATCTAGGCTACGATGTAGTGCGCACATTCGAGGAGCTTCCGGCCGGGCGCAAAGACGGTTTGGGCCTGCCGAACTTCGCTTTCCTCCTCACGGACACGCTGCTGATTTTCGACAACGTGTCGCAGAAGATCAAAGTCGTGGCCAACGCCCATGTGAAGTCGACGCGCGAAGCCGACGTCCGGCTCGCCTATGCGGACGCGACCGCCAGGATCGAGAAAATGATCGCCCGCTTGAAACGGCCGCTGCGCCGAACGCGGCAGAAGCGCCGACGCAAGCCGATCTCCTTCACTCCGAATATGAGCCGCGCGGACTTCGAAAAGATGGTGATGCGGACTCAGGAGTACATCAAGGCCGGCGACATCGTGCAGGCGGTCCTCTCGCAACGTTGGGAGACGCGCATCCAAACGACCCCCTTTCAGCTCTATCGCGCGCTGCGGGTGATCAATCCCTCGCCCTACATGTATTACCTGCGCGTGGCCGGTGTGGAGTTGGTCGGGTCTTCGCCGGAAACGCTGGTGCGGTGCGAGGATGGGGTGATCTCTGTGCGGCCGATCGCGGGCACGCGCCGGCGCGGACAGACGCCGGAGCAGGACCGGCAATTGGAACAGGAACTGTTGGCGGACGAAAAGGAACGGGCGGAGCACGTCATGCTGGTCGATCTAGGACGAAACGACGTCGGCCGGGTGGCGCGTCAGGGATCGGTGCAGGTGGAAGCACTGATGCAGATCGAGCGCTACTCCCACGTCATGCACCTCGTCTCGCAGGTCACGGGCCGGTTGGCTCCTGCGATGACGGTCTACGACGTCCTGCGGGCCTGCTTCCCGGCGGGGACCGTCTCTGGCGCGCCGAAGATCCGCGCAATGGAGATCATCGAAGAATTGGAGCCCACCAGGCGGGGGCCCTACGCCGGCGCGGTCGGCTACTTCAGCTTCTCCGGCAACATGGATATGTGCATCAACATCCGCACCGTCGTGATCAAAGGCAAGCAAGCTTACATTCAGGCCGGCGCGGGCATCGTTGCGGATTCCAATCCCGAGCGGGAATACGAAGAGACCTGCAACAAAGCCCGCGCCATGATGAACGCCATCGAACTGGCGGAGCAGGGGCTGGAATAGAGGAGCGTGACTGGTGACAGGTGACGCGTGACAAGTAGGGGAGCGGTGAAGCCAGCAGGGGTTCTAGCACCCGTCACGTGTGACGCGTCACGTATCACGGTATCCTGATGCTCTTGATGATCGACAATTACGACTCGTTCACTTACAACCTGGTTCAGTATTTCGGGGAGCTGGGCGAGGATGTGCGGGTCTATCGCAACAATAAGATCACGATCGAGGAGATTGAAACGCTCAGACCCAGTCGCATCGTGATCTCGCCGGGACCTTGCACGCCGAAGGAAGCCGGAATCTCGGTGGAGACCATCCGGCATTTTGCGGGGCGTCTGCCTATTCTCGGCGTCTGCCTGGGCCACCAGTCGCTGGCCGTGGCGTTCGGCGGCGAAGTCATCAGAGCCCAGCGGCTCATGCACGGCAAGACCTCGATGATTCGCCACGACGGCAGGACCATCTTCCGCGAATTGCCGAATCCCTTCGAAGCCACCCGGTACCATTCACTGGTCGTCAACCGAGCGAATCTGCCGGCCTGCTTGGAGATTTCCGCCGAGAGCGAGGAAGGGGAAATCATGGGGCTGCGGCATCGGACTCTGCCGATCGAGGGGGTGCAATTCCATCCGGAATCGATCCTGACCGTCGCCGGCAAGGATTTACTCCGGAATTTCTTAAAACTCTAAACTCTAGCGGACGGCTAATAGCCGATAGCGACCAGCGGAAAAACAAAACCATGCGATCAGTATCCAGCTATTCGCGACTCGCTGTTTGCTGTTAGCTGACAGCCATGATCAAAGACGCCATCGCCAAATTGACGGAACGGGTGGATCTCTCGGAGAAAGAAGCCGAAGAGGTCATGCTCGAGATCATGAACGGCGAGGCCACGCCTGCGCAGATTGCGGCCTACCTAATGGGCTTGCGGATGAAAGGCGAGACGGTCGATGAAATCGCCGGCTCGGTGCGGGCGATGCGGGCCAAAGCGATTCGCATTCGGGTCGGAGACCCGCTGGTGGTCGATACCTGTGGCACGGGCGGCGACCGTTCCCATACGTTTAACATCTCGACGACCGCAGCCTTCGTCGTGGCCGGCGCCGGATTGACGGTGGCCAAACACGGCAATCGGTCGGTGTCATCCAAGTCGGGGAGCGCCGACGTGCTCGCCGCCCTGGGCGTGAAGATCGATCTGCCGACCGAACGGGTGGCCGACTGCATCAACGAAGTGGGCATCGGCTTTCTCTTCGCCCCGCTCTATCACGGCGCGATGAAACACTGCGCCGGGCCGCGGCAGGAGATGGGTGTGCGGACCATCTTGAACATCCTCGGGCCTCTGACCAACCCGGCCGGCGCCACCGTTCAGGTCATCGGTGTCTATGACGCGGGACTGACGGAGTTACTGGCCAAGGTGCTGGTGCATCTAGGGACGCAACATTGTTTTCTGGTCCACGGAATGGACGGGCTGGACGAGGTGACACTGACGGATCGCACAAGGATCTCGGAGGGCAAAGCTGGGGTGGTGTCCAGCTACTATATCGATCCCGCCGAGTTCGGGCTGCAGCGCGCCGCGCTGAAACAGTTGGTCGGCGGCACGGCTCAAGAGAACGCGCAGGTCGTGCGCGACATTCTCCAGGGGCGGAAGGGGCCCAAGCGCGACGTGGTGTGCCTCAACGCTGCGCCGGCGTTGGTGGCCGGACGAAAGGCCAAAACGCTTCAGGAGGGCTATCAGTTGGCGTGCAAGGTGATCGACAGCGGAGCGGCGGCGGAAAAGCTGGAACGGCTCATCGAGTTTACGAATACGTTATAAGAAGATGAGCGGGTCCCGCCATCAACCAGCCCCGTCCGATTCGGTCGCCTCACCGACTCGGCGACGCGCACAGAGGTGGCGCTCCTTATTCGTCGCACTGTGCGCTCTCGCACCTGGCCATACCCACCGGCGGGCACCGTTGCTTTGTGATGCGATGGGCTAAGGGCTCTGAGCTCAATGCACCTGTTCAGCCGATAACGTGCAAAAAGCTTGGGAAAGGTGGAAGTCAGAGTGGAAGTCAGAAATGATCCTTGATCGCATCTTAGAGCATAAGCGGGCCGAGCTCCGGCATAAGCAGAGCCGGGGATACTTGGCCGATCTGAAGGCGAAGATCCGCGATGCGCGGCCGCCGGTGGAGTTTGCAGCAGCGCTGGACGCCGCGAGACGTCCAGAAAGCCCGGCGCTGATCGCCGAGGTGAAAAGGGCCTCGCCCAGCCTGGGTCTGCTCCGGGAGGCATTCAAGGACAGGTTCGAGCCGGTCGAAATCGCCGTGCAGTACAAGGAGCACGGGGCGACAGCCGTGTCCGTTCTCACCGACCAAGACTACTTCCAGGGCAGTCTGGACCACTTGCGCGCGGTGAAGGAGCGGGTCGGGTTGCCGACCTTGAACAAGGAATTCATGGTCGGCGAGATTCAGTTCTACGAAGCGCGGGCTTGCGGCGCAGACGCCGTGTTGCTGATCGTCGCCGCGCTGGAGCGCCGGCAGTTGGTCGACTTCTTCGCCTTGGCGCGCGAACTGTCGCTGGAGGTGTTGGTCGAGACTCATCACGAGCGGGAGCTGGATTCAGTGCTGGAATGGCTACCCGATGTGCGGATGATCGGTATCAACAATCGGGATCTCAAGACATTTTCGACGGACCTCGGCGTGACGCTGCGGCTGGCCAAGCGGGTGCCTTCGGACAAATTGATCGTGAGCGAGAGCGGCATTCACAAGCGGGACGATGTGCTGCGACTGCTGGAAGTCGGCGTGCACGCGATGCTGATCGGGGAGTCGCTCATCAGGGCGGACGACATCGGCGCCAAGATTCGGGAACTCACCGGAGTTCCACGGAACGGAGGCCGATAAAGTGTGGCATGGCACCGGAACGGTTGAAGGAGGGCTTTTCATGCTGCGGCGCGTCGCGTTCGCGATAAATCTGCTGCTCGCATTTGCCGGTTGCGCGGCCGACACGCTGAACGAGGCGTCCAGGAAATGGGATGCCTGGATCGGATCGTCCAAGGATGAGCGGGTGCGAGACCTGGGCATTCCCACGCGGTGCCACGCATTTAAAGACGGCGGAGAAGTGTGCGAATGGCCGGTCAGATGGGCCCCCGACGCCACCGACACCTTAACCCTCACCTTCGATTCAAAGGGAATGGTCTGCCAGTGGACTCTGCGCAGTGTGTACGGAGACCGTCGCAGCCAGGGATCCTGTTGACAGCCGGACACCGGCACGGATGGGATGCAAAGTCAAAATCTGCGGGATTACCAACGCGGCGGATGCGCAGGTGGCAGTCGAGGCCGGCGCGGATGCGGTGGGGTTCGTGTTTCACCGGAAGAGCCCGCGCCGGGTGGCGGCGGACGTCGTGAAGGCGATCGTGTCGGAGTTGCCGCCGTTCGTGCTGCCGGTGGGGGTGTTCGTTAATGAGGATGCGAAAATTGTGCGCGATCTGATGGATGAATGCGGTTTGGCTCTGGCACAGCTTCACGGAAATGAACCCGCTTCGTATTGCGAACGATTGGGTCGACCGATCTTAAAGGCGATTCGTCTGCGCGATCGCGGGTCGTTTCTGGCCCTGGCGGAATTTCAAGGGCGGGCGCAGGTGCGTGGCTTCGTGGTGGATGCGTTCTCCGAAGAGGCCTACGGGGGAACGGGACAGACCACCGATTGGACCCTGGCAGCCGAGGCGGCGAAAGCCGCCAAGATCCTGCTTGCCGGCGGACTGACCCCGGAAAACGTCGGCGAGGCGATCGAGAAGGTTCGTCCCTACGGCGTCGATGTGAGCAGCGGCGTGGAGGCCAGCCCGGGAAAGAAGGACCCTGAAAAGGTCCGCGCCTTCATCCGTGCGGTGAGAGGGGTATCCGGTTCGCGCTGCTAACGGAGTCGGTTATTTATGCCTTCCCTTCCCGACAAACGAGGTCGCTTCGGCCAGTACGGGGGCCGGTATGTTCCCGAGACCCTCATGCCGGCTCTGCTGGAACTGGAGGCAGCCTATCTCAAGGCGAAAAAAGATCGGCGGTTTCAGGCTGAGTTCGAGCATTATCTGAAACACTATGTCGGCCGTCCCACCCCGTTGTATTTCGCGGAGCGGCTGACAAAGAAACTCGGCGGCGCGAAGATCTATCTCAAGCGCGAAGACCTCTGCCACACCGGCGCGCACAAGATCAACAATTCGATCGGGCAGGCCTTGCTCGCGAAGCGGATGAACAAACCGCGTGTCATCGCCGAGACGGGGGCCGGCCAACACGGGGTGGCGGTGGCGACGGTGGCCGCGATGTTCGGGCTTCGATGCGAAATCTACATGGGCACGGAGGACATGCAACGCCAGGCCTTGAACGTGTTTCGCATGCGACTGTTGGGCGCCACGGTGACCGGTGTAGATGCCGGAAGCCGTACGCTGAAGGATGCCATCAGCGAGGCTATGCGGGATTGGACCACCAATGTGCGCACAACCCATTACATATTGGGCTCAGTCTTGGGCGCGCATCCCTATCCTATGATGATCCGCGATTTTCAGGCCGTGATCGGGCGGGAGACGCGAAGACAAATCCTGGCAGACGCGGGACGCTTGCCGGATTACTTGGTGGCCTGCGTGGGCGGCGGCAGCAATGCCATCGGACTGTTCCACGCGTTCGTTGGCGACGCCAAGGTCAAGATGGTGGGTGTTGAAGCCGGCGGGTTAGGCATCGAGAGCGGAAAGCATGCGGCCCGCTTTTCCGGCGGCCGGCCGGGTGTGCTGCACGGCACCATGACCTATCTGCTGCAGGATGCCGATGGGCAGGTCAATCTGACCCATTCCGTGTCGGCAGGATTGGATTATGCCGCAGTCGGACCGGAGCACGCCTTCTACCACGATGCCGGTCGCGTCCGGTACACCTACGCGACGGATGAAGAAGCGCTGGTGGCGTTCGACCTGCTGGCACGTGAGGAAGGCATCATGCCGGCGCTGGAAAGCGCCCACGCCATCGCGGAGGCGGTCAAGCTGGCACCGACGCTCAGAAAGAATCAGATTGTGGTCGTCAACCTCTCCGGCCGCGGAGACAAGGACGTCCAGCAGGTGGCGCGGATCAAAGGGGTGGCGTTATAGGACCATACGGGTCCTGTTGCCCAAGTCTTGTCAGCGCAAGGGGAGCAGGATCTGCCGGTGGGGGGAACACTCAAGCCATGAATCGGCTCGACGCGACATTCCGCCAGCTCAGGGCCAAGGGGGAGAAGGCGCTGATCGCCTACGTCATGGCCGGCGATCCGTCTTTGGCCGAGACCGAGCGGCTTGTCCTGGAATTGGAACGGAACGGCGCGGACATCATCGAACTAGGCGTGCCTTTCTCCGATCCGATCGCGGACGGGCCGGTGATCCAACAGGCTGCTGAGCGGGCCTTACGCAGCGGCACGTCGCTGCGAAAGATCCTGGACGCGGTGAAGGATTGGCGCCGTCGGACGCAAGTCCCGCTGGTGGTGATGGCCTACTACAACACCATTCATGCGTTCGGCGAGGCCGACTTTTGCCTGAGAGCGGTAGAGGCGGGAGTAGACGGGTTGATCGTACCGGATATGCCGGTGGAAGAAGCTGGGCCATTGGAAGAGCCGGCCAGACGGGCCGGACTGGCGCTCATCTTCCTGTTGGCGCCGACCAGCACCGAGGCCCGTCGCGCCGCAGTTGCCGCACGATCGCGAGGGTTCGTGTATTACGTTTCGCTGACCGGCATCACTGGCGCCCAATTAAACAATATCCACGAGGTCGAGCGGAACGTCGCCAGGATTCGGCGCCTGACCGATGTACCGATCGCGGTGGGCTTCGGCGTGGCGACGGCTGAGGATGCCGCCCGCGTCGCGCAAGTGGCCGATGGCGTGATCGTCGGCAGCGCTATCGTCCGGCGGATCGCGGACCGTCAACAGGATCCGCAGTTAGCGGCGCAGGTCGGCGCCTTTGTCCGGTCGTTGAAGGCCGCGATGCATCCCGTCGTGCCGTTGTCGCAGTCCTCCGGCGCCTAGCGATCGTCGGACCGCTCAGTTCCTATCTTTTCCTTTTCTTTTGAGGACGCTCCTGCTAAAGGGAGAGTCATGAAGCCCGGTCGAGGGTCTCCATCGAAGCTGGTTCGCACACCAAAGCGAGCGCCTTCTCCGAAGGCGATGGAACATTCCTCACGGCGGTCTTATCCGGCTGCCGCTTCCGTGGCCGTGACGGCCAACCTGATCGCCACCATCCAGCGCCGCCTGCTGGAAACCATCAGCAGCGCCGAAGAGCGACGTCGCTCTCCGGCCGGCGTCGCCGACATGTTCGTTCGACTCTTCCGCAAGCTCACCAAAGTCGGCGGAATCGCCGTCTATCTTCGAGACGAGCAGACGGGGGAGATGCGAGGCTTGGCCGAGGCTGGGGGAGCGCAGGGTCCGTTGGCTGAGCAGTGGACAAGCGTCCTGGAGCGGATCGAGCGCGGCGCTCGCGTGGCGACCAGCGATCCGGTGTTGGTCTATCCGCTGAAACCCATTGGTCGGCTGGACGGCTTGTTGGTCGTTCAGCGCAGTCGCCCCTTTCCATTCCAGGATCGCACGATTGTCAACCTGCTGGACGCGGTCACGCCCTGGCTCGCCGTGGCGTTGGACCATGCCAGGCTGGCGCAGAAGTACGCGCAGAAGATCGTTCGCATTCAGTGCCTGGAAGAAGTGAGCGATGTGCTGAATTCGACGCTGGATGGAGACGAAAAGCTACGCCGGGCGTTGGAGATATCCCTGCGGTTGGTCGATGCCGAGGCCGGAGTGTTGTTTCTGCTGCAAGCAGACGGCCGGACATTGACGGCGTGCGTTGCGGCGGGCGACAAGGCGTCGGCGATCAAGGACGTGCGGTCACGTGTCGCCGAATCGGTGATGCGGACCGGGAAATCGGTGCTGATCGTCGATGCTGGGCGAGAGAGGGGGCTCAACGAGTTGACTGGATGGGAATCGCTGCTGCCGGTCCGGACGCTGGCCTCCGTGCTGGTGCGTATTGGAACGACCAGTCTCGGAGTTCTGGAAGTCGTGAACAAGCGTGGCGGAAGGCCGTTCAGCAATTGGGACTTGCTCGAGCTCGCCAGCCTCTCCAACCAACTGGCCTTGGCGTTAGATCACGCCCGCCTCAGCCGCCGTCCATAGTGGGCGGCTTACCGCCGGTCCGGCGGCATGAACCGGATCATCTCCTGGCCGAGCTCCATCGCCACCTCTTTCATATTGGGGCGAAAAAAAATGTAGCTCTTGACCACCTGGTGGCGGGCTTTCCAGACGATGGCGCCGTTCGTGGCGTCGATCAGGCGGAGCCCCAATCCAACTTTGGCGATATTGTCGCCGTCCTGGCGGGTGTATTCCCAGGCATTGACTTTGACCACAAGCAGGGCGTCCGCTTTCAACGCTTGGCCGATCTTGATCGCCGCCTGCTTGTCCGACTGGCCGGTGGTCTCCATCTTGGTGAAATACACCACCAGCGCGTCGAAGGCGTCCTTGGTAGCTTGGAAAATGTCCGTGACATCCTCGGGCGGAACCACCCGCTCGAACTTGTTGCTCCTCATCAGCGCGGCAGCGAGCACTTCTTCGACGTCCTCCCGCGCGGCGTCGTATGGGCCCGCCAGTTGCAGAATTGCGATCGACTTTGGATGAAATCCTTTGGCGGCCGGGCCTTCCCACACTTCCTGCAGTCCGCCGCAGCCGACAAGCGTCGACACGGCCAGTCCAAGACCCCAACTAAACCAACCCAGACTGCGACCTTCCCTGCGCACAGGTGTCGTTCCGAGTGATTCCATTAAAACGTGAGCGCCAGTGATCCCGCGGCCAATGCGCCGCGCTCGCGAAAATCATACCCGCCGCCGATATCCACCCGCAAGGCGAAGATCTTGAGGCCGAAGCCGGCGGTAGGCGTGATCGGGGAGGCCGCGTCCTCCACGTTTTTCAAAGCGCCCACGCGGAGCGAAAGAGATTCCGAGAACAGCGTCTGCTCGGCGCCCAGGCTGAGCACGCGGCTTTTGACTCCCGGCAGAAGCGTGGTATTGGAGAGAATATCGCCGTCGAGGCTGATCGTCAAAGACGGATAGGGATTCACCGCCACGCCGCCGCGGACCTGCCGGGCCAGTTTGAATTCCTGCCCGTTCGGCGCGTCGAAACCTGGTTCGTTGACGTCCTTGGCGACCACGCCCAATCGCAGCCAGGAGGCGGGACGATAGACGGCACCTATGTCGATGGCGTAGGCGGTCGAAATCTTCGCCCTGCCGAAGTCCTTGAGGACGTCGAGATCGGTCTCGGCTCCACGGATGTTGGTGGCGCCAGCATAGGCCGCGCCTTGAATGAGTTTGCCGGTCACGCCGATGGCAAAGGTTTTATCGGCAAACGCATAGGCATAGGAAAAAGCCGCTTGGCGGGCTTCGAGGCCGCGGAGGGCGAACTGGCCGCTCGCCGTCAATTGCGTCCCGGTCGTGGTGACGGTGAGCGGGGACGAGACGAACGCGCCGCCCGTGGCCACATCCGACACGTTGAATCCAAAGGCATGGTTTCCCAAGTTGCCCTTGAGGTACACCCCCCCGGCTCCGATTCCCGAAACGGTCGAACCCGGTCGGTTGATCCGGTCCGCGAGAGCTTGCAATCTGGCCTGATTGGCCGGGGATGTGTCGTTGAGGTTGATGTCGTTGATGTCCTTGACTGTATCGATGACGCCAAGCCGATCGATGCCTTGGGCGCTCCCTTGGACTCGCATATCGAACGTCTTGCTCATCGCCAAGCCGGCCGGGTTCCAGTAGGTCGCCAACGCGTCGGTAGTTACGGCGACACCGGCCCCGCCCATCCCCATGGCCCTCGGCCCGACGATGGCGAACTCCACGGCCGACGCGTGCAACGGAATCGTCGCAACCAAAAGACCGATGAATCCGAGCGTAAGACAGGTTCGTTTCATGGCCACTCCACCCTCTTTCGCTTAAAGAATCATCCCGTCTTCCATATGAATGATGCGGTCCGCCTGCGCCGACAGTTTTTCATTGTGGGTGACGATCACGAACGTGATCCCGCGGGCCCGGTTCAGTTCGCGCATGAGGGCGAACAACGCCTCGCCGGTATGCGTATCCAAGTTGCCCGTCGGCTCGTCCGCCAGCACCAGGTCCGGGCGCTGCATCAGCGCCCGGGCCACCGCCACGCGCTGTTGTTCGCCACCGGAGAGCTCTCCAGGTTTATGGTGCAGCCGATCACCTAGGCCGACATCCTTCAACAGCGCCGTCGCATCGGCGATGACTTCGGCTTTGGGCCGCTTCTGGATGAGCGCGGGCAGGTACGCGTTCTCCAAAGCGGTGAATTCCGGCAGCAGGTGGTGAAATTGAAACACAAACCCGATGCGGCGATTCCGGAACTCCGCCTGCTGCTGTTCCGAGAGCCGGAACACGTCTTCGCCTTCGAACAGGACCGTGCCTCGGGTCGGCCGTTCCAACGTGCCTATGATGTGCAGCAAGGTGCTCTTGCCCGCCCCGGACGCGCCGACGATCGCCACCATCTCGCCGCGGCGCAGGTCGAGGTTGATGCCCTTCAGCACCTTCAGCTCGCGTCCGGCCATGGGGAAGGATTTATGGAGATCGACGACTTGGAGCAGCACGTCACCGCGGCGCCTCATTCGCCCTTCGTGATTCGACAAGACAGTCACCGACCGGCTCTCCGCGATTGGCGGGTGCGCCTGAGAGTTATAGTTATTCATACCTCAGCGCCGCCGCCGGGTCGAGCTTACCGGCTTGCCACGACGGATACAGCGTGGCGGCGAAACTGATCAGAATGGCCGAGCTTGCCACGAGGAACACGTCCAACGCCTGGACATGGACCGGGATGCGGGAGATGTAATAGACCGTCGGATCGAACGTCCAGTACGTTTGAATCAACCACAGGAATGCATAGCCCAGCGGAATGCCGATGACGGTGCCGGTCAGGCCGATGATCAAACCGTTGAGCATGAAGATGCGCATGATCGCCTTGCGGGTGGCGCCCATCGCCTTCAGGATCGCGATCTCCCGCTGTTTTTCGGTCACGATCATGGTGAGGGTGCTCACGATGTTGAACGAAGCCACGATGGTGATGAGCACCAGTAGCAGGAACATCATGGTCTTTTCGAGTTTCAACGCCGAGAACAGGTTGCGATTGAGTTGCATCCAGTCGCGGGCCCAGTAGGGGAAGCCGAGGGCCTGCTCGATGGCGCGGGCGATCTCGCCGGCCCTGAAGATATCGGCGACCTTGACTTCGATCCCAGTGACCGTCGCTCCCATGTTGAAGAATTGCTGGGCCTCGCCCAACGCGATGTACGCCAAGGAGGAGTCGTACTCGTACATGCCCGATTCGAAAACCCCGACGACCGCGAACGTGCGGATTTTCGGGATCATGCCCACGGCGCTGATGGGGCCGACCGGCGACACGACATTGACCGTGTCGCCGACGAAGGCCCCCAAGCGAAGCGAGAGTTCTTTGCCGAGAATGATGCCGGGTCTGGTAACCACTTCGGGTTCACCTGTCCCGCTGCCTTCCACCGGCTGCGTCACCTGGACCGGGGTGTTCAAATCGAGCAGGGTGCCGGCTCGGAGATTCTTGGCCAGATCGGTGACGCGGGCTTCCCGTTGGGGATCGATTCCTCGCAGGATAATGCCTTGCACGGCGGTCTGCGAGGTCAAGAGCACCTGCCGCAGCACGAACGGCGTCGCGGCGACCACTCGGGGCACCGCTTCGACGCGCTTCACCTGCGCGTCGTAGTCGGCGATCCCGTCTTTGGTGCGGTCCTGGACAATGATGTGGGCGGTGGTGCCGAGGATTTTCGCCTGCAGGTCCTCTTTGAAGCCCGTCATGATGCCAAGCGTGCCGATGAGTGCTGCCACCCCCAACGTGATGCCGGCGACCGAGACGAAGGTGTTCAGCGAGATGGTCCGGTGGCGGCGCTTGGCGCGCAAGTACCGCAGGCCGATGAAGACCTCGTAGGGAACCGACACGGCTATTTCTCCGGCTTCAGTTGGGGAAAGAGCACCACGTCGCGGATGGATGCCTGATTGGTGAACAGCATGACGAGCCGGTCGATCCCGATTCCTTCGCCCGCGGTGGGGGGCATGCCGTATTCGAGCGCGCGCAAAAAGTCTTCATCCACCAGGTGCGCTTCTTCGTCGCCAGCCACCCGCTGGGACGCCTGCGCCTCGAACCGTCGGCGCTGGTCGAGCGGATCGTTCAACTCGGAAAAGGCGTTGGCGATTTCTCGGCCGGCGATGTACAGCTCGAACCGATCGGTCAGGGTCGGATCGGAGTCCTTGCGGCGGGCGAGGGGCGACAGCTCGATCGGGTAATCCGTGATGAACGTGGGTTGTTGCAGATGGGGTTCCACGGTTTCCTCGAACATTTCGTTCAGGACTGCCGCCAGCGGCGCGTTGGGATCGACCTCGACGCCGAGCTGCTTTGCGGCGGCCAGCGCGGAGGATCGATCGCGCAGGACGGACTCATCCAGCTTGTTCACTTCAAGGATCGCCTGGTGGTACGACCAACGCCGCCAGGGGGGCGTCAAGTCGATCTGCCGGCCTTGGTAGTCGATCACGGTCCGGCCCAATACCTCCCGTCCCAGGCGAACGAACAACTCCTCGGTCAACCCCATCAAGTCGGTGTAGTCGGCGAAGGCCACGTAGAATTCCAGCATCGTAAATTCGGGATTGTGGATCGTCGAGATGCCCTCGTTCCGGAAATTGCGGTTGATCTCGAACACGCGCGGGAAGCCGCCGACAATGAGCCGCTTCAGATAGAGTTCCGGCGCGATCCGCAAATAGAGATCCATCCCCAGCGCGTTGTGATGGGTGACGAACGGTTTGGCCGTTGCGCCGCCGGGAATCGGATGCATCATCGGGGTCTCGACTTCCAGAAATCCCCGCTCGATCAGAAACGAACGGATGGCGGCGATGATGCGGCTGCGGGTGATGAAAATCTCGTGAACGGAGGGGTTGGCGATCAGGTCCACGTACCGCTGGCGGTAGCGGGTTTCCACGTCGGTGAGGCCGTGCCATTTTTCCGGTAGGGGACGCAACGCCTTGCTGAGAAAGGTCAGGGAACGGACTTCGACGGTGAACTCGTTGGTCTTGGTGCGAAACAGTCGGCCGGTGACGCCGATCCAGTCGCCAAGGTCCAGCTCCTCGCAGATCCGGTAAGTCTGTTCGCCCAGGAGATCCTTCTTGAGATAAACCTGCAGGCGGTCCGCGCCGTCCTGGAGCACGGCGAAGGCGGCTTTGCCGAACCGCCGCAATGCCACAATGCGGCCGGCCAGCGTGCACTCGATGCGCTCCTGCTCCAGCGTCTCCTTGGACTTCCGTCCGTGCAGACGGATCAGGTCGCCGGCTCGGTCTTTGACCTCGAACCGCGTGCCGTACGGTTGGACCCCGAGTTGCCGGAGCGTCTCGAGTTTCTTGATCCGCTGAAGGCGCTGGTCGTTGTCTTCCATAAGCTTAGCCGGTAGCGACGAGCGAACGAGTTGTGCGCACAGTCATGGCGGTTCGCTATCTGCTGCCCGCTGCCAGTTGTTGTCTCAGATACGCCTCGATGAATTCGTCCAGGTCGCCGTCCATCACGGCTTCGACGTTGCCGACCTCGAGATTCGTCCGATGGTCTTTCACCAATTGGTAGGGTTGAAACACGTAGGAGCGGATCTGGTTTCCCCAGGCGATTTCCTTTTTCTCTCCCACAATCGCCTGGAACTCCGCCTGCTTTTTTTGCTGTTCCAGTTCGTAGAGACGGGCTTTCAGGATTTTCATTGCGCCCATCCGATTCTGCAGTTGCGACCGCTCGTTCTGGCATTGCACCACGATCCCAGTGGGGAGATGGGTGATGCGGATGGCCGTCTCCACTTTGTTGACGTTCTGCCCGCCGGCGCCGCCGGAGCGGAACGTGTCGATCCGCAGATCCTTCTCGTCGATCACGATCTCCACGTCTTCTTCGATCTCCGGGTACACGAATACGGAAGCGAACGACGTGTGCCGCCGTTTGTTGGCGTCGAACGGCGAGATCCGCACCAGGCGATGCACGCCGGCTTCGGCCTTTAGGTAACCGTAAGCGTACGGCCCGGCGATCGAAAGCGTGGCGCTTTTGATGCCTGCTTCGTCGCCCGCTTGTAGGTCCAGCGTCTCGACCTTGAACCCTTTGCGTTCCGCCCAGCGGACGTACATTCGCAGCAACATCTGGGCCCAGTCTTGAGATTCTGTGCCGCCGGCGCCAGGATGAATCGCGAGGATGGCGTTACTGCCGTCCCGTTCTCCGGACAACAGCAGTTCGATGCGCAAGGCGTTGACGTCGGCTTCGAGCCGGCTCAGTTCGGTAGAGAGTTCCTGTTCCAGCTCGGCGTCGCCCATTTCTTCGGTCAATTCCACCATCGCGCAAAGATCACCATGCCGGCGCTCGATCTCGCGCCAGCGGTTGAGTTCCCGCTCGATGGCGGCTTTTTTCCTGCTGAGTCGCGTGGCAGCCTGGGAATCTTTCCAGAAGTCCGGATGCGCTGATTGCTCGTTCAGGCTGTTCAATTCCTCAGTCAATCGAGGGAGGTCAAAGATGCCTCCGGAGTTCGCTGATCCGCTCACCGATCGTTCGAACCCGCGCATGGATTTCGTCAAGCATGGACAGCTCCTTGAAGCGAGAGGCACTCACGCATCGGGCTCTGGGGAAAAGCTTGAGCGCGCCGCCGGAGCCCAGAGCCTATTGCCGATGGTCGTGACCATTGCGCCGGAAGCGCGCGGCCGTCAAGAAAAGTCCGGTGATTATAACACACCCGTACCCGAAGGCATCACCGTATCGCGTGTAAAACGTCGGGCGACGTTGAACGGGGATCGAACCCATCAGCACCGCTTCCGTGAAGATCGGCGTCGCGCTGAGGATGCGTCCGGACGGATCGATGAAACCGGAGACCCCTGTATTGGCGGCCCGGGCGAAAGCCACGCGGTTCTCCACCGAGCGGAAAACGACCATCCCGAAATGCTGATAGGGAGCGGCTGAGCGGCCGAACCAGGCGTCGTTCGTGATGGTCGCCATGAACTCCGCGCCGTTGAGGGCGAATTGGCGAACCAGATCCGGGAAAATCACTTCGTAGCAGATGACGACCCCGAATTTGACTTCCGGTTTTTGATCGTCGGCGTGCGGCGAGGAGGCCGCGAGCGGCCGTACAGTCAGAATGGTGGGGGTGGTGCCGGCCTCGAAGTCGCCGATGCCCTCCACGAGTTTGTCCAGAAAAAAGAGCACCGACGAGTGCAGCGGGATGTATTCGCCGAACGGGACCAGGTGTTGTTTGTCGTAGCGGCCCTGGATCTCACCGGCGGGCGAGAGCAGATACGCACTGTTCAACAGGTACGGGCGGCGATCGGGGGTGTATCGGAGCGCCGGGCTGCCGAAAAGAATGGGTGCGCGCGCTGCTTGTGCCATGGCGGTCACTTCGGATCGGTACTGCGGTTCCAGCTCGAACAGAAAGGGGGTCGCCGCTTCCGGCCAGATGATCAAATCGGATCGAGCGGCCACCTGCGCCGTCAAGCGACGGTAGCGCTCCAGTGTCTCCTCACGGTATGCGACGTCCCATTTGTGCGCCTGATCGATATTAGCTTGCACCAGTCCGATGGACAGCGTTCGGACATCGAGAGAACGCGCGTCCACCTGTAGGGCGCTGTGCCCGTATATCCCTGCAATCGCCATGGCGAGCAAGGCGGCGGCCGGGGCCTGCCAAGCCAATCCGACCTGGTCCCGGCGGAGGCGGGCGAAAACCCAGCTTATCAGTTCGGTCAGCGCGAGGTTCACGAGCACGATCAGGAACGACACGCCGTACACGCCGGTGTGGTCCGCGATCTGGATAATCGAGAGCCATTGATATTGGGAATATCCGAGCAGGGCCCAGGGCAGGCCAGACAGGACATAGGTGCGTAGCAGTTCGAGCGACACCCACAGGCTGGGAGCCGTCAGAAAGAGCACCGAAGGAGCCATCCGCTTGAGCCATGTGTATCCGGCGGCATACAGGGCAACGTAGAGCCCGAGATAGGTGGTCAATACCACCATGACGGCATAACTGGCCGCCAGGGGCATCTTGCCGTAGAGGTGCATGGCCGTCACGACCCATGACATCGTGCCGGTGAACCCGATCAGCCCGGCGAGCCAGCCAATTCGGAAAGCCTGGCGCGGCGACGCCGGCTCGATGGCAAAATGAAGCGGAACCAGGAGGACCCAGGCAAGGAAGCCAAGATCGAAGTCGGGAAAGCAGAGGGGATACAACACCCCACTCGCGCAGGCCAGCAGGATCTGACGCGCGAGGGCTTTGTCCATCGGAAGTACCTTAACCAAATAGACAACGGGTTGCAACTTGGGTATGGTAGCCGTGCGGGATCATTGAACGCTGAACACGGAAAGTCGGTGAGGTGACGGGGATGAAGTGCCGGGTGCTTGGTTTGTGTGCAGTCTTGCTGATCGGAGATGTGGCCGTCGGCCGTACTGAGGAGCCTCCGATCTGGCGGCAAGCCGGGATGAAACTCCTGCGCGGCGCGATCAATTTCAGCACCGGCTGGATGGAGCTGCCAAAGCAAATCTATCGGATTGGTCAAGCGGAAGGCTGGGTGACCGGTGCGGTGCAAGGACCGATCGACGGACTGGGGATGTTCGTCGCCCGTACGGTTGCCGGCGCCTATGAGGTGTTGACGTTTCCGGTTCCTGTTCCGCCCCGCTACCAGCCTCTGTTCGAGCCGCGTTTTGTGTGGCAGGATGACCCGCCGCCCTCGGCCCAGCCGGCCCGTTCAACCGAGTCCGACGTTACCGCTGCTTCCTCCTGAACAAGTCCGTGCTTAATGACTGGATGCGATCCAGAAACAGCGTGCCGTTCAGGTGGTCCACCTCGTGCTGAAAGGCGAGGGCCTCAAGGTCTGACGTGATGAGCGTCCTCGTGCGGCCCTCCGGCGTCAAGCCCTCCACAACAGTCTTCCCGTAACGCAACACGTTGCCGGTGTAGTCCGGAACGCTCAAACAGCCCTCTCGGATGAGACGCCGGTCGTCCTGATCCACGATCCGCGGATTCAGCAACACCACCAGCCCGTGGCTGGTCTCGCCGTTCTTGCGCGTCACATCGACCACGATGACTTGGAGCAAGCGGCCGATCTGCGGGGCGGCGAGCGCGACGCCGGGGGACGCCTCCAGGGTATCGAGCATGTCCTGGATGAGGCCCGGCAATGTCGGATCGTCCAAGGAGACCGGCTTCGCCCTCTCTTTGAGGATCGGATCGGGGTAGAGCCGGATCGGACGGACGGCCACGGCGACCTAAAGCCGAACCTGCTCGATGGGGCGGAAGGTGAGATCCACGCCCAGCATCGGCTTCAGTTGTTCGAGGGCCTGCTCGAGTTCGGTTGGCTGGACCTGTGCCGGGAGCTGGATTTCCAAAATCATGACATACACCGGCCGGTCCTCCGAGCCGATGACCCGGGTGTTCATGTCGGTGATGTTGCCGTTGTGATCGGCCACCGCCCGCGCCACGTGCGCGACGATACCGGGGTGATCGGCGCCGTAGACCGACAGCATGAACAGCGGCGCGTCGGAGACCGGCGTCCGCTGCGCCGCCTGAGCTGGAAGCTCCCGGCAGAGCACCGTCAAGCCCATTTCGGAAATGTGGGGGGTAAGACGTTCGGAAAGGTGATCTGCCGAAAGCCCTTCCGGCAGGCGCACCATCACTATCATGGAGAATTCGCCGCGCAGCCTGGTCATGCAGGTATCTTCAATGTTGCAGCCGAGCCGGTAGAGCCCTTCGGCCAAACCCGCAACGATGCCCGGCCGATCCTGACCGAACGCGGTGATCATGGCGAAGGCGGACACATTGGACCTCTCTGGTGCGATGGGATGCGAAGGCGGGGCCACCCTAACAGGGGGCGAGGAATGAGTCAAGGCGAGACGCTCCCGTCGCACCTTGTCCGGTCTGAGAGAACTAGGTATCCTACGACCCTCCTTCCAGGAACGTGGCGATGCCGCGCAACGAGCAGTTCACCCGCCAATGGCTCATCGTACACAAGCTCGAAGCCTCGCGTGCCGGCCTCACCCTGGAAGAGTTGCGGGAGGCGCTGTCCCCCGAGTATCTCAAGCACCCCCGGACGCTCCGGCGCGATCTGGAGGCGCTGGAGGCCGCCGGGGTTCCGCTGATCAGCGAACGCGTGGACGGCCGCGTCCGCTGGCGCCTGATGGACGGCTACCGCAACTTACCTCTGACCTTCTCGCCGACCGAACTGATGGCTCTCCTGATCAGCCGGCATTTGCTGAAACCGCTCGAAGGCACCCATATCCGGTCCGCGCTGGATTCCGCGTTGAACAAGGCCGCAGCCGTGTTGCCGCCGGGCAGCCATCAGTACCTTGGCCGGGTGCAAGACATGTTGTCTGTCGGCATCGGCCCGCACAAACGGTACCGGCAGCACCGCGAGACCATCGACCGCTTGGCCCAGGCCATCGACAAGCACCGGACGGTCCAGATGCGGTACTACTCGGCGTCTAGGGGACGCATGACCCGCCGGGAGGTTGATCCATATCGATTGTGGTATGCGTCGGGCGGGCTGTACCTGGTCGGCCATTGCCATCTGCGGAACGATGTGCGGATGTTTGCCGTCGAGCGTATTCGCTCCGTGACCCTGACGGACCATCCGTATCAAATGCCGTTAGGGTTTGATTTGGATGCCTATGTGCAGGATGCCCTGACCGTCATGCGAGGCAAGCGCATCGACGTGGAACTCTTATTTGACCAGGCGACCGCTGCCTGGGTCCGCGACCGCGTCTGGCATCCGAGCCAGAAACTGACTCCGTTCAAGGGAGGCCGACTCCGCATGGCCTTGCAGGTGGCGGATACACGGGAACTGGTCGGCTGGGTCCTGAGCTTCGGCAGCGGTGTCACGGTGGTGCGGCCGGACTCCTTGCGCCAAGCGGTCAAGAAAGAAGCCAAGAACATTTTGGAGGGATCGTAAACGTGGTCCTCGGAATTGGTCGATCTGGTCTCTCGGGTTTGTCTCGTCCGTCTGGTTTCTCCGATCTCGCGCACGAAATAAACGAGACGGACTGCGCACCAGATAGACCAGACAACTGTCTTCAGAGGGTGACCTCGGATGTCACTGGGTCCGGCTGGCGGCTCCCCGCCGGTGCCGATAAGTGCCGGTAGGCTTGGAAGAATTCACAGCGTAGAAAATGTCAGCGAACATGACCTCGGATGTCATAGGTGCGTGCTACGCTCGTCGCCAGCTAAACATTCCTCTCCCCATGGGGGAAAGGGCAGGGCGAGAACCCCTTCATCGTCCCCCCTCTCCCCTTGCGGGGAGAGGGGGGAGGGAAAGCGAAAGGAGGCGGCCATGCGAGACGCTGCACTGGTCATGACCATGTTCGTGTTGGCTGCCGCGCCGGTCTGGGCCGAGAGCGGATTCGATCCGAAGTATGAGCGCGACTACAACATCTTCAACCCCGCCGACCGCTATCGGCCGGACAATCCGCTCAATCCCGCCAGCGCGTATCATCCGGACAACCCCTTCAACCCGGCGAACCGCTACGACCCAGGCAATCCGGCGAATCCGGTCAACCAATTCCGCCCGAACAACCCGTTCAATCCGGCGAATCAGTTTCATCCGGACAATCCGTTAAATCCGGCCAATCAGTTCAACCCCGCCGTGCCCTTCGCACCGCTGGATGGGGGAAAGGGACGACGGAGTGCACGCTGAGGGGTGCGAGAACGGCTTGCGGGGGCAATGGAAAGCGGAGTGACGAGGCAAAAGGAGAGGGCCGGTGCTGATGGGCTAGCCCTCGCCTCCGGCTGCCTGGAGCACGTAATGCAGTTCGCCCTGCAAACCCAAATGATCCGCCCAGTTCCAGAGGTAGTCGAGATCGAGTCGAAGGTGCGGATTCTTGACGATGCCGATCACGTCGTCAAAATCTGTCGGCCGGCCGGCTTTAAGTTTGAGGATCATCAGGTCTTCCGGGCTCACGACGGAGAGCGAGAGCCCATGAAGCTGGACCGTCCGTGTCCGTCTCAATGCCTCGCGTTCATGTCGGTCTGAGGCATAGACAAGATCAAGCGGGTAGTCGGGATGACGCTGCGAGACAAAACGAGTCACTCTGGTTTCGGCCATCGGATTGGCCGCCTGCCACTGCCGATTGACTGTGATACCGGACGATGACAGGCGAGCGATGAGCCGTTCTTTGGCACCCTGATCGACGAGGATGAGCAGATCAAGATCGTGCGTGGCTCGAGGCCGCCCCCAAGCTCCGAGAGCCGCGGCTCCGATGAGACAATGGGGAACGGACAGTGTGGAGAGATCAGCCAGGACATCGGCCAAAAGAGACTGAAGGCCGGGTGAAAGGGGTGACGCTGGTTCTTCATGGAGATCGTCTGTCGTCACGCCGTTACCAACGGCAGGAGGTGAATCATGGCTTCTCGGACTCGGCCTCTGGTGTGTGGGAATAGAGCGCGGCCGCAAAGGCTTTGGCTAAAGCAAGATGCTCATCCGACAGTCGGCAGACGGCCAGAATGCCCTCTTCCGGCGTGGACGGATAATCCATCGGACTGATCTGCGCCGCGGTCACATGAAGCTTGCGCAGCCAGATGGGCGGGTTCGCGGGATCGAAGGCCATGGTCAGCATTCTACAGGAACCGGATCGGAAGGCAAAGCCGGCCGATGCGCCCGCGCCGTGACCTTGACGGAACAACCCTCTCCGCCCCGTGGGAGAGGGCAAGGGTGAGGGGAAGGGGGCAATGCGAGCCTCTTGGTGCATGTGCCGACAGGCCTGGGCAAAACCGCGATGGTGGTGCGGGGAGGGCTGTGGCGGCGGGGGTCCCACAGGATAGGCGCCAGATGAGGCGTGATCGCTCCCTCTTGGTCCAAGAGAAAGTCGAACGGCGGATTTTTCTGATTCGTGGGCACAAGGTCATACTCAGCACGGGTCTGGCTGAGCTGTAAGGAGTTGAGGCTCACGCGCTAGTGCAGGCGGTCAAGCGGAATCGGGAGCGATTCCCAGGCGATTTCATGTTCGAGTTGGAGTGGTCTCCGGCGCGCCGCGATGGACACATTCGATCGCTTTTTGAAGCCATTCGGAAACTGGTAAGTCAACCGGCCGCGCCGGGGCGCCGGATCGGATTGAGATAAAATCCTCCGGCACAGGCAAACTGAAACGGCATCGCGGATGAGCCGCTCGTTTCAATCCATCGAACGCCCCCGCCATACCCTTCGCGCCGCTGGATGGAGGAATGAGCGGGCGGAGCAGGCGATAGTGATGGATCAGGGCAGAACGGTCAAACCAAGGCTGCGGAAATCTGCATCAAAGGTGAGGCACGGAACATGATCGAGCAGTGTGGTGACGACAACGAACGAAATCGAATCGCAGAAGGAGAGCCGACGATCGCGGGCGTACGATCGAAAAGATGTGTTCGGCCTCCTCCCGCACACGATCGCCGCAGGCGACGATGCGAAGGCCGGGCTTCACATCAGTGAGAAACGCGAGCGCGGCCTGAAAGTTGTGCCGGTACCGCAGCCGTGTCACCGTTTCGCTGATGATATCCCAGGTGGTGCAAAACGTCGTGCCGGCGGCGGCCGATTCCGTGACCAGGGCTTGCGCTCTTGCATGGTTGGTGTCCTTGGGATCAAGGCAAGCGTAGAAGAATGAAGTGTCGCAAAATACCAGAGCGGGAAGGGCCAT
>DATLZU010000004.1:0-5732 GCA_035573855.1 Nitrospiraceae bacterium
GCCGATCTTGGGATGACGCCTTTGGATCGATGTGCCCAGCGCACATGGATATCTCCGGGGTGATGCGTTGCCGGAAGTGCTCTGGACTATTCTGGTCGGCCATGGAGCGTCGGCGGCGACTGGACGAGATCGAGCGTCGTCAGGAGGAACAGAAGCCGTGCCAGTAACGCGAGGGCAGCGTTGGACAGCGGCCAGGGTCAAGACGTTCGCCAAGCTATGGAACTCTGGAACGCATCCGGCCGCGATTGCTGAGGTCGTGGGACTCTTGCCGAGGTCGGTGGCGGTGATGGCCGCGACGCTCCGTCGGCGCGGTGTGGATCTGGCACCGAGGCGTAGGGGGCCGAAGGGGATAGTGACCTCTCCTGAGAGGATCAAGAAGTTCGTTTCGCTTTGGAACTCGGGGGCGTCCTCTCGGGCGATCGCGGCAGCACTCGGTATCAGACCGGGATCCGTGCAGTCGATCGGGGGCAGGATCAAGGCCGTCTATGGGATTGATCTCAAGCCCAGGCCGCGCGGACCGCAATCCTCCAAGGCGTGATTGAGGAGTGCGGGTTTGCGTTCCTTCTTGGGCTCATCGTCGGAATCGTTCTCGGGATGTTGCTACTGGTGCTGCTGATGACGACTGACCCGGAGGAGTGAGCATCTTGGGGTAGCGATGATACGCTGCCCGGAGTGCCTCCAGTCCGACCTTGAATTCGAGGCCCGCAAGCAAGACGCTCGGGCCGTCGAGACGCTGGTCTGGTTCGTCTGTAAGCAATGCGGCTACGAGTCTGGGCCGTATCGACTTTGATGAAAGCAAAGCGTCGCGCATCCTCGCGCTCAATGCTCGGCTGGATTGCCTGGCTGTCGTCGTCTGCTGGGAAGGTGATCAGTTTTCGCTCCTCTGCGCTGCTGCTCACCACTATTGCTGTGGTGTCAAACATCGTGCTGGCCCTCATGCTTATGAGGGCGAATCGCACGCTGGCCAAGGTACTCGCCGTGCTTGAGGGTGGGTGCCCTTGACAGCGGCAGCAACCGAGGTATAACCATGGCGCCGAACCAAGCCGGGAGAACGCCGAGGCGGTTGATGAAACTGTCGAGAGCGGTCGCGCTATTTCTTGAGGAGCGGGCTGCGGCCGGGGCTCCGAAATCAACGCTGTCCGGTTATGGCTCCGATCTCAACCAGATGCAACGCCTCGCCCAGCACGACTCGGTGCTGTCATTCACGCCTGATCTTGTCCGGCGCTACTTCCTGTGGCTATCGGAGAACGGCTGCCGCCCGTCAACCATGGCGCGGAAGTACTCGGCCCTCCGAGAGTTCGCCAGGTGGGGTTGCCGGAAGTCGTTCTGGGATCGGAATCCGGTGGATCAGTTCGACCGGCCGCGCAAGCCGGATCGGCTACCGCGCCCATTCACGCCGGATGAGCGCGACCGATTGATGCGCTTGGAACTCACCGGGGTTGAGCGTGTGCTGAGGGCCGTGCTCTATTACTCCGGTCTACGCGTGACCCCGATCTGCAACCTCAAGGTCGGCGACCTGGATTTCTCACCCGTGTGCCTGCCGTCCGGGCTGGTCGTCCCCGGATCCATCTACACCGAAGGCAAGGGGGGTCGGAAGCAGGCGATCCCGATGCATCCATACCTGAAGGACGTGCTGATGGACTGGGTGCTCGGTCGCATGGAGACCGCGCGTCCTCAGCACTGGGTGTTCTCTCATCCGCGCACCGGCAGGCCGTTCCGGCGCAGGCTTGTGGAGAAGATCGTTCGCGGTTGGGGGGAGCGCGCTGGGGTGCTGAGCTGCACACCGCACCGCTTTCGCCACACGCTGGCGACGGATCTGTTCGATGAGGGTGTGGACAGCCGACTCGTGCAAGCCATCTTGGGGCACCGAGATCCGAAGTCAACCCAGGTCTACATGAAGGTCCGAGACGCGCGGCTCAGCGAGGCGGTCAGTCGGCTGCCGGTATGGGATCCGTCTTGGCAGGGGCGCCCGGGGTTATGAGCCCGCGTTATGCGTCCACCGAAAAGCAAAGAGTGTGCAAGGTCAATGATGATGGGTATTTCGCCGGAGAAGGCCTGTAAGCCGGGTTATGATTACAATCGTGGAACTAGCCGACATGATTGCACATGTTCGCGGCGGTTCTGGTCCGAGGCAAGACGGGCGCATAACCACTTCCTGGTCGCCCTGGCGCTCTGGATCGCGGTGGCTCCGGGCGAGGGCTGGACGTGGGTCAACAACCCACGACTGAAGTCGGGGGCTTGTAGCTGAGGAGGTGCGGATGCAACTCGCTCGCCACAATAGGCTGGTTGACTGCAGCCCTTGCCGGGCAGGGCATAGCCCTCTCGGCAATCACGCAAGCGGCAACAAGGTCTGCGGCTACGCGATAACCGCAAACACCACACTGGAAGTGCGGCCCGCTTCGCTTCACATCGTCTCCAGTGGCATGGCATCGAGGGCAAGTGTGGGATGTGTGGCGGGCTGGAACTTCGATCACCGGTACCCCAGCTCTTTCGGCCTTGTATCGGATGAAGTCACCGAGCTGTCGAAAGGGCCACACGTTGATCATTGTCCGACTTTTCTTCCCGGATTGCACCTTCATGCCTCTACGGAACCGGATGCCGGTGAGATCCTCAAGTGCGATGGCGTGGTTCCTCTCACAGGCTTCCTGGACAACCTTCTTGGAGACGACATGGTTCAGGTCTCGCACTCGTCTGGCTTCTTTCCCGGACAGCCGTTTCAAGGCCCTTTTTGCGGACCTTGTGCCCCTCCGTTGAAGTCGAGCCCGAAGCGCGAGAGCCTTTTTTCTTTCGTGGAGGCTTTTCCTTCCTCCATAGAACTTGCCGGTACTCGTAACCGCGATGTTATAGATACCTCGGTCAACACCGATGACACCGAGTCCCCGCTTGTCGGGCGGGAGAATGTGGGGCTCTTCTTGGATCACGATATGAACGAACCATCTCTTCTTCTTGTCCATGACGACCCTAGCGCAGGTCGGTTTCTTTCCATGAAGAGCCTCTCGCTGATAGTCACCAAGAGCAAGGGGAATACGAAGTCGTCCTTCGACAGAGGTAACGGAAACCTGTTCGTCCCTTTCTCGCCACTGGAAGATTCGCTGATCGTAGTCGATGGATGTCAGTTTGAAGGACTTGACTTCTCTGCCATGAGCCGACGCGCTTCGTTTCGCCGCGCATGCCCTAGCAATAGCACGAATGGCGAGGTTGGAGGAGAGACCGGTTTTCTCCCGGATTTTACGGTAGCAGAGGTGCTGGACCTTGATTTTGTTGGTCGTTTTGGCTTCGGTAGCCGTCTTGAGAGCGATGAGACAGGCTTCCGCGAAGGCTTCGGCCGTTCTTTGCAAGGCCCCGGCCTGTTTCGGAGACGGAGTCATCTTGCACTTGATGGTTCGTTCCATGATGATATCACAGTCGACATGAGTCGTTTTGTCAAGAGTCGGCGCTTCCTCCCCGCACTGAAGTGCGTGGCTTCCGCGCCGGGAATTTTGTGAAGAGATAGATCAGGCAGTAGGTTTTGCCCACCGGGCAAAGTTGCTGTCTATCATCCAGTTGTGCCACAATGGCACCAAACCGACCACCACAGCAGAGGAGATGGAATCATGGAGTGGTTGATGCCGTTTGCCCTGCTGGCTCTATTGGCTGGCAGCGCGCTCCAGATCGCCGAGGAGTGGCGATCTCGCGGACTGACAGATACTTCCTATGTGTCGCTCCTCTGCACCGCTGCCGGGAGCGCCATGATGATTCCGATCGTTCTCACCATGCCATCCAAGTATTGTGCATTCGGTACTTTGGCCATTGTCGTGGCCATGGCAGGCATCATCGGTGCTGTGGTGGGTATTGGCCTCAAAGCCAAGGACGATCTTGCCAATATCTTGGCTGCGTTGCGGCGTCGCGGATGAAGCTCTGGCCGTTTGATTACGAAGTCCTATCCATTGACGCTACGACCGGTGGTGTCCGACCCGATCAAACCAAGGTTGCTCAGTGTGATGAGGCTGAGGTGACCTTCGAGGCTGGTCCGGTGAGATATAGGATCGACGGCGGCGCGCCGACCTCCAACGATGGGCACCAGGCGTTCGACGGAGAACGGCGGACGTTCACGCAGCGGGAACTGGTTAATCTCCGACTGATCCGGGCCGGAACGACGAACGGGACGGCCAGGATCACATACCGCAGGAGACGACCATGATCGCTCGTCGCCTGCTCGCCGCGCTTGTCCTTTTCCTCCTTGGGCCATGGCAAGTCATGGCCCAAGCCCCGAGTGCCGTCAGGATTCTTGATTCCAACGGAGTCCCGATCGGACCGGGCAATCCGATGCCGATTACCGGTGGTTCGTCTGGCGACACGAGCGCGGTTGACAACTCGACGTTCATTGGCGGCACGACGTCCATCACGCCGATGGGGGCGCTCTACGATACGACGCCGCCACCTATCACGGATGGCAATGTCGGCGTTCCACGCATGGATGCCAACCGCATCCTCATGGTCAACTGCCAGTCTGGATGCGCCGGGGCGTCAGGAGACGGAACGTCGCAGGGCCCGCTCGGAGCGCTCAATGACGCGGTGTCCATCGCGCTCTCCACCTACCACGGGGCGGCCGTGAATTTTTCGGGCACGGCTATTACAGGAACGGTGGTAGCCGAAGGAAGCAACGACGGCGGAGCCACATATCCATTTCAGGTGTGGTTCCTGCACCCCGCGACTGGCGTCCTGTCCACGTCTCTGACGAACCCATCTGGTGGCGATTACTCGTTCGCTTGGGTTGGTGCCATCAGCCATGTCAGGGTGCGCGTGTCCGCTTTCACCTCAGGCGGCCCGCTCACCGCCAGGTTGCGGACCACTGCGACCAACACCATCTCAATCATGGTCGGATCAGATGGTTCCAACTTGCGTGTACTGAAGACCGATACGTCAGGAAACCTTGCGATGGATGTCGCCGATCGTGCGACACGTAAAGTTGGCCAAGTATTTCTCCGGAATCCCGGCGATACGGCCAACATGGGCGACGCGGCAACGCCTGTTCGCGTTGATCCCACCGGCACTACGACACAGCCAGTCAGCGGCACGGTTACTGCTAACCAGGGCTCGCCTGCTGGTCAAGCCAACCGCTGGCCTGTGTTCCTTTCGGACGGAGCTGCCGAACGCGGGACTGCGGCAAATCCTCTGCGCGTCGATCCGACTGGCACCACCGCGCAACCCGTCAGCGGGACCGTCTCGGCCAACCTTAACGCTGGTTCGAACCTCGTTGGCAAGGTTCAGCTTCGCAATCCAGGGAATACAGCCGACCTTGGCGACGCCACGAACCCTGTTCGGGTGGATCCGACCGGGACAACGACGCAGCCGGTCAGTGGCACTGTCTCGGCCAATCTCAATGCTGGCTCCAATCTGGTCGGTAAAGTCCAGCTTCGTAATCCTGGCAATACCGCGGATCTGGGCGATGCTGCGAATCCAATCCGCATCGATCCCACTGGGACGACCACCCAGCCGGTCAGTGGCACCGTGACGGCTAATGCTGGGACCGGCACATTCACGGTAGCGGGGACTGTCACCGCGAACGCGGGAACTGGGACGTTCATAGTTGACCAGTTGGACACGGCGTCCCTGGACTATGACACTGGCGCTGGCACGGTCAACCAGACTGTTGTTGGTATCGCGCTGCCCGGCCCTGGCGGCCCGGTCGCTGGTGGAACGTCCTCTAATCCGATCCGGATCGATCCGACCGGAACGACGACGCAGCCGGT
>DATLZU010000005.1:0-29683 GCA_035573855.1 Nitrospiraceae bacterium
GATCAGGTGTTGGACGGCGTGGCGCAGGTGGCCGGCGCCCTGTACGAGGACGGAGCGCGCACCACCCGGCGGAGCAGTCTCCTCCTGGTCGGAGGAAGCCTGACCTTGATCGCCCTCGTACTGTTCGGGTCACGGGCTCCCCGCTCAATTCGCTCAGGATCCCGTACAATGTCTCTTCCGTTGCGAAATGGGACCCCGAGAGCGGATGTCCTGCTTCCGCTGGACCATCGGCTTCCAGAGCCTTCGGTTCCGGCTCGATACAACCCACATGATCGGGAAGCGCCCCCCGGCGACCAGTGAACTGCGTCCTACCCGGCCGACTTTCCCAGACTGCCCGGGTTTCTTTCCCCTCGGAGTTGCACTGGGAGACCACCTCGAGTAAGGTACATCGAGTCGGCTCAATGCGCGATTACGGAGGCAAGATGATGAAGATCGTAGGATACTCGTTCACCGTGCTACTCATCGCCCTTGTATTCGCCAGTTCGGAAAGTCAGGCACGGCGGGAGATCCGCACGCCGGACCAAAAACAGCAGTTGCGGCAGATCCAGCGGGTGCTCGTCAACGTCCTAGCCTTGACCGACCATGGCCAAGCGGACCCCACTCCCCTCCGCGACGTTGTCGTCCGCCGACTCGCCGAGATTGGCTATACCACACTGACCGATCCGGCCCAGCCGCATGACGCCATCCTCAAGGTCAAATGCGAGCAGCGCAAGGTATGGGAAGGCACCACCTCTCTTGGAGGCGATGCCGATCTGCCCGATCTGCCGCTGCGCACCTGGAAAGGGCCAGCCTGCCAACTCACCTACTGGGTCCAGGACCGCCCTTCGGAGTGGCGTCGGGAGGTGAGAACCGACTTTGCCGATGCCATTGCCGCAGCAGCAGAGGCAAAGGCAGAGGACCCCGGCGCGTTTGCCCTGGAGCACTTGCGGGCGCGACTGGAAGCGTATGACTTCCCAGTGATCCTCACTCAGGAATGGGAACAGGAAGAGCGGTTGCTGGCGCTGTTACGCCAAACTGATGAGCCCTCCACACGCAAGGTGAAGATCATCCGGGCGCTCGGCGAGTTGTTCGCCGCCTCGGCGAGTCCCGACCTGCGGACTCTGCTCCACGACCCGAACCCGGAGATCGCCGCGGCGGCGGCCATCGCCCTGGGCAACATCGGCCAACAAGACAGCCTGGCCGCGCTTATCGAGGCATTGCACGTCGGCAGTCCCCCGCTGAAGCTCGCCGCCGCAAAGGCGTTGGGGAAAGTCGGCGCCCTGCATGGGAACGTAGCGATCATTCCCCCGCTGCTCGACGCGCTCAAGACGGACGACGTCGCGCTCAAGACCGAGGTGGTCTGGGCCTTGGGGCAACTGCCCGACCGGCGGACCTATGAACCGCTTTTGGCTTTGCAACGGTCTCTCCGCGATGTCCGCACGAGCGACCGCACGTCACCGGAGGGAAAACTCTGGGATGCGCTGAGCTATACCCTTAAACAGATCGACGCCTTCGATCAGCTCAACTGATCCGCTGGCACGGAACTACGAGTTCCGCGTGAACCATAGCGAACAGCCTGCAGCTTTGAACGATGTAGATACGCTGCTAGCGATCGGCTCGTTTCCAGGCTTTCACCGTTCTCTCCCCTTTGGCCGGAGAGGCAAGATGGCCGAAGTCCGACTTGAAAAGCTCAGCAAGCGCTACGGCCGAGCCGACGTACTTGCCGGGCTGACGCTGACCGTGCGCGATGGAGAACTGTTCGCGATCGTCGGCCCCTCCGGTTGCGGCAAATCCACGCTGCTGCATCTGATCGCCGGGCTCGATACTCCGACGGAGGGTCGCATCCTCTTCGACGGTTTGGATGTGACGGAGTTGCCGCCGCGGGCGAGGGATGTCGCACTAGTCTTTCAAAGCTACGCCCTCTATCCGCACATGACTGTGGCGGAAAACCTGGCCTTTCCGCTCCACGTGGCGAAGCGCCGGACCAGCCGGTCCCGCGAGGAGATTGCTGCCGAGGTGCGGCGCATCGCCGAGCTCCTGGGGCTCGTAACCGTTCTAGAACGCCGCCCGCGGGAACTTTCCGGGGGCCAGCGGCAACGGGTGGCGTTGGGGCGCGCGCTGATTAGAAGGCCTCGGGTGTTTCTGTTGGATGAACCGCTCTCCAATTTGGATGCCCAACTGCGGGCTGGCATGCGGGCTGAACTGCGGAAACTGCACGACGACGTGAAGACCACCATGATCTATGTCACTCACGACCAGACCGAGGCTATGACGCTCGCCGACCGTCTGGCGGTCCTGGATCGTGGTCGCCTTCAGCAGATCGGCACACCGCGCGACCTCTACGACGCACCAGCGAATCGGTTCGTTGCGGGATTCATCGGTTCCCCGCCCATGAATCTGTTGGATGCGCGTCTGGAAGACGGGGAAGTTCGGGCAGGGCCGATCCGTTTCCGTCTGCCTGCGGGAGTCGAGACGCGGCGCGGAGCACCCGCCGGCACGGCCGTCACGCTTGGCATCCGACCGGAACATGTGCGGATGTGTGCGGCCGACGCCGCGGGTGGGAGCAACGGCATCGTCGGCACGGTGCGGCTGACCGAACTCTCGGGGAGCCAACTGTGGGTGAGTGCGGAACTCGGCGGTTACAATCCGGGAACGATCCTCGTCGGTCTCGCGGATGCGACCGATCGGCTTCAACCCGGCGATCAGGTTACGATCTCGCTCGACCGGATGGTGTCCCACCTCTTCGATGCGGAAACCGGCGCGCGTATCGACTGTGAAATCGGGCTGGAGCCGGGATGACGGGGTTCAGGTTTTCTGCCGCAGGCGGAGCACCACGACCGACCGGGCTTCCAGCTCGTATGACTCCCCGCCCTTGAACATCTTCTTCAGCGGCTTCCGCTCGCCTGAGAGCGCGGTGTCCAGAACCGGCACCCACCGCACGCCGCGCTTATGCGCCGGCAACGTGAAGGACAACGGTTCATGGTGCATGTTCAACAGGATGAGCAAGGTCTCGTCCTGAATCGGTTGGCCCCGCTCATCCGTCTCTTCGATGGCGTCCCCGGCCAGGCGCAACCCCAGAGACCGCGCATAGCCGGAGCCCCAATCCTCGTCGGTCATCTCTTTGCCGTCGGGACGAAACCAGGCGAGGTCCTTCACTTCGGAGCCCCGGATGCGACGGCCTTGAAAGAAGCGCCGCCGCCGGAGCACCGGGTGCCGCTTACGAAACGCGATCAGGCCCTGCGTAAACGCCAACAGCTCGCGTGCCGAGCGGTCGAGTTTCCAATCGAACCAGCTCAGCTCGTTATCCTGGCAATAGGCGTTGTTGTTGCCGCGTTGGGTCCGCCCGATCTCGTCGCCGCCGCAGATCATCGGGACTCCTTGCGACAGGAGCAGAATGGCCAAGAAATTCCGCTTCTGTCGTTCGCGCAACGTGTTGATCGCCGGATCGGCGGTGGGGCCTTCGACCCCGCAATTCCAGCTCAGGTTGTCGTCGGTCCCGTCGCGGTTGTCCTCGCCGTTGGCTTCGTTGTGCTTGTGGTTGTAGGACACCAGATCGTGCAGGGTGAAGCCGTCGTGAGCGGTGACGAAATTGATACTGGCATGGGGCCGTCGTCCTCCGCCTTCATACAAGTCGCTGCTGCCGGACAGGCGGTAGGCCAGTTCCGCCACCTGGCCCCCGTCCCCTCGGACGAACCGCCGGATGGTATCCCGATACTTGCCGTTCCACTCGGCCCAGCCCACCGGGAAGTTGCCGACTTGATAGCCGCCTTCGCCCAAATCCCACGGCTCCGCGATCAACTTGACCTGGGACAGGACCGGATCCTGATGAATGATGTCGAAAAAAGCGCTCAACCGGTCCACATCGTGAAGCTCGCGCGCCAGCGTGGAGGCCAAGTCGAAGCGAAAGCCGTCCACGTGCATCTCCAGCACCCAATAGCGCAGGCTGTCCATGATGAGCTGGAGCGTCCGCGGATGTCTGACGTTCAGACTGTTGCCGCAGCCTGTATAGTCCATATAGTATCGAGGCTGATCGGGGACCAGACGGTAGTAGGTGGCGTTGTCGATGCCGCGAAACGACAGCGTCGGCCCGAGATGGTTGCCTTCCGCCGTGTGGTTGTACACGACGTCCAGAATCACCTCAATCCCGGCGCTGTGGAGCGTTTTGACCATCGTCTTGAACTCCTTGACGTGGCGTCCGCGCACCGGCGAGGCCCCGTACCGGATGTCCGGCGCAAAGAATCCGATGGTGTTGTAACCCCAGTAATTCGTCAGCCCGCGATCGTGGAGATGCTTGTCCCGCACGAAGTGATGAACCGGCAGCAGCTCGACCGCCGTCACCCCCAACTCCGTGAGATAGTCGATGATCGGAGGAGTGGCCAGGCCGGCGTAAGTGCCTCGTAACGCCTCCGGCACCTCCGGATGCTGCACCGTCAGTCCTTTGACGTGCACTTCGTAGATGATGGTCCGCTCCCAGGGCGTGCGCAGCAGGCGGTCGCCGCCCCAGGTGAAGGCCTCATCGATCACGACGCATTTGGGAATATTCCCGGCGTTGTCCCGGTCGTCCCGGGACAGGTCCGCCTCCGGATCACCGAGGCGATAGCCAAACATGGCGTCCGACCATTCGACCGTACCCGCGATCGATTTCGCATACGGGTCGATCAACAGCTTGGCGGGATTGAAGCGGTGCCCTTCTTGGGGCGCATAGGGTCCGTGCACGCGATAGCCGTAATGTTGTCCTGGCCGCACTTCAGGGAGATACACATGCCAGACCTGGTCGGTGCGTTCTTCGAGACGGATCCGGTGGGTCTCCCGTGTGTCATGCGGCCCGTCGAACAAGCACAGCTCGACGGCGGTGGCGTTCTCCGAAAACAGCGCGAAATTGACTCCTTCTCCATCCCACGTCGCGCCCAGGGGATACGGGCGACCAGGCCAGATTTTCATCTCGGAGCACTCCTATAAAAAAAGAAATGGTCACCGGTCAACGGCCAGAGGCCTCTCATGCGCTACGTGCATGGGTTCCTGCCAGACAGAACGCACGCGGTGTAAGTTATAGCCGCGGCAACCCGCCTGGCGCAACGCACCCGTGTTTCCGGTTGTGCAAGGCTGTCGAACCCCGTAGCATAGGCTCATTCTCTCGCAAAGGGGAGAAAAGGGAGCGAGGCACCAGGCAAGGGGTTCGTCTTCCTCCTCCTGACCTCTGACCTCAAACTCATTTTGACGTGGAGCACGCGATGGATTGGAGTCGGCCGTGGCAACTTGATCTGGGCGCGCGACTTCTCGGCCCTGACCGCGTCCGTTTCCGAGTATGGGCTCCCCGGGCGAAGACAGTCTCGGTCCGACTGCTCGGACGCAACAGCCGTCCCATTCCCTTGCAGGTGCAAGACCTCGGTTACTTCGAAGCGGACGTGCCGGGCGTGGTCGAAGGCGATCGGTACCTGTATGTGCTGAACAGCGAGCAGGAGCGACCTGATCCGGCGTCGCGCTTTCAGCCGGAGGGGGTGCATGGTCCTTCGGCGGTCGTGGACCCGCACGCGTTCCGGTGGACGGATCAGGGCTGGCGTGGCCTCACGCGCGATGGGCTCGTCATCTATGAACTCCACATCGGGACTTTCACGCGCGAAGGTACCTTTCAGGCCGTCATTCCCCTGCTGGACTATCTTCAGCGGGAGGTGGGCGTGACGGCGATCGAGTTGATGCCGGTCGCCCAGTTTCCCGGAACCAGAAATTGGGGGTACGACGGGGTCTATCTCTTCGCGCCGCAGGCGAGTTACGGCGGGCCATCGGGACTCCGGCTGCTGGTCGATGCCTGCCATGCCAAGGGACTAGGCGTGATCTTGGATGTCGTGTACAACCATCTGGGGCCGGAGGGGAATTATCTCGGGGACTTCGGGCCCTACTTCACCGACCGGTATCGGACCCCATGGGGAGCGGCGATTAACTATGACGGTCCGGACAGCGACGAGGTCCGGCGATATATTATCGACAACGCGCTCCATTGGATCACCGAATATCACATCGACGGACTCCGCTTGGACGCCGTTCACGGCATCTACGATTTCGGAGCGCGCCACATCCTGCGCGAACTGACCGACGCGGTCCACGCGCAAGCCGAGCGGCTGGGACGATCCGCTCTGGTCATCGCCGAGAGCGACCTGAACGACATCCGCATCATCGCGCCGCCGGAGGAGGGCGGGTATGGCCTGGACGCGCAATGGAACGACGACTTCCACCATGCGCTCCACGCGCTGCTCACCGGCGAACGGGACGGCTACTATCAGGATTTCGGGCGGCTCGACCAGGTGGCGACGGCGATGCAGGACGGTTTCGTCTACACCGGGCAGCGGTCAGCCTATCGCCGGCGGCGTCACGGAAGCGTGTCCCGTGGCCTGCCCCCCTCGCGCTTCGTCGTGTTCGCCCAAAACCACGACCAGGTCGGCAACCGTGCCCGCGGCGACCGCCTGAGCACGCTCATTTCGTTCGGCGCGCTGAAGGTCGTGGCCGCGGCTGTCCTGTTGACTCCGAACATTCCGCTCCTCTTTATGGGTGAGGAATACGGCGAGCGCGCGCCCTTCCTTTATTTCATCGATCATGGAGACCCGGGCCTCGTCGAAGCCGTCCGCCGCGGACGGAAGGCGGAGTTCGCCGCCTTCGGATGGACGGGCGACATTCCCGATCCGCAGGATCCCACGACCTTCGACCGTTCGCGGGTGCGTCCCGGCGAGCCGACCGATCCGCAGCAAGCGGCCCTGCTCCGCTGGTACTGCCGATTGATCGCCTTGCGCCGATCCGTTCCGGCCCTCGCCGCCTCGGAATCCGGCGAGGCCGGACACCGCGTCCGGACCGACGACGCGCAGCAGATTCTGACCCTGCACCGCTGGGCCGCCGACGGCTCGGCCGCGCTGATCTGCTTGGGATTCAACAAGGGGCCGGCCTCCTTCAACCTGCACCCGCCGCAGGGAACGTGGCGCTTGTCGCTGTGCTCCGAAGCCGCAGACTTTGGCGGAAGCGGAGAAGACTGTTGGCCGAAGGAACTGGCGCCCGAACATGGCGATGCGGCCGTCCGTCTCGCCGCGTATACGGCAGCTATCTACCTGAAATCGGATCCATGATAGCGCCATAGGGCAAATGGGCACGCTGGCTTCGCCAAGGCGCGAAACGATCGGCCCGGCCGTCCAAGTCGGATGCAAGGGCTAGCCCGGTTCTTGAGCAGGTCGAGCCGGTTGAAGCAGGACCAGGATGTCGCCTGCTCGGAGCGTTTCCCGTTCCTGCAGATCCCACAAAGTAAGCACCTCGCCGCCTCGGTACACACGGAGCAGCACATCGGGCTTGAGATCCCCGGCGCGCTTGCCGATCTCCCCCGGACGGACGGCCCGCTCGACCAGATTGATGCGCCCCCCGGCCGTCAGCAGATCTTCCAGATAGTGCACGAGGCGCGGATGCTCCACGGCAGCAGCCAAGACATACCCTCCAAAGGTGGCCGGAGAGATGATGGTGTTCGCACCGCCTTGTCGGAACAGTTTGACGTTTTCTTCCTCCTGGGCGCTGACGATGATGCGCAACGACGGATGGAGATGGCGGGCGGTAAGCAGAATCAAGGCATTGGTGTCGTCCCGGCCCGCGGCGATGATGAGCGCCTTCGCTTGCTCGAGCATTGCGTCCTTGAGGATCGCTTCCTGCGTCGCATCGCCCTGGAAGGCGACAACCCCTGTCTCAACGGCCGCGCGCACCCGCTGTTCCTCGGAATCGATCACCAGGATACGTTTGGGCGAAAGGCCTTTCGCCAGGAGTTCCTTCACAGTGGACAGCCCGGTGTAGCCGAAGCCGCACACAATCACATGTTCGTGCAGCCTGGCTTGCAGTTTGGCCATGCGATACGCCTCCATGTATTGACGAATGACCAGTTGATACGCCGTACCTAGAAACAGGAACCACACGACCACGCGGATCGGGGTGACGATGAGGGCGTCGATCAGACGAGCCCGCGGCGTGATCGGCACGATATCGCCGTATCCCACGGTCGTCACGGTGATCATGCTGAAATAGACAATGTCGCCAAAGGAGACTTCCCCGTCGAGTTGGTCCCAGAGCCCGGCCCGATCCAGCCAGAGAAGAAGGATCACCGCGGCCAGCAGCGCGAGGACCATGCCGAGCCGCACCAGCAGCGTCCGGCTGGGCGTCACGTCCGCGGGCGTGAATAAGACACGCGAGGGCAACCGTCGTGGAAATCGGGTTGCATGCATAAAGCAACTCACCCTAGCAAGGCGCTTCAAACGATGTCAAAAGCCGCGCGATCCGTTTCCGCTCCGGCCGTTTACGAGCCTTCGCTCGCTCGTGCAGGATAAAAGCGAGACTCACAAAGGAGAGAAAAAGAGGAAAGACGGGGTAAAGCCACAGGCTGCTCAGTCTTTGCCGCTGGCTATTTTCAAAGCGGGCCGAAGCGGTGGCGTAAGGCATGGAGCAGGGGTATCATAGGTCTAGTCGACGGAAGGGGCAATCCGCCGTTCCGGCGGGAAAATGAGGGAGCGATGGTGGAGCGACGACGCCAACCCAGAGTTCTAGCTATGATCATGGCCGGCGGCAAGGGCGAGCGCCTCATGCCGCTGACGGCGGTCCGCAGCAAACCTGCGGTTCCATTCGCCGGCAAGTACCGCATCATCGACTTCGTCCTCAGCAACTTCTTGAACTCCGGCATCTTGGCGATGTACGTGCTGGTCCAATATCGGTCGCAGTCCTTGATCGAACATCTGCGCCGGGCGTGGCGGACCGGCGGGTTGATCAAGCAGAACTTCATCACGGTGGTGCCACCGCAAATGAAAGCCCGGGGCGGCTGGTACGAAGGCACCGCCGACGCGGTGTATCAGAACCTGAACTTGATCCGGGATTTCGATCCCGATCTGGTAGCCGTGTTCGGGGCCGATCATATCTATCGAATGGACATCAACCAGATGGTTCGGTTTCATCTGTCCCGTCACGCCGACGTGACGGTGGCGGCCCTTCCCGTTCCTCTCCACGCGGCCAAAGGCTTCGGCATCGTGGAGGTCGGACACAAGGACCAGGAAGATCGGATTCTCGGCTTCGAAGAAAAGCCCAAGCAGCCTAAACCCATGCCGACCGATCCCGAACAGGCTTACTCGTCGATGGGCAATTATCTCTTCAACACCGACGTGCTACTGGAGATCCTGGAACAGGACGCCGCGCGGCCGGGCTCCCACGATTTCGGACGGGACATCATCCCGCGCCTGCTCCGCACCCATCGCGTGATGGCCTACAACTTTCTGTCCAACGACGTGCCAGGCCTGAAACCCTACGAGGAGCGGGGATACTGGCGGGACGTGGGAACCTTGGACGCCTATTGGCAGGCCCACATGGACTTGCTGGGGGAGGCACCGATCTTCGATCTTCGCAACACCGAGTGGCCGATCCTGACCGACAAGTACGACGCGCCGTCGGCTAGTCTGGTCCGGTCGCGGATCGACGAGTCCATGATCGGCCAGGGCAGCCTGATTGTCGACGCGGACATCACGCGGTCGGTGATTGGCCGGCACGTCGTGATTCAGCACGGCGCGCGGATCGAGGAATCCATCATCATGGACGGAGCGGTCATCGGCTCGAAGGCCCAACTCCGCCGCGTGATTGCGGACCGGTTTAATGTGATCCCGGCTGGAGCCGAAATCGGATTCGATCCGGCGGAGGACCGGATGCGCCATCAGGCGGTGACAAAGACCGGCCTGGTCGTGTTGCCGCGAGGTCAGCCCTCGCCACTTTCCCCCAGGACACTGTGACTATGGAGCTGTCTACAGCCGGCGGGCCGCGCTTTCCGTCCGCGACCTATCGCATCCAGTTCAACCAGGCTTTCCCCTTCAAAGCGGCGACGCGCATCGTCCCGTATCTCCATGCTCTCGGCATCACAGACTGTTACGCCTCCTCGTACCTGAAGGCGGTGCCGGGCAGCACCCATGGCTACGACGTGGTGGATCCGACGGCCCTCAACCCCGAGCTCGGCACGGAAGACGACTACCGGGAATTCGTGCGGTCGCTCCAAGCCCACGGCATGGGACACCTGCTCGACCTGGTTCCGAACCACATGGGCATCGGACAGTCAGCCAACCGCTGGTGGCTGGATGTACTGGAAAACGGGCCGAGTTCACGCTTCGCCAACGTCTTCGACATCGACTGGCACCCGCTCAAGCGCGAACTGGACGGCAAGGTGTTGCTGCCCATCCTTGGCGATCTTTACGGCGCGGTACTGGAAAACGGAGAGATCGCGCTGGCCTTCGTGGACGGGAGTTTCGTCGTCCGCTATTACAACCACACCCTGCCGGTGTCGCCCAAATCCTGGGTGAAGATCCTCTCCTATCGCTTGGATCAGTTGATCGCGCAGACCGGCGAAGACGCCCCGCACGTGCAGGAGCTCGAAAGCATCATCACGGCGCTGCGCCACCTGCCAGCCCGCACGGAAATCGATCCGCCGAAGGTGCGCGAACGCTACCGCGAGAAGGAGATCGCTCGGATGCGCCTGGCCGCGCTGGCGCGGGACAGTTCGACCATCGCGGCGTTTATCGAGGAGAACGTGCATCGCTTCAACGGGACCAAGGGCGATCCGCGCAGTTTCGATCTGCTCGACGACCTGCTGAACGACCAGCCGTACCGGCTGGCCTTCTGGCGCGTGGCATCCGAGGAGATCAACTACCGGCGCTTCTTCGATATTAACGAGTTGGCGGCCATTCGCATGGAAGACGAGGCGGTGCTCCGTGAGACCCACAAACTGATTTTCTCGCTGTTGAAAGAGCGGGTCGTGACGGGTCTGCGCATCGATCACGTCGACGGGCTTTACGACCCCGGCCGTTACCTCCGGCAGGTGCAGGCCTGGGCGGCGCGCGAATTGCCGCGTTCCTCGGAACAGGATGCCGCCGCGGACCGGCCATTGTTTATCGTGGTGGAAAAAATCCTCGATAAGGACGAGGCCTTGCCCGAGACCTGGCCGGTGTACGGCACCACCGGGTACGATTTCCTGAACCTGGTCAACGGCCTGTTCGTCCAAGGGGCCCACGAACGGGCGATGGACGAGACGTATGCGCGGTTCACCCGCACCCGCCCGTCCTACGCCGACCTGATTTACGAGACGAAAAAGCTCATCATGCGCGTCTCGATGGCGAGCGAGATCAATGTGCTCGGGCACCAGTTGAATCGACTGTCGGAGCGGGACCGCCGCTCGCGCGATTTCACCCTGAACAGTCTGACGCACGCGATCCGAGAAATCATCGCCTGTTTCCCGGTTTACCGGACCTACGTCACCGACGGCCCGGAGCCGGTCCTGGAGCGGGATCGGACGTACATCCGGCAGGCAGTCGCCCGAGCCAAGCGGCGCAACCCCGCCCTTAGCGGGCTGGTGTTCGACTTCGTCCAGACCCTGCTGCTGAAAGAGTGGGATGAGCGCACCGTGCAGGACCGGCGGGAACAACTGCAGTTCGTGATGAAGTTCCAACAGACCACCAGTCCGGTGACGGCCAAGGGGATCGAGGACACGGCGTTTTACCTGTACAACCGGCTGGTCTCATTGAACGAGGTCGGGGGAGACCCGCAACAGTTCGGCGTCCCGCCGGCCCTGTTTCATAAGCGCATGCGCGAACGCCAGGCCCGCTGGCCTTGCACGCTGTCAGCCACCTCGACGCACGACACCAAGCGCAGCGAGGACGTGCGGGCCCGGATCAACGTCCTGTCGGAACTGCCGCAGGAGTGGCGGGTGCGTGTCACCGGCTGGAGCCGGTTGAACAAGAAACTGAAGACCGAGGTGGACGGCCAGCCGGCGCCGGACCGGAACGAAGAATACCTACTGTACCAGACGCTGCTGGGCGTCTGGCCCCTGACGCAACCGGATGACCGCGAATATCGGATCTTCTGCGACCGCATCCAGGGCTACATGCAGAAGGCGTTGCGGGAGGCCAAGGTCCACACGAGCTGGGTCAATCCGAACCACGCTTACGAAGCCGCGGTCTTCCGTTTTATCGCGGCGCTGCTGGACCGCAGCAAGCCGAACCCCTTTCTGGAGGATTTTCTGCCGTTCCAGGAACGGATCGCGCGCTACGGCGCTTGCAATTCGCTGGCACAGGTATTGCTCAAAATCACGGCGCCCGGCATTCCGGACTTTTACCAGGGCACAGAGCTGTGGGACTTCAGCCTCGTCGATCCCGACAACCGCCGCCCGGTGGATTATGACCTTCGGACCGGCCTGCTCGCCGATCTGCAGAAGGCGTGCGATGAAGCGGGAGCGGATCGGCGCGGCCTGGTCGCGCGGCTGATGGAGAGCTACGCCGACGGACGGATCAAACTGTACGTGACCACGAGCTGCCTGCGATACCGCCGCGAGCATACCGATCTCTTCCTGCGTGGCGAGTACGTGCCATTGGGGGCGCGCGGCGACCGGCCGGACCACCTGGTCGCCTATGCGCGGATTCACCGGGATCAGGCGGTGGTAGCGGCGGTCACCCGTTTGGCGGCTGGACTGGGCCGTGGCGCCGCGTCGTTCCCTCTGGGACGCAGCGCCTGGGGTGACACGTGGCTCACGGTACCGTCGTGGCGGTCCGGATCGCTCTATCGGAACCTTCTCACCGGCGAATTGCTGAAGACGACCGACGCAGAAGGGACCCAGGTGTTGCCGGCGGCTGAGATCTTCAGAACCTGTCCGGTCGCCTTGCTGGAACGGATCTCGTGACCGAACGGAGGGACGGAGGCATGAGCGTTCAGGACACGCCGGGCGCGGCGATCGGAGATCACGGCGTGATCGGTGACCTGCACACGGTCGCGCTTGTCGGCCTCGACGGCTCGATCGACTGGTGCTGTCTCCCGACGTTCGACTCGCCCAGCCTCTTCGCGGCGATCCTGGACGAGCGGCGCGGCGGGCGCTTCGTTATCGCTCCTGCTGACCGGGGAATCCGCAAACAGATGTACCTGCCCGAGACGAACGTGCTGCTCACCCGATTTCTGCATACTGAGGGAGTTGGGGAGATCACCGACTTCATGCCGATCGAGCAGGACGAAGCGGGCATTCGCCCACGTCGCCAGCAGATCATCCGAATCGTCTCGGTGGCGCGAGGCAGGGTCCACTTCCGACTCGAATGCGCGCCGGCCTTCAACTATGGACGGGACCGGCACGTCGCGGTCGCGCACAAGCGCGGAGTGGTCTTTCGCGCCGGCGACATGGCCGTCGGGTTAGTCAGCCCGGTTCCGTTCACCATCTCGGAAGGAACCTGCACCGCGGAGTTTACCCTGTCCGCTGGCCAAAGCGTGACGTTCTTCCTCGTTCATCTGGATACCTGCGCCGATGCTGAACTGCTGGACGTGCCGCAGTCGGGCGACTCGGCATTGCGGGACACCGTGGCATTCTGGCGAAAGTGGCTGGCCCAGTGTCAGTACCACGGGCGGTGGCGCGAAATGGTGCAGCGATCGGCGCTGACCTTGAAACTCCTCACTTACGCCCCCACCGGCGCTATTGTGGCCGCGCCCACGACCAGCCTGCCAGAAGATCCGGGCGGCGTGCGAAATTGGGATTACCGCTTCACCTGGATGCGCGACGCCGCCTTTACCCTGTACGCCCTGCTGCGCCTCGGGTTCACGCAGGAAGCCGGCCGCTTCATGGAATGGCTGAACGCCCGTTGCCACGAACTCGAGCCGGACGGCGCACTCCGGCCGGTCTACGGGATCGACGGGCGGCACGATCTGCCCGAGGTGGAACTGTTGCACCTAGCCGGGCATCGGGGGTCGCGTCCCGTCCGCATCGGCAATGGCGCCGCGGGACAACTGCAGTTGGACATATACGGCGCGCTGATGGACGCCGTCTATCTGTTTAACAAGCACGGCCGTCCGATCAGCTATGATTTGTGGGTCAACCTGACCAAGCTGCTGGAGTACGTCTGCGCCCATTGGGACCAACCGGACGAAGGCATCTGGGAGGTGCGCGGCGGCCGCCAGCACTTCGTGTATTCCAAGGTCATGTGCTGGGTTGCGCTGGACCGGGGGATCCGGATCGCCGACAAGCGAGGGTTCCCGGCGGACCGCGCTGTCTGGGCGGCCCAACGGGACCGGATTTACACCGATGTCATGCGCCGCGGATGGAGCCCGGAGGCCGGCGCTTTCGTCCAGCACTACGGCGGCCGGGAACTGGACGCAAGTAACTTACTGCTGCCGCTGGTGTTCTTCGTCTCGCCGACTGATCCGCGCATGCTCTCCACGCTGGACCAGACCCTGCAAGAGCTCGTGTCCGACAGTCTCGTGCGCCGCTACCGCATCGGGCGGGCCGCGCCGGACGGCTTGCCCGGCGGCGAAGGCACGTTCAGCGTCTGTACTTTCTGGCTGGTGGAAGCGCTCACCAGGGCCGGGCGGCTGGCAGAAGCGCGGCTGATCTTTGAAAAAATGTTGAGCTACGCCAATCACCTGGGACTGTACGCGGAGCAACTGTCGCCGACGGGCGAGCAATTGGGCAATTTCCCTCAGGCCTTTACGCATATCGGGTTAATCAGCGCCGCGTACAATCTGGATCGCTACCTGGGACGGGGAGGAGCATTATGACGCCGCAGGAGCGCGAAAAGCGGCGTCCGAGTGCGGCGGCCACGCCATTCACATTCATCGGGTGCAGTGAGTTGCAGGAACTGCTGGGCAAGAAAGCCAACGACGAAAAGGAATTGGCCGAACTGCTGGAAGAGGTGCCGGTCGATTCCGTCTACTTCCACACGCACAGTTATTTCCTGCGCCACAGCGCCATCGCCGGTGCCTATGCTAACGACTTTGCCCACTGGGTGGTCACCCAGGTTCGCGACCGGGTGCTCGGGGAACGGCTGGCAGTGCTGGACCCCTTCGACTTTGCGAGCCTGGAAGAACTGCGGGAGGAGATCATCTCGATCATCGACGACCATCTGTCGCGGACCTCGGTCGTACCCCGGGTCATCTTCGGGGAACCGTTCCATTTCAATCAGTCCCGCATCATCGAGGTACCGACCGGTCTGCAGGCCTGCACCCTGCCCGAATTCCGGAACGCGTTGGCGGAGGTGGACGCCAGCGCGATTTATTATCACATGTTCGAAGCGCGGGTCCGCCTCCGTCGAGAAGAAAGCGATTTCTCCTTCTGGGTCAGGCAAGCGTTGGGACTTCCCGACCTAGCGGCCAGGCTCCGCGCCATCAACCCGTACGTCGGGAGCCTGGAACGTCTCCGTTCCGCCCTGCTGGTCGCCTGCGATGAATTCCTGGACCGGACCGGCGAGCCGTGAACGAACGGAAAGGAAGGACACCGTGCTGAGCATCGACGAACACTGGTACAAGAACGCGGTCTTCTACGAACTGCATGTCAAGGCCTTCTACGACGGCAATGACGACGGCATCGGCGACTTCCGTGGCCTCCGGGAGAAGTTGGACTATCTGCAATGGCTGGGTGTCGATTGCCTGTGGCTGCTGCCCTTCTTCCCGTCGCCGTTGCGGGACGACGGGTACGACGTGTCGGATTACTTCGGCGTCTATCCGGACTACGGCTCACTGGAGGATGTGCGCGTGTTCCTCGACGACGCCCATCGGCGCGGCATCCGCGTGATCGCGGACTTGGTGCTGAACCATACGTCCGATCAGCATCCCTGGTTCCAGGAGGCGCGGCGGTCGCCTCACTCGCCCCGGCGTCATTATTACGTCTGGAGCGACACCGATCAGAAATACAGCAGGGCCCGGATCATCTTCATCGACACGGAAAAGTCCAACTGGACCTGGGACCCGGAGGCGCAAGCCTACTATTGGCACCGCTTCTTCAGCCACCAACCGGACCTCAACTACGAGAATCCTGAGGTGCGCCGGACCATGCTGGATGTCATGACTTATTGGCTGGATCTGGGGTTGGATGGGTTTCGATGCGACGCCGTGCCCTATCTGTTCGAGCGGGAAGGCACGATTTGCGAAAACCTGCCCGAGACGCACGCTTATCTGAAGGAGATCCGCCGGTACCTCGACGAACGGTACTGCGGACGCATCCTCCTCGCCGAAGCGAACCAGTGGCCGGCCGACGTGCGCCCCTACTTCGGCGACGGCGACGAGTTCCATATGGCGTTCCACTTCCCCCTCATGCCGCGGCTGTTCATGAGTGTGCGGAGCGAGGATCGCCAGCCGATCATCGACATGTTCACGCACACGCCGCCCATTCCTGAGAACTGCCAGTGGTGCCTCTTTCTCCGGAATCACGACGAGTTGACGTTGGAGATGTGCACCGGCGAGGAGCGGGACTATATGTACTATGCCTATGCGCGGGATCCGCAGGCGCGGCGCAACATCGGGATTGCGCGGCGGCTCGCGCCGCTACTGGAGAACGACCGGCGCAAGCTTGAGTTGCTGAACAGTTTGGTGTTCACGCTGCCCGGTAGCCCGATCGTCTACTACGGCGACGAGATCGGCATGGGTGACAACATCCACCTTGGCGACCGGAACGGCGTGCGCACCCCAATGCAGTGGACGGGAGACCGGAATGCCGGCTTCTCCAAAGCCGACCCGGCGAAGCTCTACCTGCCAGTGATCGCAGACCCGGTGTACGGCTATCAGGCGATCAACGTGGAATCGCAGATCCAGACTCCGCATTCCCTCTTGAACTGGATGCGGCAATTGATCCGTATCAGAAAAGCTCGGCCCGTGTTCGGCCGCGGAACGATGGAATTTCTCCCGCACGCCAACGAGAAGGTGCTGGTCCACGTGAGGGCCTACCGCGGGGAGACTGTCCTCCTGGTTCACAATCTCGCCGGCTCGGCCCAGCCGGTCGAGCTGGACCTGAGCCAGTTCCGCGGCTCGACGCCGATCGAGCTGTTCGGCGAGTCCCGGTTTCCCCCGATCGGCGACCGTCCGTACGTACTCAGCGTAGGCCCCTACGGGTACTACTGGTTCCTGCTTCGCTCGAAGGACGGCGAGGACAATCTTTATGGCATCGAACGCACCGCGATCTGAACGAGGAACTATGAACTCCCGACTGCCGACCGCCCAATCCTAGCCGCCAGTTCAGGAGTGTTTTGAGCGTGAGGACACCGCCGCCATGACCGCGAGCTTGGACGAGTATCGAGAGATCGCGCCCAAGGGAACCGTGGATTTTCTCTGCCGGCTCAGCGAGCTGGTGAAGGGCCGGAGCTTCGTCAACGTCAACACGGTCCGCTACGGAGGCGGCGTCGCGGAAATCCTGCGCCGCCTCGTGCCGATGATGAAGAGCTTGGGCGTCGAGGCGCGCTGGGAAATCATCGCGGGCGTCCAGGAATTCTTCGACGTCACCAAACGCTTCGCCAACGCGCTGCAGGGCCAGGAGCAGACGATCACGGAGGAGATGTACCAGACCTATCTGCAGATCAACCAGCGGAACGCCCAGACCCTCAACCTGGAGGCGGATCTCGTCATGGTCCACGATCCACAACCCGCGGCGCTGGTCGAGCATCGGAAGAAAGGCACATGGATCTGGCGCTGTCACCTCGACATCGCGCAGCCGCAGCGACGGGTGTGGAGCTTCCTGCGCCGGTACGTGGTAAAGTATGACGCTGCGATCTTTTCGCTCCCCCATTTCACCCAACGCCTGCCGATCCCGCAATTTCTGATTCATCCCTCCATCGACCCGCTGAGCCACAAGAACCGCGAACTGGCCAGGAGCGAGGTGCACGCGATTATGGACCGGCTGCAAATCCCGAGGGACAAGCCGATCCTCCTGCAGGTCTCCCGATTCGAACGGTTCAAGGACCCGGTCGGCGTGATCCAGGCCTACCGGCTGGTCAAGAAGCATCACAACTGCCGACTGGTCTTGGCCGGTAGCGGCGGGACGCATGATCCCGAAGGAGAAGCGGTGCTTGCCGAAGTCCGGGAAGCCGCCGGACGAGACCCTGATATCCACGTGCTGCAACTGCCGCCGGAAGCCGACCTCGAGATCAACGCCCTGCAGCGGGCGGCGACGATTGTGATCCAGAAGTCCCTCAAAGAAGGATTCGGACTAACGGTGTCGGAAGCCATGTGGAAAGGCAAGCCGGTGATTGGCGGGACGGCCGGAGGCATCGCGGCTCAGATCATCGAGGACGTGACCGGCTATACCGTGCATTCCCCCGAGGGCGCCGCCTTCCGTATCCGCCACCTCCTGAACAACCCCGGGCTGATTGGCCGGATGGGCGGCGCCGCGCGGGAACATGTGCGTCGCAATTTTCTGATCACCCGGCACCTCGGCGACTACCTGACCTTGCTGAAGATCTTTAGCGGACCATGACACTCGACTTCCTCGCTCACGACGTGCGCGGACGGCTGTCGGAGATCGGCGCCGCCGACATTCTGGTCGGAGTGCCCACCTACAACAACGCTAAGACCATCGAGCGGGTGCTGCTGACCGTCGATCAAGGGTTGATCGAGCGGTTCCCGGACGCACGCTGCGTGATCGCGGTGTGCGACGGCGGCTCGCAGGACGGGACGCTGACGATCGCGGAACGCGCCGCGCTCAAGACCCCGCTCCGGCTGCTCGTTTCCCTGCCTCCTTCTCCGCTGACCGTCGCCCCGTATCAGGGTGCCGCAACCATGGAGGAGGCGATCCGGACCCTTTTCGCGATCGGCACCGCCCTCCGGGTGCAGGCTTGCGCAGTGATCGACGCCGACCTTTTGTCGATCACACCCGGCTGGATGGACCTGTTGATCAGACCGATCCGCGACGAGCGGTTCGATTATGTTGCGCCGCTCTTTCGCCGTCACAAATACGACGGGAGCCTGAGCAACGGCGTCGTCTATCCGTTGACTCGCGCGTTGTACGGGAAGCGCGCGCGCCAGGCGCCGGGCGGCGGTTACGGCGTGTCGGGTGCGCGCGCCGCGGCCTGGTCGGCCAAGGGCGAATGGGGAAGCGTCGTAACCCGGCAGAGTCTGGATATCTGGATGCTGACCTCCGCGTTGGCGGAGGACGCGCGTGTCTGTCAGGCCTACTTGGGACCGGTACTCCACGCGCCTCGCGACGGCAAGGCGGACTTGTCAGCGCAGTTGACCCGCGCGGTCGGCGCGGTCTTCACGCTCATGGAGCGCTACCAAACGGAGTGGCAAAACGTGACGGCCTCCGTGCCCGTGCCGGTCTTCGGTCCCCCGTTCGAAATGGAGACGGCTCCGGTCGCGATCAACGTGGCGCGCATGGTGAAGGCGTTCAAGCAGGGGCTCCGCGACCTGTTGCCGATCTGGGAAGTCGTCCTGCCTTACGAGACGTTGAGCGAACTGCTTCCGTTGGGCGGTCTCGAGAGCGAAGAGTTTCGCCTGCCCGTCCAACTTTGGGTCCAGATCGTGTACGACTTTGCCTTGGCCTATCACGAGCGTTTGCTGCACCGGGAGCACTTGCTGAAAGCCATGACGCCCCTCTACCTGGGCTGGACCGCGTCCTTCGTGCTTGACATGAAGGACGGAGGCCAGTCCGAGGTCGAACAGGCCGTCGAATCGCTGTGTGCCACCTACGAAGCAACGAAACCGTATTTGCTGCAGCGATGGAGGTAGCGGGATGAGCGAACTGTGGCGAGAAGCGATGGTCGAAGCCTTCCGGGACACCATGAAGCGGATCGCGCTGTTCTTACCCAATCTCCTCGCCATGATCAGCCTGGTGGCGGCCGGACTGGCGGCGGCGTGGCTGGCGAAGGTCGTGCTGCTGCGCCTCCTCCGTGCCGTCCGGTTCGACTCGCTCTGCGAGCGCTGGGGGCTCACCGCTTCGCTAATCAAGGCGGGCATCGGGCAGTCTCCCGCCCACCTTGTCGGCCGACTGGCCTTCTGGATGATTTTTCTGTTGTTCGCGTTTATGGGCCTCGGCGCCCTCCAACTGCCGGCCTCGACTAGCCTGATGAATGTCATCTTCGGCTTTCTGCCCAGCTTGCTGGCGGCACTGTTCCTGCTGCTCTTCGGTCTGCTCCTGGCCAATTTTTTCGCCGAAGCGGCTTTGATCGCCGCTGTAAACGCACAGATTCGGGAGGCCCGGCTTATCGCCAATCTGATCCGGTGGGGGATCATGATTTTCACGGCAGCGATGGTCCTGACTCAGTTGGGGATCGCCAAGGAGATTGTGGTTGCGGCCTTTTCGATCACGTTCGGCGGCGTCGTGTTGGCACTGGCCATTGCGCTTGGCCTCGGCGGGAGAAACATCGCAAAGGAAGCGCTGGAACGCCGCCTCCGCGACGCCCGAGAACGGGAGGAAGACATTTCGCATCTGTAAGCGGACGCGTCGGCGAACAGCTCTCGGCAGTTTGCCGTTCGCGACCGGCTGGTTTTCTGAAGGAGCGGACATGCAGCGTACGGAAGGCAGAATCCGCGTCGTCATCGAACATGTTACGCCGGAAATCGACGGAGGCCGGTTTCCGATTAAGCGCATTGTCGGCGAAGCGGTCGTCGTGGAAGCGGACATCTTCGCCGACGGGCATGACGCGCTTTCCGGCCTGCTGCTGTACCGCAGGGAACAGGACCCTGATTGGACCGAAGTCCCGCTCGTGTTCCTAGCCAACGATCGCTGGAGAGGCGTGTTTCGGGTCGCGGAGCCGGGACGGTACGTGTATACGTTGACCGCCTGGGCGGATCGGTTCAAGTCGTGGCGACGCGATCTGGCCAAGAAAGTCGAGGCAGGTCAGGACGTAGCGGTGGACCTGTTGATCGGCGCGGGGTTGCTGAAGGACGTGGCCCGGCGCGCTGCCGGTCCCGATGCGCAAGCGCTGGCCCGATCGGCCGACGACCTTGAGGCGGCGGGCGCAGACCCTGTGGAGCAGATCCGAATCGCCTTGAGCGACGAGGTGGCGACACTGATGGAGCGGCATGCCGACCGGCGGTTTGCCGCGACCTATGAGAAAGAACTGGTGGTCGTGGTCGATCGTAAGAAGGCCCGCTTCAGCACCTGGTATGAAATGTTTCCTCGGTCTTGTTCCTCCGAACCAGGTCGGCACGGGACCTTTCGGGATTGCGAAGACCGGCTTCCCTACATCGCGTCGATGGGTTTCGACGTGCTGTACTTTCCGCCCATTCATCCGATCGGCCGGACGCACCGCAAGGGAAAGAACAACCGGCCGGTTAGCGGACCCGACGATCCTGGAAGCCCCTGGGGCATCGGCGCCGAGGAGGGCGGGCACAAGGCGATCCATCCGCAACTGGGCACCCTGAGCGATTTCCACCGTCTGCTCGCCAAGGCGCGGGAGCAGGGTCTCGAAATCGCGCTGGACTTGGCCTTCCAGTGCTCGCCTGATCATCCCTATGTTAAGGAACACCCGGATTGGTTCCGGCGACGGCCGGACGGCGGTGTCCAGTACGCGGAGAACCCACCCAAAAAGTACCAGGATATCTACCCGCTGGAATTTGAGACCGAGGATTGGCAGGAGCTGTGGCGGGAATTGAAGAGCGTCGTTACCTACTGGATCGACCAGGGGGTCCGCATCTTCCGCGTGGACAATCCCCATACCAAGCCGTTTCCATTCTGGGAATGGTTGATCGCGGACATCAAACGGCGACACCCCGACGTCATCTTTTTGTCTGAGGCCTTCACCAGGCCGAAGGTCATGTACCGACTGGCCAAGCTGGGCTTCACCCAGTCCTACACCTATTTCGCCTGGCGCAACACCAAGACGGAACTGATGCAATATTTCACGGAGCTGACCCAAACGGAGGTGCGGGAGTATTTCCGCCCTAATCTGTGGCCCAACACGCCGGACATTCTCACCGAATACTTGCAGCGCGGAGGCCGGCCGGCATTCATGATCCGGCTAGCTCTGGCAGCCACCCTGGGCGCCAGTTACGGCATCTACGGCCCGGCGTTCGAGCTGTGCGAGCACTGTCCCTATGAGGAAGGAAGCGAAGAGTATTTCGACTCGGAAAAATACGAAATCAAGCATTGGGACATCGAGCGGCCGGACAGTCTGCGGGACTTCATCGCCCGCGTGAACGCGATCCGGCGAGACAATCCCGCCTTGCAGAACGACTGGAGCCTGCGGTTCCATCCGGTCGACAACGACGAGTTGCTGTGTTACAGCAAGCGTACGGAAGATCGATCCAACATCGTGGTGACGGTCGTCAACCTCAGCCCCGTGCACATCCATGCCGGCTGGGTGGAACTCAAGCTGGACGAGCTCGGCATCAACCCCGACGTACCGTACCAGGTCCACGACCTCCTGACCGATACGTACTATCTCTGGAAGGGAGCGAGAAATTATGTCCAGCTCGATCCGCGGACCGTGCCGGCGCACATTTTTCGGGTTCGACGCCGGGTCCGGACCGAACGGGACTTCGACTACTACCTGTGACCGTGCAAGGAACGGACGGCGCGATGGATCGCATGACGTCGAGGCTCACCGGCCGCTGGGACACGCTGTGGGAGGGGCAGACGAAAGAGGCGTTGGAAGCCCTGCTACGCGACACGCTGCCGACCCGCCGCTGGTTCGGGGGAAAGGCCAGACGGATCAAATCCGTCACGGTGAGCGATGCGGTTCCGATTCGTACGGCGAAGACTCATGCCGTGGTGCTGTTGAGTCACGTCGTTTACGAGGAAGGAGAAAGCGAACAATACCAGATTCCCCTGGCCGCCGCGTTCGGTGAAGCGGCCGTTCGGATCGAGAGCGAATCGAGCGCCGCGGTGATCGGCCGGTTGTTCGCGAACCCGGACGACGACCTAGGCAACGGCGTTCTCTATGACGCGTTATGGAACCCGGACGTGACCAGGACCCTGCTCGAGGCGATCGGGCAGGGCCAGCGCTTCGCCGGCACAGCGGGCGAAATGATCGCGACCTCCACGCACGCGTATGCGGAGCTGGACGCGATCGGCGCCCTGCCGGCTCCGAGGGTGATCACGGCGGAACAAAGTAACACCTCTGTGCGGTGCGGCGAACGGGCAATCTTGAAGCTGTATCGGCGCTTCGAAGACGGAATCAATCCGGACCTGGAAATCGGCCGGCATCTCACCGAGCGACGGTTTCCCCATGTCCCGCCCCTCCTGGGCGCGATCGAGTACTTCCGGGGGACGGGCGAACCGGCGACCTTGGCCGTCCTTCAAGGCTTCGTGCCCAATCGGGGCGACGCCTGGGGATACACGCTGGACTCGCTGCGCGCCTACTTCGCCCAAGAGCGGCCGACTCCCACGGTTTCCGACGACACGGCGGAGCCAGAGGACCTGCTGTCCGCGCTGCTTGACGGCTCCGTCCCGCAACAGGCCGAAGCGCGGCTCGGTCCGTATCTGGACTCGGCTCAACTGTTGGGCCAGCGCACCGCCGAATTGCACACGGCGATGGCGTCATCCCCTCATCCTGACTTCGCGCCGGAACCGGTTTCCGCCGCCTACCTGTGGGAACGTTGCGAATCGATCGTGCGGTCGGCAAGCCAGGTGTTCGACTTGCTGCGCCAGCGGCAGGCCGATCTCCCAGACCAGGTGCGCAGAGAGGCCGACGACGTTCTCAATCGGAACGTACGTTTGTCTCGCCGCCTGGAGATATGGCGTGGCCTCCAGCCCGCCGCGTTTCGTATCCGCTGTCACGGCGATTTCCATTTGGGGCAAGTGCTTCACACGGGCCGGGACTTCGTGATCATCGATTTCGAAGGCGAGCCCGACCGCCCGCTGAGCGAGCGACGAGCCAAGCACGTGCCGCTGCTCGACGTTGCGGGGATGCTGCGTTCGTTTCACTATGCCGTGTCGGCGGTCCTGTTCGAACAGCGCGCGCGAACAAACGGTCTTGCCGAGAGATCGGCCGACGACTGGTATCGGTGGGTGTGTACGACCTTTCTCCGGGCCTACCGAGAGACGGCCCGCACCACCGCCTGCCGAGTCGAATCGACGGCGCAGACCGAAGAACTGCTTCGCCTGTACCTCGTCGAAAAAGCGCTTTATGAATTGAAATACGAACTGAACAATCGCCCGGACTGGGTCCGGATTCCGCTGCGCGGCCTGCGCCAGCTCCTCACGTAGAGCGGCTGGCACCGATCGCGCTTTTCTCCGAGCGGAACGCAGGCATTAATTCGTCGTTTCATCATCGGTCAATCGACGATCGCCGTTGAAAGAGACTCGTCTCTTTACACGAGTGGCATTGTCTCATTCCCGCAGGTACCGGTTCACCTCAGCAGGGTCGAAACGGTCGGCGGCCAGCACATTTTCGACGAAGCGGAAGATGGTCCGGCGGACTTGGATGGTCAGGTCCGGATACCACAAGGGACTCGCAATGACCAACCCGCGGAACGCGAAGAACGGCGCGGCCGTTTTGGTGACCGCGCGGTCTTTGCTCGCCGACAGGTAGGTCTCCCAGAACATACGGAACAGCACCTCTAGCGGCCCCTGCAGCTTCCCCCAGCGGCACAAGGAGAAAAAGAGATAGTTGATCGACATCGCCGTCACGTCATCGGCCGGCTCGCCCCACTCCCCGCGCGAACGGTCCAACACGCTGAAATCCGTGCCGCGACGAAACAAGACATTCCACGGGTGAAAGTCCCCGTGAACTTGGGAAAGACGGCCGGTCCGGTTCCGCAAGCGCCATCGCCAGCGGTTGCAGGCTTCTTCGATCGACCGCAGGAGCTCGCTGGTGATAAACGCAAAGCGCGTCGGATAGCTGTCGGTCAATCCCATAATGCATTCTCCGTGGCCGATCAGCTCGCGCAGCCTCCGCCGATACAAGTCGGGATCGCGCCGTTTGACCCGATGGATCGCCGCCAGGTAACGCGCCAGGCCAGCCGCGCGTCGCCGATCGAGATCCCGCAACCTGCTCTCCTTCGTCAGCCGTTCGAGATCGGTGTGATAGCTCGCCCCCTCCGCCCAAGCTGTGAGCACAAAGAACTCGCGCGCGGCCGCGACGGAAAACAGCGCATGGTCTTTGGTGAACGCGCCGACATCGAGAGCCTTCACATGTCGCGGCAGGCGGCCGTAAGAATCATAGTCCCAGAGAAGGGCCTGCGCCCGGTCCGCCATGTGCTCGTGGCCGAAGGGCCCGGGGCTCATTGTCTCCAACACGGCCTGCCGGATCGTCCGGCCCACCTGAAACGTGAGTCGAACCGGTGCTCCGTATCCGTATTGCTTATAACTGTCCCTTGCGGTCTCCTTCCCGATGGGTCCGAAGGAGATCAGCCGGGTGGCGGAACCGAATCGTTGCCGCAAATAGGCTTCTAACTTCGCTCGCTGGAGCGTCGGCATACAGACTCCTTACGCAAGTCATGTTCCAAATCGACAATAAAGGAAATTTTCAGAAATGCCCCGCCACAACTTCAGAATTCGGAACTTAGAATTTAGAATTGGCATGCTCCCTGTCCCGAAAAACATGCCTTGGAGTGCTGCATTCGGCTGCAGTCTTGGAAAAGAGACTGAGGAATTATGCGCCAGTCGGTGAGCCGGCTAGGAATATGTGGCCAGGAAGGAGAGGCGGCCAGAATGGAGCAGGAATGAATGAGAATTGGGAAAGAAGAAATTGGGAATGTTGAATGTTCGCGCGGACTTTTGCGTGTCGGCCATTGAACATCCTCTCTGCTCACTCTGAACCTCCCTTGGACCAACCTTCCTTAAAATTTCTTCATTCCCCCACCTTAGCCTCTCATCCCCCGCCTGGGTTTGCTCAAGGCATATCGTTTGCTGATCCAACGGATGGATACCCTCTCTTCAGGATCAGGAGGCGCGATGGACCTAGAAATCGAGAGCCGCAACGTGGCGATGACGCCGCGATGGAAAACCGAGATAGAGGAACGGATGAACGATCTGCAACGCGGTCACAATGATCTGATTCATGGGCGTGTGACCTTGACCAAGAACCGCCACCATAAAAAGCTTAAAAACGTGGCCGAAGCACTCGTTGTCATCACCCTATCCGGACGTCATACGATCACGGCTCGGAAAGCGGACAAGACGTTCGAGGAAGCCATCCGCGCCGCCTTCGACGCCGTCGCGATCGAACTGCGCAAATTCCGTGAAAAGCGTGCCAGCACCGAAATCCGCACCCCGCCACTTCCCCCGTTCCGCGGTGTCGTCTGCAAACTGTTCCCCGAAGAAGGGTATGGATTCATTCTCATGGAGGGCGGAGGCGAGGTGTACTTTCATAAGAACGCGCTCCACGGCCTGTCATTCGACGAACTCGAAGACGGGACCGAGGTCGTGTTTAACGTTGAAGAAGGCGAGAAAGGTCCTCAAGCCACCACCGTGAATCCCGTGCCGGTGATCGAATGAACGCCGACGTGATGGACAAGTTCAAACTGCCGGCTTCGATGTTGGCGCCTACGGTCGAACCGAGCCGGCTCGGCTTTGCAGACACCAGCGAACTCGATCCGCTTGATGACATTATCGGGCAGGAACGGGCGGTCGAGGCCTTGGAATTTGGCCTGCGGATGCAGAGCGCCGGATTTAACCTCTATGTCTCTGGGCCGGCCGGGACGGGCAGAGGTTCGCTTGTCCGCCAGATGGTCGCCCGGTTGGCGCAGTCATCGCCTGCCCCGCCGGATTGGTGTTACGTCAATAACTTCCATGATCCCACCCGGCCGATCTGCCTGGCTCTCCCGGCGGGTCAAGGCCGGCCCCTCATGCGCAACATGGCCGCATTCATCGACGGACTCCGGCGGGAAATTCCCGCGATCTTCGAGACCAAGAAGTATCTCGATGCGAAGGCCAAGCTGATCGAAGAAACCGAAGGAAAGAAAAAAGCGTTGTTCCGGGACTTGGCTGAGCTCTGCCGGGAGCGCGGATTCGGGTTTGAGGAAACGCCAATCGGCTTCGGGTTGGTCCCTCTCCGGGCCGGTCGCCCAATGACTGAACAGGAGATTGAGGCCCTGTCGGACGAGGAGCAGCGCGAACTGACGGAACGGAGAAAGACGCTGGAAAGCGAAATCCGCGAATTCCACGTGCGGGTCCATACCCTGGACCATGAAGCCGAGCAGCGGCTTCATGAGATGGATCGACAACTCGTCGCCAATGTGCTGGACGCGCGATTTCAGCCCTTGAGAGATCGGTACGCCGACCTGCCGGCGGTCTGCGCCTACTTGGACGAAGTCCGTAAGGACGTGATCGCCAATTATAAGGATTTCCTTCCGCGCGAAAGTCCGGTGTTGCCGATCCCGGGGCTCGAGCCGCCGGGACGACGCTCGGACTTGACCCGCTACCAGGTCAACGTCGTGGTGGAGCACAAGGCTGACAGCGGGGCACCGGTGGTGGATGAACCGCATCCGACCTATGCCAACCTCGTCGGGAAGATCGAACGGAAAGCCCACCTGGGCGTGATGTACACCGATTTCACCGAAATCCGTGCTGGGGCGCTGTTGCAGGCGAGCGGAGGCTTCCTGATCCTCAACGCGCTTGATGTCCTGCGCCAACCCTTTTCATGGGATGCCCTGAAGCGCGTCATCAAGACGCGATCGGTTAAGATCGAAGATCCGAGCGAGTTCTTCGGGCTCTCGACTGCCGGCCTCAGACCCGAGTCGATTCCCGTCGACGTCAAAGTGATCCTGGTCGGCCCCCCGATCATCTACCATCTCCTGCAAGCGTATGAAGAGGATTTTTCGAAGATCTTCAAGGTGAAAGCCGACTTCGACATCGACGTGCACCACGATGAGCACCAGGAGCGGCAGTATGCCCGGTTCATCGCCCGCCTGTGCCGCGATGAGCAGCTCCCCCACTTCACAGCAGACGCGGTTGCCGAGGTGCTCCGTGAGGGATTCCGTCTCGCGGAACGCCACGACCGGCTTTCCCTTCGATTCAGCCAGATCAGCGACCTGGTGCGCGAAGCCGCGTTCTGGGCCAAGCAGGAAGGACGCAGCCTGGTAACCCAGGCCGACGTCGAGACCGCGATCGAACGGAAGCGACGTCGGGCCAACCTGCCCGAGCAATGGATCCAGGACGAGATCAAAGAAGGCACCATTCTGGTCGATCTGGAGGGCGAGGTTGTCGGCCAGGTCAACGGGTTGTCAGTTCACCAACTGGGCGACTATTCATTCGGCCGCCCCTGCCGGATCACCGCCCGAACGTTTGTCGGTACCAAGGGACTCATCGACATCCAGCGGGAAGCCGAGCTGGCCGGGCATATTCACAGCAAGGGCGTGATGACCTTGGCCGGCTTCTTGGCTGGAAAATTCGCCGGCGCCCATCCGTTCGCCTTGAGCGCAAGCCTCACGTTCGAGCAGACCTACTCGGAGGTCGAGGGGGACAGCGCCGCCGTCGCCGAGTTGGCCGCGGTCCTTTCCAGTCTGGCTGACGTGCCCGTGCGGCAGTGGCTGGCGGTCACAGGCTCGGTCAATCAACTGGGTGAAGTACAGCCGATCGGTGGCGTGAACGAAAAAATCGAAGGGTTTTTTGAATCCTGCAAGAAACGCGGGCTCATGGGGCGCCATGGGGTCATTATTCCAGCCCGCAATACGAAACACCTGTCGTTGAGGCGCGAAGTCGTCGACGCCGTCGAAGCCGGCACGTTCGCCGTCTACGGTGTGAATACCGTAGAAGAAGCCTTGGAACTCCTGACCGGAATCCCGGCCGGAGAGCGAGCACCCGATGGAGATTATCCGCCTGACAGCATCTACGGGCGCGTAGCTAGACGTCTCGCCGAAATGGCGCACGCGGTCGCGGCATGGAGTGGTTCGGAGCGGCTGGAAGCGGCCAAAGAGTAGCGACTGAATGATGAATTCTGAATGCTGAACTTGATGCAACATTCCCAATTTTCATAATTCACAATTCCAATTCGGAATTGGAGCGCAGCGACCCATGCCGATGTATGAGTACAAATGCCTAGACTGTGGGAAGGAATCCTTGCTCGTGCTGACCCTGCAACAGCATGAGAAGGGCGAAGTGAAATGCCCTGCCTGCGGGAGCACGAACATGCGGCAGATGATCACTTCCTTCGTCCCCCACACCGCCAAAAAGAGCTGAGGGCATGGACCGCAGCCTGGTTCTACGGCGCGCATTCGGTTTCATCATGTTGAGCGCGGTGCTTGGCATGATGGCGGCCGATCTGGGGGCCCAGGACGGCGGAGCCGACGTGAACCGCGGCCAGGCGGTTTATGAACGGCATTGCCTGGCCTGCCATGGCGTCAGCGGCCGGGGTGACGGCCCTGAAGCTGCCTCGTTGGGGACGAGGCCGGCGAATTTTCATCGTGCCGTCTCGATGCTGAAGTCTGACGAAGAACTCCTGCGCATCATCGAGTACGGCGTGGTCTTTAGCCCGATGCATGCCTGGCAAGGGAAACTGACGGAAGACGAACTGCAGGAAGTGTTGGCGTATATCCGCTTCATTTCCCAACAAGTCCCATGAGCCCATCGCTCACCCGCTGCTGTGAAAATAGCTGGCAGCACATTCGACCTCCTTCGGTGTCCTTCACTCTACTCTATGATGAGAGAGAAGTTGGAGCTACTGGCTACTTGTCAACTACTCGCTATATGTGATGTGCTGTGGGCTATTTTTAGACAAGCTACCGGCTTGACACCGCATTGAGGCGACGAATACCATCGGGCTCGCCCGCGCGGGCGAGCGCCGTCCCTCATCAACACGGATCCAGCACGATGATCTTTCCTCTGCGGACATGGTGGAGTCAGCTCCAAGTCCAGCAGAAGCTCTGGCTGATTCTCATCGGGTGTTTTGTCCCCGTGCTCGTCGCGCTAGCCGTGCATCTCGCCTTCGTGCGTCATCTGCTGCAGCTCCAGGAGAAGCGGCATCAAGTCCACCTCGCGCGCGAGCAGATCGAAGTCCTTCGTCGCCTGGCGGTCGACGCCGAAGACGCCTTCCGCGGCTACCTGCTCACC
>DATLZU010000006.1:0-123077 GCA_035573855.1 Nitrospiraceae bacterium
TCACGAACTTGGCCATGCCCCGATCCGCGCACACCTTGGTCAACGCCGACGTCAGCGTGGTCTTGCCGTGGTCCACATGCCCGATCGTCCCCACATTGACGTGCGGCTTCCGCCGCTCAAATTTCGCCTTCGCCATCGCCCACTCCCTTGGTTATGTCGCTTCCATGACTTCTGTACGGCGTTTCCCGCATCGCACACCTTGTGAACGCTCCTGGCCAGAGCCCATCGGTCTGGACAAAAGTCCTGAATCTTGAGACGCCTATCCGGCCGCCAGGAACCAGTATCTGGTCCAGCACGGCGTGGAGCCCACGACGCGGATCGAACGCGTGACCTCGTCCTTACCAAGGACGTGCTCTGCCAACTGAGCTACGTGGGCCTCTCTCTCAGCCTCGCCTCGCGTCGCTTGCCCTCGCGAAGCACATCCCGGGCTTTCTCCTGATTCTCTCTCTTTCATGCGCTTCACGAACAACGGCTTCACCCTTTCTCGTTCTCGTCGGCAACGGAACGGCTGCAGGATGTGAACCTCGTTCCGTTGCCGGTTCAGCCCCGCAAGCCCACCTTGCCAACTCCCGCCGAGAGAGCCAGTCCCCCTCGCAGGGTTCTCCATGAGGAGATTTTTCACAAATTAATTCCATTGGAGCGGGCGACGGGATTTGAACCCGCGACAGCCAGCTTGGAAGGCTGGAACTCTACCACTGAGCTACGCCCGCCCGGCCGCGCTTGCTTAACCGAGCGCCTATGAATTCCCAAGCGCTCGGAGAACCGCCATCTCGATCATGGCCGCTAGTGTGTTGCGCTCTTGCGCCAAAAACCATCCCACGGCGCTCAACCCGGTTAGCCTTGGATGGTGGGCAGGCAAGGATTCGAACCTTGGAAGCCAATGGCAACAGATTTACAGTCTGCCCCCTTTGTCCACTTGGGTACCTGCCCATGTGCTTTGGTGACGGTTTGTAAGAGAGCCTATTCCCAGCAGGACTGTCAAAACCGCTTTACCATCCCTTGACCGGCACACGACAGAAAGTAAGCTCCGCCTCCCACAGCGCCTGGCCCACTCCGGAAACGGAGGGATGGCTGCGGAAATAGGAAGATGACCTTGCTCAGGAAACGTCAGATTCTATTGGCGGAATAACACCTTGTCAAGACCTAAGTTTGTCACGGCCCCCCTCGCTCTATTTTTCAGAAGATCAAGCTGCCGGAAGATCATTTCGGCCCCTGTGAACCGCACTTTCCACCCAGTGGCTGGGTCCGACGGTTGTCCTCCATAACGGCGACCAGTTTCCGAATCAGCTCGCGTTCTTTGCCCAGAACCTCGTCCATCAGGAATGCGACTTCCTCTGGCGAGATCCGGAATTGAGGAGCCAGAAACCGTTTGTGAGTCAGGGTCCTTTCGGTCGGATCCTCCGGCTCATAATACCCGCGCAAGTCCGCATCGCGATCGGCCTTCCGCAGGCGTTGCACCCATTCGTTTGTCACATCGATGTGCCGATTCCGCGCCGCCTTCTTCTGCACCTCCAGATGAGTCCAGATGGCCCACCCTACAAACACCGCCCAGGTTTCATTCAACGCCTCCCAGGATTCCCGTTCGGTCAGAAACCGCGTTTCCGTCGCGCTCCTCCGCTGGACCACCGGCGTAATCAACACTTCCTGATACCGACATTGCCGTTGCCCCTGTGCAAAGTCGAGCAACGGGTTCGAAGCGACCGCGCCCGCCCCATCCTGATCGCCCACGCCCCAATAATCCATGTAGGCATGAAACAACTCATGGTAAAGCGTCTGTAACTCCCGATGCGCCATCCGGCCGAGAGGCCTGAGTGTTCCCCCCGCCGCGTTGAACGATAGGGTCCGGTTCAGGACCAGACGATGTTCACCAGGATGATATTCGGCCGCGAAGGAGCGCAGATCCTCGAACTCAAAATGAATAAAATCGGGAGGGAGCTGATGGAGAAACCGGGTCGGCAGTTTGAGCGCATCGGCTTGCGAGAGGAGCGCCTCCCAGATCCGATCGGAATCGCGGGACAGGCTGGGCGAGGCGGAGAAAGCCGGTCCGTATCCGAGCAACACGAAGTGCGCGAGCCCCAGTCCCAACAGAAACGTCAGGAGTCGCTCACGAAGGCACGGCCGTGACATCATGGGAATGATTCACACAACGCGGAATTGCGCGACGGACAACCTGGCCGGATAACAACCCAGTGCTAGACAGGACGCAAAAAACGGTTCGTTTCGAAGTCCGTGGGCCCATGAACGTCTTACCCGAAGCTCTCTCGTTCCTCTACCAAGGCCAACGTTTCCAAGTGTGACGACGGGATGTGGTCGAGGAATCGGGTCGGTTTTGAAAGGAGCATTCCACTGGCCTTGTCATATACGTTGACCGGATAGATCAGGTACAGAAATCGCTTGGCCCGCGTCACCGCGACGTAGAACAGTCGTCGTTCTTCTTCGAGACCGTCTTCCGTCACAAAGGAGTAAGCGGATGGAAACTTGCCGTCCACGACCCAAATGATGAATACGCACTGCCACTCAAGCCCTTTCGCCGAATGGATGGTCGAGAGAACCAATCGCTCCTCATCGCGGTCGGCTGGTTCGATATTGACAACACTCCCGTCCGGCGGCTCCAACGCAAGGTCGGAGAGGAATTCGCCGAGCTGACGATAGCGCTCCGCCATAGTGGACAAATGCTCGATATCCCGCATTCGTTTCGGATAGTCGTCGTACTGCTCTTTAAGGATCGGCAAATAATACTCGTAGGCAAGGTTGACCTGATCGGCCGGATTCAGACCGTCAGCCTGCGAGAGGGTTTCCAGCAGACCGGCTAGATCCTTCAATCCTTTGCCGGACCGGCCGCCGATTTGACGCAGCAGCTCGAACGGCTGCACCCCTTTGAGCAACGCTCCGATCACATCCTGCGCCTTCTTGGGACCGACCCCATCGACCAGCAGCAGCACCCGATGCCAGCTCACCGCATCCAAAGGATTCACCGCAACGCGCAGATGGGCCAGCAGATCCTTGACGTGCGCGGCTTCGACAAACTTGACGCCTCCCCGCTTCACGAACGGAACGGCGCGCCGGGAAAGCTCCAGTTCCAGATCGAACGAATGGAAGCTGGAACGGAACAACACGGCCATCTCATGCAGCGGCACGCCTTCCTCGCGAAGCTCCAGGATTTTCTGCGCCACAAATCGCGACTGGGCGTTTTCTCCCGCCGCCTCGACCAACGCCGGCAGCGGCCCATCGAGCTTTCTCGTGAACAGATGCTTCGGGTATTTCTCCGCCGCGCCTCGAATGATTTCGTTCGCAAGATTCAAAATCGGCTGAGTGCTCCGATAGTTTTCCTCCAGCTTATAAATGATCGTTCCAGGAAACAGCGCGGGAAACTCCATGATGTTCCGGAACGTCGCTCCCCTGAACGCGTAGATGGATTGCGAGTCATCTCCGACCACCATCACGTTGTCGTGGGTCGCCGCAAGTTTTCTGATCAGGTCCGCCTGCAGGCGATTGGTATCCTGATACTCGTCGACCAGAATATGGCAATAGCTCTGCGAGATGGCCGTGCGCGCTGACTCGTGCTCGTTCAGCAATTCGCGCAGTTTGACGAGCAGATCGTCGTAGTCCAGCAGTTGTCGCTGGCGCTTGGCCGATTCGTATGTGCGCAAGAGCTTGCCGAGATCGTCGAGGTGATCCGCAAGGTGAGGAAATTCTTCGAGCACGATGTCCTCGAGACTGCGCAGCGTGTTCGCGCATTTGCTGTATATGTCCGCGATCGTGCCCTTCCGGGGAAAGCGTTTATCCTTCTCGTTCAACCCGAGTTGGGTGCGGACGAGCGCGATGAGATCTTCCGCATCCCCCCGGTCCAAAATAGTGAAACCCGGATCGAGCCCGATCGGGCGACCGTAGCGCCGGAGCAACAGATTGGCCACCGAATGGAACGTCCCCCCGCACACCCGTTCGCTCCGCGCGCCGATCAGCGCGCCGGCCCGATCGATCATCTCCTGCGCCGCCTTGCGCGTGAACGTCAGCAACAGGATACCGCTCGGATCCACGCCCGAATCGATCAAGTACGCGACACGGTAGACGAGCGTGCGGGTCTTGCCGCTGCCCGCCCCGGCAATGACGAGGGCTGGGCCGTCGCCGGCCGTCACGGCGGCCAACTGCTGTCGGTTCAAGGCCCGTTCGTAGTCGAGCGACAACCGCCGCGGAAGCACGGGGTCCGGCGAGCGCTTGAGGACGTACGGTTTGACGTCTCGATGCATGGCGGCGCGGGGTCCGGAATGAAAAATTATGGAAAAGACGGCTGCGCTGTATAACATACCGGATGGAGGCTTGCAAACGGAACCCCGCAAGGTGAGTCGGAGCATTCCGAGTCGCGCACTTGGACGCCGAAAGCGACTGTGTGTATAATGCGGCCCGCATCATGGAGCGGACCGTGGCCACCGTCAAGAACGAATATAGTGAGCGCCTCCGGGCTGTCGCGGGTCTGATGCTGGCCGTCGCAGGCGAATCGGTCAGTATGGTCAAGCGCAACGCGCCCGACAAGGCGCTGAAGCTCACCCGGCGGACCGAATGGGACGTGTATCTGGAGTTTCTCAAGATCTTCTTCAACTTGGCCGATCGCTTCGCCGCGCTTCACATTCCAGTGTCCGATCACGCGGAGTTCATGGACAGCCTGGTCGACGAAGTCATTTCCCAACTCAAAACGGCGCTGGAGCCGGCATTCGGAGCCAACAGCGACCAGATGGAGATCGTGATGACGATCGCCGGCGCTGTGGGCGAAAGCCGGCGCCGCTACGAACACTACAAGTTCATGGTTAACGAGAGCAGCAAAGTCAAAGACGACATGCTCAAGGAATTCGGCGAGCGTGTCGCGGACATGATCGGGGCGGCCGGCAATCTCCAAGTCGCCTCAGCCGCGACCCTCTGCGCCGGCGCCGTGCTGCCGGCGATGTCGGCAATTTTCACGGGAGAGAAACCGCAGGAATCCACACCGCCATCGGCGGGACGGGCGGCGTCCGCCACGGACGTGTCGAGGGAAAAGTCGGCCGGTCGCCCGACAGGAAACGAGATCAAGTTGGTCAGCGTCATGGCCAGCGTCAGCGGCGAAGAGGTCGAGACCCGGTGGGGTCTTCATCCCCGCTTCAAACGCGATCTGAATCCCGAGGAGTTGCAGGAGCTGACCAAGCTCATGAACCGCGTGACGAAAATTGTAGGCGAACGCTACGCTGCCGTGGCGTTTTCACAGGAGTGGGCCTCCTGGCACGTATCCGGACATGCTTGACGCCCGGCCCTCGACGCAACGCCCCCCATTCGCGTCGACGAGTTGACCGCATGATCATGAGGGAGGAGGAGTGGACAATAGCGACCCTACGGTGTGGCCAGCCCGACTGCCAAAGGATTTCGCACGACTCCAGGAACTTGCCCAGAATCTCTGGTGGAGCTGGAAGCCTGAAGCCCGGCATCTTTTCGAAGTCATCGATCCAACGCTCTGGCACCTGACCCACCACAATCCCGTCAAGCTGCTGTCCGACGTTAAACCCGAGCGACTCGCCGCGCTGGCCGACGATCCGACCTTCGTCCGTCTATACTCGGCGGTCATGAAAGCCTTTGACGAATATCTGGGTGACACCAAAACCTGGTTCGCTTCACATTATCAGGGGATGGAACGCTCCCTGATCGCCTACTTCTCGGCCGAGTTCGGTTTGCACAATTCCATTCCCATCTACAGCGGCGGCCTGGGAATCCTTGCCGGCGACCACTGCAAGGAAGCCAGCGATCTCGGCGTTCCGTTGGTCGGCGTCGGCTTCATGTACCCTCAAGGATACTTCAAACAGCGCGTCACGGTGGAAGGGTGGCAAGAGGCTGTGTATATGCCGTTCAACCGGAGCGAGTCGCCCATTCACCAGGCCATGACGCCGGCTGGAACTCCCTGTCAGATCAGAGTCGAAATGGCCGATCGGACCGTGGCGGCGTTGGTTTGGTGCGTGCGCGTCGGTCGGACTGTCTTGTATCTGCTCGACACGGACGTGTCGGAAAACAGCCCGGAAGACCGAGCACTGTCCGCGAGGCTCTACGGGGGAGATCAAGAAATTCGCCTCAGTCAGGAAATTCTTCTGGGCATCGGCGGCGTGCGGGTCATGCGCGCGCTCGGGCTTGCGCCCACCGTATGGCACGCCAACGAAGGACATTCGGCGTTTCTGACCCTGGAGCGGATCCGCGAACTGGTGCAATCCGGCCTGTCTCACGCAGAGGCCAGCGAGAGCGTCCGCCAGAGCACAGTTTTCACCACGCACACGCCGGTCCCGGCCGGGCACGATGTCTTCCCCCACCATTTAATGGAACGATACTTTCACGGCTATTGGGAGCAACTTGGATTGACGCGTGATGAATTTCTGCGTCTCGGCGAGACACCTCAGACCATGGGACAGGGTTTTAATATGACCGCCCTGGCGATGCGGATGTCGGCGCATGTCAACGCGGTCAGTCGGGAACACGGCCGGGTGTCGCGCGGCATGTGGAAACATCTGTGGCCGGGCCTGGCCGAGGATCTCGTGCCGATTCGCAGCGTGACCAACGGCATCCACGCTCCTACCTGGATCTCGCCGGAACTCAATCAGGTGTACGGCAAATATCTAGGGCCCGACTGGGCGACACGGTGCGATGATCCGGCCCTCTGGCAACGGGTGCTGGACATCCCCGATAGCGAGCTGTGGGCGGTCCGCCAGACCATGAAGCGCAAGCTGATGAGCTTCATCCGGGAACGGGCCAGGACCGGATGGGTGCAAGGGCATCTTCAACCTTTGCAGGTGCTGGCCAGGGGGACTTTACTCGATCCTGAAGCCTTGACCATCGGGTTCGCCAGACGGTTCGCCACTTACAAGCGGGCGACCTTGATCTTTCGCGACCTCGAACGACTGCGACATCTCTTGCAGAATCGCTGGCGCCCCGTGCAGATCGTGTTCGCAGGTAAAGCCCACCCGGCCGACGAACCGGGCCGTTATTTCATTCACGAAGTCGTGAGCTTCTGCAACGATCATAAGCTCGGCGGGCACGTCGCGTTCCTCGAAGACTACGACATGCACATGGCGAAATATCTCGTGCAGGGCGTGGACGTGTGGCTGAACACCCCCCGCGCCCCCATGGAAGCCAGTGGAACCAGCGGACAGAAAGCCGCTCTGAACGGGGTCCTGCACCTGAGCGTCCTGGACGGCTGGTGGCAGGAGGGATACAACGGCGCGAACGGCTGGGGGATCCCGCCGGCTCCTGAGCTGAACGACCCACAGGCTCAGGATGCTTACGACGCCGAACAGCTTTATCAAATCCTTGAACATGAGGTCATTCCGCTCTTCTACCAACGAGACCTCGACGGGATTCCTAGAGGATGGATCCAGATCGTCAAGGAAAGCATTCGCACCATCGCGCCAAAGTTTTGCACGAAACGAATGCTGAAAGAATACGTGGATCTCATGTACGCGGCCGCCGCAACCGGCATGCCGTCTTCATGGTAAGGGCCGGTGAGCACCGTGGAATTCGATCTTCTTCTTTGCCGACCCGCACATCGCCGGACAGTTTTCGTCCCCCGGTCGATGCTGGTCGAGGGCGCCGCCGGCCGTTCCTGATGACGGCCGACCGGTCCATAATCGGCACCTTGTGTCTCTTTCTCCTCGTCCGGGCGTTAATTCCCGCGTCGGCGTTCGGCGGCCAGGCCGATCTCGTGTCGGCCCCCAAACGGACGCCGGTCTCTCCGGAGCGGGAAGCTTCGGCGGCGTTCAAGAACTCGGACTACGACAGGGTGACGCGCCTGCTGGAGTCCGCTCGAATGGAGAGCAAGCCGTCCCGCGAGCTGATCCGGCTCGGCTTCTTGAGTTACCTGCGCCTCGGCCGGCCGGAAGAGGCGCTCAAGCTCTATCCGCGCCTCGTCCCCGCTTCGCGGTCCGACGACCCCGGTCTATTACGGCAGCTTGCGCTGAGTTTCATTACCAGTCGCGTGCGCGATCCGCAGGAACATGTACGGATCGCAGCTTATACCGCCCTGGCGGAAATTGGAGAGCCCGAGACAGCGCCGGTGCTCGAAGACGGGTTGTTGGACTCGTCGGTTTTCGTCCGCGCCAGAGCCGCCGGGGCGATCGGGAAGGCGGGGTTGGCCGCCAAGTCCGGAGCGCTCAAACGGGTTTTGCGTGACGAGACCCCGGCCGTCCGCATCGCAGCCATTAACGCCTTGGCCGAGGCCCGCGCGACGGACGTCACCGAAGAATTGACTCAACTCGCCCGACGTGACGAAGGACCGGAGTCGATCTTCGCCTTGGCTGGATTGGTGAGATTCGGGAAGAGCGACGCGCTCATCGACATCATGAACGCCGCCACACTGCCCGATCCGGAAGCGCGTATGGCGGCGATCGGCGTGCTGGGGCGGTTGAAACGACCGTCAAGTCTTGCCGTTCTGAGCCAGGCGGTGTACGATCCGGACCCCTCGGTCCGCGCGTTCGCCGCCGGGGCTCTGGGGGAGTTCGGTGATCCACGCGGCATGGCACCGCTCGTCCACGCGCTCGAGGACGAAAGCGCTCGTGTTCGCGGCATCGCCGCAGCCAGCCTGGGACGCCTGGGACTGGCGGACGCGCGGGGATTCATCATCCCTCTCACTCGCGATCCTGTCGGCCATGTTCGGGCCGGCGCCGTGGAAGGGCTCCTCCGGCTAGGAGACGCGACGGCCGTTCTTGTCGCGGCGGACCTTGCCAAACATTCCGACCCCTCGGTCAGAGGCGCAGCCGCCCAAGCGCTCGCGGCGGCCACGAGCCCGAAGGCGCTGCCGGTCTTGGAAGCGCTGCTGCGCGATCAACAGCCTCTTCCGCGTCTGATGGCGGCCAAGGCCCTGGGGAAAATCGGCCTTCCGGACGTGATCCCGCTGCTGAAAAAGGGATTGGAGGATACGGATCCGGCGGTCCGCATCGCGGCGGCCGGGGGCATCATCGAAGTGTTATCCAGGGGAAAGGCTTCCAAGAAGGCGCGTCACCGACCGCGAGGATCTCCATGCTGAAATTCTTAGGCGTGCTCACCTTGATCAGCCTGGCGTTCGGACTCGGCTATGTCGTCGGCCGCCAACCGGTCGGAATCCTTCAGCAAACCATCGCGGATCTTCAAAAAGCGGTGAAAGACCTCTCTCGTAACGTGATGGACACCACCCTCGGCATCGAAAAGGATTTGCGAAAACGGCAGGGTCTTGTCGACGCGAAGGCCAGGGTGGTGCAGGCCAAAGCAGACATGTTCGAGCGGAATTTCGGCGATGCCGCCAGGGAATTGGCGGAAGCCGTCGATTCCTTGGAACATGCCGCGCGGGGAGCCCAGGCGTCCGACGGCACCGCCATAAAGACGCTGGCGACCAAAATTCGGGAACTCCGCCTGGACATCTCGCTCGGAAAGAAAGTCCCGCTCTCTCGGTTGGACGACCTTCAACGGGAACTGGACGGATTGTTGAGCAAATAGACCAGAGACCAGGGAGGTCAGGCCGTGCCCGAGGGAGCGGTCACCGGCTTTTCTTTTTTCCACTTCGCGAGGATCCGTTCAACCCGCATCCGCACGACCAGATCGGGGTCTTTCAGCAGCGGCTTGATCGCTTCCCGCCCGCGTTCGTGGCCGATCGATTCCAGCGCCGCGGCTGCGGTCAAGCGAGTGAACCAATCCTTGTCCTGCAACATCTCGATCAACGGATCGATGGCGTCGGGATCTTTGATCCGCCCCAACGCGATCACGGACTGCTTGCGAACATTTTCGTCTTTATCCTTGAGCGCCGCGATCAGCCTGGGAACTGCAGGCTTGCCGAGTTCCACCAGCGCGTCGGTCGCTGCGTCGTTGAATTCGTCGTTGCGCAGTTGGCCGATCAGCGGCTCGAGCACCCGTTCGTCCCTGATTTTGCCGAGCGCCCGGATGGCAAACTTGCGGGTATCCCAGTCGCGCAGCAGCTTGATCAACGACTCAACGCAGGGAGATCCGATCTGTCCGCAGGCCTCGATGGCCGCCTCGCGCACTTGCCAGTCACCGTCTCTGAGCGCCCGGACGACCGGCTCGACGCAGCGTTCGTCGCCCATCTCGCCCAGCGTCACGACGGCTTCACGGCGCACCGCCCAATCGGGGTCTTTCAAGAGATCGATCTGAATATCGATCTCGTCCTTGACTTTTTCTTCTTCGAGCACCTCCTCGCCGGCGGCTTCGGCGGCCGGAGCTTCGCCCGCTGTCTCTCCAGCCTCAGCCGTAAGCTGCTCGGAGACACGGTCAGTCAATTCGTCGTCGAGTTGCGGCTCCGCCGCCGCAGCCGGCTCTTCCGGCTTCTGCATCTTCTCTCCTTCTTCCATAAAAAATTCCCCATCCCCTGCGCCCAGACCGCGACGCAATCGTCGGTCAGGTCACGCGGCAGCTTCCGTTTTCGTCTCACCCTGCTTGCCGACAGCGTAACGCTTCCGCATTGCCAGCGATCGGCGTTTCCGTTGGAGACGCTTCAATCGTTTGCGGAGCACGCGAAGCGTCCGGTCTCCTTCAGGATTCGCATGACCGGCGAGTCGCTCCGCAATTTTCTTTTTAAGTCTTTCTTCATCCGTTTCCGCACGGCTCTCTCTGCCCATTTTTCAGCTCCTCCGCCGTCGCGCGATTCGTCCCGCGTCGGCCGACTTCTCGCGATTCGTCGCTCAGTCTAGTGGAGCGGATGGAGCACTGTCAACACGGGGATATGCGCGGGAGAGCCGACCGTCGCGGCGGGCGACGCACTAGACGAGCGCGAGAGCGGGCATGGCCGAAGACACCGTATGGTCGGCCGAGAAGATGTCCAAAACCCGCCTGATCCGCCGCGACGGAGAGAGCAGATCGGCAGGAAGGAATCGAATGACTTGACGAGCGGCGCCGGTTGCATCCAGCGCACAGGGGATCTGGCGCGACCCCGACCGAGCCGGTCTTTGACCGGACAACGGCAGAAGTCCGGTCGCCGGGGTGAACCGGCCGGGAGTGGCCAGAAACTCAGGACGATGATCCCCGATCACCTCCAACTGGATTGCGGCGATCCCACCATCGACCATTCCGAGTTCCTGCGCCGCCGCATACGACAAATCAAGAATACGTCCGCCAACGTACGGGCCTCGATCATTGATCCTGACGCGCACCTGCTTTCCATTCAAAACATTGATCACCCGGACCATGGTCCCTAGAGGCAACGTGCGATGCGCGGCCGTCAGCGCTGTCATGTCATAGATCTCGCCGCTTGCGGCGGTCTTACCATGGAACTGGCCCCCATACCAGGACGCAATGCCCCTCTCTTTAATCCCCAAGTCCAAGTCGGTTGCGCCCTTAGGCAAACAGGTGCAGGCTCCGATCAGGAGGCTCAGCCCTCCGATCGCCAGGAGCTTTGTTCGAAATACGACATCCGTCTTACCGGATAGTTGGTCCATACGCGCCCTGACTTCCCTGTCGACCTCTCGCCAATTTCCCGAATTTTCGTCCTTATCGCTGATAGCGCGCGTGGCGTTACCCTAAGTGATCCCGACCCGGGCCACAATACCGATGGCGTAGGTCTTTCCCATACCTTCGTATATAGAAAGTCACTGCTCGGGCGACCCGAACAAGCCGGGGATGGGCGCAAGAAATTCGGGAAGGCGGACAGGGCAATAGGCAGGCGCGTTATAGAGGACAGCTGGGTTCTAAGTCAATGCCCAGTAAACAGGGCGAATCGGAGCAGTCACCAAATCGTCGAGACGGCAGAACCCATTGCCTGGGCGGGGCAACACAGCACGTGCTTATAAGTTATTTGAGACGCAGGGACTTTCCCTCAATGGTGGTATCCGCCAGGAACTTGTCGAAATTCCGTTCCAACACCTCGTTAATCAAATCCTGTCCATCCTTTGGATCGAACCAAAAGACGCTGTCCGTCCCCAGGCCGTTCAGCGTTTCACGCACCAGGCTGCCGTCCGCTTGATTCTTCGCCTGAAGCACGAGTTTGTTCTTCGCCACAATCTCCGTCGAACCGAATCCGCTCTTGGCGTCGAGCGAAAGTTCCAAGATTTTTCCCGAAATGGTCACATCGGCGCCATTTGTCGCCCCTGGCTTCATAAACGAGACGTTCCAGCCCTTCTTCACCAAATAGTCCACCAGGGCTTGCGCCGTCGCCTCACGTGGGTCTGCTCCATTGGTGAGATTGAAATGGCTCTCGCCGCCAAAAAGATGGGTGCGGACTCCCAATCTGGTCTTGTTCGATCGCCCGTCTTCGAACACCGTCACAGCCACATGGGGGCCGCCGGGATTCCTGGCCGTTGCCTCGGCAGCCACGCGTTTCGCTGGAATACTGATTGCGATGACCTCCCCTTTTCCAGCACAGCCGGACAGCACGAGCATTACGATTCCACAGCTCATGAAGATACGATGATGTGGCCTCACCATCCCCCTCCTCTTTTCCCAGAATCCCCTCCGGAACCACGAAGGAACTGACAGAACGATATCGAACATTTCGGCTACTGCAGCACAAAATGGGCGCGGCGATTCTGCTGCCAGCAGGCATCGCTATGCTCAGTACAGAACGGCTTTTCCTTGCCAAAGCTGGTGATCTGGATCTGCGAGGCCGGCACACCGAGTTCTTCGAGGTACTGTTTGACGGACTGCGCGCGCTTCTCGCCGAGAACCAGATTGTATTCGACCGTTCCTCGTTCGTCGCAATGCCCTTCGATGAGGACCTTGCGTCCGTTCGCCGTTTTGAGCCAACGCGCATTCGCCTCCAGCGTCGCCTGAGCGTCCTGGCGAATAGCAAACCGATCAAAGTCAAAGAAGACATCGGACAGAGCCGCCGTTTCTTCGGATGTGGCGGGGATGGAAGGGGGCGCCCCAGCCGGTTGGGTCGCCTCCGCAACGGCGGGGGCGGAAGGGGGTGCCACAACCGATGGGGCTGACTCTGCGGCGGAAGGAAGCGGCAGGGCACTGGGCTTCTCCTCAACCGGCGGAGGCTCCGAGGAGACGGACGAAGGAGGTATCTCGGTCTTGGCCTCCTCCATTTTCGGGGCTTCTGCCGAGACTTCGGCTCGGGGAGGCTCCGGCTGAGGAACCGGAGCTTCGGGCATAGTTTCCGCCCGTGCGGTCGCCGCCTCGGTCTGAGGCGTGATCGTCGGTGCGGACGCTTCGGCGCTGGGCGGCGAAGCCACCTGAGCTTCAACCTGCGGTTTTTCACCGGCTATCATCGTCTGATCGGACGCCGATGTCGAAAGCTTCTTTCCGGCGCAGCCAACCGATATGCTCAACACTAATCCCGCACAGCTAATCACAACGGCAGACTGAACAACTTTGCGCGACATCGAACCTCCACCTTTCATCTTCATCGGACACGGATCGATTGGGCCACCAGGCCGTCCGGATTTTTCACATAGGTCAGATCGACCGTTTCCCCCTCCTTGATGTCGGCGAGCGTGACCGGCGTTTTCCCGCGAGTAATCGATGCGTTCTCCTCGACCGTCGCCCCGACGATCAGTTCCTGCTTCTTCGCGGTCATCGTCTTCACGACGATAACCGGCGGCGTATCTTTGACATTCACCGCCACGACTTGACCTTGCACCCGACGAACCGGCGAACCGGACGCCGTCGTCGCGGACGAAACGGCAACAGGCGCGAAGACAAGGGCTGCGACGAGCACAAGCAGCAACCTCACAGGATTTCCGCTCATCCGGCATTCTCCCTTTTTTCCGTGAGAATCTCCAACCGCCTTTACGGCCGGCGCAAATGTAGCAGGTTGGAATTTATCTGTAAAGCGGTTCCTCGTCACGTCACCTCGGTGAACAACGCGCAGTGCCGCGCCCTTGACTGACCTGAACAGACTCGATAATATCCGCACCAGACCCGCCGGTTCGATCCATGGAGGCGGGCTCTGAAGCCACCAGCCCTGCTGTTCATCTCGCGACCAACTTCATGATCGAAGTTCAGAACGTTACGAAACGATACGGCCGACTTACGGCTATCGAAGAAGTGACCTTCACCGTCGAGAAGGGCGAGGTCCTGGCTTTTTTGGGGCCGAACGGCGCCGGCAAGACCACGACCATGCGGATTCTGACCTGTTTCATGCCCGCGACAGAAGGCACGGCCCGAGTGGCTGGGTACGACTGTTTGGAGCAGCCGATGGAGGTGAAACGTCGAATCGGCTATCTCCCTGAAACCCCTCCGCTCTACCAAGAACTGACGGTCACGGAGTACCTGACGTTCGCAGGCCGCCTGCGCGGCTTGAACGGACACAGGCTGACGAACGGGATGGCCCGCGTGATCGAACGGCTTTCGCTGGGCGAGGTCCGCCACCGGCTCATTGCGAACCTGTCCCGCGGGTATCGGCAGCGGGTGGGCTTGGCCCAGGCCCTGCTGCATGATCCACCCGTCCTCATCCTGGACGAACCGACGGTCGGGCTCGACCCGAAACAAATCATCGAAATCCGTGAACTGATCAAAAGCCTCGCCGGCTCCCACTCGGTGATTTTGAGCACGCACATCCTCCCAGAGGCGACGGCCGTCTGCCAACGGGTGGTGATCATCAATAACGGGCGGATCGTGGCCGTGGACACGCCGGACCGCTTGTCCGCCAGGCTCCGGCGCTCGGAGAAAATCAGCATCACCGTGAAGTCACCTCCTGCGGACGGCCCCGATCGGCTACGCACGATTCCTGGCGTGCTGAACGTCTTCGCCGCCGGAGAATCAGGGACATACTTGATTGAATGCGAACTGGGCCGCGACCTCAGGGACGACATCGCCCGGTTCGTGGTCGGTCACAACTGGGGGCTGCTCGAATTAAAATCCATTTCAATGACCCTGGAGGACGTCTTCCTGCGGTTGACCCAGCGTGAAGAGGGAATCGAGCCTGACCGCGAATCGGATCAGAACACACAGCCCGAACCGCCGCTCGGGCCAGAACCGCCAGGGCAAATCCGGAGCGAATTGCCGCGACCATGACCCCCGTCAAAGCCATCATTGCGAAGGAGCTGCGTTCGTATTTCGTGTCCCCGGTGGTGTATGTCGTCGGCGCCGTCTTCCTGCTGATTTTCGGAGTGTTGTCCTATCTGGCCGTGGTGAATGCGGGCAACCAGGCCATTCGCTTCATGCAGATCCAAGGAGCCACGGCCCAAATCAATCTCAATGAGTTGGTCTTTCGCCCTACCTTCTACAGCACCGCCATCGTCTTGCTGCTGACCTTGCCCATCCTGACCATGCGGTTGTTCGCCGAAGAACGCAAGCTGCGGACCTTCGAACTTTTGATGACCGCGCCGATCGGCATCAACGATATCGTGGTGGGCAAGTTCCTGAGCGTCTATCTGATTTTTCTGGGTCTCCTCGGACTGACCGGATTAGTGCCTCTCACGCTCTCGGTCTTCAGCGACTTCGATTGGAACCCCGTGCTGACCGGCTACTTGGGCCTCGCCCTCATGGGCGCGCTGTTCCTCGCCACCGGCGTCCTCGCCTCCGCCCTGACCGAGAACCAGATCGTGGCCGCATTTCTGAGTTTCGGGCTGCTGATCCTCATTTGGCTGCTGGGCGCGTTGGGATCGATCCTCGGCGACACCCCGGCCGGCAACGTCATCTCGTATCTCTCCTTCATTGAGCATTACGATCATTTGGTCCGGGGTCTCGTGGACACGAAAGACCTCGTGTATTATCTGAGCGGGATCGTGCTGATGCTCTTCCTTGCACACCGCGTCGTGGAGTCGGCCCGATGGAAGTAACCCGGTCGACCGTTCCGATCGGCATCGTGGGAGCCGGACTGGCCGTCGCCGGGCTGGTGGCCTACAGCCTGGCGCCTGACAAGCTGTGGCTGGTCACACTGTGCGAGGGCTTGGCGCTCGTCTGTCTGATCGTCTTTTTCGTCATCCACTTCGAGGCGCTCAAGGCGTTTTCCTCCCGTCGCTCGACCCGGCTGGGCGCCAACAGCGTGCTGATGGTCGTGCTGTTCCTTGGCATTCTGGGTATCGTCAACTTCCTCGCGAGCCGCCACGCGCAGCGCTGGGATTTTTCCGAGACCCAACACTTCACGCTCGCGCCCCAGACCTATCAAGTCCTGCGCGGTTTGAATCGCGAGGTCAAGATCACCGTCTTCGCCCAGGAACGGAGCCAAGCATTTAATACGTATCGCGACCTGCTCGACAGTTACCGTCAGGCCAGCAACAAGTTGACGGTGCAGTTCATCGACCCCGAACGGCGTCCGAACATCGCACGCGAGTACGGCATCACGCGGGCGGACACAGCCGTGTTGGAGAGCGGCTCACAGTCCGTCCGGATCAACTCCCCCTCCGAGCTCGAACTGACGAGCGCCCTGATCCGCGTTTCCAAGGACACCAAGAAACGGCTGCTCTTTCTGGAAGGACACGGAGAACGCAGCCTGGAAGACCGCGAGCGCAACGGCTATGCGCTGGCGAAAGAGGCTTTGATCAAGCAAGGTTACGATGTCGGCACCGTCTCGTTGCTCCAGGAAAGCGCCGTGCCGGAAAACGCCGCCGTCCTGATCATCGCCGGTCCTCGCCGACCGGTGACAAAAGAGGAAAAGGAACGTATCGAACGATACGTCGAGCGAGGCGGCCGCGTGATGTTTCTCATCGATCCGGATACACAGACCGACCTGGACGATCTGCTGGCCAAATGGGGGGTGGAGTTAGGCAAGGGCGTTGTGGTGGATCTCCAAAATCGTCTTGCCTTAGGAGATTTGACCGCTCTGCTGGTCAGCGTGTTCACCGATCACGAAATCACGCACGATCTGACCTCGGCCGTCCTGCTGCCCTTGTCACGGCATGTCACGTTCCGCGAAGACGCGGCGAAGGATTGGGACTTCGTGCCCTTGGCCCGCACGTCTCCCCGCAGTTGGGCGGAGACGGACATGAAAGGGCGTGTCGTGAGCTTCAACGAGAAAGAAGACGTCCAGGGCCCTGTGCATTTGGCGGCCGCGCTCACGCCGAAGAAGCCGCCCGAAGAAGGCAAACCGCGGCCCGCCATCGTGGTGGTCGGCAACTCGTCGTTCGCCAGCAACGCGTTTCTGAATTTCCCGGGCAACACCGACTTCTTTTTGCACGCCGCCGGATGGCTGGCCGAGGAACGCGAGCTGATTTCGATCACGCCCAAGGAGCCGGCGTTGCGCCCCTTCATTCCCAATCCGGTCCAGGAACGCATTCTGTTGTATGTCCAGGTGCTGAGCCTTCCCTTCCTCACCTTCCTGTGGGGCATGACGGTCTGGAGAAAACGGCGGCGCCTCTGATCCTCCATGAAAAGTTACCACGTCACGCTGTTCATGGCGGTCGCGCTGATCGGGCTGGGAGCCTACGTCTATTTCATCGAGATGCCGACTCAGCGGATGGAACAGGAAACCGAAGCCCGGAGTAGGAAACTCCTCCCATTCGACGAGCGCGAGATCAGCAGCCTCACGCTCCGCGCCGATTCCACTGAAATCGTGATGGAATCGACGGGAGGCCGCGGATGGACCATCGCCGCGCCGCTCAGGGCGGAGGCGGACGAACGCGAGGTCCAGGCGCTGATCCGCGCGCTCGCCACCGGCACAGTCCAGCGAGTGGTGGAGGAGACAGCGACGGCTCTCGCGCCGTTCGGCCTGGACCGGCCAGCGACGATCATTACGGTCACAGCCGGCGACAGGCGGGAAACCTATTCCATCGGCGACGTCGGACCCTTGTCCTCCACGCTGTATGTGCTGCGCGGGTCCGATCAGAAAGTGCTGTTGACCGACCTGGCGCCGAAAGACTTCCTCAACAAAAACCTCATGAGCTTCCGCCGCAAGGAAATTTTCCGGTTCGATCAGAAGGAAATCGACCGCATCCGGCTGACCTACCCCACAACCGAAATTGTGCTGTATCAGATGGACGAGAAGCCGAAAAAGAAATGGAAGATTCGCTACCCGATCGAAGCAGAGGCGGATCAAACGGAAGTGCGGACGCTCCTGTTCCGACTGGAGGACCTGAAGGCGCTCGGCATCATCGATCCCGGCCCCGAGCGGGACGCGATCGCCAAGAAGCTGGGAAGTCCGAACGTCAAAGTGACGGTCCATGCCGGCGACACGGATCAGGTTGTCAAGTTCTACCAGCCGGACCCGGCCAGCGGAGAAGCCTTCGCTGAGACAAAGCCGGATGCGCCGATTTATCGGATTAACCCGGCCGCGATCCGCGATCTCACCAAGGACCTCTTCGCCCTGCAGGACAAACGCCTTCTGGGCATGGAGTTCCCGGAGATCGCGATGTTGTCGGTCAAAACACGGGACGAGCACTATGTCCTCATCCACCAAAACAGCGAATGGGTGTTGGAAGATGAGCCGGCCGCCAAACTGAATCAGGAAACGGCTGATCTCTTCGTCAGCCGCGTGGTGAATCTACCTGCGGAAGAGCGGGTGCTCAAGCAGGCCGGCCAACTCGCCTCGTACGGGCTGGTGGCACCAACCGCTGAGTTCATCGCAACGGGCAAAGACGGCAAGATCGGCGGAAAGCTCGCATTGGGCAAGCAAGTCGGCGGGCTTGTCTACGCCATTGGGCAACGGCTGCCCGGAATCTACCAGGTTCGTGCCGACATCCTGACGCAAGTTCCATCAAGAAAAGATCTCGTGGCGAAGTCTGAACGCGCCGACGGAATAGTGCGTTGATTCTTGCTTTGACCATGCGCTTCCACTTATAGTCACGCATCCATTTCCCAAAGGAGGGCCGTCGATATGTATACAATGCGAGCCATGAACATGATCGTCCTGGTCTCGTCCACCTTATTCTTGGCATCCTGCGCGACAGACGGCGGCATGCCAGGGCCCGGCGCAGCCGGAGGGACCGTCGGCCCAGCCGGCGCTTCGGCCGCCACGGGTGATCTGTTGCAGGCCTGCCTGAGTCGAATTCCCAAGGATGCCAGCCCGGGACAGCGGATGGTCGCCGAGGAGAGCTGCAAGGCGGAAGCCATCAATCGTGGCGGGATCGCAACCGCCACCTCGGCGCGGGCGGCAGCCGGCACGGCGGGCGACACCCTCCAAGCCTGCCTGGACCGCATCCCCAAGGATGCGAGCCCCGGCCAGCGGATGGTCGCCGAGGAGAGTTGCAAGCGCGACGAAGCAAACCGCCAGGCGATCAATCTGACTCGGTGACGGGCATCTCTCAGACCAGGGCGGGCGGGCGGGGCTGCCTGCCCGCCGCCCTCGGCTTCACCATGTCTCTCGCTAGACTTCGTCCCGCCCTTCCAGTATCGTAGCAGCCACGCCCCCGTAGCTCAGTAGGATAGAGCAGCGGTTTCCTAAACCGCGGGTCGCACGTTCAAATCGTGTCGGGGGCACCAAACCGCGTGTGCTTGAGCCGTCCGCTCTTCATCGGTTTATCGAATCGGATGGGGGCGGATACCCACCTGGTTCCTCCTGTCCGGCGTTCTGGATCCTTGCTCTCCCCCGACTTCACAATCGAAGGCCGATGGACAAACTTCTCGGCAGTCCTCATGGCTGTTTTGGCTCCGCGCTCCCGCCCTGATCTAGCCGAGCACGTTCCCTACCCGTCCGGAATCCTTTGTTTCCTTGCCCGCCTCTCGACCCTACGTTAGACTCAGCGCTACGAGAGCGCGGAGATGGCACGAGCGAAGTCCAGCACCCGGTCGAAAACCGCTCTGGCGATTGAGGAGATCAATCAGGGTATTGAGATGCTCCGCAAGCAGGTCGCCAAGGTCGAAGACCTGAAGAGCGAAGGGTTTCCCTATCGCGAGGCGTTTCGCGCGCGGGCGGAGCTGCAAATTCGCGAAAGCATCCGCCGCATCTTCGGCGACAAATCCCCTGAATTTCAGGCGTACCAACACTACAAACTCCGCACGAACACGCCGACGGAGATCACTGAGACGCTTTCCATGTTGAACGGGCTGATTGCCAGATTGGAAAGCAAGAAACTCGACTTGTTGGGATTGGGCGCTGGAGAGCCGACGGCCAACGCGCCGCAAGCCGGGACATTGCCACACGTTCCCCATCCGACATTGGTTCCACCGGCGCAGATCGCCGTCACGTCGCTGGCGCCGCCTGTCGCACCGCCGGTCACGATGTCGATTCCGCTGGCGACGAATGTCGCCACTCCCGCGTCCGTGATGTCGACTTCGACCGCTTCATCCGCTCAGCCAGCCCCTCCGCAACCGGCCGTGGCGGCGGCTCCCTCGAACTTGCCGCTGGTTCAACCCGCTTCCGTCGCATCCGCGCCGAGTTCGACTATGCCGCTACCACCCTTTCCAACATCGACGACGGTTTCCCCCGCAGGCAGCCCGGCCCAGTCCGCTCACCCTCCAATTCAGCGGACCGAGATTCCCTCACATCCGTCGCCGCAACCCAACCAGGCGGCTGCTCCGGTCTCTTCTCCATCGCCACCTCTCCCCGGTTCCGCGTCGCTTGCCCGATCGGCAGTTTCCAAGCCCCACTCCGTGCGGACGCATGCGATGTTGGCCGCTTCGCCGGTTTTCGAAACACCACCACGAGCGGCCGAGGGGGCACCGACTCCTCCCCATTCCATGATTCCATCGGCTGACACAGCGGAAGCTGCCCTTACAGCGAATGCATTTTCCGCGACCGCGTCGCGGGACGGATCGGAGCCAGCTCCCATGGTCAGCCACAGGGCTCGTCCCAGCCCAACCGCCAAGCCAACACCAACGGCGGAACATCTCGCGCGACAAGCCGATCAGCCCATTCCGAGCGCCGGGCGAATAGCCGGCAGGCCGGACACCCCGAGAACGGACGCAACGAAACCGACACCCTCGGATTCCGCCGTCGGGCCGGATCCGCTGGACCTCGTCAGGAAGATCTGCACGCGTTTTCACATGGTCGTCAGGCAGCTTCGGCTCCGTCGCGAATACCGCGCAACCCTGGACGTGGAAGACGAATACGATGTGCAGGACTTGTTCTATGCCTTGCTGCGCCTGGAATTCGACGAGGTCAGCTCGGAGGAATGGATGCCTCCCTATACGGACTGCGCCAGCCGGACGACGTTTTTCTTGCAACAGGAAAGCATCGCCATCGTCGTCAAAAAAACACGGCCGGGCGTCGGCGCACGAGAAATCGCTGATCAGTTGCAGACGGACGCCGAACGCTACGCGGCTCGCGAAGCCTGCAAAACGCTCTTTTGCTTTGTTTACGACCCGGAGGGACGGATCGGCAATCCACGCGGGCTCGAAATGGACCTCACCAGCGTCAGCGACCGCTATACCGTCGAGTTGCTGGTCGCTCCCAAGTAGACCTGCGCCGCCCGGCGGAACGTTGCCGACCGGTGCCCTTCCGCGCGCCGGCGCTTCATCGACGATATTGACTTCCTCACGGCGTATCCGCTACGTTTCTTGCCGTTCCTTGCCACACGTCGTGTTTTCCCGCGTCAGAGCGGCAACCAATGGAGTGGAGACGATGCCCGACCGCGCCTATGTGCTGATCAACGTGCTGCCCGGGCAAACCAGCGACGTGGTCCGGGCTTTGTCGGAGATCAAAGAGATCAAGACAATCGATCCCTGCTGGGGAAAGCCCGACATTTTTGCGATCGTGGAAGTCCCGGATCAGGATGCGCTGACACAACTCGTCCTCACCAAAATCCACGCCATTGAAGGCGTGGCGCAAACGGACACTCACCTGGTGTATCGGCTCGGAAAGTAACGCGCGGGCTTCGAACGACCCATGCGCCGCCAGAGATCCACCCCGCTCCTCGTGATCGCCGCGGGTTTGCTGTGCGCGTGTGCCGGAACACAGCCGCTGCCCGAAGCCGACGCCATCGAGGCTGTCCTGCCGGTTTCTGTCGACCAGGTGAAGCAAGCTCTGATCGATGTGTTGACGGCGGACGGCTATGATGTGGAGGAAGAAGAAGCGGGCAGGGTGACGACCGGCTACCGGCACTACCTACCGACTATGCCGTATCCCTGGAACTGGATGTTGAACTGGCGCTTCGGCGTGGGAAGAAGTTGGGTGGTGGCCACCGTCACCACACTGTCGGAAGAGAGCACGCGCCTCACGATTCACGTTTCTTATGAAGGAAAGGATGGTATCTTCACGGCATGGAAAGCATCCCCCGTGCCGCTGCCGCAAAGCGCAGCGAACCAACTCCGATTGATCAAGAACGCCCTTCGCCTGTTATAACCGAACTCCGCTAGCGGTGGTCCGACTCTTCGCCCAAGTCGATTCCGAACCGCTCCGCCATCCGATAGAGCGTCCGCCGGTCAATTCCCAGAATCTTCGCCGCGCGGACTTTGTTGCCCTTCGTCTCTTTCAGCACCCGAATCAAGTGCCGTTTCTCAACCTCGTCGAGGGTCAACAGTTCCTCCTCTAAAGGCGCGTCCTTGGAAGCTGGCTTTTCTTCCTGAATAGAATCGGCATGACGGATGGCTTCCGGCAGATCGTCCGGCACGACGAACGGACCGTGGCTGAGCGACACGGCCCGTTCGATGGCATTTTCCAGTTCCCGCACGTTTCCCGGCCAGCGATAGCGCTGCAACAGCGCCATAGTCTCCGGTAGAAATCCCTTGACCGGATGCGCGGCGCCGCCCGTGTACTTGCGTAGGAAGTGATGGGCCAACAGTGGAATGTCTTCGCGCCGCTCGGCCAGCGAAGGCAGTACGATGCGAACGACGTTCAGGCGGTAATAGAGATCGTCCCGGAACTTGCCCTCCCTGACCAGGCCCGCCAAATCGCGGTTGGTCGCGGCGATGATGCGGACATCGACTTTGACCGAACTGGTGCCGCCGACCCGGCGGACTTCCTGATCCTGCATCACCCGCAGGAGTTTAACCTGCAGGGCTGCGCCCAGATCGCCGATCTCGTCCAGAAACAGCGTTCCCCCGTTCGCGATCTCGAACAGACCGGGCTTGGCAGATGTGGCGGTTGAGTGTGCACCCTTTTCATATCCAAACATTTCAGACTCCAGCAACGCTTCCGGAAGCGCCGCACAGTTGACCGGCACGAAAGGTTTGTCGCGGCGCGGGCTGTTCGTATGGATCGCTTTGGCGATCAGCTCCTTGCCCGTCCCGCTTTCACCTTCCAGCAGGACCGTACTGCGCCCTTCGGACACCCGCGCGACCAGCTTGTACACTTCCAGCATCGCCGGACTGCTGCCGACCATCTGTGACCATTCTTCCCGGTCCCGCAGTTCGGCGCGATAGCGGGCGTTCTCGCGGACGAGCCGACCGTGTTCGAGACTGCGTCGGACCACCAGCTTGATTTCTTCCTTCTTGAACGGTTTGGCCAAATAATCGTACGCGCCCTGCTTCATCGCCTCGATCGCGCCTTCAAGCGAGCCGAACGCGGTCAATAGCACAATCGGCGTATCGGGGCTGAATTTCTTGAACTCCCGCAGCACGGTCAAGCCGTCCATCGCGCCCATGCGGATATCGGTCAGCACGAGATCGACAGGCACCTTTCGTCCCCGCTCGATCGCCTCCGCGCCGTCGGCGAAGGCCTCGACCTCGTAGCCCTCCTTCCTGAGCGCTTCGGCCAGCAACTCGCGCGCCACCGCGTCGTCGTCGATCACCAGAATTTTCGCCGACGTTTGCATAAGGTTATGAGAGGGCCTCTACCGGGCGCTTCCCAAGTCCCGGCAACGCGATCACTACCGTCGTCCCTTTCCCTTCTTCACTGTCAATCGTGAGACAGCCCCCGTGAGCGGTCACCGTCTCGCGGCTGAGAAACAGTCCCAAGCCCGTTCCTCTGCCTAGGGCTTTGGTGGTGAAAAACGGCTCGAACGCCCGTTGAAGATGCTCCTTGGGCATTCCGCACCCGGTGTCGCTCACCGTGACGGTGACCATCTTCTCCACCAGCGGCCGGCTGGCCCGCAAGCCCGCGTCCGCCTCGTCAGTTGAGGCCGGCCGGATGCCCACCGACACATGAACCTCGCCTCCTGACGGAGTCGCCGTCAACGCGTTAGTGAGCAGGTTGACCAGCACTTGCTGCAGTTTATCCGCATCGGCCCAGACTTGCGGCGGATCGGGCCCCAGTTCCACCCTCAAAGCCACACCTTTTGCGTGAAACGCCGGTTCCATCAGCGCGGCAACCGGTCGGACCAAACATTCGACCGGCAACCAGGTCGGTTCGGGTTTCCGTTGCCGCGTCGACGACAGCAAATCCTGAATAATTTGGACGACGCGGTTGATCTGCTCGTCAATGATCTCGATCCGTTTTTTCATCCCCGGCGTGACGCCCGGCTCTTCGGCCAGGGCCTGTACATGCCAGGCAATGGAATGCAGCGGGGTTCCGACCTCGTGCGCGACAGAGGCGACAAGCTGGCCGAGCGCCGCCAAGCGTTCCGATCGGTTTAGCTTATCCTTGATCTCGACCAACTGCGCGTTGGCTCGAAGCAGATTCTCCGTCTGAAGGGCCAACGCGGCCCGCGCCGCTTCTTCCCTGGCCTTGCGTTCCTCTCCAGTCATGCTGACATAGGCGACGATCCCCAAGACGCACGCCACGACCGTCCGGTTGATGACCGCCGAGACAAACCGGCCCGGCTTGGTAGGCCGCAACAGGCCAATGTACGTCGCGATGATGCAAAGCGCGAGCGTCAGATACATCAGTTTCCGGTTTCTGACCGTCGCCACCAGCAAGATCGGAAGCACAAATCCATACGCCCCGACGACGTTGGCGGGGATGAACGTCTCCATCACCACGATGCCGAGAAACAGCGCCGCCGCGACGCTCAGCACCAGACGATTCTTCTGCTTGCCACCGGCCACGATTCCCCGCTTTGATTTTATCTTGTGCTCGCCCGCCCCGGCACCGATCCCTCACGGGCCTCCCTCAGCGCCGCTCCCAAGTCGTGGATTCGCCCGTCCCGACGCAATTCGTCCAGATCGAGAGCTAGCTTGCGCGACCAATTCGGATAGGCCTCGACAGTGCCAGGGAGATTGGCCTGCGCTTTCTCTCCGATCACATCTTCCAGAGAAGCCAACACCAGCCACGAAGGCGTCCGCCCGAGATACACATGAATCGCCCGGCACAGCGCGGGCGTCATGTCTGGGACAGAGACCGGATCGGTCGTGATCCCGTCCGGCAGAAGACCTTCCGCCTGCAAGGCCCTCAAGATAGCAGCCTTCTCCCGCTGCCGCTCTTCCCACGCCTCCTGCTTCGCGCGCTCATCGACATAGAAGCCTAGTGAAGCCCGCACGGCCAGATCCTCTCCGGCCCAGAACCCAGCCAGTGTCGGAAGATCGTGGGTCGACACCACCGCCAGGGACTGTGCCGGGTAGTCGGCCGGCCGTTTCCATTCCCCACCCCCGGTCCGCTCGAAATAGAAGACGCGGTAGGACAGCACCTTCGCCCGCCCCAGCCGTTCACGGACCCAATCAGGCACCGTGCCCAAATCCTCCCCGATCATCACCGTCTTGGCCCGGACGCTTTCGAGCGCCACGATCGCCAATAATTCCTCCGCCGGGTAATGCACGTAGGCGCCGGCAGAAGCGGGCAAGCCACGCGGAATCCAGAACAGGCGGAAGAGTGCCATCACGTGGTCGAGACGAATGGCGCCTCCGTGCCGAAGATTCTTGCGGAGCAACTCGATGAACATGCGGTACCCGGTCGCTCGCAAAGCCACCGGGTTCACTGGCGCAAGGCCCCAGTTCTGACCCTCCGGCGCGAACGGATCGGGGGGCGCGCCACAATCGGCCGCCAACGCCAGCACGTCTTGAAACGCCCATCCGTCCGCGCCGGACCGATCGCTTCCCAAGGCCAGATCGTGATACAGGCCGATCGGCATGCCCAGACATCCGGCCTGTTCCACCACCTCCTGCAACTGCCGTTCGGTCTCCCACTGGACATACTGATGAAACCAGACCCGCGTGCGATATCGCCGGGCGAATTCGCTGACCTGGGCGGAAGCCGGATGCCGATAGCCCTCCGGCCATTCCTGCCAGATCCACACCGGGGGATCGAGGCGGCGCATCTCCTCATCGAGCACCTGGTAGACGGCGAACCGCTCTAGCGCTTCGCCTTGCTCCCGCACATATCGCGTGAAGGCCCGGCCCCGTTCCGTCGTCGGCTCCAGCCGCTCGCCAGCTTCGGAGAAATGATCGTGGAGAAACTGCGCAAAGAGGTGTTCGAGCACCGAGCGCTTGGCACCGGCGACGGCGTCGTAGTCCACCAGATCGCGCTTTCTGAGGTCTTCCAGCGTCGTCCGAAACCGGGCGCTGCGCACCAGGTTTCTAGCCTCCACCGACGCGGCGAATTCCGGGATGCGCTCGATATCGAGGTAGATGTCGTTCAAATACAGCCGGCTGTTCGGAGAATAGGGGCTGATATGGAACGGCCGGGTGTTTTTCAGCGCGTGAAGCGGATTGAGGCCGATCACCCCGGCTCTCAGGTCGTGGGCTGCCCACTCGACGATGTTCGTGAGATCGCCGAAGTCCCCGATCCCCCAGTTTCTCGAAGAACGGAGTGCATAGAGTTGCAGCGCCACACCCCACATGCGCCGCGCCTCTTCAAAGAAAGGAGGCACATAGCAGTGTCGGGGGGCAAGGATGAGGAGAAACGATCGCTCCAAGCTGGGCTCGATTCCTTGGGCCCTCGCGGTCACGTCGTAATAGCCCATCGCCAGATCGCGCGGCAGCGGCACCTCGACCCGGATATACCGTCGGCCGTTTAGGAAACGAACCTCGCGCGGCACCAACCCGGGTCCTGATTCATCCTCACAGCGCACGCGACCGGTTTCATCGCAGATGCGCCACACAATCCGAAGATGCACTTGCTGCCGCTCTTCGACCGCTAGGCGACACGACCAGCACGCCGACTCGTCACCTTCTTGCACGACCACGACCGAATCGCAGGATTGTCGCCAGGATGCCTCGTCCCACCTGCGTAGTTCCTCCTCCAGATCGTGGACCGATTCGACACGGAACCCCATCGCCGACAGAATGGCGCGCTTGGTGTGTTCCGACGTCACGTGCCGTGCCCCATTGATGTCGTAGTACTCCGGGGCGATCCCAGCGCGTTCCGCCAGACGATCGAGCAACTCCCGATCTGTGGCATCAGACATCGCAGTGAGTCTGAGTGAAGACCCGGTTCAAGTCAAGGTGGGCTGTTTCCAAGACCACGCCTCATTGTAAAATCCGGCGCATGATCGGCCTTCTCCTGCGCGTGGGCCGGCGGCCATCGCCGGCCTCCCGCCGATCCGAGAGGCGGCGGCTCGGAATTCCGTGAGCGACGCTCGCGATCGAGTTCGGTTTGGCACCAGTTCCTGGGCCTATGAAGGCTGGCAAGGCCTGGTGTACACGCGATCTTATCCCAGAACCCGCTTCGCCAAGGATTGTCTGGCCGAATACGCGGCTTATGAATACGATGGCGCGCCGTTGTTCAAGACTGTCGGCCTGGATCACACATTTTATCGCCCGCCTGACATTCACCTCCTTATCCATTACGCCGCCCAGGTCCCGGCGGACTTTCATTTTTGCTCGAAGGTGTGGGAAGATATCACCGTGCCCACCTTCGCCAACCTACCTCGGTACGGCCTGCGCGCCGGCAAGCCGAATCCCCGATTTTTGGATCCTGCGCTGTGCGACGAGTTCGTACTTCGCCCTTGGCACGAAGGGCTCGGCGCCCGCGCCGGCCCGTTGATCTTCGAGTTCCAGCGATCCGGTCTGGACTCCGATGAGTTTCTTGCGGCGCTCGACCGGTTCTTCGCGAAGCTGCCGGTCGGTCCACAGTACGCGGTGGAAGTTCGCAACCCGGCGCATCTCGGCCCTCGTTACCGCGACCTCCTGAAAGCGTACGGGGTCGCCCATGTGTACAACCACTGGACCGCCATGCCGCCCCTGCTCGAACAGCATCGGCGACTCGGCCGTACGTTGACGGCCGGGTTCACGGTCCTCCGCCTTCTGACCCCGCTCGGCCTGGCCTATGCCAAGGCGGTCGAGCGGTACGAGCCGTATACCCGCATCGTCAAAGCCCAACCCCGGATGCGCCAGGACACCCTGGCGCTCATTCGTCAAGCCCTGACGGACGGCGTCACCCCGTACATCCTGGCTAACAACCGGGTGGAAGGGAACGCCCCCTTGACCGTTCAAGCGTTGGCTGACGCCCTCAGGGAAGACAGGGGACCCTCGATTGCCGACCTGTGAAATCACGTGGTAGCATGACATCACTCCCATACGAGAAAGGAGGAAGGCGGCCATGAGGTGTCCGAAACAGACATCCGGTGTTCGTTGGTTGCCCTTGCTCCTGACGGGCGGCATGCTCTTGCCGTTCACGCAACAGGCATGGGCTCAATCCGATCGTATCGAGATCGTAGGCGATTATCGCTATACTTATCACGATCCTGAAACGCCGACCGAGGCGAAAGCGACCGCCTGCCGGGAAGCGCTCAGACTCGCGATCAGCACCTGGCCTTCATTCCGGGAAGAAACGGCGGCGATCGTCGATTCGGCCTTGTTGAAAGACATCGTCCAGACGATCGCCTCAAACTACGTCAAGGACGTGCAGGTGATCGAGCAGGCGGAAAAAGGCCGGACGGTGTACTGCAAGGTGCGGGGTGTCGTGCAGTCGGGAGAAATCCGGAAAGTGATTCAAGCTCCGCTCGGCGGCGTGGAAAACGCGCCGACGGCCGTCGAGCAGAATCGCGCCTTGCGCGTGCTTAGCGTCCGCGAGGATACGGACGGCACGATCTCCGTGGTCTTCAAGGCGTTGAAGCGGCTGGACTGGCTCAACACCGCCTACGACGGCGGCTTGCGGGAACACGCCGACCTGATGGTCGACTTCTATGACGAGCAGGGAACGTTGATCAGGAGCGAGCGCTACCCGGCAAGGAAAACCGAGTCCGGCGACGATGTCATGAATCCGGGCGAGATCGGTGTGCGCAAGATTGCCAAGCCGCTCAACGCGAAGTCCTATCGCGTCTGGGTGGTCAAGTAACGATCGGCGCCCCGAAGCGGGACGCTTCGAGGTCGCCGACCTCGCGCTTGCCAAACCGCCTCATTTCTCCACGCCGAGCGGCGGGATGTTGATGCCCACCCGTTCGAGCCCCATGATGACCGTCAGCGCGGTCGGGGCGTGCTGGACGATCTCTTTCTGCACCTCGATCCGCCGCAGATCTACGAACTCCGGGGCCGTCAGCCCCAGCGACTCCCGATAGGCCCGGTCGGCGATGCCGCGTTGCCGTTCGGCCTTCTCCCGCGCCTCTTCCGCCTTCTGAAACTCCACCATCGTAATTCGACGTTGCTCCTGGATGATGGTCTGAGCCGTTTGTTCCAGCACCCCCTTGGGCGGCATAATGCTCCCGACCACGATACGCACAAGACGAATCGGCAGATTCTGCTTGTCGATGATCTTGGTTTGTACTTCCCGCCCGATCGCATCTTGGAGCTTCGTCCTCGTGGTCGGATCGGTGGTCAACTGAAACAACGGATACTTCTGCACCTCCTCACGCACGAAGGTACGGAAGGCTTCCTTGACGTTATTCTGGTACCAGTTTGGGCCGAACCGGCTGATCAACTCCGGCGAGCGACCTTCGATCACGCTGGCGATCATGAACGCGTCAAACGAGACCGGGGCGTTTTCCGCCGAGATGATGTCGAAATGCTCGGCGTACTGGATCGGCCGCACGTCCACGTCGATCACCTGGGTGGTCAACGCCACCGCGACACGGCCGGTGGTCGCTGGAACGGGATCCACGCCGCCGTGCCCGAAAAAAAACGGCTTCTCGACCAGGACGCCTTCATGTCCCGCATCGATCGCCACCAGCGCGCAACCCGACGTCATCAGGCAGAGACCGGCCGCGCCAAGCCACTTCGTGAACCAATTCCCTTGCCGTGCCATAGCTGCCTCCTTTTGGAACAGGTGGCTCAACACGGACTAGCCGCGAATACGGACTCACGATCGTCCGGAGCCACGATGACCTGTGTTTATGGATGGATGGATGGATGGATGTACCTTACGAATCGCTCGGCGAAAATGTCAAATCGCCGGATGCGGGCACGCGAGAACCCGATGCGCATGGATCCAACGAGGCAGGGACAATACCGAATCTTTAGTTGATGCCCGCCTGGCGCTGGAGCCAGCGGATATAGCGGGTGATCTGATCGACGTCTTCGGGCGTGACCCCATCGATCTTGGGCATATTGCCGAAGTTCCAGTGATGGGCGCGGACGCCGTTCGCGGCCGCTCGTTGAAAAGTGATATCCGGATGGTGATCGGGCTCGTAAATCCTGTGGACCAGCGGTGGACCGTGATCGGTGCCTGCACCCCGCTCGCCATGGCAGCGCGCGCAGTTGGCCTTGAACTTGGCCTCCCCGACCCGCAATTCTGGAGGGATGGCCGCCGCGTCCTGGGTGCCTGATCCGTCGGTGCACGCGGAAGGAAGACCGGCCACCAACAGCCACACGGCCAATCCCGCCCGAGCTGACGCCTTCCAAGCTCCGGAACTGCTCGCCGCGACTTCTCGCCTCGCCCGTTCGCTCATTCGGGTTTTCGCTCCGGCGCTTCAGCGCGGCCGAATTGCCGCCGCAACATCTCGGTCGTCCGCTTCATCGTCGCGCGCCGATAGAGACGCGCGGACACCGGAACCAGCACGATCAGCGCGATCGTCAAATACATGAAGAATTCTTCCGGAGACACGGACATCGGGCTCGACTAACCTATCGCATACTGCACGGGATCGGCAACTCCGGCCTGCCGGAATCCTTCCCGACGGATCTGGCAACTGTCGCAGCGCCCGCAAGCCAGACCGGGCGGCACCGGATCATAGCAACTGTGGGTGAGGTGGAACGGCACCTTCAACGACACGCCGGTTCGGATGATTTCGGCTTTGGACAGATAAAGCAACGGGGCCCGGATCGTGATCATTCGTCCTTCCACTCCGGCTTTGGTGCCGAGTCTCGCCACAGCTTCGAACGCGCGGATGAAGTCCGGCCGGCAATCGGGATAACCTGAGTAGTCCAGCACGTTGGCGCCAAAGTAAATATACGGCGCATCCAGCACTTCCGCATAGGCCAGGGCGAGGGACAGAAAAATGGTATTGCGGGCTGGCACATAAGTCGCCGGGATGCCCTTGGCCCGGTCGGCCTGCTTCCGATCCTTGGGCACCGCATCGGCGCCCGTGAGCGCGGAGCCGCCGAAGCGTCGCAGGTCCAACTCGAGCACGACGTGATCGGCGGCGCCCAAGGCCCTTGCAACCTCGCACGCCCGCTCGACCTCGATTTGATGGCGCTGTCCGTAGGAAACCGTTAAAAAATAGAGCGCGCAGCCGTCCTTCTTCGCGACGGCCGCCGTGACGGCGGAATCCAAGCCGCCGCTCGCGAGCACCACTGCTTTCATCACGAATCGACCCCTCTTGGCCCTTGCCGCGGCTCCGGCCGCAGACGGCATTGTACCCCATGCTCGGACGAGAGTCAGCCGGTGTCGGCGTCGGGGGCGTTCGTGGGGAAAAACGCTCAGGAGGGGACAGTGCGAACCGAGCTGACGCGAGGTGGAAACTTCTCAGCCAAGGAAGCCGATCGAAGCACGGACTATTCCCGCTCCTCCTCCTTTTCGATCTTCTCCAGCAATTCCTGTTTGGACTGGCATTCGACGCAGAGTTTCGCGAAGGGTACCGCGGCCAGTCGCTTTTCGCTGATCTCCACACCGCATTCGGCACACACGCCATAGGTGCCCTCGGCTAGCCGGGTCAACGCTTCGTCGATGAGCTGACGCCTGCGGTTCCGCATCTCCATCAACGAAATGCCTAACTCGCGCTCCAAATCCATAAGTGCCTGGTCGCCGACGTCGCGCGCCGACTCAAGCCGCCGTTGTTGATCCTCCGTCAAGGACTGACCGAGGTTGCCCTCGATCTCTTTCATGATTTCCTGCCGTTTATTCATCAGCATACGGTACAGCACTTCCCGTCGTCGCTCCTGCTCCTCTTTCCTGCGGGTAGGTTCCTTGTCCGACCCAAAAGACGGTTGCGATTCAGGTTCTTTGATCTCGACACTGTCGGTCGAGGTGCGGGGTTTCGCCGCGGACTTGCCGGGCGTCTTACTTTTGGACTGAGCTTTTTTCTTGGCCTGCACTTTATCTGCCATGTCGTTTCACCTTCGCCGGAATCGGCCGGTCGGCCGAAAAAGCTCGGCATTCATAGCACGGCGTCGATGATTGTGCAAGACCTTGCTCAGGCGGAAAAGCCGGACCAACCGAGGCATAAGGAAGTGGGGTTTGGAGCGAGCGCGGGGCGTTTCTCTTCAGGCAAACGCACCGAGCAAGCAGATTCGCTCGCACCCGGAAGAATCGGAAATCAAGGATAAACGATGGTCGAATGGACGTCGTAACCGCTGAGCTTGTCGCGCCCGTTCAAACTCTTCAGTTCCACCAGGAAATCCAGGCCGGCAATCTCGCCTCCCAGTTGGCGGACGAGATGGACGGTGGCGGCCGCCGTTCCACCGGTGGCCAACAGGTCGTCGACGATCAGCACCCGTTCTCCGATGGCAATCGCGTCGCGGTGGATTGCCAGCGAACTCGCGCCGTACTCCAGATTGTATTTGACTTCGAAGCTGTCGGCAGGCAACTTCCCCGGCTTCCTGACCGGCACGAACCCCGCGCCGAGTTGATTGGCGAGGGTCCCGCCCAGGATAAACCCTCGGGACTCGATACCGACCACTTTCGCGATGCGCCTACCGCTATAGCGCGCCGTCAGTTCCTCCACGATGTTCCTGAACGCGCGGGCGTCCTTAAGCAGCGTGGTGATGTCGTAAAACAGAATGCCCGGCTTGGGAAAGTTCGGCACTTCACGAATGAGCGCTTTGTAGTCCATCGATCGCCCAGTCCCTCTACAACAGATCGTCCTGCCTCATCATCCGCTTCTCGATCGAAGTCCGGAGCTTCACCAGAGCCGCGGTTTCGATTTGCCGGACCCGCTCCCTGGTGAGACCGAGATCCTTGCCGATTTCCTCAAGGGTCTGAGCTTCCCCACCGTCCAAACCGAAGCGAGAGATTACCACAGTTCGCTCCTTCTCTGGCAACTCCTTGACCCACGCCATCAACTCTTCACGTCGTATCACACCCTCGGCCGTCTCCTCGGGGGAAGCGCTCAGTGGGTCCTCGATAACGTCGCGGAGAAACGTGTCGCCTCGGTCGTTGATCGGGCTGTCGAGCGAACAGGTCGTACGGATCAGTTGCTTGAGATCGAGCACCTCCGCTTCCGAAATTTTCATCCGCCTGGCGATTTCGTGTGTCTTTGGCTCGCGCCCCAGCTCCTGGCCAAGCTGTTCGACCTTGGTCAAGTAGCGGTTGAGCCGCTCGACCACATGAACGGGGAGCCTGACCAACTTCCCCTGATTGATGATCGCCCGTTCAATATACTGCCGGATCCACCAGGACGCATAGGTGCTGAAGCGAAACCCCCGTTTGTAGTTGAACTTCTCGACCGCCTTGATCAGCCCGAGGTTGCCCTCTTCCACGATGTCGGCGAACGGGAACCCCCGGTTCATGTAGCGCTTGCCGATACTGATCACCAGGCGCAAGTTGGCTTCGATCATCTGTTCGCGGGCGCGCATGTCACCCGCCATGACGCGTTTGCCCAATTCCTGTTCCTGCCGGAAGGTCAGAAGGGAATTATGCCGGATTTCCCGCAGATAGGACTTAAGCGTATCGAGTCCTTCGGATTTCCCTTCTTTCCGCCCACGGACTTTGACACCTCGGCCGTTGAGCAGAGGCGCTTCCTGTAGTTCCCCGTCCTCTGCAATGTCCTCGTCCTGGGCGTCGACCGATTCGTTCTGGTCGTCGTCATCGCTCACGATCATCGTTTCCTTTCACCCGCTGCCGCCGCGTCTTCAGTGCCAAATCCGAAAATCCTGATACCGGCCCGTCGCTGCGCTCCATGTCACTTGAAGATCATCGACGCGCGCCAGTGGAGGGCCCTCCTTGAGCATCTCGAGGAGCGCCGCGATCGACTCTTGTTCGCCCTCGACCTCGACCTCGACGCGCCCATCGTCCAAATTTCTGACGCCTCCTGTGAGGTTCCGTCGAACGGCCTCTTGGTGAGCGAACGCCCGGTAGGCGACTCCCTGCACACGCCCACTCACGAGAATTCTGGCTCTGACGAGTGACTTGCCGCGCGGTTCGGTCATGACTGAACACGTGCGCCGCCAGATCTACCGGGAAAAGACCGTTCAAGAAAGGATATTCTCATACCTCCGCTCACGCGTCACGCTTTTCTTAAGAACATGCGGGGGAATCGGCGTGAAAGCGACAACATCACACCGAGGACGCATCGACGTTGCCGATCGCCGGCGGATGCATTCGCGGAAGAAAGCAGAACGGGTTGGAAGCGGTTATCCCGATCGCCACGATCGATCGCAGAGACTCAGGACGTCTGCTCTCGTGCAAGAACTGTTGGACGGCACTCGACCTTGCGAGCGCGGTCTGGTCGGGGCGAGAGGATTTGAACCTCCGACTCCCGCGTCCCGAACGCGGTGCGCTACCGGGCTGCGCTACGCCCCGATCCCATCATCCAAAGTCTGTCGGCACACTCAAGTCAGGGGCTCAAACTTCACGCCATGGGCATCGGCGACGCCTTTGCAGGTCACCTTGCCATCCATGAGATTGACGCCCTTCGCCAGGCCAGGGTCAGAGCGAATCGCGCGTTCAACCCCCTCCGAAGCCAGGCGGACTATAAAGGGTAGCGTCGCGTTGGTCAAGGCCAAAGTCGCCGTCCGAGGCACGACGCCCGGCATGTTAGGCACACAATAGTGCAGCACACCGTCCGCGACATAGACCGGATCAGAATGGGTCGTCGGTCGCGTCGTCTCGAAGCAGCCACCTTGATCGACTGCTACATCCACGACAACCGATCCCGGTGCCATTCTGGAGACCACCGCGCGCGACACCAGTTTGGGAGCGCGGGCGCCCGGCACCAGGACAGCGCCAATGACTAAATCAGCGGTTTCCACCGCACGGTCAATATCGGCCTGGTTGGCGGCCAACGTCACAACACGTCCCTGGTAGAGATCGTCCAGATAGCGCAAGCGTTCCACGTCTAAATTGATAACGATCACCTGTGCACCCATCCCGACCGCGATCCGAGTCGCGGCACTGCCTACCGTACCGGCTCCCAAGATCACGACCTTTGCCGGGGCAACGCCCGGTACACCCGCCAACAACACCCCGCGCCCGCCAGGCAAGCGTTCAAGGTAGCGGGCGCCGATCTGCACCGCCATGCGCCCGGCAATCTCGCTCATGGGCTTCAGCATCGGCAGGGTTCCATGCCTGTCCTCAGTCGTTTCATAAGCAATAGCGGTGACGCGCGCATCCAGCAGGGCCCTCGTCAGTTCCGGCGAAGATGCCAAATGTAGGTAGGTGAACAACACTTGCCCGGGGCGGAAGAACCGGCACTCGGACAACTGCGGCTCTTTCACTTTGACGATCAGGTCGGCCTTCTGAAAGACTTCCTCTTTCGAGGCCGCGATCTGAGCGCCGGCTCGCTGATATGCTTCATCCGGAAACCCGCTCCCCTCTCCGGCCGAAGCTTCCACCCATACCCCATGTCCGGCCTTGAGCAACGCCCGCACGCCGTCGGGAGTGACACTGACGCGATATTCGTGGTCCTTGATCTCTTTGGGAACGCCGATGATCATCTGCCCCTCCGCCGCCACGGACCGGTGTTCTTCGACATTATACTCCGACCCGCCTTGAACCGTCGCGCACGAGGTAGACACCCCGCGGAAGCCTGGTGTAAGATGGGGCCCGACTGGCGCGGTCGCGATCCGGTCGTTGAAACAGGAGGGTCTGGATTTGTCGTCCGGTGCCTGTCATGCCTGCGGTGCCACCAACAAGCCGTTGATGAAGCTCTCGCTCGGCAAGGACTTCTTCGGGCGGCCTTACGATCGCCTGTCGCCGTCTGCCGATCAAAGCCCGCGGTGGTATTGCGAAGTCTGTTCCTTGCACAAAAATTTGCAGCGGGATTTCCGCGACATTCGTTCAGAGTTCGAAAAGCTCGGCTCGGGACAACCCTCCGAATTGGCGCGCGCAGAAGAGCTGCAGCGGGCACAAACGCGGTTGCGGGAAATCGCAGCGCTTCTCGACGGACGGGAAAGCGGCTCTCCGTTGATCAACGTCGGGGAAGTCACCAGCCTCCTTCACCGTCTTCAGAATCAGCCCTCGGCCTTGACGACGTAATCGAGGACTCTCCATTGTCCACCTTCAAACATCACATTTTCGTCTGTGTAAACCAACGGCCGAAGGAGGACCCGCGCGGCTGTTGCGCTAACCACGGTTCGGAACGGCTGCAGGCGTTCTTTAAAAAGGAAGTGGAGCGGCTGGGGTTGAAAGGCGTCGTCCGGGCCAACAAAGCTGGTTGCCTCGACCATTGCGAATACGGTCCCAGCGTCGTGATTTATCCCGAAGGCGTGTGGTACTGGGTCGGCTCCGAAGCCGATGTCACGGAAATCATGGAACGACACATTGTGAAGGGCGAAATCGTGGAGCGACTGCTCATGCCCGATCATGAACCGCACCCCCAAAAAAGTTAAGGTCAAGCTTCAGGCTAAGGCAGAAGCCGGTTCCGTCAGTTCCCTATTCTCTCCTCGCACCACCTTGACCTCAATCTCAGCTTAGACCAGAGCGGAATGATCATGCCCATCGAGGAAAAATGGAAAGCCAATCAGGAGAAAGTCGCCTTCATGAAACGCTTCCCTGGGCTGACCCTGTCATGGGAACACGCGGCCGGCAAAACGATCGACACCGTGATACCGTTGACCGGTAAACCTGGCGCGGCGGTCCTGATCTTTCAGGACGGGTCGTTCATTGTAACCCCGCCACTCGCTCCGGAACCTTGGGAATTGGGCGAGGCTCTCCGCTGCGCCAGAAGTTATCTGGAGCCCCAGCATCCTGAAGCGTACGCCGAATACGACCGGCTGGTTCGCCGGGATAAAGAGGCGCTTCGATCGGCTCGGCTGGAAAAAATTATCGGCGCGATTGAAAATAATCTCGAACAGATCCCAGAGCTGAAGGAACGCCTCCGGCAACTCGTAGATCGGTGGAAGTGAGAAAAGCCGGTCATGAAGAACATGCTGGAAATCTTTTCCCAGGCTTTGTTTGAGGGAGTGAAACCTATGATGGTTGTCAGAGATCACCTCGTCCGGCACCCCGACCGTTGCACACATAACGCGATCTGCATCCCCGTCTGTCCGACCGGCGCCTGGCTCTCCACTCCACCCTTCAAGTTCGATGCGTCCCGCTGTCTGGAAAGTTGCCGTCTCTGCCTCGACGCCTGCCCGTCCCAGGCGATTTACGCGGTGTTCCGGAAAGGGGACAAGCTGCTGGAGCCGCAAAAGAAGTAGAAGACGGGCTGGATGATCCGGCTCTGCCCAAGCGCTTCGGCTTGACCGCATGAAGCCCTGTTTCACACCATCTGTTTCCGCAGCCACCCCCAATAGGCCGTGCCGATGTAGCCGCAGCCTGCTGTCAGAGTAGTCAAGGCCATGACACGGTAAACCGTGCCGCGGGAGGCTTTGACGGTGACAGCGGGATTCAACAGGTCTTCGGACGCGACAACCAATCGTAGCGTTTCGCCGGCGAGGAGGATCGGCCACATGCAGGCGAGGCGCAAACGCACCTCGTGCCGGGGAATCGCCATCGTGTAAACCCATCCCTGGTCGAGATGCCCGCGCGCAATCGCGACCAGCTTGCGCAAGACAGGCCTGAACGCAGGCAGCGTCTCCGTTCGAAGGAGATCGGACGGAACCAACCCCGCTTCCTTTAAAAGCGCAGCCGGCACATAGCAACGTCCACGCTGGAGGTCGCGAGCGAGGTCCTTGAGGATGTTCGTGATCTGAAGCCCTTTGCCGAACCGTACGCCGAGAGCCGACATCCTGGCCTCATCCCACTCGGCCAGCGATGACAGATGCGCACACATCATGCGGGTCCAGAATTCCCCGACGCAGCCGGCGACGCAATAGGTGTAGTGGTCCAACTCATCCATCGTCTGCAACGCGGTCAGGTTGCGCGCAGCATCGCCGGGAAAGCGCGTCAGATCCATTTCCATGCCGTTGGGCAGGGTTCCCATCAAGCCCCGGATACGGGCGCGGTCCTCGGACGCGAATTCTAGATACAACCGAAAGCAGTCTTCGAGCCTCTTGAGGAGGATGCGCTCGGCCAAATCGGTGTGATGCGGAATCAAGACCGCTTGAATCGCCCGAATTTCTTCCCAGTCGACATGGTCTTCGGCAAACTGAGCCCTGAACTGTTTGAGGAACAACAGACGCTGCCCCCGGTCGATCAAATCCGTGTCCGCGATCGTATCAGCCGCGCGGGCGAAGAGATAGGCCAGGCCCACCTGATTTCGCACCGCGGAAGGGAGGACGGCAAGGGTCAGGTAAAACGAACGGGAGACACCTTTGAGAATGTCGCGCAACAACGGCTGTCGGGAAAGATGTGGGTGCGTGGCTGACCTCTAGCGAACTTCGAGCTTGCCTTCCATCCCCTTTTCGCGATGGCTGGCAAAAAACAGCAGCTTTTTGTCGCAATAAAAAGCGTAGGTTCCCGGTTTCATCGGGGTGAAGCGGACCGTGACGGTCTTGCCGGCGCTCACATCTTGCTCCACCGCCAGTCCGGCCGCTGCGTCTTTCAGCACAAAGTTATGGGGTGTGAGCAGCGTAACGCTGGTGAGGTTCAGCTCGACCGGTTTTCCGGCTTCGACAATAAGATGGCTCGGCTCATACGAATAGCTGTCGAGCGTGAGGGATGCGCGCTGGATCCCGTCGGCGCCGAGCGCGGCGACGACCGGCTCGCTTGGCTTCTCTTGATCGGCGAGCGCGCCGTGGCCGCAGACTAGACCAACGGCCACAATCAGCACCCTCATCATAAGAAGAAGAGTCCGCGTGGTTCGCCGAGCGCATTCCACGGGAGGCGTTGTAGCAGAAGGAGTGTCGCGGGTCAACAAGTCTCGCGACCTCAACAACTTACAAGACACCCGGCACCGGTGCGCCGTGCCTTGACCGCTGCGCAAGGAGCCTTATCATACAATCCGATACGATCCTCTGAGGAGCCGGAGGATGCTATTCCCGTCGGGTCGTTGTATATTTTTAAGGAAACCATCAGCGGTTTCGCACCCGAACCTGCGAACCCGCACGGTCAAACAAGCAAGGACATGACCAAGGAGGAGATGCATGAAGTGGCTTAAGGGAATCACGCTGCTCCTGATCGCGAACGTCTTGATCTTCGTCACACTGTCGTTTTCGTTCAATCTGTTGGTGAACTTTATCCTGCCGGCTTTCGGCATCGATGTGCGAGGCGTCGTCGATCAGCAGGATCTGGTCTGGGCGATGGTCTTCGGATTCGGTGGCGCCTTCATCAGCTTGGCTTTCTCGAAACAATTGGCCCGCTCCATGCTGGATTGTTACCAGATCACGCAACCCCGATCTCATGCGGAGCAAGTCGTGTACGGCGCCGTGCAGGAGATCGCCCAACGCCTTCGGATTCAAATGCCGGAAGTTTGGGTCTACGACTCGCCGGACCCCAATGCCTTCGCAACCGGTCCGAGCAAGAACAACTCCATGGTGGCGGTCTCAACCGGCTTGTTGAACAATCTGAACGAGCAGGAAGTCCGGGCTGTTTTGGCGCACGAAATGGGCCATGTGTTCAACGGCGACATGTTCACGACGACGGTGTTAGCCGGATTGATGAACACCTTCGTCTATCTGATCAGCCGCTGGGTCTATCGGCACTTGGCCGAACGCAACGAAGCCCTGGCTCTGGGAGTCTATTTCTTCCTGCAATTCGTGTTGTCGATCCTCGCCATGATCCCGATCAGTTGGTTCTCTCGTCGTCGCGAGTTTGCGGCTGACGCCTTTTCGGCCAAGGTTTACGGCAAAGAGGCGATGATCTCGGCCCTCCGGGCAATCGATCGATGGATGTCTCGGACTCAATTCGAATATTCTGTTCAAGATCCCTTGGCCACCATGAAAATTTCCGGCAAAACCTCCGGTTTTCTGGGACTGTTTGCCACGCACCCGCCGATTGAGGAACGGATCGCCGCGCTCCAGAGGCTCTAGCAAAGGTGCGTTCTTTATATCATTGCTGAAACGCGGGCTTTCGTGGTTGGTCTTGGGATTCGGGATGGTCGGCGGATGCGGGTCCGGATACGTGTTTCCTCCGGGATCGGCTCAGGCCGCTGAAGAAAGGACGGGGGCGATGGACGCACAATTTTCAAGCGTCTATGATTCCACGCTCGACGACATCGACAGCAAGCCAGTATCGCTGAGCCAGTTTCGCGGCACGGTACTCCTGCTGGTCAACACCGCCAGCTTCTGCGGGAACACACCGTAGTATGCCGACCTGCAGAAGATATACGAAAAATACCGGGACCAAGGGTTGGAGATTCTGGCGTTCCCGACCAACAACTTCGGCCAGTAGGAACCGGGGACCAATAATGAGGAGTTCAAGAGCTTTTGCTCCACCACGTACAGTCTCACATTTCCCCTGTTCAACAAGATCAGCGTTAAGGGCCAGGACAAACACCCGCTCTACCGGTATCTCACAGAGCAAAGTCCGTTTCCCGGCGAGGTGGAGTGGAATTTTCAGAAATACCTGGTAGATCGATCAGGCCGGGTGATCGCGCGCTACCATCCTCGGACGAAACCGCTCTCGGACGACATCGTCAGGGGAATCGAGACGGCGCTGGCCGTGCAAGCGCGCTAACCTTTCTTGATAAAACTGATGTGGGAGCGATATTCCTGGATCGCCGCGGCGAGAGCTGGCCCTCCCAAAGGGATATTCGCTTCGAGCGCGGCTTCGACATCTTTATCATCGATCACCACCTCATAACGATCCTGGACATTCGTGCGCACAGGTCCGTGTTTGACCTCCCGCGGCAGAAACACCTCGGTCCAGATCTCTTTCTCAACTAAACACACATCCTTGAAGCGCTCGTACAAGAGCGCAAGCTTCTCCGGATCCGTCTCTTTCATCTCTCCTCATTCCCTTGTTTTCACCCTTCACAGGCGGTCTCCCGTGAGTGTCGCCACCGGCACCCTCAATGTTCGTGGCCCTTCCCCCCACCACACGGTCCTTCCTCCCCGCCGCCGGGCATTTGCGTCGGCGCCGGAATACCCGTGATGTTGAGCGGAGTTGGGTCAGGTCTGGAGACGCCGACCGGGCCTGACCGAGCGGCAAAGGAGGAGAAGACCCGGCGAATCGGCGCACCGCAATCCCGGCAGGCTGTGAGCGGAGCGGCCGTCACCGGTTGGAGGTACTCTTTTTTCAACGAACAACTGGGTTGTCGGTCGCATCGCTCGGCGAGATACTCATAAATCGGCATCGCCACCCTCGGAATTCAGTGATCTCCGGAGAAAGCAATGTCCGCGGCGGGCCGTCCTACTTCTGGGCGGCGGGAGCGGCTTGTGCGGGCTGATCCGAGATCGTAAACCGCATGGTGCCGACTTGATTGGCCGCGTGGAAGGGCTGTTGGCCGAGCGGGGTGACGTAAATTTTTACCAGGTAGTTGCCTTTGGGCCAGGCACCGTCGGGCCGTTTCAATTCCAGATATCCATACCGCGAGTGACCCGGCACCTCCAAGGCATCCTTGCCGATCGGGGTCTCGGAAAGTTTTCCGCCTTCCTCCTCCAGGAACCACTGGGCGCTGAACTGCGCAGGGTCTTCGAGAGGCGCCACTTCAAACACGATATAAATGGCCGGGGTGTCCGGTGTAAATACGGTCGTACCGGCCCCGATGGGCTTCAGCCGCGGGTCCTGCGTGTACCACCCCTTCCGACCAAAACTATCCCATTCCTCTTCAAACCCTTTGGCGAACTTGATCCACACAAAAATAGACTGTGGAACGCCTTTCTTCTGGGTGTCGAACAAGGGAGAAGACGTCGGGTCCACTTCCGTTTCAGACTGCTCCTTGGGCGTCATCAACTCTCTGGCGTGACTTATCGAAGGGAAACCGATTCCCACGAACGAAACCAGGGCCAGGATGAGCATCGTCATCGTGACGGCAGGCGGAGTCGGGCCATGATCGCTAACGCTCATGCCGCACCTCCTTTCCCGGATCAAACCGGGCAAACAATGGTGAGATGTTCCGTTCACCTTATCAGCCTACTGCATAGCCTCAGGCATTTCAATGGTTGGTCGGCTCTGAGGAGCGGTCTGCTATAATGGCGCGGAGACCGCGTTCCGTACTTCGTCGCTTGCACCGAGACGGATTCATTTGACTTCGTGACCTCATCGACATCTGGACAACCTGCCGAAGGGCTTTCCGGCACCGTCATGGATAAACCGGCCTCCTCGCACGAGCGCAACCGAAGGTACGGCATCCATGAAGGCGCCTTTCAAGCCGTCGCTCAAGGGTCAGGAGAGAACTACCTTTCGGCCTTCGCGCTCTTTTTGCACGCCACGCCTCTCCAGATCGGCATTCTGTCATCGCTCCCCCAGCTTATCGGAACCTTGGCTCAGCTGCTTTCCGTGAAAGCGCTGAGCCGCGTTCCTCGAAAGCCGTTGATCCTGCTGGGAGCGGCGGGACAGGCTGCTCTGTGGCTGCCGATCTTCTCCCTTCCGCTCCTCTTTCCCCGGGCAGCTCCCTGGCTGCTGATCGCCCTAGCGACCATCCATGTAGCAATGGGCCATTTTGCCATTCCCGCATGGAACAGTCTGATCACCGATTTCGTAGTCCCGAACGGCCGGGGCGTCTATTTCGCTCAGCGCGCGCGTTTCATGGCGATCGCCAGCTTCTGCGCGTTGTTCGCAGCCGGGCTCCTCCTCGACGCCGGACGATCTTCAGAGGCTCCATGGATCGGGTTTGCGCTGATTTTTCTGGTGGCCGCGGTGGCGCGCAGCCTGTCCACCTACTGTCTGACCAAAATCGACGATCCGGTTGAGCCGACATCCCAGGAATCCAGCGGGTGCTTATTCGATTTTCTCGGACAATCGTCGAGCCGTGACTTCAGACGCTTCCTGCTGTTTTCCGGACTTATGCACGTGTGCGTCCTCATCGCCGGTCCGTTTTTCGTCATCTATTTGCTTCGCGACCTCCACTTCAATTACCTGCAATACGCCGCTTGGCTGGCGGCCGGCACGTTCGGGCAATTCATTGCGCTCACACACTGGGGCCGCATCAGCGACCGATTCGGCAACAAGTGGGTGATCGAGGTGACTGGCTGGTCGGTGCCGTTTCTGCCGATGCTATATTTGCTCAGTACGAATCTGGCGTTTCTGTTGACCGTGAATTTCCTGGGCGGCGTGATCTGGGCGGGCATGACCCTTGGACTGCAGAACTATGTCTTCGACGCGGTTCCCTCCGAAAACAAAGCCAAAGGCGTCGCGGTGACCAATGCGATCAACGCGGCAGGATGGATCGTCGGGGCCCTGATCGGAAGCTGGCTGACGGTTGTGACGCCCTTAGCCGTCCCCGTCGCTTACTTGCCTTTGGAGGCTCATCCGGTCTCCAACCTTCCCATCGTCTTTCTCATTTCCGGCTTGCTCCGGCTGGTGGTGTCCGCAGGCTTGCTGGGCACCTTCCGCGAACCGCGAGCTGTCGAACCCGTTTCTCCCACTCGCCTGATTCGGGAACTGGCACGGACCACGTGGCTCGTTCAGCTCTTCAGCAGGAAACGTTCCCACGCCTGACGGCGGCCGGCTCTGCCGAACATGACGCCTATCGCGGCATCGCCTCACCGTTTCCAACTCGTATCTGTTCTTCCTGCTTCAGCTTTTCAAAGGCCCGATCGGCGTTGCCGCGAACCTGCTGAGGCGTCGGGTGCATGGACCCTTTCGGTTGCTCGCCCGCGCAGGCCGCCCACCACAGACACACGCCGAGCGATAGCCCCGTCGCCCCGATCTTCCGCACCCACCCTTGCGCGCCTCCTTTCATAAGCGATCCTCCTTCGTTTATTGTGCATGCTGGAATGAGCCGACCGAGCCGCCTACTGAAACGCCAGCCGAAGATTCGCCACCGTTTCGGCTATACCCCGCTCCAACGCGGCTCGACCCAACCGCTGGAAATCCTGTGAATCGGCCGACGCTACACTCCAACCATCCGACTGCTCCACCCGCGCCGTCACGACGTTGTGGAACACGACTTCGGCGCTCTCAACCCGGATGATCTTACTGGTCACCGTGTAGGGGGGCAGATCCTCATGATGTCTGGCCCAAAGCCGCTCTCTCAGCGTGGGGCCCTCGATGCGATAAATCAACACACTGTCCACGCCCAGCAACCGGCCAAGCCGGATGGCTGACTCTTCGGACACCGCTCCTCCTAATTGGAACCGTTGCTCGTCCAGCACCGTGGCGAGGTGGAACCGTTCGATGATCCTGAGAGACGGACGTTGCGCTTTGAGCTGAAACGCCGCGCCCTCCAGGCGTATGTAGGCATCCATCAACTCACGATTGGACGTCTTCGGATACAAGACAGCCAGTCGCTGCACATCGAGCGGGACAGTAAACGAAGGAGGCAAGAGCCTGTCGGTGGCGGAAACCGGAGCAGCCGGCGGCGTAGGCAAGTGGCATCCGATGAGCGCAGACAGGATCATTCCCGGAAACAAGCCTGCCAATGCGGGTGACCGAACCACGGCGTGCGCCCTTTCGTGGATCAACCTTCCCAGCCCGCCACGACCGCAAGGGAGGACGATATATATACATCTTACTCCCCTTCCGAACGGAAAGCCATTGTGCCTGGTACGACGCGCTCCGGAGCTACGCGCGAAGCCGGCACCCGGCGTCTCGAGCGTAGAACCAATGACCGAAGCGGCAGACCGATTGACGGAATCGGAACACCGGGCTATTCTGCTCTTGTCGACCACACCGGCGATTTCGGCGGATCGACAATCAACAAGTCAACAGGAGCCCCGTGTCGCTTCACGATCGTCTCGGCGAAGACCTGAAACACACCATGAAGGCCAAGGATCAGCTCCGTATGGATGTCATCCGCATGATCAAGGCAGCAGTCATGAACAAGGAACTGGAACTCAAGAAACATCTGGATGACGCGGAGATGACCCGCATCATGGCCTCATTGATCAAGCAACGCAAAGAAGCCGTCGAACACTACGGCAAGGCCGGGCGGGAAGACTTGGCCGACAAGGAACTCAAGAAAATCGCGATCATCCAAAGTTATCTGCCACGCGCATTGACCGCGGAGGAGGTCACCCAAATCATCGATGCCGTCGTTCAAGAAACAGGCGCGACCTCGCTGAAAGACATGGGGATCGTCATGAAAACCCTCATGGCTCGCTTGGCCGGCCAAGCCGTCGATGGAAAATTGATCAGCGACCTGGTCCGGTCGAGACTTCGCTAGCCCTGCTATACTTTCTGAAACTCGATCGAGTTCGGGCGATTCGGAGACCCGAACGCCCCGTGCGCCGTTCACCGTGCCCAGCGCCGCTCCACCGGCGTCTTCGGATTTCCCGGTCACGTTCAGAGAGCCGTGTACGCATGAGCATTCTGATCGTGGATGATTCCCAGGACCAACGTCTGTTGCTTCAGACCCTCCTCCACCAGGCCGGCTATCTCGACGTGGTGACGGCCGAATCGGCCGCGGTGGCGCTGGCGAGATTGTCCGAGCTGTCCGAACCGCAATCTCCGGCCATCGATTTGATTCTGATGGACTATCTCATGCCGGAGATCGACGGCGTGGCCGCCTGCCGTCTGATCAAATCCCGACCGCACCTGCGGGATATCCCGATTATCATGGTGACCGCCAAGAACGATCCGTCGAACCTCAAAGAGGCCTTCGATGCGGGCGCGACTGATTACATCAACAAACCGGTTAACCGCGTCGAGCTGCAGGCCAGGGTCTCATCGGCGCTCGCCCTGAAGCGCGAGATGGACTGCCGGAAGGCCAAGGAACAGGAACTCCGCGCCAGCAATGAAGAGTTGCAACGGGCGCTCCGGGAGGTGAAAACTCTGCGCGGCCTGATCCCGATCTGCGCGTCGTGCAAGAAAATCCGAAACGACCTCGGGGCATGGCAGCAATTGGAAGAATACCTGCGGGAACATTCGGAGGCGGAGTTTAGTCACGGGCTCTGCGCACCCTGCATCAAGAAGCTTTATCCTGGTGTTTATGAGCACTAACTGCTACCATCCGGCTCGGTGGACGTGCCTACGTAAGACGACCTCGCGAAACAGGGTGCCTCGATGGGCATTTTAATCGTTGACGATTCCCAGGACGACCGTCTTCTCCTGCAGTCGATCCTGAGCGCAGCCGGTTATGAAGACATCATCGTAGCCGATTCGGCCGCCGCAGCCTTCCGCCACCTCGGCTTGGACGGCGGGAGGCAGACCCTCGCCCGCGTCGATCTAATTCTGATGGATATCATGATGCCGCAGATGAACGGCATCGAGGCATGCCGCCAAATCAAGGCCGTCGAACGGCTGCGCGACATTCCCATCATCATGGTGACGGTCAAGACCGATCCGGTCGACCTCCAGTTGGCGTTCGCAGCCGGCGCAATGGATTACATCGGCAAGCCGATCAACAAGGTCGAACTCCTCACGCGCGTGCGGTCCGTCCTGCGGCTGGTCCATGAGATCGACCGCCGCCGCGCCAGGGAACAGGAATTGCTCGAAGTGATGCGCCAACTCCAGGAGGCCAACCAGATGCTGCTGCGCCTTTCCTGCCTGGACGGCCTCACCGGCATCACCAACCGGCGCCAGTTCGACGATTTTTTGGATCAGGAATGGCGGCGCGCTGTCCGCGACGCGACCCCGCTCTCTCTGATCATGCTCGATATCGATCGATTCAAATATTACAACGACAGCAATGGCCACCAGGCCGGAGATGAATGCTTGAAGCAGATTGCTAGCGTCATCTCCAGCGCGGTCAACCGGCCAGGTGACCTGGTCGCCCGCTACGGCGGAGACGAATTCGTCGTTGTGCTCCCGGGTACCAATGCGGACGGAGCGGCCCAGGTGGCTGAAACGCTGCGGCGGAAGGTGGAAACGGCGGGGATTTCTCATTCGACCGGAGAGCAGGTCACCATCAGTCTGGGCGTCGCGAGCGCGATCCCCACTCGTGCGGCATCGCCGACCGACCTGATCAGAGCAGCCGACCAAGCGTTGTATCAGGCCAAGCAGGAAGGCCGGAACCGCACCAAACAGGCAAGCCTTTTCTCGCTGGTCGAGGACTCGCACAAAGACTGACCTGACAGAAACCGGAGCCATCAGGTTTGTGCCGATCACGACTTTCTGCCGCTTCTCACCTCCCGCTGCGACGATACCCCCTCGCCTCTTCCCGACGGCTGGCGCGGCTTTGAAGACATGAGGCGGGCGGCGTCCTGCGCGGTGCGGTTGCCCCCTGAGCGAGGTCCCGGGGAAACACGCTTAAGCCGGAACGGGCCATGGGAAGACACCGCTCGGCTGATAGGAACGAGAACCCCGAAATCGGAACGATGGCCAGAAAAGTCATCTCCGCCCGCTCTAAACGAACAGTGACACGCGCGACGCGCTCCGATCGTCTCAGAGAAGCGTTGCGACTCGAACGGGCCGCCCGCAAGCGAGCCGAAGAAGCCTTGCGCAGGATATCGGCCAAATTCGCCTCGCTCGTCCGGGCACGCCCGCCGGAGCCGAATCGGTCCGGTGCGACGCCGGACCGGGAACGTCACAAGCGATCGCGAAAGAAGAACGAACCGAGCGCCTCCGAGAAAGAATGGAGGGCGCGCGTGCAACGAGCGGTGGTGGAAGGAACCGCTTCCGTGACAGGGAGCGAGTTTTTGGCCGCGCTCGTCCGGCATCTCGCGCGCGCGCTCGGCGTGAAATACGTGTTTGTGACGGAACTGGTGGGCGGCGACTCGTCATGCATGCGTATCCTGGCTTCCTGGATGGGAAACAAGCCGGGTTCGCCCGACGAATACGATACGACCGGAACCCCCTGCAAGAACGTGGTCAAACACGGCAAGGCCTATTATCGACATTCGGTGCAAGAGTTGTTTCCCAACGACAAGTTCCTGGCCGATCTCGGAGCGGTCAGCTATCTGGGAATCGCAATGCTTGACCGGTCCGGCCATACGATCGGGCACCTCTGCATCATGGACGACAAGCCCCTCAACGGCGGACGCCGCATCACCCCGATCCTGAAGGTCTTGGCTTCCCGAGCCGCGGCAGAAATCGAACGGATGCGGAGCGAGGAGAATCTGCATCTCTACCGGGAAATCATCACGCACGCGGAAGATGCGATCGCGATTCTCAACCTGCAAGGGCGCTTTACGTACCAGAACGCTGCGCATGCCGCATTGACCGGCTACGCCGACCGCGAATTGGTCGGCAAGACCCCCGAGGTCATCCTGGGGTCGGACACCTTTGCCGCCATCCTGCGGCGATTGGAGACGGCGGGAGGTTACCGCGGCGAAGTCAACGGGTGCACGAAAGACGGAACCGAGAAAACCTTTGAGGTATCGCTGTTCGCCATCCGGAACCCCGCCGGTTCGCCGGTCTGCTACGTCGAAATAGCCCGCGACATCTCAGAGCGCAAACGATCCGAACTGATCGAGCAACGACGGGCGGGCAGCTTGCAGCGATACCAACACGCGCTCCTCGAGTTGGCCAAGAGCGAGGCCGTCAGCGGCGGGGACCTCGCGCAGGCCTTTCAGGCCGTGACCAAGACCGGATGCCGGGCATTGGAAGTCGAGCGGTCCGGCATCTGGCTGTACAACGAGGACCGCTCGATCATCCGGCTGTGCGATCTCTACGAGCTGTCCTGCGATCGCCATTCCTCCGGCGCAACCCTGTCCGCCCGCGAGTATCCGGCATATTTTTCGGCGTTGGACCACGAAGACCGAGCCCTCGCCGCCCACGACGCGCACCGGGACCCCCGGACCCAGGAATTCGCCCAATCCTACCTGCAACCGCTCGGCATCGGCGCCATGCTGGACGCGCCGATCCGCCGAAAGGGGCAGGTCGTCGGAGTGCTCTGCCATGAACATGTCGGCGGCCCCCGCCAGTGGACCGCGGAAGAAGAACAGTTCGCCAGTTCCCTGGCGACCATCGTCGCCCTTGCCATGGAGGCGAGCGAGCGGCGGGAAGCGGAACAGGCGTTGCGAATCGCCAAGGAAACCGCCGAGGTGGCGAATCGGGCCAAGAGCGAGTTTTTGGCCAGCATGAGCCATGAGATCAGGACCCCGATGAATGCCATCATCGGCATGGCCGATTTGCTGTGGGAAACGGAGTTGAGCCCGGATCAACGAAAATTCGTCCGCATTTTCAGGCGGGCCGGCGGCAATCTCCTGTCGCTCATCAATGACATCCTCGATCTCTCGAAGATCGAGGCCGGACATCTTGAACTGGAGATGATCGAGTTCGACCTTGTCGAGCTGATCGATAAAGTCCTCGAGATTCTAGCGATGCGCGCCAACGAGAAAGGGTTGGAACTCGCCTGCCACGTCGCCTCCGACGTACCCACTCACCTGCTCGGCGATCCGAATCGTCTGCATCAGATCCTCGTCAACCTGATCGGCAACGCCATCAAGTTTACGGATCGCGGCTCCGTCGTCGTCCGCGTTCTCAATGACCCGGACAGCAACCAACCCGGCACCATTCGTTTCTCCGTCACCGACACCGGCATCGGCATCCCGAAGGACAAACTCGAGGCCATCTTTGAAAGTTTTACCCAAGCCCATGCATCCACCGCGCGCAAGTACGGGGGGACCGGATTGGGCCTTTTCATCTCCAGGCATTTGGCCGAACGGATGGGCGGGAAAATCTGGGCCGAGAGCACCGAGGGCCAAGGCAGCACGTTCCATTGCGTGGTCCGGCTCTCCATTCCACCGCAGCCGCCGAGACCCAAACCGCCCCTCACCCACGATCTGGCCGGTCTCCGAACACTGGTGGTCGACGACCATCCAACCAATCTGCTGATCCTGCGCGAAACCCTGACGGCGTGGGGCGCCGTCGTGACGGAAGCTGGGAACGGGCAGCAGGCCTTGACCGAACTCCAGCGGGCCGCGGACGCCGGCAGGCCGTACCAGCTCCTGTTGCTGGACTGCCGGATGCCCGACATGAACGGATTCGAGGTCGTCGAACGAGTCAAAAACATGCCACCGCTCCAAGGCTTGACGACCATCATGTTGACCTCCGATCGGTGGGCCGACGATATCGCACGCACGTACGAACTGGAACTCGGCGGCTATTTGGTGAAACCGATCCGGCGGTCGGACCTGCTGCAAATCATCAGCATCGCGCTCGGCCGAACTAAAGGTCTGTCGCCCGCGCCTCCCGACCCGCCTCCCGCCGCACCTGCAAGCCCCGCCGACTCGCTGCGCATCCTGCTCGTCGAAGATTCGCCTGACAACCAGCTTCTGATTCAATCCTACTTGAAGTCCACCCCGCACACGCTGGATGTGGCGGAGAACGGGCAAATCGGAGTCGATCTATTCAAGGCGGGTCGCTACGACCTGGTGTTGATGGACATGCAGATGCCCGTGCTGGACGGCTATGCCGCCACCCGCGCGATCCGCCGGTGGGAACGGGATCAGCGCCTTCCCGGGACGCCGATCGTCGCGCTCACGGCGTTGGCGCTCAAAGAGGAAGCGGTGAAAATCTTCGAGGCGGGCTGCACCGCGCACATGACCAAACCGATCAAAAAAGCGACGCTGCTCAACATGCTGGCGACGTACAAAGGACGCAACGCAACATGAGCCGACCCAACACGCCTCCTCACGAGAAAATCGTGGTCCGGCTGGATCCTGACCTGAAACCCCTGATCCCGCGGTTTCTGGAAAACCGGCGCAAAGACCTCGCCGCCATTCAAGCCGCCCTCCAACGGGAAGATTTTGAAGAGATCCGGCTTTTAGGCCACCGGATGCGAGGAGACGGCGGAGGCTACGGCTTCCACACCATCAGCGAGATCGGAACGGCGCTGGAACGCGCGTCGGCGCACCGTGATGCGGGAGAGATTAGCCGGCACGCTGACGCCCTGCTGGCGTTTCTCGACCGCGTCGAAGTGGTGTATTGAAGATTCAGTAAAGTGGCCCGCCCCTTCGCAGCCTCCGGTCCGCGGTTTCAAATTCCGGTCGAATCACAAGTATATAAATGTGACGGGGGGATTATCCGGCACCAACGAACTCGATTAAGCAATGAAAAGCTGCCGGATCGCGCAAAGCGAGGTGGATCTGACACAGCGAGGTTGACGATCCTATCCGGTCGTGACAGTTATGATAAACCGCAGGGGAGCAACCGGCACGAGGTAAGCCCGGTTTGATGGCCTCTCTTCGAAACTCCCTGTCGTGGATTCATCTCGGGAATGCAGGACGTGAGCCTTGAGAAGGAACAGATCCTGAAAGGTTTGATCCGGCGGCGTCACATTCAATCAATAAACCGCAAACGAACCGCTGGCCCAACCAAAGGTTGGTTTGGTGGAGGGCACGGGAGTCGAACCCGCGACCCCGACGTTGCGAACGTCGTGCTCTCCCAACTGAGCTAGCCCCCCACCTTGCTGTCAGCAAATAGCCGAACTTTGTGCTGTTAGCTGCTCGCTGTGAGCTGTTAGCTAACAAAGAAAGCGAGCGCCGGCTTCTTGACCGCAGGTGCTGCCAGGACGGAATTGCCCGGGCTGCTTGGCTGCGGAGGAGACGGGGAGGAAGAACGGCGCCCGCCGCTTGAAATCGCCGAGATTATACACAACCGCTGCCGGCGACTCTACCGAAACTTCGCGCTAATTGAGCGAGTCGGCGACGCCCCACTCCGCCCAAGCTCGTTCCTGCAGGATGCGTTCGAATCGGGGCCGCAGCACCAATTCGAACACCTGCTCTTTCTCCGGAAAGAGATCGAGAATCTCCTGTTTCGTGCGCTCGATCAACGCCGCTGCCTCCTCCCGGCTCAGTCGCGCAACACGCAATCGGTAACACGTGAGATCCACGCGCAGGCGGAGCCGCAGCATCCGAATCTGTTCCTCGCGAATCTCATCCAGAGTCGCCATGCTACGCGGGATTCCGTATCGCCCTCGCCGCGTCCGATGCGGCATCGGCCACACGGACACAACGTCCTTCCACTTGCAGACGGCCTTCGGCATAGAGCTGGACTGCTCGGGGGTAGATCCGGTGTTCCTGCTCCAAAATCCGCAAGGCCAGGGTTTCAGGCGTATCCTCATCCAGCACCGGCACTGCGGCCTGGATGATGATGGGTCCCTCATCCACCCCCTCCGTGACGAAATGGACCGTGCAGCCGGCGAGCTTGACTCCCCACTCCAAGGCTTGCTTTTGCGCGTCCAAGCCAGGAAAGGCCGGCAGCAGCGACGGATGGATGTTCATCATGCGGTTCTGGTATGCATTGATCAGGACGGGAGTGACGATTTTCATATACCCAGCGAGGAGAACCAATTCCACATCGTATTTTTGCAGCACCTCCAGGATGGCACGGTCGTAGGTCTCCCGGCTGTCCGGTCGGCCGGCACAGGGTTTGGGATCGAGAAATACAGCGGGCACCCCGTGCTTTCTCGCCCGTTCGAGCGCCTGGGCGTTCTGCTTGTTGCTGACCACCACCACGATCTGAGCCGCCAGCGACCCGGCTTCGATTGCGTCGATGATCGCTTGAAGATTCGATCCCCGTCCGGAGGCCAAGACCCCGAGGCGGAGCGGCGTCGCGCGCTTACCCGACATATTCAACCCGTGGCACATCCGACTCGGCGGCCAGGATTTCACCGATCTGGTACGCGGGATCTCCCAGTTGCGCAGCACGGGCGATCACTCCTTCGGCGGCCGCTTGCGGCAGGATCAGCATCACCCCGATCCCCATGTTGAACACGCGATACATCTCGTCCCGATCGATGCGCCCGCGCTCCTGAATCGCTCCAAAAATCGCCGGCACCGGCCAAGCCCCGCGCTGGATTCTTGCCCGGCATCCTTTGGGCAACACCCGCGGCAGGTTCTCGGTGATCCCGCCCCCGGTGATGTGCGCCATGCCCTTGATGGGAAACTCGCGCGCGAGCGTCAGGAGCTGCCTCGCATAGATGCGCGTCGGCGTCAGCAGCGCCTCGCCGAGCGGTTGCGTCAATTCGGGTAAACGGCTGTCCACCTTCAACCCGCATTCTTCCAGCAAGACACGCCGCACCAGTGCATACCCATTGCTGTGCAGCCCCGTGGACGCCAACCCGACCAGCACGTCGCCGGGAACGATGTCTCTTCCGTCGATCAATTTCGATCGATCGACCACCCCGACCGCAAAGCCGGCCAGATCGTACTCCCCTTCGGCGTAGAAGGACGGCATTTCGGCGGTCTCCCCCCCGATCAACGCACAGCCTGCCTGCCGGCAACCCTCCGCAATGCCGCGCACGATCGCTTCGGCCTTCGCCACGCTGAGTTTTCCGGTCGCCAGATAATCGAGAAAAAAAAGTGGCTCGGCGCCGCTGACCGCGACGTCGTTCACGCACATGGCGACCAGATCGATGCCAACTGTATCGTGGCGGTCCATCAAAAACGCGATCTTGAGCTTGGTCCCGACACCGTCGGTCCCCGAAACCAACACCGGGTCGGTATATCTCTCGGCCTGAAAGCGGAACAGCCCCCCGAACCCGCCCAGATCGGTCAGCACTTCCGGCCGAAAGGTGGAACGCACAAGCGGCGTGATCCGGCGTACGAACTCGTTGCCGGCTTCGATATCCACTCCGGCTTGGCGGTAGGTCGTCATAAGGAAGGGCATCTTAGCGGAGGGACGCCGAGACGGTCAACGCACGAGAACCGTCGTCCTCCGACTTTCACTCGCCGTTCGCAACCGCCCCGTTCATTCCGCCGTTTCCCCGGTAACAACGACGGTTGCGCTAGGATGCGCCCCATGCGCCAACTCCACCAACGTTTCCAAGTGGGCGGTCTGGGGAAACATGTCGAAGGGCTGGACCCGGACGATCCGATAGCCGCCGGCGCAGAGGCGGGCCAGGTCGCGGGCCAGGGTGGGCGGATCACAGGAGAGATACAGTAGCCGGGCGGCGCCGAGACGCACCAGTCCTTGCACGCAGGTTTCGCTTAATCCGGCGCGTGGCGGATCGACCAGCGCCACGTCATACTCAGCGAAATGCACCGTCTTCAAAAACGCTTCAGCCGACTCAGCCCGGAACCGGCACCGGCCGACGTGGTTGATTCTCGCCGCACGTCGCGCATCGGCCATCGCCCGGTGGTTCCCTTCCACCAGCGTCACCAGGGCTCCACGCCTCGCGATCGACAACCCGAGCGTGCCGATTCCGGCGAACAATTCGAGCACGCGCAGCCCCGGCGATGGGGCCGCCCACTCGGCAACCGTCCGCGCAAGCGCCTCGTTCAGCGCCCAGTTGGCCTGCATAAACGACCGATCGCCGATCCGGAACGTCAGACCGTCGAGTCGATCGGCAATCCAATCCTGACCGGTCACCCATCGCGCTCCATTCCGGCTGACGACGACCTGGCCAACCACGTTCAGGCCGTCGCCCCACAGATCCCAGAGTTCGCGAGCCTGTTCCCGTGTTGCCGAGCCGGTATGCCAAACCAGCAGAATCGAACCGAATGCGACCGAATATTTCACCTCCAGCGCTTCCAGCCGCACCGCCAAACTCCGCTGAGCGGCCAACCCCTCACTCACCTGAGCGACAAGGCGACGGACCGGATCCGGCACCAGCAGGCAACAAGACGCCTCAACCGGCTTATGCGAGCCTTCCTGGTAGAAGCCGAGCGCAAACCCGTTTTGCTGACGAAACACGGTGAAGCGAACCAAACTGCGGTACCCGTACGTGTTCGGCGAAGGCACGACCGGCGCGATGTCCTCGACCTTCACCTTGCCTACCCGAGCCAAGGTCTCAGCCAACATGTCGCGCTTGAGCTTGAGTTGTGCTTCATACTGGATATGCTGCAGCTGGCACCCCCCGCACGTGTCATAGACCGGGCACGGCGGCACGACTCGATCCGGCGACGCCCGGAGAATCTCGTTGATCACCGCCTCCCGATAGCCCCTCCTCAATGCCCCTTCGGTGACCGCCACGATCTCCGTTGGAATCGCCCCGCGTACGAACAATACCTGTCCATCGTGCCACGCCAGTCCCTTTCCGCCTTGCACCAATTTTTCAATGGTGACAGTCACCGATTCGCCGCTCATGGTTTCATCGCTGACTCGCTAGTGGTGAGCACGCGCGCTGTAACAAACACCGCGGCAGACGGGTAGCCCGCGTCACGTTTGCGCACGCCGTCGAGTCGGTGAGGCAGGGGGCCGTCCAACAGCGACGGAACCCGCGAGCCCCCCTATCCCTCCGGCCGCATCTCTACTTCGAGTAGCTTAATTTTTCGATGCAGGTGACTGCGTTCGATTTTGAGGTCGTCGGCGGTTCGCGAGATGTTCCAATTGTGCTCGCGCAGTTTCCGAGTGATGTACTCTTTCTCGAACGCATTCCGCGCGTCGCGGAGTGAGTCATACTGTTTGGTAAGCAACGATGCGGCGGGAGCGGCGGCTAAAGCCGCGGCGGCGGGGCGGGGGTGTAGGGACATCGCGACGTGTGACGCCTCGATCACGTGGCCGGGCACCATGATCAGCAGGCGCTCGATCAAATTGCGGAGCTCCCGGATATTGCCGGGCCATTCGTATTGCATGAGCAGGTCCATCGCCTCGGGCGAGACCTGCTTCGCTTTGAGCCCCTGTTCCTCCGCATTCAGGTGCATGAAATGCCGTACCAGCAACGGAATATCTTCCCGGCGCTCGCGGAGCGGCGGCACCTCAATGGGGACAACGTTCAGCCGGTAGAACAGGTCCTCCCGGAACGTTCCCTTTTCGATTTCTTTGGGCAGATCCTTGTTGGACGCGGCCAAGACCCGCACATCGACCTTCAGCACCCGCGTCCCGCCCACACGGGTGAACTGCTGTTCTTGCAGGACGCGCAACACTTTCGCCTGCGTGCTGAGACTCATGTCGCCGATCTCGTCGAGGAACAAGGTGCCACCGTCGGCCTGTTCGAACTGCCCGCGTTTCATCGAAATGGCCCCGCTGAACGCCCCCTTTTCATGGCCGAACAGCTCGCTTTCGATCAACGTTTCAGGAATCGCCGCACAATTCACGGCGACGAAGGGCCGGTCCGCGCGCGGACTCTGTTGATGGATGGCGCGGGCCACCAACTCCTTCCCCGTCCCGTTTTCGCCGGAAATCAAGACACGGCTGTTGGTCGGCCCCGCGGTCGCGATCAATTGGCGGAGCCGCTGCATGGCCGGCGACGCGCCGACCAGCTCAAACCGCTTCTCGACTTTGATTCGGAGGTTGAGGTTTTCTTGTTCAAGCCGGTACTGATCCAACGCATGCCTGACACGGAGCGTCACGTTCTCCAGCGACAGCGGCTTCTCGATGTAATCGTAGGCGCCCAGCTTGATCGCCTTGACCGCGGTCTCGATAGACCCGTGTCCGGACATCATCATGACCATCGCCTGGGGCGCCAACTCGCGGATCCGGCGCAGGGTTTCCAGGCCGTCCATCTCGGGCATCCAAATATCCAGCAGCACAAGATCCGGCGGATCCGTGGCGAAGATCTTGAGCGCCTCGGGGCCGCTCTTCGCCACGACCACCTCGTAGCCTTCGTCTTCCAGGATGCTGCTCAGCGAATTCAGGATGGAGATTTCATCATCCACGATTAGAATCGTCGCCGACATTCCCCCCCTCATTACGCGTCACGCGTGACCCGCGACACGTCGCGGCCGAGAACGGCGGGCCCTTCTCGGCCGATTAGCCTATCGCCCGTCCATTCTACGCCGCATGTCACGGTTTCTACACCGGCAATTCGAACGTAAACACCGCCCCTTTAGGTTGGTTGTGGCTCGCCTGAATCTGCCCTTCGTGATCCGTGATGATGCGGCGCACGATGGCCAGGCCCAACCCCGTTCCGGTTTTTTTACGCGAAAAGTACGGCACAAACAATTTGTCCTGATCCTCGGGCGCGATTCCCACGCCCTCGTCGGCCACGCTCACAATCGCCCGGCGTCGCTTGATATCGTAGCGCGTCGAGACCCAGAGCCGGCCCTTCTGATTCATGGCCTGCACGGCGTTATCGAACAGGTTCACAAACACCCGCTTGATCTGCTCGTAATCGAAATTGAGCGTCGGAAGATCGTCGTCCAGGCTCAGCACGAATTCCACGTCGCGATGGGCTCCCTGATAGAGGGTGACCACTTCTCTGATCACGTCATGGAGCGAACCCGGCGCCAGGCGCGGCGCCGGCATCCGGGCGAACTTGGAAAATTCGTCCACCATCTGCTTGAGACTGGCGACCTCATTGACGATCACTTGGGTGGACTCGTCGAAGATTCGATCGAAGTCCGGCGCCTTGTCGAAGAATTTTTTCCGCAGCCGCTGGGCCGACAGTTGGATCGGCGTCAGTGGATTCTTGATTTCGTGGGCAACCCGTTGCGCGACTTCCTGCCAGGCGGCCGCCTTTTGGGCCTTGATCAATTCGGTCAGGTCCTCGAACACCAACACGAAGCCCAGGTCCTTGTTGGCCTCGTCCCGCATCCGCGAGCAGCTCAGTCCGATGGTGAGAAATTTGCCCTGCACCTCCACCTGTCCTTCGATTGCCAGGTTGTCCCGTTGATCGGCCAGCATCCGGTCGTACACCGTTTGGAACAGGTCCAGCCCGAATTCCTTGAAGGCTTCATTAGCCGGCCGGCCGCGGAACCGATCTCCCCACAGGCCGAGAATGCGCTCGGCCGACGGATTGAAGGTCGTGATGGTCCCGTGGCGGTCGATCGACAGCAGGCCGGCCGCGATCGTATCCACCACGGTCTCGATGTAGGCACGCCGGCGATCGAGCTCAAGGTTGGACTGGCGGAGCGAAACGTTGGCCTCTTCGAGTTTCGATTTGCTGAACCGCAGATCCTCGGTCATCCGGTTGAACGACTCCACCAGTGTTCCGATTTCATCGGCGGCCTTGACCTGGATGTTCACGTTCAAGTCCCCCTGCGCGATGGCCTCGGTCGCTTCGGCCAGCCGCTGGATCGGCACCGTGATGCCGCGCGCGACGTAGAAGCCGAACCAGGTCGCGCCGAACAGAATCAGGACCGTGATGACGGCGACGAAGAGGTACGCGCCCGCTTTGATGGGATTTTTCATCGCCTTGAGCTGTTTGTACTCGGCGTACTGTCGGCCGATGCCTTCCATCTTGGCCAACAGCGATTCCGGCACGTAGGCGTCCACCACGACCACGCCGTCGATCTCGCCGCGTCGGGCGTTCGAGGCGATGGGCACCCCCGCGCGAATCAGCCGCCCGTTCTGCGCTTCCTGCACAGACGTGAGCTCCTGTTTTTCGTTCAACACCTGCAGGACCAGTTGGCCGATCGGCAGATCCAGCACCATCGCGGGCACATCCGGGCTGAGCGCCTTGGTGAGGGTCTCCATCTTGGCGGAGAAGACCTCGACGCCAGCGACGTTGTATTCCACCCGCTTGCGCGCCATCGTCGCCACCAGCAGATCACGCTGCTCATGCGTCAGCAGATCTTCCCGGTAAATTTCGTGGCTGATGGCCCGCGCGCTGTTCACCGCCAAGGCGATGTGGCCCGCGTGATGCATTCTGGCCACTTCGTAGGAATCCTTCATCACGCGCTCGATCTGATCGCTGAACCACACGTCCACCGCCTTGTTCACCAACCCGCTCGCCACGAACGCCAAGAGCACGGTCGGGATCAGCGAAAAGCCGATGAACGCCGCGACCAGTTTGGCGCGGAAGCCCGATCCTGCCAGCCGGTGCCGGCGTTCGAAATAGGCTTTGATCAGGTTGCGCGAGAGCAACAGAACCAGCACAACCAGACCGATCAGATCAAGATTGATCAACAACAGCACGAAGGCGTACCCGGTGCTGGGGAGGAACGAACCGGAGTCGGCGGGCCCCGGCACGTACTGGGAGTAGTAGACCGTAAGGACCAGGCAGGGAATGAGAAGAATCAAGACAATCCATACCGGCCGCAAGTGCCTTATGCGGCGATCCGACTCGGTAGAAGTTGCTGGCGCCTGGCCGATTGGACGAATGGCCGCCTTTGCACCGCTCACCGACGGCGCGGTATCGCCCGGCTGATCGCCAGAACGCTTCAGCGCCGCGACCGGCGTTTCGAACTTGCCGACTTCAAACGGTTCCGACATCTGACCCTCGGAACGGCCCCTGCACACGGCCACGTCACTATAGCGAATCCACAGGGGCGTCTCAAAAGCTCTTCGCCAAACCGCGACAACACAGGAACCGCGTCGGGCACGACGATGACAAAGGGCAAAACCCCGGCGGAAGGAGCCGGCAACCGGGGTACCGCGGCGTTTACGGCGTGTGGATCGCGTGTTTGCCCGTCGCCAACTCGACGTACTTCATGCGCAGAGCGTAGAGCATCTCGCTCAGCACCCCCTGCTCCTCCGCAGTCAGGTTGCCCTTTGTTTTGACTTCCAGAACGGATAGGAGATCGATGATCTCTTTGGCTTGCGGAAGGTTGACCGGAATCTTTTGCTGCTGAGGATCCACCTGTTCGCCCATCAGCATAAAGGCGGACGTACCGAGGGAGATGACGAAGGACGAAAACGTGACGGGAACATTCGACCCGGGCGATTGTCCCGCAGCCGGCGCGGAAGCGCCCGTTGAACGGACTTCCGACGCGGTATCGGCCTGACTGGCGGGCGAGGATTCTTCCGAACTCCCCCTTCCCCGGCGATCTCGGATGACAAAGCCTCTCTCCTCCGCTCCGCTCATCGTCGCCACCGTCATCCAGGCAGAGAAAGCGAGACGTAAGCTATCACACGTTGAATTGGGGGCGCAAGCCGCGGACGGGCATTGAAGCGGCAGCGGAAGTCGGTATAATGGGGTCCGCATTGCCGCGCTTCCGCTGGCGGATCAGGATCCCTCGCATGTCGTACAGTTTCAGCAAGCTCGTGGAATTGATGGCCGCGCTCCGGGCGCCGGACGGCTGTCCCTGGGACCGCAAGCAAACGCATGAGTCGTTGAAGCCCTATCTCCTGGAAGAAGCGTACGAGGTCCTGGAAACCATCGATCGGCAGGACACGGTCAAGCTCAAAGAGGAGTTGGGTGACCTGTTGCTGCAGGTTCTGTTTCACGCCCAAATCGCGGCGGAAGCCGGCGCCTTCACGATCGAGGAGGTCATGCGGACGCTGGCCGACAAGCTCGTCCGCCGCCATCCGCATGTCTTTGCCCAAAACCATCAGGGCGAATCAGCGGTCGACGTCGATCAGGTGTTGAGCCGCTGGGAAGACATCAAGCGGGCCGAGCGCGAACAATCCGGAGAGGCGCGCTCCGTCCTCGACGGCGTACCCATCACCTTGCCAGCTCTGCTGCGGGCGTACCAGGTCCAGGCTAGAACATCGCGTCTCGGCTTCGATTGGCCGCACACCGCGCGGGGGATCGAGCAGGTGCTCGATAAGATCGAAGAAGAAATCCGTGAACTGCGGGCCGAGCTGGCTTCTCCGCCCTCCGGCGACGCTTCGTCCTCGCCCGAGGGTGCCGGGTCAGCACCGTCTGAGGCCGTGGCGATGGAGTTCGGGGACATCCTGTTCGCGCTGGTGAACCTGGCCCGCCTGCTTAACGTCAATCCGGAAGACGCGCTGCGGCGAGCCACGAACCGGTTTTCGGAGAGATTTCGGCACATCGAGGCGGAGGCGATACGCCGGGGCCGGCCGCTCGGTGACCTGTCACTCGCCGAAATGGACGCGCTGTGGGAAGAAGCCAAACATCACGAAGCGAAGGCGGCCGTCCGACCGGATGCCGAATCGTGACGCCGCATCAGAATGCACAGTGACCTATGGAGCGCGAGGAGAACTCCTACCAGGAAGGAAAACGTGCCGGCGTGCACCCACTCATCGTCGTCTTCGGCGTGATCTTCGGATTGTGGATGTTCATCGCCCTCATTGTCCCGAGTTCCAAGCACAAACAGGCCGCGAACCCCGAACCGGTGCCCACCGCGATTCCCGACGACGCCGACGCTGCGCCGGTCATCTTCAAAGTTCACGCCACGATTCCGGACGTGAACGCTATCAGCATCGTGGTTCCCGCGCAGGCAACCACCAGCCAGATCGTCGGCTTGTTGAAGCGGTTCCGCGATGCACGGCTCTCCAACACCCTGTCGAACCTGTTGCCGCCGACAACGCCCGGCCACCAACTCGGCGATCACGCCGTGGCGGACATTTACATCTTTTCCGACCCGAAATACGCTCAGCCCGACGCGGTGCGCGTGCTCGCCCGAGGCGCCCATGCCCCCGGCGAGCTGTACCCGCGGGCGATCCCGTTCGAAGACGCGATGGAGCAGGTCCGCGGCCACTATCGCATCAATCTGCACGACACGGGGCAGCCCGACATCGCCTCGCTCGGCTTTGCCGATGAGTCGGGAGTCCATTCCAAGCACTACCGCCGCATCTTCTGATCCCTGAGCGCAGGCCCGCTCCCAGCGGAAAATCCAGCCTCTAACGCGCATTCTATCCCCAGCATGTTTTGTCGTTTCTCGCTAACCTAGTGAATTCCCTAGCTGAAAGATTTGAGCCACAAGATCTTGTAGGCCGAGCGTCAATTAGCCCAATGCCTAAAAGTTGAGCAGGATGCTCGCGGGCTCGCCGTTGCTGCGGATCATCGCGCGGAAACTTGGTTGTCCACATGGTTGTCCACAGATTCTGTGGGTTGATCCTCGATGCGGGAGTCGCCTCTTCCGAAGCGCGAATTTCGTTGTTACAGACGGACCCGCTGCCGGATTTCCGCTCTGAGCGCCCCCTGCTCATCGTTCAGCCAGGTCTCCAGCCGCGGAAACAGATGGCTCAGCGGACCGGTGAAGGGGCCGATCAATACGTCCTGGCGCTCCGACAACATGCCTTCCTGATCGGCGATCCGCAATTTCTGATCGGCGATGCGGCGGGTGAGCACCTGATTGAGCAGCAGTTGTTGTCCGGGACTGCCCGTGACCTGCCCCAGCAATTTGCCCTTCACATAGTCCAGTTCATCGGTGATCGAGATCTTCACCCGGACGCCGAACGGGGTGGCCCAGGTCGGGCGCTGGATCGCATAGTCATAAGAAAAGACCGGTTCGCGAGGTTCCCGGTAGGGACCGCTCACATTCAGGATGGTCAGCGTGTTATCCATGGAGAGACCGCGCTATACCAATAATCCGGATTCGCCTCCGGTCAAGTAACGGACGGCCGTCTCCGCGACGGTGAACCCATCTTTGATGCAATCCGGAATGCCGACCCCCCGATAAGCGGCTCCGGTCAGGAACAAGCCGGGAAATCGACTCAGCGCCATCTCGATGTCCTTCAATCGATCAAGATGCCCCAACGTATACTGGGGCATGGCGCGGTTCCAGCGATGCACCTCGACATAACGCGGCGGTGCCGCAAGGCCAGTGACGGCCAACAGTTCCTCGCACGCCGTCCGCACGATCGTTTCGTCGTCCGCCTGCATGATCGCTTCTCGTCCGACGCCGCCGAGATAGCACCTGACGAGCAGCGTGTCCGGCGGCGCGCGATGAGCCCACTTCAGGGACGTCCACGTCGCGGCGATCAGGTTGCGTCCTTCGACGCGCGGCACGACGAACCCGAACCCTTTCGCGCAACCTTTGGACTGGCCGGCGTCGTAGGCCAAGGAGACCGTCGCTGTGGAGGCGTAGGGGATCCTCTCCAATAGTCCCGCCGCCGACGGACTGAGCGGCCTGACCAATTCGGCCGACGCATAGGCGGGCGTGGCCAAGACCACGACGTCGGCCGTCAGCACGGTTCCGTCGTCGAACAGCACGTCATACACCCACTTGCCGACTTCCCGGGAGCGGACCCGCAGCGCAACCGCCCGGGCGCCGACCCGGAGGCTCACCCCATCCTTCTGCAAGCGGTTCGACAGCGCCGTGACCAGATCGCCCAATCCGTTCCGCAGCGCGACAAACATCGTGCGGCGATGCTTCGGCTCCGGCGATCCCATCTGAACGGTCTTGCGGGCGGCCAGCATCCCGCGAATGAGACTCCCGTATTGTTGTTCCAGTTCGGGAAACCGCGGGAACGTGGCGCGGACGCTCATCTGCTCCGCATCGCCCGCATAAATGCCGGCCGTGAGCGGTTCAAACACCCGCTCGAACGCTTCACGCCCAAAACGGCGGCGGAAGAAATCCGCCAGAGATTCGTCACCCGCGGCGCGGCGGGGCGGCAGCACCACATCCAGCGCCATCCGCGCAAGCCCCTTCCAGCTCAGCAACCCGCTTCTGACGAACGATCCGATCTGGCCGGGGGCGATCACGACCAAGCCCTCGGGCAGCTCGCGCAGACGTCCCCGCGAATACACGCAAGCCTTCGCGCCGGTCTCGTTCATGTTGATGAGCTGATCGGCCAATCCGAGTTTTTCGCATACCCGGACGCCCCATGGCTTGTGGGAGAGGAAGGAATCGGGGCCCGCCTCGATCACGAGGTCGTTCGCACGACTCGTCCGGATTTTGCCGCCCAAAATCCGGTCCGCATCGGCGACGGTGCAGACGAGCGACAGGCCAGACGCCCTCGTCTGTTCCTGAAGGGCGAAGGCCGTCGCAAGTCCTGCGATCCCTCCGCCAACTACAACGACTGTTCGGGGCGTTCCGGTCACGGAGGCCGCATCAACGGACCGGCGCAGCTTCGTGCGCCCGGACCACAGAGGCGAGGGTCTCGATCAACGCCGCGGATGCGTTCAGCATCGGAATGCGTTCCAAGTGCACGCCTTTGGCCTGCGCGGATCGTTTGAGTTCGATATCGATGTCGTAGAGCACTTCAAGATGATCCGAGACGAACCCGATCGGAGCGACGAGGACATGCTTGTGGCCCTCGCGATGCAACTCATCCAGCATGATTCCGACGTCCGGCCCCAGCCATTTTTCATCTGATCGCCCCCGACTCTGGAACGCCAAGCGCGCGGTCACCGGCCGGACCCGTTCGCAGACCGCCTCCATCGTGCCCCTCACTTCGTGGGGGTAGGGATCCTTCATCTCCACAATCCGCTCCGGCAGGCTGTGTGCCGTGAACAGGATCGGCACTTGAGCGCGCACGTCGGAAGGAAATTGCTGGAGGCCAAGCTGAATATTGTCGGCGATGGCTTGGATGAGCCTGGGATGTCGATGCCAGCTTTCGACATAACTGACCGGACACACGCTGCGGAGTGCCCGCCGCGCCTCTTCGACCTTGCCGATATAGGCTCCGATGCTCATCGAAGAGTACTGCGGCGCCATGCACAACCCGATCACCTGCTCCGGTCTCTCACCCATCAACTCCTCGTATGCCTCCCTGATGGAGGGACGCCAGTGCCGCAGACCGACGGCGACGCGGTACCGCTCGCCGCCGGGGCCGTTCAGCTTCTGCTCCAACTTGCGCGCGACCTCGCGCGTGATCTCCAGGACCGGCGACTTTCCGCCGGTAAGCCGGTAGCGCTCCTTGATCTCTTCCACCAGATCCAGCGGTGCGGGCCGACCGCCGCGCACATCGCGGAGATAGGGCTCCACGTTCTCCACGTTGTCCGGTCCCCCCATGGCCATGAGCAGCACGGCGATGGGCCTCTGCGGTCCAGACATACTTCTCTCCTGCACGAGTAACGAACAGCACCAGAGGCTCGGCAATCAACCTCTTTTTCCGTTCGCTACTCGCTGTTCGCTATGAGCTATTCGCCCTTCGCTTCAAATTCATCGCTGGCTGAGCTTGTGCACCATCTCGATCGTCGCTTCCACCGATTCTATCGGCGTGTTAGGCAGAATCCCATGGCCAAGATTGAAGATATGTCCCGGCCGTCCATCGGCACGCCGTAAAATGTCCTCCACCCGCCGCTCAATCTCGTGCAGCGGCGCGAACAACGCGACGGGGTCCAGATTGCCCTGTACCGCCACGTCATATCCGACCATCGCCCAGGCCTCATCCAGATGGACGCGCCAATCGACGCCGATGACGTCGCTGCCCGCTTCCCGCATCAGACGCAGGAGCGACGCGGTGCCGGTGCCGAAGTGGATCATCGGCACGCCTTCGCGCTTGAGCCCGTCGAAGATCAGTTGCACATGCGGGAGGACGTACTCGGCGTAATCGCCGGGCGACAGACAGCCGACCCAACTGTCAAACAGTTGCACGGCCTGCGCGCCGGCGCGGATCTGGCGTCGAAGGTAACCGGTCACCACGCGCGCCAGCTTGTCCATCAACCGGTGCCACGCCTCCGGCTCTCGATACATCAACTGCTTGGTCAACACGTAATTTCTCGACCCCCCACCTTCGACGGCATAGCTGGCCAACGTAAACGGAGCGCCAGCGAACCCGATCAACGGCACCCGGCCGTTCAGCGCGCGGCGTGCGTGGCGGATCGCCTCGGCGACGTACTCCAATTCGTCCCCGTCCACCATCCGCAGCCGTTCCACGTCCGCCCGGTCTCTGACCGGATTGCGAATGACCGGCCCCTCTCCCTCCGCAAATTCCAACTGAATGCCCATGGCCTCCAGCGGTAGCAGGATGTCGGCGAAAATGATGGCGGCGTCCAGCGGGAACCGCTCGATCGGCTGCAGCGTCACCTCGGCGGCCAGCTCCGGCGTCTTGCACACGTCGAGGATTGAGTATTTAGCCCGCACCTTTTGATATTCGGACATGTAGCGGCCAGCCTGGCGCATGAACCAGACAGGCGTACAATCGACCGGCTGCCGACGGCAGGCCTTGAGGAAACGATCGTTCATGGGATCGGCATTCTAGAGGGCAACGCGAAAGGGTGTCAAACGCGGCTATATCCATTCGGAGTCGTCGCGATCGCTGGTCGAACGAACCTGATCGCGCAAGTGCTCACGGATGGAGCGGCTGTCGGCGTCGAGCTCGACGGCTTCCCGATCGCTCAGCACCCACGCATCTTCCGGAGCCAGTTCGATGCGGTAATGGTTTTTCCGGAGCGAAAACCATTCGATGTAGGGATGGGGTGTGAGCAGCGGATGGGGATCGAACGAAATCAGACTCACTTCGCCGACCTGGGGCACTTCAAAGTCCGCCAACACCTGCGCGGCCAACTCCTCATCCGCGAATCGACCGTTCCGGAAACGGATGGCCTTGCCATAAATCTCGCCTTTGAAGTTCCCAACCAAATAGAATGGAACCGCTCCCACCGCGGCAAACGTGATCCGTCCGACCACACACCCTGCCACCCGGTTATCCAGATACCCCTCTCGGACCCAGCGACCGTTGCCGAATTTCTGCGCCATCGCAATCCGCTTATCTCACCTTACCCTGCCTCACCCCTCGCGAATGGCTGACACCCCCGGAGGTTCATTCACCTTGGCTACCTTTGGATCCATGCTGCCGAGCAGGACCGCTCCCAGGATCATCCCGCTCCCAAGCCAGCCTGCAGCATCCAGGTGCTCGTCCAAGAAATGCCAGGCCAACCATGAGGCATAGACAGGTTCCAGAGCGAACAACAGCGCCACCTGTTGAGCCGGCAGAAACCGTTGCGCCCAGATTTGCACCGCAAAGGCGCCCGTCGCAAGCAGGCCTGTCACCAGCAACCCCACCAGCAACACCCTGCTCGGCGTCAGAACAGAAAGCGTCGGCGCCTCCCATAGCATCGCGGGCAACATCGCCACTGTGACAAACAGCAATTGCCACATGAAGAACGAGGCCGAATCGCCGACCCGCGTAAACCGCTCCACGCAAGCGATGTGCGCCGCAAAGGCGGCGGCGCAGCCTACTGTCAGAACGTCGCCCTGATTGGCAGTGAGGGTCGGTCGGACGAGAAACCAAAGGCCGATCGTCGCCCAGGCGGCCGAAAGCCACACGCGCCACCCGCGCCGGCGCAGAAAGAGCGGAACAAAGACCACATAGAGCGCGGTGATGAAGGCGGAATTAGAAGCCGTCGTGTAGCGCAGGCCGATGGTTTGAAGGAGACAGCCCAGAAACAACCATACGGCGGCGATCACGCTGATGTGCAGCATGTCCCGGTCGAACCGGAGCCGTCTGCCGAGCAACGCAAACAGACCGACAACCGCCAGCGTCCCCAGTAGGAAGCGGAGGAACAGAAAGGAGAGGGGTGGAACTTGATCGAGAACGGCCTTGGTCGCCGGAAAAGTCGCCCCCCAGATCATGGTGCTCAGCAGGAGGGCGAGTCTGGGCATACGACGTGAAAGCGAGTGCTGAGTTCTAAGCTTTAGAGTTCTGCGTGTTCAATTCCGAGTTTGACCACTCAGAATTCAGAACCCAACACTACAAGCCTACGGCTTGCACAGCGGGCACTTCCGCTGTTCAGTCGTTCCCGCCTGCTCCATCGCCTGGAGCGCCCGCTGCTTATCGGGATAGTCGAACCATCCACCTTCCCAGAAATCGCTGCTGGTCACATTCGACGGCACTTCCGAACAGCGTTCACGATGCAACGTAGCCCGATCGATACCGCGCGCGATATGAACCCAGTAGATCATGGTACCGAACTCCCTCATTCAAGCCGCCCACCCACGTCGCCCTGCACGGGCTTGACCGGCGGAACAACGCGATTTCCACGGTCACCACGCGAAAGGCCAACGTTCGTCGACTTAGGCTTCGAGGGAACGGGAAGACGTGCACAAAAGGGAGGAGTTACGGCAGAAGTTGCCACTCATCCTTTTCGATAAACACCTTGGCTCCGGATTCCAGTTTTTTCAAATCTTCTTTGTCGAAGATACGCATATAGCGCTCGATGCGGTCTGGGTCGTCGATGCGCTCTTCCTGCATCAGCCCACTCGACATCTTGTACTTACGAATCAACACCGGCATGCACGCCTCCCTCCCTTCTCTCCTTGCAGCCCCTTGAACTGTGTTACAATAGTGCAAACTTGAGCGGCCGGTCAAGTCCCGGAGGCTGATGTACGACTTCGCGGCAAGCGATTCTGTCCGGCGCTCCGAATGATCGCCCGCGTTCACCGGGAGTATCCCCATGCCGATGTATGAATACCGCTGCGAAGGCTGCGGCGAACGGTTCGAGATCGTCCAATCCGTACACGCGAGACCGGAAGACACCGTTTGCCCGCACTGCAAAGCCCAGAAGGCGACCCGTCTGCTCTCCTCTTTCGCCTCGAAAGTCGTCGGCGACCATAAGCCGACGTATTCGGAGATGAAGGCGTACAGCATGCTCAATGAACGAATGCACAAGTTTTCGAAGCTGCCGCCGATGTTCGGCAAGCGAACCGATCCTCCGCCCATGGGAACGTATATCGGGCAGCAGGACCCGTCTCCGACAACCGACCGCGGTTCGGAGAATGCCTGACCACGGTTGTGACGGCCGCCTTCGCCCCTTCTCTTTTATGACCGCCCGGTGCAGCCAACGTTCTCTTCGGTCAACCATGAGACACGCTGAGAAAGGAGGGATCATGCACGCGAGAAGCCTGCTCGCGGTCCTTTGCGGGCTTACCCTGGTCGGTGTACCGCTTTCGGCCAGCGGCGACGAGATCTCGGGTTCCCTTGTCATCGCCGGCAACGGCCCGGAACTGCAAACCATCGAAGCCCTTGCCAGAGCCTTCGAAAAAGTCCATCCGCGCGCCTACGTTGATATTCTTTGGGATGAGAATTCCAAACCCGTTGAACTGGTGAAATCGGGCCGCGCGCATCTCGCCGTGACCGGAACCGAGGATCCGGAACTCGCGGCTACCCAAATTGCCTGGGACGGTATCGCCATCATCGTCAATCTTTCCAATTTCACCAAAGAAGTGACAAAACAGCAGGTTGCCGATATCTTTTCAGGCAAGGTCAGGATGTGGTCTGACCTGGGCGGACCGGAAACCAAAATTCTGGTGATCGACCGGCCCCGCAACCAGAACATCCGGGATGCCTTCGAAGCGCAATTGGGCATTGAGGGCAAGATCCACAATTCGGCTAAAGTGATCGGGCGCGACGACAAGGTCATCAAGACGGTCGTCGGCACTCTCCCGCCCTTGTCGGCCGTGGCCTATGTGTCGTTGGGACAGGCTTTGGCGGCCGTCACAACGGGCGTCGCGGTGCGGTTGCTTCCCGTCGACAAAGTTGAACCAGAAATGCCGACGGTGAAAGACGGGCGCTATCCTCTTCGCCGGCCTGTGCTGCTCCTCTCGAAGAAGGAACCCAACCCAGTGGTCGATGCGTTCCGGGAGTTCGCCCTGTCCGACGCGGGTCAGAAAATCGTGTCCGAAGCCTACACGCCGCTCGCGAAAAAACAATCCTAGCAAGGAGGTTCGTATGTGGAAGCGAGTCTCTCCGGTTCTCGTACTGCTGCTCATCACGGGATTCGTCGCCGTGCCCGTCGGCGTCGCCCGGGGCGAGGGCGCTAATGTCGAGGGGTCCGGGTTCTCTCTGTTCGATATGGAGTCTATCAAGGGCTTTGACGCCCAAAAGGTGGAAAAGGATCCCGTCTGCGACCGAACCAAGCGCCCGAAGATCCTGAAGGTCGAACCGGACGAAGCGAAGCCCGGCGAGAAGGTCGTCATTAAGGGCGAGAACTTCGGCACAAAAGAATGTTTCCATGGCGTGGCCTTCAGCGCCGCCGGATCCGCACAGATCGAATATAAGTTCGTTAACGAGACCACCATCGAAGCGGTCGTTCCGGATGCGAAGGCCGGCATGTCGTTTATCGATGTGGTGACTGGCGGCGGAAACGCCCGTTCCAAGGCATTTCTGATCAAATCGAAGTAGACCGTTCTGCTTACCGGTGCAGAACGAGCGGCACGACCGGGAAGGCGGATCGCCTTCCCGGCTGCGCCATCGCACGACCCTGCTGCATGAATCCCTTTCCGGTTCTTCCCTCCACGTCTCGACAAGACTCTTGATGCTGTGCTAGGTTACGCGATCTTTCGACTCCTCGGCGGCCGCGCCGCCGAGGGTGTCGCCGCATCAGCGAGCGAGAGCATGTTCAAGAAAATCCTGGTCGCCAACCGGGGCGAAATCGCTATGCGGATCATCCGTGCGTGCCGCGAACTGAATATCGCAACAGCCGCCATCTATTCCGAAGCGGACACCGCCGGCATCTATGTCAAGAAGGCCGACGAGGCTTATCTGGTCGGTCCCGGCCCGGTGAAGGGCTTCCTGGATATGGAGCAGATCGTCAGCCTGGCCAAACGCATCGGAGCCGACGCCATCCATCCCGGCTATGGATTTCTCTCGGAAAACGCCCAGTTCGCCCATCTCTGCCGGGCTTACGGCATCACTTTCATCGGCCCGAGCCCCCAAGCCATTCATTTGATGGGCAACAAGGTCAAGGCACGGGAATTGGCCAAGGAAGTCGGGGTGCCGATCGTGCCCGGAACCGACGGCGGCGTGACCAGCGTGGAGGATGCACTGGCCTTTGCCCGGACGGTGGGCTACCCGGTCATGATCAAAGCCAGCGCCGGTGGAGGGGGGCGCGGGCTGCGCGTCGTCCAGTCGGACGCCGAACTTCGAGAAAGCATGGAAGCCGCCGGCCGAGAAGCCGAGGCTGCGTTCGGCGACGGGAGCCTGTTCATCGAGAAATACATCGACCGACCGCACCACATCGAATTTCAGATCCTGGCCGACCAGCACGGCAATATCATCCATCTGGGGGAGCGGGACTGCTCGATCCAGCGCCGCCACCAGAAGCTGATCGAGATCGCGCCTTCGCTGATCCTGACGCCGAGACTCCGGGCGGAGATGGGCGAAGCCGCGATCGCCATCGCCCGCGCGGTCGACTATGACAACGCCGGCACGGTGGAGTTTCTGCTGGATCAGGAAGGTCGCTACTACTTCATCGAGATGAACCCGCGCATCCAGGTCGAACATACGGTCACCGAGCAGATCACCGCAATCGACATCGTGCGGAACCAGATTTCGATCGCCGCGGGCAAGCCGCTCGACATCCGGCAGGAAGACGTCACCTTGCAGGGCCACGCCATCCAATGCCGCATCAACGCCGAGGACCCCCGCAACAATTTCCGGCCCTGCACCGGCACCGTCACGGCGTACCTCTCTCCGGGCGGGATCGGCGTCCGGATCGACGGCGCCGTGTACAAGGACTACACGATTCCTCCCTATTACGACGCTCTCCTGGCGAAGCTGACGGTCCGGGGCCGCACGTGGGAAGAGGCAGTCAGCCGAATGCATCGTTCGCTGGAGGAGTACGTGCTCCGCGGGGTCAAGACCACGATCCCCTTTATGAAAGCGATCATGGAAGAGCCGGATTTTCGGGCCGGCCGTTTCGACACGTCCTATCTGGACACACACCCGGAGTTGTTCAATTACGACGAACGGACCGAACCCGAGGACCTGGTCCTGGCCATTTCCGCGGCGATCGCGGCGTATGAAGGGCTGTAGTGCAGCATGGTTCAGCGCCGAACCAAGACAGCGGTACCGAAGAAAGCCGCCAAAGGCGCCCACCGCTCCCGACCCGTCGAGCTGGCGCCTCGCGAGGCGCCGGCCCTTGACCTCAAGCCGGCGCCGGGCAAGAAGCTCCTGATCACGGACGTCGCCCTGCGCGACGGCCATCAGTCTCTGCTCGCGACGCGGATGCGGACGGAGGACATGCTGCCGATCGCTCAGAAACTCGACGCCGTCGGTTTTTGGTCGCTGGAAGTCTGGGGCGGTGCCACCTTCGATACCTGCCTGCGATTTCTGAAGGAAGATCCCTGGGAACGACTCCGCGCCCTCCGCACAGCGATGCCCAACACCAAGCTGCAGATGTTGCTGCGCGGCCAGAATCTCGTCGGGTACCGCCATTACGCCGACGACGTGCTGGAAAAATTCATCGAGCGTTCGGCGGCTAACGGAATCGACGTCTTCCGGATCTTCGACGCGTTGAACGACGTTCGCAATCTCGAGCGGGCCATCCGAGAAGTGAAGATCTGCGGCAAGCACGTCGAGGGCACGATCTGCTACACCGTCAGTCCGGTCCATAGCTTGGATCGTTTCGTCGATCTCGCCCGTCAGTTGGAAGACCTGGGAACCGACACGCTCTGCATCAAAGACATGGCCGGCCTGCTGGCGCCGTTCGACGCGTATGCGCTCATCCGCAAGCTGAAAGCCGCCGTCCGGGTGCCCATCCATCTGCACACGCATTACACGTCCGGGATGGCGTCGATGTCGTCGCTGATGGCGATCCTCGCCGGGCTCGACATGCTGGACACTGCGATTTCGCCGCTGGCCGGGGGCACATCCCATCCGCCGACGGAGAGTCTGGTTGCCGCCTTGCGCGGTACACCGTACGACACCGGTCTGGAATTGCGGTCGCTGGAACCGATCGCCGAGCATTTTCGGACCGTCCGCAAGAAATACCGCCAGTTCGAAAGCGACTTCACCGGCGTGGACGCGGAGATCCTCACGTCCCAGATCCCTGGTGGGATGCTCTCAAATCTGGCCGCGCAATTGGCCGAACAGAACGCGCTCGACCGGATGAAGGAAGTCCTGGAGGAAGTGCCGCGCGTCAGGAAGGACATGGGCTATCCGCCGCTTGTCACGCCGACCAGCCAGATCGTCGGTACCCAGGCCACACTCAACGTGCTGACCGGCGAGCGGTACAAAGTCATCACCACGGAAACAAAAAACTATTTTCTGGGCCTATACGGGCGCGCGCCGGGTCCGGTGGACCGGGATGTGATGGCCCGGGCGATCGGTGATGAAGAGCCGATTAAGGGGCGGCCGGCGGACCGTCTCGACCCAGAACTGGACGCGATCAAGAGCGAACTGCCCGCCACGGCCAGATCCATTGAGGATCAGCTTTCTTACGCGCTCTTTCCGGCCATCGCGCGGGAATTCTTCGAGGCGCGCGAGCGCGGCGAACTCACACCGGAGCCACTGGAGCCGCCTGCGGCGAGCGGGCCGGCCGTTGCGCACGAACTGCACCTGGCGCCGGTGGAGTTCAATGTGACCGTGCACGGCGAGACCTATCACATTCGGGTCTCCGGCTCGGGGCGCAAGATCGACGGACGCAAGCCGTACTACATCCGCGTCAACGATAAACTGGAAGAAGTGCACCTGGAACCCATTCAGGAGGTGCTGGCTGGGGTGCCGGAACTCCCGGAGGCGAAAACCGGTGGGAAGCCCAAACGGCCGAAACCGGCGAAGCCGGGCGACGTGGCGCCGCCGATGCCGGGGCGGGTGGTAAAGCTCTTGGTGGCTCCAGGCGATGCGGTGAAAGCCGGAGACCCACTGCTGATCATCGAGGCCATGAAGATGGAAAGCCGCGTGCCCGCGCCCGTCGATGGGACCGTCACCGCCGTGTATGTCGCGGAAGGAGACCACGTGAAGACGGATGAGACCCTGATCCAACTGGAGTGATTCCTGTGCGTCCCGCGGCGTCGCTTGCGCCTCCGACGGGTCCGCCTCCCTCCATCGCCGTGCTGCTGGTTCTCATGACCGCCATCCTCGGCGGGTGCACCGCCGTTCCCGAAATTCCCCGCTGGTTCGACGCGATCGAACGGATGCCGATCCACACAATCCTGGTAAGCGGTCATCGCATCGCCTACCTGGATACGGGCGAAGGCCCGCCGGTCATTCTGATCCATGGATTCGGAGGGTCTCTGTGGCAGTGGGAATACCAGCAACGTGCTCTTTCGGCGGAGCATCGCTTGATCACGCTCGACGTGCTCGGTTCGGGATACTCTGACAAGCCTGATCTCGAATACCGACCGGAACAGTTGGTCGAGTTCTTCCGCGGCTTCATGGACGCGCTGAATCTGCCGCGCGCGTCACTGATTGGGAACTCGATGGGGGCCGGGCTGGCGATCGGCATGGCGCTGACGTATCCCGAGCGCGTGGACCGACTGGTCCTGATCGGAGGGCTGCCGGACCGGATTGAACAGAAGTTGGCGAGCCCATTGATCCGGCAGGCAATCGAGACGCGGGTGCCGATTTGGCTCGCCTCTTTGGGAAATTGGCTGCTCGGCCGAAGCCTTACAGAAACGGTGCTGCGGGAGATCGTGCACGATTCCTCGCTGCTGACCCCTGCGGTGATCGACCGTTCGCACCGAAACCGACGCCAGGCTAGCTTGATCGGTCCCTTGCTGACCATCGCCCGGAATTTACCGCTCTGGGAGGACGGATTCGCCAAACGCCTGGGCGAGATCCGTCATCCGACGCTCATCCTCTGGGGTTCGCAAGACCGGGTGTTTCCCCCGCAAGTCGGCCATGAGCTGCACCGGACCATTCCCGGCTCGACCTTGGCGGTGATCCCGAACGCCGGCCACATCCCGCAGTGGGAGCAACCACAGGCGGTGAATCCGGTGCTCATTAAGTTTCTGCAACCTTGACTTGGTCAGAACCTGCCCCCTATATAAGCGGAGGACGCTCGGCTTCTCGCCGTCGCCTCGATTTTCAACGCATGGAGGAAATGATGAATGGGCTTCGATTTTCCGCTCTCGTCGGTGGGACGCTGCTGATGTCGATTGCGACCGTAAGCTGTGCAGGCATGGGTCGATCCGTTGAATCCGGCTTCATGTACAAGAACCTGCCGATAGCGACTGGAACTGTGGCCGCCGGCGAGGGCAACAGCGTGCTATTCCAGGGCAACCCCCTCGCCCTGTCCGGATCAGGCGTCAAAGTCGGCGACCCCCTTCGAGACGTGAAGCTGACGCAAACGGACTTGTCGCAGGTCAGCATCATTGACACCAAGGGGAAGGGCAAGGTCAGGATCATCAGCATCGTGCCCTCCCTCGACACGAAGGTCTGCGAGCAACAGACGCACCACCTCAGCGAGAAAAACCACGGACTTGACAAAATGGTCGAACTGATTACCGTCAGCGTGGATACGCCGTTCGCGCAAAAGCGGTTCGCCGAGGAGGCCAACATCAACAATGTGACGTTCCTTTCCGATTATCGCGGGGCGGAATTCGGCAAAGCCCACGGTCTGTTTCTGAAAGACCTGCACATCCTGGCGCGCGCGATCATGGTGGTGGACAAACACAACACGATCCGCTATCTCCAGGTCACGCCAGAACTGGGGCAATTACCGGATATGGACGCCGCATTCCGGTTCGCCCGATCGCTGGTGACGGCTAGCTAGACAGCAACCAGGTTAAGGTTCAGGGTCCAGGTCTAGGTTAAGACCCATCTCCACCCTTTAACTCAACCTCAGCCTTAACCTTGACCTCCCTTATGGGCAAGCGATGGCGCACTACGACATGTTGGTGATCGGCACCGGTCCGGCTGGACAGAAGGCCGCCGTCCAGGCGGCCAAGCTCGGCAAAAAAGTCGCCATCGTCGAGCGCAGAGAAGTTGTCGGCGGGGTCTGCATCAACACCGGCACCATTCCCAGCAAATCGTTGCGCGAGGCCGTCCTGTACTTGTCCGGCTTTCACCAGCGCAGCCTGTACGGAACCAGCTATCGGGTCAAACAGGACATCACGATGGAAGATCTGATCTTCCGCGCCAACCACGTCATCAAACGCGAAATCGAAGTCATCCGCAACCAAATGGCGCGAAACCGTGTCGAAATGATCTTCGGCACCGCCAGCTTCGTCGATCCGCATCGGATCCGCATCGCCCAGACCCATGAGATTCTGGAACACACGGCCGATTACATCGTCATTGCCGTTGGCACAGTGCCGGCCAGGCCCGGTCATATTCCGTTCGACGGCCAGACGATCATCGACACGGACGGGCTTCTGAACCTCAAGCGCCTACCCAAGTCCATGACGATCGTCGGCGGCGGGGTGATCGGAACGGAATACGCTTCGATTCTCGCCACCATGGGTATGCACGTCGTGCTGATCGAACGGCGTCCGCGCCTGCTGGAATTCGTGGACACGGAAATCATCGAGGCGCTCCAGTACCAGATGCGCAACATCGGCGTCACGCTCCGTTTCAACGAGGAAGTGGTGGCGATCGAGAAAGCCGACGATCAAGTGATCGTGCGACTGAGGAGCGGAAAAGAAATCGCCGCGACCACGGTCATGTATTCGGTGGGACGTCTGGGCGCCACCGACGGGCTGAATCTCGAGGCGGTCGGCATCAAACCGGATGAGCGAGGTCGCCTACGCGTGAATGAGCATTTCCAAACCTCCGTCCCGCATATCTATGCCGCCGGCGATGTGATCGGGTTTCCCTCCCTGGCCTCCACGTCCATGCAACAGGGGCGCCTGGCAGCCTGCCACGCCTTCGGCCTGCCCGCTAAGATCCAAACGGAGTTGCTGCCCTATGGAATCTACTCCATTCCGGAGATTTCCATGGTCGGCCGCAACGAGGACGAGCTGACGCAGACGGGCGTGCCCTATGCTGTCGGGGTCGCGAGATATCGGGAAATTGCGCGGGGCCAGTTGATCGGCGACGAAATCGGCATGCTGAAACTGCTGTTCCACCCGAAAACGCACGAGTTGCTGGGCGTACACGCGATCGGCGAGGGAGCGACCGAGTTGATCCACATCGGCCAGGCCGTCATGGCCTTTCACGGCCGGATCGAGTACTTCATCGACACCGTCTTCAATTACCCCACGCTCGCGGAATGCTACAAAGTCGCCGCGCTGGACGGCATCAATCGCCTGCCGCGACCGTGGGCCCCGGTCAAGCCGACCGGCTCGGCTTGACCGCTCCTGACCGGGAGGAGTTCCGCTTGGCTCGACCCTTCGGTAACCGCCCGCGGCGTCCGGTGCTGATCACCCTGGTTCTCGAATGGTTTTTGAACCCTGATCATCTGCCGCTCGTCGTGGCCAAGGAGCACGGCTTCTTTCGCGACGAGGGTCTCGACCTCGCCATCCTCGTACCGACCGTTCCGGAAGAATCGCTGGACCTCGTCGCGCGAGGCAAGGCCGATTTCGGCGTCGGCGAACAGACCAACGCGATCAAAGCGCGAGGCCAGGGCCAACCGCTGATCTCGATCGCGCCGGTGCTCGACCACACCGTCGTCTGTTTGATGTACCTCAAGGACGGCCCGATCAAACGCCTGGAGAACCTGCGGCACCGGCGCGTGGGCTGGCCGGGGCTGGAGATTGATCTGCCGATCCTTGGCACCATGCTCGAGGCGGCCGGGCTTGCCTACGACGAGATCCTGCCCGTCGATGTCGGATTCGCGTTGACCGATGCGTTGCTCACCGGCAAAGCCGACGCGGTGTTCGGAGCCTTTATCAACTACGAGCAGGTGGAGGCGCAATTGCGGGGCGCCGACATCGAGTTCGTCAGTCCCGCGCAATACGGCGTGCCGGATCTGTATCAGCTTGTCGTGTTGACATCCGACCGGATGGCCCAACGCCATCCCCAAATCGTCCGCGGCTTCTGCCAGGCCTACGCGCGCGGGCTGGCCTTCACCCATGACTACCCGGACGAAGCACTCGGACTCTACTTAAAAGCGAACTCGATGGCCGACCCGACGCTGTCCGCCAAGACGTTTCACGCCACCCTGCCCTATTTCCCCAAAACCCTGCGGCAGGAATCCGCTCGGTGGCAGGCGGTCCACGATTGGCTGCTGAGCCGACGGGTCATCGAGAAAAAGCTGCCGCTGAACCGGTTGTTCACGAATCAATTCGCACCGAGATCATAAGCTGCCGGCTATAAGCCATAAGCAGGCTTGCTGTAAGCTTTCGAGGAGTCTTCCATGTCGTTTTCCGACCACCTTCGTCGACTGGCCAAACCAATCTGGGACGCGCAGTTCACGCATCCCTTCGTCGTCGCGCTGGGCAAGGGCACGTTGCCGGAGCGGAAGTTCAAATATTACATCCTCCAAGACGCGCGGTTTCTGGGAGATCTGTCCCGTGTGTTCGCCGCGGGTGCGCAGAAAGCGCCGGATTCCGAATCCGCCCTCCGCTTCGCCAAGTTGGCCGAGGAAACCCTTACCGTCGAACGGAGCCTGCACGAGAGTTACGGCAAACGTTGGCGAATGACGCCGCAACAGATGACGGCGGTCCCGATGGCTCCGACCAACTATGCCTACACGCGGCACCTGCTGGCGGTGGCCCAATCAGGTACCGCCGCCGAGATCACCGTGGTCGCGCTCCCTTGCGCCTGGATCTACTGCGTGGTTGGACGGCATCTTCTACAAGACGGCCCGCCGCGCGCCGGGCATCCGTATCGCGACTGGCTTCTCCTCTACGCTTCTCCGGAGTTCGCCAAGGTTCAGAAATGGATGCGGAAGAAAGTGGATGAATGGGCGAAGCGCGCGGGACGGGACGAAAGGCAGCGCATGGAGGAGGCGTTCGTGATCAGCTCGCGGTATGAATGGATGTTTTGGGAGATGGCGTGGAACGAGGAGCAGTGGCCGGTGTAACCTCGGCGGGTCCTGGCGCCGAGGCAATGAAAAGGGGAGGCAATGAAAAGGAGTCGGGAGTGTTTTCATTCCTTAGAGAGTTCACTCCAGAAGGCTAACTGCTAGCCCGGCGTCTCGCTTCGGAGACGCTCAGAAGTGCACCAATCGCAGAGAACAATCGACGTGGCGAGACACGGGAAAGCTACTGTGTGATCACGGTGCCGAAGGCGGCGAAGAGTTGGCCGGTGAGGTAGGGGATCCCATCTGAGTCGCCGAATCCTTTCCGGCGCAGATAGTCGTTGAGCACGCGCCCGTCGCTGGCGCGGTGCCTGTCCGGGCTCCTCAGGTTCATCCGGTATCGCTCAATCCCCGCTGAGACCTGGCTGACGAAAAGCACGGTGCCGTCCGGCTCGACCGTCTCCACCACGCCTACATGGGTGAGCGGATCGTTGAAGGAACCATCCCGGTTGAAATCCCAGGTGTTATGGAAGAAGACCAGGTCGCCGGGATGGACGGTCGGGCCGTAGTGGATCCGCCCGAGCCGCAGGACATGCCCATAAATGCGCCCGACGCCGTTCCCGGCGTCCAACTCCCCCAGACCGTCGTATAGATCGATCCCTTGCGCGGCATACACAGCGCGGGCCAGACCGGAGCAGTCGAACGGGAAAAGCCGGCCGTTCACTTCGATCCGCGATCTTCCAAGGAATCCAACGGCCACCTGCGCCAGCGCTTGCTGTCTGACGGTCGCCGGGCCCTTTTCGCAACAGGGTTGTCCACGCATCCGATTCATGAGGACGGCGCCGTCGCGTATCCCACCCGATCTTGTGTCCGGCCGAGGCCCCATTGCGCGATCATCCATGGCGCAGCCTTGGAGCAAAGCTGCAAGGAGAATGGCCAGGAGATAGGGCATCGGTGCCGAGGACTCGCCTGGGAAAGTCATCCCACGAAGTATAGCTCCGGACATCTGCAACAGAACACCCACCTTGCGTTTCCAGAGCACCGGCTTTCTGATAGAGTGGTTGCCGGCACACGTAGCCGATCCAGCGGGCCGACGCGTTCCTTGCATCCGGTCTTGCCGTAACTTATATTGCTCCGTCTTTGACTTTGAGATATTGCTCGCACGATCGTCCGGACTCGACGTCCCCAGCAAACAGGAAGGTGACCGTGCTTGAACATTCGTTTCGGCTGCTTGTCGTTTTGCTCGTCTACAGTGCCGCGGTGTCTTGTAGTCATCTCGGAAGCCCATACTTTCGGGACAAGATCAATGATGTGACGCAGGAGAGAGTGCTGGAACGGCATGGAGTCCCACATGACCAGCGATCACTCGCAAACGGCGGCGCGGTCTGGACCTACTATGAACGCAGCAGAGCGTCGACCGGTGACGCGAGTCCTGCAAGCGCCGACTCCTGCCGCGCGCATGTGCTGACCTTCGACGCGCAAAATGTGTTGCGAGAGTGGAAACAAGAGACCTGCCGGTGACCGTGAACGCTATCTTCCTTTCCTGATTGCCTCTCCGCGAAGTCGACTGCCGCTAGACAGTTTTCCCAGGCCGAGTATAATGAGCCCGCGCGGAGCATGGTAATGATCAAACAAGTGTTGACGATCGCCGGGTCGGACTCCGGCGGCGGAGCGGGGATTCAAGCCGACATCAAGGCCATGTCGGCGAACGGCGTGTTTGCCCTGTCGGTGATCACGGCGATCACCGCGCAGAACACCGAGGAAGTCACCGACGTGTTCGAGCTGCCCGCTTCGATCATCGCGGCTCAACTGGACGCCGTGTTCGACGACTTCGACATCGCCGCCGTGAAGACCGGGATGCTGTCGTCGGCCGAGATCATCAAGGTCGTGGTCAAGATGCTGAAACCGCAGAACGTGACGAACCTGGTCGTCGATCCGGTCATGGTGTCCAAGACCGGTCACCTGCTGCTCAAGTCCGATGCGATCGATGCGCTGAAGAATGAGCTGCTCCCGCTAGCGCTGGTCGTTACCCCCAACGTCCACGAAGCGCAACAGCTTTCCGGCATCGAAATCAGCACGCTGGCCGACGCCAGGCGCGCGGCAAAAGTGATCCACCAGTTCGGCTGCAAGCACGTGCTCATCAAAGGCGGCCACCTGCTTGCCGAACGGGCGACGGACCTCCTGTATGACGGGCGATTCTTCAATGTTTTCAAAGGAGAATACATCGACACCCCCCACACCCACGGCACCGGTTGCACCTTCGCCTCGGCAATTGCCGCGCAACTGGCGCGAGGCAAGTCCGTGCCGGACGCGGTTCAGACCGCAAAAGCCTATCTGACGGAAGCGATCCGGCACGCGCTGGCGATTGGTCACGGCAGGGGACCGACCAATCCTTTCTACTTTCTGGAGGGATGACGCTCGACAATGGCACGACCGCAGATCCGCCCGTTGGTTTTTCTGCTGACCGGTTTCGGCTGGCTGGTGCTGTCTTCGCTCTTGGGTCTGGCGATTTTTATCGGAATCGTCCGTGGAACGCCGCTCCCCTCCTGGCTCCGCCTGCTGCACGTCCACGGCGCCTTGGTCGGCGGCGTCGCCCAGATGATTTTGGGCGCAATGCTGGCGTTCATCCCACCGCTCCTCATGACGGGGCGTGAACGCCCCGGTTCGCATCCGTTTCTGTACCTCGCCGTCAACGGCGGGGCCGTCGGGATGCTGGCCGGTTTCGCGCTGCAACACTACCTGATCGTCGGCGTCGCCGGGCTGTTGGTCTTCGCAGCCTTTGTCTCATTGGCGAGCGACGCGCTCAGACAAGCGCGTCGCAGCCTGAACTCGCCTTCTCTGAATCTCCTCTTCTACGGGTTGGCGCTGCTGGCGTTATTCGCCGGACTGGCGGTGGGAGAAGGGATGGCGTTTCAACTTTTCGCTCCGACTTCCGTCGCCCACGCTCGATTGGCCCATATTCACCTTAACTTGTTGGGCTTCGTCGTGCTGACTATTGTGGGCACCATGCACAATCTGCTGCCGACGGTGCTGCAGGCTTCGCTCTACAGCGCTGTTCTCGCCCGCGCGGTCTTCCTGCTGTTGCCCGCGGGCATCGCCACACTGGTCACGGGGTTTTTCCTCTCCTCGCTCTGGACGGAGATCGCCGGGGGCGGCGTGTTGGTCGTCGGAGCCTCGCTCTATGCCTACAACATGCTGCGGACCTGGCTTGCAGCCGGCAAACCAGGCGGCGCCGCTTCGGATCATCTGCTCGTCGCCACGTTTTTTCTCCTTCTCGCCGTCATCATGGGCGTCCTTGTGACGGTGAACTACCTGTGGGACCCGCCGGCGGCTCCTTTCGGCACCTTGCATCTGGTCGCCTATACCCATATGGCGCTCGTCGGGTTCGTCCTCCAAACCATCTTCGGCGCGCTGTCGCACCTGTTGCCGGTGAGTTTGGCAGTGACACGGGTGGCGAGCAACAAAAAGCGCGGTCCCTACCTGGAACGGCTCACACAGATCGTCGATCGTTGGCGCGCGATCCAGATCGGCGCTCTGAGTCTGGGAACGCTGGGCTTGGCCGTGGTGGCCTCTCTCACCTGGAGCCTCCCGCTCGGTTCGCTCGCCGTTCAAGCCGCCGCATGGGCCAGCTTTAGTTTGCTGTTGCTGAGTTTTTTCCTGTTCGCGGTGAAGATCGGCCACCTGCTGGGCGCGCGCCCGGCAGTGTAACGGAGCGGACTTTCCCGAACGTCCTTCGCTTGAACTTCGCCATGATCCTGGTCACTGCGCGCCCGGTGTTCAATATTCCGTTCAAGAGCCTGCAGGAAGTCATCGCAACAAGAGAACTTTTGCCCACCGTCCGGTGATCACTGAAAAAATGACGCCATGAGAAGCCTGCACCGAATCGTCAGGACCGCATTCGTGGTCGCCGTCGTCATGGCGCGACCTTGTTCGGCTGCGCCGCCCAATTCGATAAACCACGGAAGCCCAAGTCCACACTGTTCATCGGCGTAGACGCCAACGGTTCATTCGGACAGTCGGGCCACTACGACAGCGCCTTGTTGTTCCTCGCCCATTACATTTACGGCCACCTCAACGAGTTGGGCGAGTTGGATAGGCCGCAGGCGTTGTTCGTCGCCGGCGTCGGGGGCAAGAATCTCAACGAGCCGAAAGCCTTTCACCCGATCCACGACTTCGAAGGCAAGGATGTGACCGGCATCGAAGCGGATCTCCGCACCTGGCTTCCTCCCACGGACACCGTCACGGACTTCAAGCCTTTTTTCCGGGAAGTCGCTCGCATCACCAAAGCAAGGAAAAACTGCAGCCAGGCGCGGACCTGCATGAACAGAAGCAGTTCTGGAAGTGGCGGCGCAATACTGTCGATTTCCGCGTCCACTCCGGAACGGTCTAATTCCAGAGCGGTCCCCTCGCACGCCGGCCGGACAAGCCTATTCCAGGTCTGGTACAATACCTTCGTGGAACAGGCTCTTTTCTTTTCCGACCCTTACCGCCGCAAGGTTGCCGCGATCCTTGCGATACCCGAGCAACCGACCGACCGCATCGTCGTGCTGTGCCACGGGTTTCTCTCTCACAAGAACAGCACAACCAACACGACACTCACCCGCCTCCTGACGGACAAGGGCATCGCGACGTTCCGGTTCGATTTTTGCGGCATGGGCGAAAGCGCCGGCCCGTTCGAAGACATCACGGTTGCGGCGGCTGTCGGCCAGGCGCTTGCCGCCCTCGAGTGCGTGGCCAATCGAGGGTTCCGCCGCATCGGACTGGTCGGCTCCAGTTTCGGAGGGTTGGTATCCATCCTCGCTGCATCGCGCTGGCCAGGGACAGCCGGGTCGCGTTTGGCTTGCCTGGCGCTGAAGTGTCCGGTCGTGGATTTCGCGGAGGAATTACGGCTGGAATTCGGCGACGACGAGATGGCGAAGTGGAAAACGACCGACACCATCCCCAACATCCTGGGCGGGTCCGGTCGAATCCCACTGCGTTACGCTTTTTACGAAGACTGCTTGCGGCACATCGTCTATGATCCGGCTGCCTCCATTACGGCACCGACTCTGATCGTCCAGGGGGACCAGGACGAACATGTGCCGCCGCATCAAAGCCGCCGTCTGTACGCGGCGCTGCGGATCGAAAAGTGTTTGGAGATTGTGCCCGGCGCCGATCACCAGTTCACCAAGGCGGAAGACTTCCGTACTATGACGCAGTTGATTTCGGAATGGCTGATCCGTTACCTGTCGCGAGTTGAAGAGTAGCCTCATCAGCCTTCGGCCACACGCGCAGCAGGAAACGAGCCGATAGCCAGCAGCGAAGAATCCAAAGCTATTGGCTGTTTGCTGCCGGCTACTCGCATTTTCGCAGCAAAGGACGCCTGATATGCCGGCTCTAGGGGAAGGACAACTGGAGGTGCTGAAAATCCTGTACCCGTGGTACAAGGAGGAAGTGTTTCGCCGGAGAGAACAGATGATGCGTCTGACCGCCTTTGCCAGCGCCTTCCTCGTGCTGCTGCTCGTGACCATGTTGGCCGTCCCGGACGGGCCTCGCCGAGACGGGACCGGGATGTTGTTCGCCGTGACCGGCGTGACGCTGTTCTCGGGCGTCTTCGGCTATTTGATCCTCCAGCAGTGCGACCGTCACCGGATGGCCAAACAAGCGCTCATCGAGATCGAGCGGGCGCTCGGCCTCTACGAAGAAGGCCTCTACCTGCCGGACAAATCCCTCTATCCGGAAGGCTGGCAGACGGCCTGGTTGGGTGATCGCAGCGTCACCGTCTACCTTTCGGTACTGACTGCGCTGACCGTGCTGGTCATCGCGGCCGTCCTTCTTCGTACCTGATCTTCATCCACTTGCTCGCGCTCACAAATTCTCTGCTTCACCCAACTCCGTACCAGCCGGTCCCCAACCGCAGGGATATTCCTCCAGTCAGACACGGCACTTTGCCCGGCGGATGGTCGACGGCAGGCGCGGCTAAACAAATCAGCCGCTTGAATTCCGAAGAAAACAACGGCATGACGATAACGATCTTTTTCCGGCTTAAGTCGGGCATGCGTGTTGCTCAGTGTGATGCGGATTTTTCAATGCCGTTCTCGAAGGGAAGTCGGGTGCTGGGCAGGAAGACACGGAGAAGTTGTCGCCTGATATTGATTGCGATGACTCTTGCCTACTCGCACAGCGGTTGGGCCGGCGAGCGGCCCTTGTCATTGATCAGGCCCGCCGCCTTGCCGCCACAGCCGGCCGTTTCCACCCTGCTGCTGCCGGTAGGAGACGGGGGCGGAACCCGCAGTTTGATTCACCGGCCGCCGATCGTCCAGACGCAGGAATTGCGGCCGGCAGCGCCTAGGAGAACCACGCCACATCAGCCGCATCGCCTCATCCTGCAGCCGCCGATTTTACCGCTGCCGGACCCGCCGAGCCTAACCGGCCCTTCGAAGCCGCTCAGCCGGAAATTGATTGATACAATGGCCTCCCACAAGCGGGCTCTTCTGACACCCATCCATCCCTTTCAGCCCTTTAAGGAAGAAATGGGAGGGAGGGTAGCGATGTTAAGCCCCCGGGGTAGCCCCCGAAAGGCCAGACAGGACAAGAAATTAGGAAGGTGAACCGGATTTCACGCAACGAAAGCCGGTAAAGCTGTTCTGCGTGGTCGGAGGCAGTTTGAACCGACCGTAGGTCAGAAGATACTTGGGCAAATCGGACCACGAACCGCCGCGCAGGACTTTGAATTGTCCCTGCTCGGGCCCCTGCGGGTTGCGTTCGGGGCTGACTTCGTAATAGTTCGCTCCGTACCAGTCCTGCACCCATTCCCAGACGTTGCCCGCCATGTCATAGAGCCCGTACGGGCTTACACCCTGCTTGTAGTGGCCCACCGGCATAAGGACCTGGCTGTAGCTGAACCGCGCGCCCAGCGCGAAATTGGCCAAGGACGCCGTCGGCGTCTGGTTCCCCCAGGGATAGAGGCGCTCGTCCGTCCCCCGCGCCGCTTTTTCCCATTCCGCTTCCGTCGGCAGCCGCTTGCCGGCCCAGCGGCAATACGCTTCGGCATCTTCCCAATCCACGCCGATCACCGGCCGGTCACCGTGGACGGACAGGTCCACGGTCTCCCACTGCCAGGGCGGCTGGCGCTTGGTTGCAGCCAAAAACCGCGCGTACTGGGCGGTGCTGACTTCGAACAGATCCATCGAATAGGTATCCAGCCAGACACGATGGCGAGGACGCTCGTCCTCCAAAGCCTCGGTCCCATCGCGCCCCATCCAGAACGGTCCCTCCGGGATCAATGCCATAGGCGTCTCTTCAACGGCCGGCGCAGCGGCGTCTTTTTTCAGCTTGCGGAGCCGGTCGAGCTGAGCCTCGCCCAAACCCCACCAGCACATCACGACCAGCAGCGCAAGGCACAAAGCAACCGGGAGAATCTTCCTGATCCCCAACCGTGCATTCATCATTCAAAATCCAGAACTTATAAAATTGTTTTCAGATCCTCCCTCTCACCACCCAGTGCCGGTCATCGATCACATCGACCAGCAGACGGGTCAGATTCAATTCGGCTAATTGTGCGGCGACCTCATCCTCAGTGAACGCCGCCCGCAGCGAGTTATAAAAGTCCCGCCGCAGGATCGCCGACTCACCCGCGGCGTACCGATCGACGATGGCCTGGGCCGCCTCCGGCGACTCGGGCCGGAACAGATCCATCACCAGCACGCAGCCGCCGGGTTTGACCACTTGCTTGAGCTTGTACCAGAACTGCAGGGGATTCGGGAGATGGTGCAGCAAGCTGTTGGAGACAGCAGCCTCGGCCGGCTCCGGCAACGTCACCTGTTGAATGCGTTCACACCGCAGCGTAATGCGATCCGCCAAACCGGCCGCCTGCACGGCTTCGCGGGCCAGACAGATCATGGGAGGCGACGCGTCCACACCGGTCACGCGGCACCGCGGCAAGGCGCGGGCCAGGCGAATGGGAATATCGGCCGGCCCGCACCCCAAGTCCAGTATATGGCCTTCTGTCAGATCAGAGAAATATTCCCGGAACAGCGCGACGAAGGTTTGATTCTCCTTCTCGAAATTCGCCCGTGCATAGGCTGCCGCCTGCTCGGGATCGTCCATGATTTCGGGTTCGAGAATCCGATCCATGCTCTCCCAGCCATCGGTTATCAGCTATCGGCTTTCAACCACCAGCTCGGAATCGGACTCGCTGACCTCCGGCTGAACGCTGATGGCTGACAGCTCATTCGATGGAAACAGGGTCCCCGGTCCGCACCGTTCCTTCAGCCAGCACCTTCGCATATAACCGGCTCCAGCCCGGATGGCGCTTGTGCGAGATCCGTTTGTAGTCCCCGTTCAGAAACCAGCGGGCGTTCTGTTCACAGGGCACCGTATAGCCAGTGATCTCCAGCCTTACCTGCTCACCGACCCTCAACCGGTCGCCCGGTTTCAGTTGAGCCCAGTCCAACCCGGCCAATGTGAGATTTTCGCCGGCCGAGCCGGGTGCGATCGAATGCCCCTCCGCCCGCAGCGCTTCGATGACTTCCAGCGAGTACAGACAAACCGCCCGCTCCGGCCCTCCATGAATTTTCGGACTGCGCTGACGGTCGCCGCTCACCCCGCGGACACTGATGCGCGCCTCGGACACCGGATGTTTCGGCACCCCGCCGTCGGAGACGTTGATTTGATGAAGGTGCGGAACAACCGGCTGCACCGGACGGTCCATTCAGTCATTCCCCGCGCACGCATCCGGAGCTAGCATTTCCAGCGCCAGCCAACCGTCCCGCTCGCGCACGCACGCGACATACCCGCCCACAGCGGTGAAGGCGTCGACGACCTCCGCCTGCTGATCGACCAAGACCCCGGAAAGCAACACCCTGGCGCCACGGCGCAGGTACGGACCGAACGCCGGGGCCGAGTCGACCAGCGTGCCTCGATCGAGATTTGCGAGAACCCAGTCATACCCCGGATGTCGCCGCGGATCCAACTCCTCCAGCGCGGTGGTCTTCAGCTCCAACTCCGAACCGAAGCCGTTCACGACCGCGTACTCGCGCGCGCAGTCCACGGCAATCGGGTCGGTATCGATCCCCAGGGCCCGGCTGGCGCCGAGCCGGAGGGCAACCATCGCCAGGACGCCGCTTCCTGTCCCCACATCCAACACGGACTCGCCGCCACGAATGACCTCCTCCAACCTTTCGATCAACATCCGGGTGGTGGCGTGATGCCCGGTGCCGAAGGCCTGTTTCGGATCGATGATCAGTTCGATGTCGTCGGACTGAAGCTCCGTGCGCCGCCAGCTCGGCCGGATCACGACGCGCCGACCAACGCGGATCGCCTCGACGGACTGCGCCCAGAGCCGGTTCCAATCCCGATCCGGCAGCCGATCGATCGTCATTCGCTCTTCCACTTCCCGCTCGCCGAGATCCTTCAATACCGCCCGCAGGTTCTGCAAGATATCAGGATTCCAGCGTGCGACCGGCCAATACAAATGGATCACGTCGGGCTCCTGCCACGCGCCTTGAACGGCCGGATCGTTCAACAACGAGACCAATTCCCCCGCATCGACCGACGACCGGATCCGCACTTCAACCCATTCGTTCGTCATCGGGTTCACCTACCCACTATCGCCCAGTACCTCTCATCTGGTCGCCCATACCCTCGGCTGCGGTTTCGATCGCTCGCGATCGGCTCGGCTTCGCTGTTGACCTGATGCCCTGCAACCAGTATCGTCGCCGGCATGCCATTAGCGACGAATCGGGATCCAACCAACCCCAATCGCGAGCGCCTGCTGCAACGGCTGGTAGGTAGGCTCGACCGCCTGCACCAACGGGGTACGGTCGCCAGCAACTTCGTGACCCGGTGGCGGCTCGCAATCTTCGTGGCCGGGGCACTCTGCACGATCATTTCTTACAAACTCGGCTGGTACCATATTGGCAACACGGCGCTGGCGGTATTCATCGCCGTGTTCGCCGCAGTGGCGCGGTATCATAACAGGCTCGAAGAGCGCTTGCATCGCCTGCGGCTGTGGCGAGAGATCAAACGGACCCATCTGGCCCGCGTGACCCTTGATTGGGATAAGATTCCGGCCCGGCCGACACCGCCGATCGACCAACATCCCTATGCCCTCGACTTGGATCTCATCGGTCCGCACTCGCTTTTGCATTTGCTTGACACGACGGTGTCGTCGAACGGCCGCGAGCGACTCTCGGCTTGGTTGCTGTCCCAGCCGTTCGATCCCGCCGGGTTAGTCACCCGGCAGCGGCTCGTCGGAGAACTCGCCTCGCTGTCATTGTTCCGGGACCGGGTGGTTCTCGAAGCGAAACTGGTCGGGGACGACAAGGAAATCAACGGCCGACGACTGCACGCCGGCCTGTGCGCCCCCGTCCATTTTCCCGCTCTCAGCACTCTGCTGGGTATTCAGACCGGGCTGGCGGCGACCACCCTGCTGCTGGCGTTGGGATCCGTTTTGCACTGGCTGCCGAATTATTGGATGCTATCGTTCGGCACTTATGCGCTAGTGCACATGCTGTTCGCGGGGCGCGGCAAGGAAATCTTCGAGAAAGCCGTCGGCATCCATCTCCAATTGGAGAAACTGGGCAGAGTCTTCGCCTCTCTCGAACACCGATCCTATCGCGCCGCGCCCGCGCTGGGTCGTTTGTGCGAACCGCTCTTGGGCGGGGATTTGAAGCCCTCCGACGCGATCCGCCGCGCCGCCGCGATCATGCACAGACTCAGCGTGCGCGCCAATCCGGTGATTCATCTGGTCATCAACGCCATCGGCCCCTGGGATTTGTTTTACGCGCAGAAACTCCGACGCTTGCAACGTCTCATCCAGTCTCGCCTGCCTCTTTGGCTCGAGACGCTGGCGGAACTGGAGGCCGCCTCAGCCCTCGCCACCTTCGCGTATCTGCACCCGGAGCATTCATGGCCCGTTCCGGCTTTTTCGCCCGAGGCGGCGGAGCACAACGGCTATCCGGCGACGTTGGTCGCCCGCGGACTCGGCCACCCCTTGCTCCGACCGGACCGGCGTATCGCAAATGATCTGGATTTGCGCGGAGCCGGGCGGATCGTCCTGATCACCGGTTCCAACATGTCCGGCAAGAGCACCTTCTTGCGGACCGTCGGGGTCAATGTGTGTTTAGCACAGGCCGGCGCTCCGGTCTGCGCCGACTGGTTCGAATGGAGTTGGGTGCGGCTGGCCTGTTGCATTCGGGTGGATGATTCGTTGGAAGCGGGCCTTTCTTTCTTTTACGCGGAGGTGAAGCGCCTCAAAACCATCCTCGACGAGACGCACACCCGGTCGGCGCCGCCGGTGCTCTTTCTGATCGATGAAATCTTTAAAGGCACCAACAACCGGGAACGATTGATCGGCAGTCGCGCCTATATCAATGCGTTGGCCCGCGGCAACGGCTTCGGATTGGTGACCACCCACGATTTGGAGTTGACCGAGTTGGAACAGCAGATCCCCCGTCTGACCAATGCGCACTTTCAGGAAACCGTCGCGGCCGGCACCCTCAAGTTCGACTACCAGCTCCGCCCCGGCCCCTGCCCTACCACCAACGCGCTCCGCATCATGGCGCTCGAAGGGTTGCCGGTAGAGGACACGCGGTTGCCGTCATGAGGCAAGCTGGTTGCTGCGTGCGCGGGGCGATGCCTCTCCTTTGATCTTTCCGCAAAGTTCCTCCATAGTAATGGCATGCATTGTACGGACAGGCCCGCTGCGCACCGCCATCCCCTTCGCGGCCTGTTGATCGCCCAATTCTGCGGCGCGTTTAACGACAACGCGTGGAAGCTGATCGTGGCGCTGCTGGGGATCAAGGCCGTCGCAGCGAAGATCGGCTCGTCGGGACCGGCGTTTGAGGCCGCCGCCCAGACGCACACCACAGTAGCCTTTGTCGCGATCACCCTCCCGTTGATGCTCGTCTCCCTGATCGCCGGCGTGGTGGCCGACCGTCTCAGCAAACGCACCGTCATTATCGCCATGAAGGCCGCCGAAGTGTTGCTCATGGCGGCAGGCGCAGTCGTGCTGTTGATCAATCCTTCCACAATCGTCTGGCCTCTCTTCATTCTGGGGCTCATGGGCGTCCACAGCGCGCTCTTCAGCCCGGCCAAGTATGGGATTCTGCCGGAGGTGCTGCCGCACGAACGCCTGTCGGCTGGCAACGGCGCCCTGGAACTCTGCACGTTCCTAGCTATCATCCTGGGCACGGCGGCGGGCGGCGTGTTGCTGGATCTCGTTGATCCTTCGCCCTGGAAAGCCGGACTGCTCCTTGCGGTGTGCGCCGGAGTGGGCTTTGTCGCCTCCTGGACGGTTCCTCGCGTTCCTCCGGCGCGATCAGAAGGCGGGCTCGCCGCGACGATCCAAGGAGCCTGGTCCGCTCTCCGGGCGGATTGCATGCTGAAACTCGCCGTCGCAGGCGCCGTCTTCTTCTGGACAGTTGCCAGCCTGGCCGGCCAGGACATGCTGGTCTACGCCAAGGCCGCGCTCGGCCTCTCCGACAGCTTCTCAGGCGCGCCGTTGGCGGTGTTTGCCGTCGGCGTCGGAGGCGGCGCCTTCCTCGCGGGACGGTTGTCGGCCGCAAAGGTGGAGTACGGTCTGATTCCGCTGGGTGCTGGCGGCTTGGCCCTGTTCCTGGGCCTGCTCGGATCGATCACGCCGAGCCTGCTGCGGACGCTCGTCCTCATGGCGCTGCTCGGCGTGTCGAGCGGATTGCTCATCGTGCCGATCAACGCGCTGATCCAGTGGCGGTCGCCAGGGGATCGGCGCGGAGCCGTGATCGCGCTCAGCAACAGCTTCATCTTCGGCGGCATTCTCATCGGCTCGCTGGCCGCGGAAGCCTTGTCTCGAACCGGATTTTCACCCGGCAGCATCCTCCTCGTCGCGTCGCTGGCGACCGTCGCAGGAACGGCCTGGGCCCTGCGGCTCTTGCCGGACGCCTTCCTTCGGCTCATCCTGGTGTTGCTCACCCACAGCCTGTACCGGCTGCGCGTCGTCGGACGGGAGCACGTTCCTCAGGAAGGCGGGGCGTTGCTCGTTCCCAACCATATCTCGTTCGTGGACGGATTCCTCCTCATGGCCAGCCTGGACCGGCCGATCCGCTTTGTGATCGACGCCGCCTATGTCAACCATCCGCTGCTCAAGCCCTTCATGCGGGCCATGCGGGTGATTCCGATTTCCTCCTCCGGCGGGCCGCGCATGATCCTCCATGCGTTCCGCGAAGCGGGCCGGTCGCTGGACGAGGGCGACCTCGTCTGCCTGTTCCCCGAGGGCCAGATCACACGCACCGGCGTGATGTTGCCGTTCCGCCGGGGATTCGAACGGGTCGTGAAAGGCCGCATGATCCCGATCATCCCGGTCCATCTCGACCGCCTTTGGGGCAGCATCTTCAGTTACGTTGGCGGCCGTTTCCTGACCAAATGGCCGGAACGGATACCCTATCCGGTTACCGTTTCCTTCGGCCAGCCTCTGTCGCCTGACACTCCGGCGTATCAGGTGCGGCAGGCCGTCCAAGAGCTGGGCGAAACCGCCTGGAGGCTGCGCAAGCCGGATTGCCAGCCGTTGCACCGGCGCTTCATTCGCGCAATGCGCCGGCACCCGTTCCGCTTCGCCATGGCCGACGCCACGCGGCCCCGCGTCACGTGCCTTCAGGCGTTGATCGGCGCCATCGCCCTCGCGCGGGCGTTGCGCCCGCATTGGGACAACCAACCGCACGTCGGGCTACTGCTCCCACCGTCGGTCGGGGGCGCGCTCGCGAACGCGGCCGCCACGCTCTGTGGGAAAGCCAGCGTGAATCTCAACTATACGGTCGGCCGAGCCGGATTGGAGTCCGCCTGCCGGCAGGCCGGCCTGCGCACCGTCGTCACCAGCCGTCGTTTCGTGGAGAAAGCCAAACTGGACGTGCCGGAGGGCGTGACCCTCATCTGGCTGGAAGATCTCGTCAAGACAATCGGACGAGGTCGGCGGCTTGCGGCGTTGTTGCTCGCAATCCTCGCACCCGCTCGCATCATCGAGCTCGCCTGCGGCCAGTCGCAAACAGTCAGCATGGACGATCTCGCGACGATCATCTTCAGCAGCGGCAGCACCGGTGAGCCGAAAGGCGTCATGCTCTCCCACTTCAGCATCGACTCCAACGTGGACGGGGCAGCCCAGGTCCTGCACGTGGATCGAAACGACAGGGCTTTGGGTATCCTCCCGTTTTTTCACTCGTTCGGCTATCTGATCTTTTGGTTCGTCGTCACCCGCGGCGTGGGCATCGTGTTTCACCCTTCCCCGCTCGACGCCGCCGCGATCGGCGACCTGATCGCCCGCTACCGCGTCACCTTGCTCGTTACCACGCCCACTTTCCTCCAACTGTATTACCGTCGGTGCACGCCGGAGCAGTTGAGCACACTGCGCGTCATTATCACCGGGGCGGAGAAGCTGCCCGAGAAATTCGCCCGGGCGTTCTACGACCGGTTCGGCATCATGCCGGTGGAGGGCTACGGGGTCACCGAATGCGCGCCGGTCATTTCGACGAACGTGCCCGATTTTCGAGCCTCGGGCTTTTTCCAACCAGGGTCGCGCCGAGGCACCGTCGGACAGCCGCTCCCCGGAGTCTGCGTCCGCATCGTGGATCCCGATACGTTCCAGCCGTTGCCTCCCAATACCCCCGGTATGCTCCTGGTCAAGGGAGCCAATGTCATGAGCGGATATCTCGGCCGTGATGACCTCACAGCCAAAGCCATGCGGGACGGATGGTACGTCACAGGCGACATCGCCCAAGTGGACGAAGACGGCTTCATCACCATCACCGACCGGCTCTCCCGTTTCTCGAAGATCGGCGGCGAAATGGTGCCTCACGGACGGGTGGAGGAAGCCTTGCACGAGGCGGCTGGTGTCGACGGCCAAGTCTTCGCCGTCACGAGCATCCCGGACGAACGCAAGGGCGAGCAGTTGGCGGTGCTGCACACGCTGGACGAAAGGATGATTCCAGAAATTCTGGACAAGGTCGCGGCGACCGGCCTCTCCAACTTGTTCATCCCGCGTCGGGATCACTTCATCAAAGTGGACGCGCTGCCCGTGTTGGGCACCGGCAAACTGGACCTGCGCGCGCTCAAGCGTATCGCAATGGAACGGCTCGGTTCGAAGACCTCGGTCTAGCCGTTCGACCAAGAGGCAGGTTCCCATGGCCGGACCGCTGCATGATTCGCTTCCTATCCGTCCAAAGACGCCGGAGGCTCTATGCCGAGGAGAAGAAAAGGGTCGGGAGTCTTTTCATGTGCCCCGGTGGCTCTTGCTCATCTACGCCATGCTGATCATTCACGAGGTCGCTTAGGCAAGAACACTGTAAGGGGCCCGTAACACTGAGCGTAGTCGCACTTGCTTTAAAGACTCCCGACCCCTTTTCTTATGCCAGAGATGATCAGAAATTGATCCGCAGGGTCAGGCTTCCGGCATTCGTTGTCGTCCGATAAGTCCCATTGACGCCGGAATGGGGGTGGCCGGTCACGGTGCGGGGCTCAAAGAGCAGAAGTTGATAGGCCAGGTCGAGTCCGATCGCCTTTCGGGTCAACCAGCCGCCGTCGGCGCCGCCACAGTCCACCACTCCGAGAAGCCGCCCTCCTTCCCGACAGAAAAGGCCGAGCCCGATCGACCACACATGCACGTCGGCGTCGGGGATGACCGGATTGTAATTCGCGTCGGGGATGGGCGTGTGCGAACGGTTGTAGCCTGCTCGGAGCGCCAGTTGCCAGGCTTCATGGTCCGGCAGACGGAGCCACGTGTATTCCGTCCCCACGGCGATCGACACGCTGTTGTTCCAGTGTTGCGGGTTGGTGATGACGGCGCCGGTGGAAAGGGCGACATCCACATTTCTCACCGATCGCCACCGGGTGTAGTCCACGTCCACCTCGACCTTCCACGCGCGCTCGGCGTCCCGAAGAGGCCAGAGCGCCAGTCCCAGCGTCCAGACCTCGGGCAACAGGAACTTCGCGGAGGCGTCGGCGACCGGCGCTCCGTCGACGAGCAGTTGTCCGCGCACCGGCAAAACCGCTTGGCTGCGCCACACGCCGGCGAGATTCGCCCGCGGCCGGTCCGCCGTGCCGATGAGCGTGTAGAGCACGCTGGCGTTCAGGCCGGCGGTGGTGCCCTTGCCGTTCAACTCCACACGGCTGCCCGCCGGGATGCCGCCCACGCCGGATGAAATGGACAGGCTTTCCGTTTGCCCCTCGCCGATAAAACTCGCGAACGTGAAGATGTCTGCGCCGAGCCCGAGCGAGAGGCGATCCGAAACCTTGTAGGCCACGGTGGGCTTGATGTCGAGCAGCGGGAGGCTGCCTTGGTAGCTGGCGGAAGAGAACGGCGCGCGTTCCGGGTACTTGTTGCCGAACCCGTAGAGCGACAGCAGGCCCAATCCCAGACTGAGATCCCGCAGGACCGGCAGGCCGGAGCGTTCCAGGTTGGCCGTGAGATACAGTTGGCCGGGCGGAGGCCAGCCGACCGGCCCGCCGAGATCGTTGGTCGTCTGCGCCCCGCTCGGACTCGTGAACCGGGTGTGGGGGCTGACGAATTGGACGCCGACGGTGTGCTGGATCCCCTGCAACCTCGTCATGGCGGCAGGATTGTAGAAGACCGCGGTCGGATCGTCGGCCTGAGCCGCAAACGCATTGCCCTGCCCGATGGCCGCCGAGCCTTGAAAAGGATTGCGAAAGCCGTCGGCACAGGCCGGAGACGCGCCTACGCCCCACACCAGCGGGACCCAGATCCAGCCTACCAGACTTAGGAGACACCTTGCGTCGGGATCGCGCATAGGGCGCGCATCCTACGGGAGCAATTTTCGGGGAGTCAAGGACTTGCCCTTAAGAGCGAAGTGTGAGACCATCGCCGCCACCGCGGTCCAGAGGCCGATGCCCGCACGCAACCTTACGCTGGCCAAGCTCGCGCGCCCGACCCTGCCCATCGTGCACGAGCGGAAGCGGCTGTTCCGCCTCCTTGATGCGGCCCGCAGGAGACCGGTCGTCTGGCTCACCGCTCCGGCCGGGTCCGGGAAGACGACGCTGGCGGCGAGCTACCTCGGCGCACGGAGACTGCCTCACATCTGGTACAGCGTCGACGCCGGCGACGGAGACCCCGCCTCGTTCTTTTACTATTTGGGGCTCGCCGGCAGGCAGGGCGCTTCCCGCCGGGCACGGCCGCTGCCCCTGCTGACGCCAGAATATCTGCCGGGCCTCCAGGCCTTTACCCGCAACTTCTTCCGTCTGTTCTTCGCCCGGATCAAACGGCCGGGCGTCGCCGTGTTCGATAATTTCGAGCGCCTGCCGGAGGACTCGCCGCTGCATGACCTTCTGTCGATCGGGCTGGCCGAGACCCCGCCCGGCGTTACCGTGATCGTCGTCAGCCGCGCCGATCCTCCGGCCTCCTTCGCTCACCTGCTTGCATCCGGTTCGCTTGCCCTCGTGGGCTGGGAGGATCTGCGTCTGACCCAACGCGAGAGTCTCGCGATCGGCCGGCTGCGGTCCCGGCTGACCACGGAACAACTTCGCGCCCTGCATGAAGAGACACGGGGCTGGGTCGCCGGCTTGGTGTTGCTGGTCGAAGAAGGGTCGCCGCGCGGCAGACGGCGGACGCCCGACCTCTCCTCCGGTCACTCGATGCTGTTCGACTATTTTGCGGAGGAATTGGTCAAGCGCACGGACGCCTCGACGCGCGCGCTGCTGCTTCGGACGTCTCTCCTCTCCAAGATCACGGCTGAGACGGCCCGACAATTGACCGGGATCGAACAGGCCGAGGCCTTGTTGAACGGACTGGTGCGTCGCAATTACTTCACCTTCAAGCTTGCCGGCCCGATCCCGACCTATGAATACCATCCGCTGTTTCGGGCCTTCCTGCAGTCCCGCGCCCGCGCCGCTTATTCTCAACCGGAGCTGAACCGCCTGCAGCGCCAGGCGGCAGCGCTGCTCGAAGCCGACGGGTTCGTCGAAGACGCCGCCGCATTATTGATCGAAACCGGCGAGTGGGACGGGCTGATCCGACTGATCCTGTCACAGGCGCCGGTGATGGCCGCCCAGGGCCGCGGCCCGGCGCTGGCGCATTGGATTCGGGCCGTCCCTGGCGAGATGCTTGAGAAGACACCATGGCTCCGCTATTGGCTGGGAGCTTGCCGGTTGCCGTTCGATCCGGTCGAGGCACGGACGTACTTCAATGCGGCGTTCGCGCTGTTCGAGAAGGTGAACGACCCGACCGGTTCATATCTCGCCTGGCTGGGTCTCGTCGAGAGCGTCTTCTTCGAATGGCGGGATTTCGTCCAGTTCGACCGGTGCCGGGAGCTGTTCGACGACCTCCGCCGCCGGTATCCGGACTATCCGTCACCCGAAATCGAGGCGCGCGTCACCTTTGCGATCTTTACGATACTCATCAACCGCTGGCCCGATCACCCGGATCTTCCTTCATGGGTCGAAAAAGCCGAAGCGCTGCTGAGGTCGGACGCCGAGATCAACACCCGCCTGATGCTGGCCAATCATCTGCTCTATTACTGCACATGGCGGGGAGACCTGGCCAAAGCGAAGCGCCTCATCGCCGAGACACACCCCGAATGGGCGAGGCAGGAGGTCACCTCGATGACCCGCCTGTGGCGGCACGCCTCGCTGGCGATCGTGTACTGGCACACCGGAGACATCGAACAGGGTTTGCGCGAAGTCGACGAAGGCCGCCGGTTGGCCGACGCCACCGGCATCCGTATGGTCGAGATTCAACGTTTGGGCGCGGAAATTTTTCTGCTCCTCATCCAGGGCGACGTCGAGGCGGCCGAGCGCCGGCTTCACCAGACATCCTTCGCCCTCCGGCCCCACAGCCTGCTCGACGGCTCATACTATCATCACCTGGCCTCAACGATCGCTCTGCACAAAGGCCAACTGACGCACGCCGAAGAATGCGCGCAGTCGGCCCTGGCGAGGGTCAGAGCCAGCGGCATGCGGTTCGGCGAAGCGATCTGTCTGATCGGTTCCGCGCGCATTGCGTTGGAGGCAGGCCAGACGACCCACGCGCGGGAAGCACTGAACGGCGCACGTCGGATAGCCTGCGCCATCGGCGGCCGATCCCTCGAATGCATGTGCGACCTCACGGAAGCGGAGATTGAATTCTCGTTGCGGCGAGAGCAGGAAGGATTGGCCTTGCTCCGGCAAGCCTTGCGCCTCGGCAAAGCCATCGGCCTCGCCGTTCTTCCATGGTGGACGCGCGATCGTATCGCCCGACTGTATGCGCACGCGCTCGATGCGGGTATCGAGCCCGCCTATGTCCAGGAAGTGGTCCGGCGGCATGCCCTCGCGCCGCCGGCCGACAGACCGGTTGACGACTGGCCCTGGCCGATTAAGGTCTATACCTTGGGACGTTTCGCCGTGGTGAAAGGCGGCACGCCCCTTCGATTCAAAGGCAAGATCCAGCGCCGCCCGCTTGAGCTGCTCATGGCGCTGATCGCCCTGGGCGGGCGCGGGGTCCCGCTCGAGAAATTGACCGACGCGCTCTGGCCGGACGCCGACGCCGACGCCGCCTATCGGGCGTTCACCGTCGCGCTGCATCGGTTGCGCCATCTGCTCGGGTCGGACACCGCTCTCAGGCTCACTCACAACCGCCTCACCCTCGAGCCGCGCGACGTCTGGGTTGACGCCTGGGCGTTCGAACGCCTGCTCAATGTGGCTGAACGCGACAGCGATGAGGCGGACACCGTTGCGTCGGCCGGCAAGGTGCTGAGCCTGTACCATGGCCGGTTCCTTGACGGAGTGGACGCCCCGTGGGCCCTCTCGCCGCGTGCGCGGTTGCAGACCCGATTCCTTCGCTTCGCGATCGCGCATGCCCGGCGCTTGATACGGATGGGCCTTTACGACCAGTCCGTGACCCTGCTCGAACAAGGTCTGGCCGCCGACGATCTCGCCGAGGACCTGTATCTGGAGCTGATGCGCAGTTATCATGCCCAGGATCGTCACGCCGAAGCGCTCTCGGTTTACCATCGTTGTCGCCAGGCGCTCAGGGCCGGGCTTGGCCTCGCGCCGAACCCGGAGATCGAACGGCTCCGCCAGACGTTGCAACAGCCGAGTGTCGCCCGCGGCGACCACCGGACCGGCGCCACGCCCGACGTTCCCTCTCCTTCCGCCTGAATCGACCGCCACACCCTCCGAGCGCAGGGTGGAATTCCGCCCGTTCCCTCCCTGCCGCCGCACAACTCACGTCGTCCTCATGTCTTTCCGTCCAGCGGGATCGGTAAGTCATCGGTAAGGGCTTCTCCGATAGGATGTGCGCGTTTTTCATCACGCCGCCGTCCATCGACCGTTGCGATCCGGGGTTCGGATGGAGTCGTACATCGTGCGCATCTACCGCCGCGGCCGCAAGGACGGTCCCGCCACGAAAAGCCGGGCAAGACAACTGGTGGGAACGGTCGAGGACGGCGAGGGCCGACGCCGGGCGTTTCACAGCAGCGCCGAGCTGTGGGAGGCATTGTGGTCGAAGCTCAGCGGGCAGCGCGCCTCTGGAGACCGGCGGGGGAAAGGCCGGTAAGAACCCGTGTCCAGTGTGTGGAAGAGGAGGCCATTATGCCTCGCCGCATGTGTCATCCCGTCGTACCCGTGATCGTCGCATGCTCGCTTCTCGCCTTGGCCGGTTGCGAAGACTTGATGAAACAACTGCCGGCCGGCACGGATCGATACCTTCAGACCGGGATATCGGTCGGCAGCGCCGTCATGAATCGGCCGACATTCACCGAGGCCGATGAAGAGCGGATGGCGCAGGAGAACGCGAAGAAGTATGAGAGCAGCCACCAGTTGTGGGACGATCCGCTGCTCGACACCTATCTGAACGACGTCGTCCAGCGACTCGTCGCGCAAGCCCGTCCCCGTCCGTTTGTATACAGCATTCGCGTCGTCAACGATGCGAGCATCAACGCCTTCACGTTCGGCGGCGGGCTCCTCTACGTCAACGCCGGCTTGCTCGCCCGCATGGAAAACGAAGCCCAATTGGCGATGGTCCTGGCGCACGAGATCGCGCACGTGACGGAAAGCCATGTCACCAAGGGCATCGAGGGTAGCTACGGCATTCAGGTGCTGGGCCAACTGGCCGCGCAGGCAGCCGAGACCAGCGGCAAGGTCACGCTCCCGCCTGCGTTGTTGCAAAAAACCTACGAGTACTCGATGAAGGCCGCCATCAGCGGCCACGGCCGCGCCAGCGAAACCGAAGCCGACGTGGTGGGGCTTGAGTACATGGTCAAGGCCGGCTACGACCCGCGGGAGGCGCCGAAGACGTTGGAGCAACTCCTGAAAGAATACGGCGACCAGGGCGCCCTCGAAAACTTCTTCTACGGCGACCACCCGACTAACAAGTCGCGGATTGCCAAGCTCACCGGCTTGGTCCAATCGAAATACAGCCAGGAGTTGGCAAGCCGGAAGCTTCTGGTGAATACCGACGAGTTCAACCGGCGGACGCGCGAGCTGGTGGTGAATGTCGGCAAGCTGGACTACGAACGCAAGCGGTTTAAGACAGCCGCCGCGATGTTTGAAAAAGCGCTGGCGGCTAAGGACAACGACCCCGTGCTGCACTACTACCTTGGAAAGATCGCACTGGAAACGGAAAGCGGTCCCGAGGCGTCCAACCGGGCCATCGGGCATTTCGTCGCCGCGATCAAAGCCAATGAGGCATTCGCCGACGCCTACAGAGAGATGGGACTGGCGTACTTCAAGCTTGGAGACCGAAAGACGGCCGCGATGGCGTTGGAAAAGTATCTCTCTCTCAGTCCCGGGGCTAAAGACGCCGACCGTATACGGAGGGCACTGGCTGATCTTCAGGGGTCCTGATGGTCGCCAGCACGCACAGGTCCGGGTTGTCTTCGACGTGAACAGTTTTCCGTCGCGGTTCGCGTGTTGCTCCGGTCATCTCACGAAGGAGGTCACTCTTATGAACGCATACCAAACGTTTACCGTCCTACGCAGGGCATTATGTGTGGGAAGCGCGGCGCTCCTTCTTGGAACAAGCGGGGGGGCTTTCGCCGCGGAATTGGCGGATGACCCGTCCAAGGAGGAAGGCGATCAACAAATCCGACAACTTCTTCCTGGACAGTCCAAGAAAAAGTCCAGGAAGGAGGGGAGCGCTGAAGGGACTCAATCATCGTCGAATGACACGTATACCCTGCAGCTCCACGATCTACGCTGTAAGGAATCAATGACCGATAAGGGCGGGGAGAAGGATGCGGTCACGATTGTCTTGCGGCTTGCCGAGCAGGGAAATCCCGAGGTACAGCCGGTCACAACTCTCGCAGTGGTGTGCCGGGAGGGCTCGGTGATTCCGCTTGAAGACGCCGAAACAAGAAAGCCGATTGTCCTCTACAAAGGCCCGTTACGCTCGGATCTCGAGCTCACGGCCAACATTTACGTGGCCCTTCCGAAAGGGTTCAGTAACGTGCGCGATGCGCTCAGGAAATACGCAGCCGCGACCGGCACAACGCTCCAGACGGTCGGAGCCGCTACGGCGGAACCGGGTCTTGCTCTGGCCGGCACGGCGTTGAAACAGGATGAGGTCAAGGGCGTCATCGCCGATGCCTTGACCGAAGTCTGGAAGGGGGCGGCTGAAACCGTCTGCAAGGATCGCGTCAACAAAACGAGAAAGCGCGAGAAGTTGCTCGCCCATGCGAACCAAGGCAGCTTCAAGCTCAAGACGTTCAAGAAAAAACAATGGTGCTTTGGAATTGAGTCCGGAAAGATCAAGTACACCCTCACCGCCCGCCTCGTCAGAGAGTCTGCGGGATAGGCTGCGGGGGCATGCCGGCGCGCATTCGGACAGCAGACGGCCGACCGGCACCAGAGGTTGAAGACGAAGGAGGTTTCACATGAACATCGGTCTCGAGGTTTTCAGCAAGGCCCCAGAGAACGGAATGACACGCCGGCTCACGGGTCTCGTTCCTCTGGGCTGTTTGCTTCTCACCTGCTGCATGGGGGAAACCGTCGCGGTGGCGCGGCAAGACGCGGAGTCGGGTGCGCGGCCGGCGGCGCTTGCCACGGCAGCTACCCAACAGATCCAGCCTCAACCGGCCGCTCAGTCGGCAGGCTCGACGCGAGCGCCGAGTCAGGTGAATCAGGATGTCGGCGACATCGCGCAGGAAGGCCGACTCTTCCTCGCCGAAAAATCATCCAAACTGGACGCCAAGAAGTCCAAGAGCGCCCCCGCGGCCAAACAGCTCGATGCCTCCCAAGAAGCGGAGGAAGAAGAGGAGGACGAGGAAGCCGATGAAGAAGAAACCACGGGTAAAGGCTCATCGAAAGCTGGGACGGGCGTGGGCTTAAGAGGAAAGAGCATTACCAGCGACTTCGACCCTGTGCTTCGGGCGGATCTGATAGAGGCCACCGTGCGCGGTTCAGTCCTGACGGTGGCGGTTTCGCTCACTTTCCGAGGCACGAAGGATCGGAATGAAATCGCTGTCAAAGAACTGGGTTATTGCGGGAGCAGCTATAGCTGGGTCACGGATTACGAGAGTGGTAACAGATTCGGATGTGCATCGGCGAGTGGATTTAGTCACGGCCAGATCAAGAGCGGCGAAACCAAGACCCTCCGACTCACTTTCCCAGCGCCAAAGGGCGCCAAGACGGTTGGTATTACGCTGTACAATCTGGGCACCTTTGATGATGTCAGGCTAGGGGCACCCGGTGGTGGTCTTTCTGGCCAACGAACAGGCTCCTCCAAAACTGAGGGGGTCGAAGAGGAGGAAGCGGAAGAGGAAAAAGACATAGAAGAAGACAGCAAAGGGTTGGCCGGCAAGAAGCGAGCCAAGAAGGGAGCCAAATGAAAGATAATCAGGAGGCCTTCATGAACCCGAAAGCGTGCGTGCTTGGTGCCGGTCTCGCTCTTTACAACTTCATCGTGCTCGCCTGCATGCCGACCTTCGGCTACGCGCAGGACTTTCACCAACCCGAAAACATCTGGAGCCTCTCGTCAATAGAGCAGCCAACTGGGCAGGCGCTGTTTCAATTGACTCCGATGAGTCCGATCGCCACGTTGCTTGCTACGGATGCGCTCCCAGACGGCTCGACGCGTCTTGCACAGAGGGAGTCCACATCTGAAGCAAAAACATCAAAGGCGGCAGGGAAGACCGGAGACAAAGGTTTTGACGCCTCCAAGAAAGATGACGACGGGGATGAAGACGAAGAGGAAGAAGCTGAGGACGCCGATAAGGAAGACAAAGGCAAGGCCCCCGCTACCAAAGGAGACAAGGCCTCGGAGAAAAGTTAAGTGAGCGGACTGGAAGTCGGAGAGACGCCCTGCAAGGCGCTCTGAAGCGACACCTTTTGCTCGCCAGGAAGAGCTCCCACGGCGGAAGCGAAGAAGACACAGCTTTGACAGCTTGACAATGACGGAAAACCCGACGCTGAACTTAAGAGGCCCTCCATGGATCGTCCTTTAAAAAATCAAATGACAGTGTATATCTTAGCCTGTCTTCTGCTGTTACCCGCACTTCCAGCTTCTGCCGATCAGGCGCTGGATACAGCCATTGACCATGCCGGCAAGTACACCGCGTTTGTGTTTCTGGTCAACGGGTTCACCGGCTGCTGCATCCCCGGCGAGAAATTCCAAAAGTTCCTGCGCGAGCAAGGGGCCTATGTCCACATCTCGAACTGGAACGAGATCGACCGGAAAGGGAACCCCGGCGTGCCGGCGGCGGACCCGGACGACTTCGCCTGGAAGGTCACGCCTTCTCCGCCCACCGACGAGACCTTCGTCAAACAAATGCAGGACGTCATCAAGAGGATCGACGCCAAGAACCCGTCCATCCCGATCGTCCTGATCGGTCATAGCTACGGCGGGGACGCCGTGCTGCAGGTGGCCAAACGAATCAACGACAGGAAGATCGCCTTTGTCGGCATCCTGGATGGCGTGGGGAAAGGAGGATTGCGGAAGAATGTCACCAAGCCGGTTCCCGACAATGTCGAATATTTTTTCAATCGCTGGCAGCAAAACCCGCCCTTCGCCGGGGATCATTTCATTCCGTTCGATCGGCTGCTCTCCGGCAAGATCGAGAGCCGCGCGGGGGAAAGCAATCAGAAAAAGCAGAACACGGAAAAGACCGGCACGTGCAAGCGGAAGTATCGGGACCCGGTCAACGCGATTCCTCAGTTGTTGTCGCATGGAGAAGTTCCCAAGGACAAGTGCGTCCAAAAGAAGATGAAGAAGATCCTCGCTCAGCGGGTCTTTTTCTAAAGTCACCGGAGAAGGCCGAAGCCTGAATCCCGGGGAGCAGGGCACCGTGGACCGCCGCGGGTCAAGGTCCTTACGGGAGGCGTGCCGCAGTACATCGCGGCGTACCTGGTCCGGGAGTTCCGGCGGACTTGATTCGCCCTCCCATACGCCTTACTCTGGGCGGGACGCGTAGCGCTCCAAACAACTCTGAAGGGAGGAGGAACCACGATGCGTACACTCACCCGCGCTCTGCTGCTCCCGATTGCGCTTGGAACCCTGACCATTTCCCTGCCGGCCTGCACCCTGAAGGCGACTCTGGATACGACATCGGACGGAATTACAAATTTCCTATCCTCCACGTCCGGCAAGACCTGGTTCACGGAGGACGGGCTGGTGCGGGAGGACCTGAAAGTCGACGCGTTTGCCTGGATGAACGCTGAGAACCTGAAACAGGATATGGCGCGAGGCGGCGGAGAATACCTCTCGTCGCTCGGCAGCTTGATGAACGTGCCTCCCGACCGGCAGACGGAGTTCCTGGCCTTCGTTCAGGAACGCTACCCGATCCTCGCAGGCACAGATCAGACAAATCCTACGGCAATGTTGGCGGCTTTGAAACAAGGATGGGCGGCGCGGTCAGCGGCTCAATGACCGGGCCGCGTTGATAGAGACCACTGCCGGAGCCGCACCAGCCGTGACAACCATGCCGTCTCGGAACACGACGAAGTTGGACGGCTGGGCCGGCACGCGCGGCCCCGGCAGGATGATGCCGACCAGGTTCAACGGATCGGCGGCGGATAGCTTGATCTCCTGACCGGCCGCGCCGCTGTCGCCGCTCTTCCGTAACGCGCGCAGCGACTCCACCGCTTCCGGCAAGGCGAATTGTTCGCCGGTAAACCCGCTGACAAACCGCCCGCCGCGCACTTCGCCCCGCAATTCGAGCCGCCGATACTGGACCACCAAATCCCGCCACGGGAGGCTAAGCGATTCCCGCCCAAGCAGGTCACGAAAGACGATGCCATAACGATGGAGCAACTGGCGGGCGACCCGTTCGGCCGGGGACTGTCCCACTTCTTGGCACCCGTCGCTCTTTCCTAGACAACGGGTGCTGGGACTGTCCACGGGAACGGGACAGGCACCAGCTTCGCTGGAGCCAGCCCCTGTCCGCAGCAACGACCACCGTCCCGCCGCGTGGCGCGGACGACGAGTCCGCTCGCGCCCTTCCGCCCGCCGGCGACGCGGGTCCAGGAGGGCCCGCAGGTTGTCGAATCCATCCCCCGTCGCCAGTCCAGCCGCGACCAACTCCCACAGGCCGTCTTCGACCTCCGAAGGCAAATGCCCGGTACCCCGGACCAGATCGGCGAAGAAACTTGCGCCGCGCTTCCGCAGGTGCGTGTAGAGATCCTGTGCCACCGCGCTGAGGCCCGAGGTGTCGTCCGGCCGGCGGCGTTCCTCGCCGAACGCCGCCAGAAGCCAGGCCGCTTCGTCGCGCGGGAACAGGCTGATCGGGGCCACACTGGTGGGAACGATGCGCTGCCCGCGTCGGCTGGGCTCCGTTTCCCCTCCATCGGCCAAACGAGGATGCGGCGAGAGTCGCCCCCAACTCACGGCTCCGCTGAGACAGAGTCGGTCCAACAGTTCCGCTTCATACTTGGCCATCCGGACCCGCAGAATCTGCGATTCCCAGGCCGACGCGGCCGCTTCGAACCCGGCCAGTTGCTCGATGACCTTCAACAAGCCCGGTTCCCCATGTTGGCGAGAGCCCGGCGCCACATGCTGCCATTGCAACAGGAATCGCATGAATTCGGCGGCGGTCACCGGTTCGATCTCTTTCCTGAGCCGCCCGACCGTGAGCCGATGGATGCGGGCCAGAAGGCGGCGATGGCACCACTCGACCGGCGCGGCGGCGCCGGAATGTGAAATGGGGAATGGGGAATGTGAAATTGGCCGGAACTGGCCGCGGAGGATTTGACCGGTGGCTTCCAGCCGAAGAAGCGAACCCTGAATCCAATCGGAGGAGACATGCAGCCGTGTCGCCAATTCCGGCGCCGTCGTCGGGCCGATGCTTTCCATCCACCCCAATACGATGGCGTCCAGCGCCGCGTCATCGCCGCCGAACGCCCGTTCGACCGCTGCACGATGCTCGGTTGCCACCCACCCCCTTACCTCATGAGAGGCGAGGGGTGAGGAGCGAGGGAAAAAGGAAACGGCGCGACCTGTTTCAACAAGCGCCGGCAGATCATGCGCCCATGCGGGCGCAATCGGTTCAGGCACCCAGATCAGCGTCAGCAGCGCATCGTGCAGCTCGTCGGCGTCGCGGACGACGGGCCAGGCTTCCTCGACCACCTCGGCAATGGCCGCAGGATCTAACGCGCCCACATTCCCCGCCAGTTCCGGCGGCAAGGTCCGGCGCATTTCGACCGCGCGGGCACGCCGCTCTTCTAACGGCGCATCATCCAGGTAGGCGTAGGGATTGGCGTTCAGGATCTCGTGACAGAAGGGCGACGGCACCGGCGTGTCCACCGCGACGCAGCGAATCTCGCCCCGCTCGATCCGCTGCAGGACCGCGATGAGCCCGTCGGTGTCCATCGCCTCGGTAAGACAGTCCCGGATGGTTTCCTTGACCAAGGGATGATCGGGCAGGTCCCTCGGGGCATGCGGGTCCCGCATATTGTCCTGGCAGGCCAGCGCGGCCGGAAACACGGCGGCCAACAAATCTTCCGCGCGCATCCGCTGGATCTGCGGCGGCACGCGTTTGCCGCCGGCGAACCGGGGCAGCGCCAGCGCGCGGGTGGTGTTCCAGCGCCACCGGCTGGCGAACATGGGCGCCGCGAGCATCGCCTGTGTGAGCACCTCGCGCACGGATTCCGATCGCACAAAGCCGAAGACGCTCTCCAGCGGAAAACTGTGCTGTTCGCCCAGCGAGATCACAATGCCCTCGTCCGTCGCGGCGGCCTGGAGCTCAAAATCGAAGGTCACGCAGAACCGCTTGCGCAGCGCCAAGCCCCAGGCGCGGTTCAGCCGCCCGCCGAACGGCGCATGAATGACCAATTGCATCCCGCCGCCCTCGTCGAAAAACCGCTCGGCGATAACGGTCTTCTGAGTCGGCACCGCGCCGAGAATTTGCCGGCCGGCGAGGATATAGGCGACCGCCTGTTCCGCGCCACGGCGGTCGAGACCGCACTCTTCCCGCAGCCAGCGGACAGCCGAGAGCTGACAGCGCAGCGCCGAATCCGAATCGCCGATCGCCGACGCATCCAGCAGCTCCGCGATCGCTTGCCGCAGCACCGCGACTTCGGCCGACAGCTCCACGGTGCGCGACGGAGCTTCGCCTCGCCAGAACGGAATAGTCGGCGGGGCGCCGTGCGCATCCTCCACCCGCATCTTGCCCATCTCCACGCTGCGAATGCGCCAGGAAACATTCCCCAGCAGAATGATGTCCCCGGCGAGGCTTTCCACCGCGAAGTCCTCATCGACCGAACCGACCACCGTTCCGTCCGGCTCGGCGATCACCGTGTAATTGGCCGTGTCCGGGATGGCGCCTCCCGACGTGATCGCCGCCAAGCGCGCGCCTCGCCGCGCTTTGATGCGCCGGTTGATCCGGTCGTGATACAGATAGGCACGGCCGCGGCCACGATCAGTCGGGATTCCATCGGACAACATCCTCAGCACCGCGTCAAAGTCCCGGCGGTCCAGCTCGCGGTACGGATACGCTCGCCGGCACAGGGCGAACAGCTCATCCTCGCGCCATTCCTGGGTCGCGGCGGCCGCCACAATCTGCTGCGCCAGAATATCCAGCGGCGCGGTCGGCACGTCGAGGCGATCCAGCGCGCCGCTCCGGATCGCCCGCACCAGGGAGGCGCATTCGATCAGCTCATCCCGGGTCGTGGCGAACAGCCGGCCTTTCGGGACGGCGTTGATCCAGTGTCCGGACCGACCGATCCGCTGCAAGGCCGTCGCGATGGCGCGGGGCGAGCCGATCTGACAGACCAGATCGACGGTGCCCACGTCGATCCCCAGTTCGAGCGACGCGGTCGCCACCACCACGCGAGTCCGCCCTGTTTTCAGCCGTTCCTCGGCGGACAGCCGGATCTGTCGAGACAAACTGCCGTGATGCGCCGCCACCACCTGCGCGCCCAGATGCTGCAAGCGCTCTTCCAAGTGGTGAGCCACCCGCTCGGCCAGCCGTCGTGTGTTCACGAAGACCAGGGTAGACCGGTGCTGCTGCACTAGTTCGGCCACCCGATCGTAGACATCGCGCCAGATCGCGTTGGTGGCCACGGCGCCCAACTCATCCTTGGGGACCTCGACCGCCACATCCATGTCGCGCCGGTGCCCGACGTCGACGACGATCACGTCGCTCGTCGTTCGTCGCTCGTCGTTCGTACCCTCTGGTCCGAGAGACACTTCACGCTTCACGAGGGACGCGGCTCTCGCCCCCACCAGAAACCTCGCCACGGTCTCGATCGGGCGCTGAGTCGCGGATAGCCCGATGCGGACAGGCGGCGAAGCGGTCAGGGCCTCGAGCCGCTCAAGCGACAGGGCCAGATGGGCACCGCGCTTGTTCGGCGCGAGGGCGTGAATTTCATCGACGATCACCGTCCGCACGTCGCGCAGCATGAGCCGACTCTTTTCGGCGGTCAGCAACAGATACAGCGACTCCGGTGTCGTGATCAAAATGTGGGGCGGACGGCGGAGCATCCGCTGGCGGTCCAAAGCCGGCGTATCGCCGGTCCGGACCAGCACACGGATCCCCGGCATGAGCAAACCCGCCGCCAGGGCGGCCTGCCCGATCTCCGTCAAAGGCTGCTGCAGATTTTTTTGGACGTCATTGCTCAGCGCTTTGAGCGGCGAGACATACAGCACCTGGGTGCGGTCGTCCAACTCACAGGCGAGGGCTTGCTTGAAGAGCGCATCAATGCAGGAGAGAAAGGCGGCGAGCGTTTTGCCCGATCCGGTTGGCGCGGCGATCAGGACGTTTGACCCGGAGGCGATCGCCGGCCAACTACGCACCTGCACGTCCGTCGGCTCGCCGAATCGCGTCCGGAACCAGTCGGCAATAACGGGATGGAAGCGGGAGAGCGGCATGCGCCCAGATGTTACCATGCGAAGCGCACGGCGCTCCACCTGAGCCGTCCAGCCCGGTTTGCACCAACGTTGAATGTCAGATCAGGACGCTGAAGACGGAGGGCCCGATTCGCTGACCGTCAGGACCCCGCGCATGATCGGATGCAGCTTGCAGTAGTATCCATAATGCCCGGGCGGCAACCCGGGGAGCTCATAGCTGCCGTCCGGCGGAACAACGCCGGAATCGAAAAGACAAGGCCCGCCTGCCTCGCAACTCTCGTGGGTGATCGTGTGATAGGTGCCGGTCGTGTTATACCATTTGACCGGCGCGTGCGCAGACACTGTCGCCGCTTTTGGGAGGAAGTACGGCGCCCCTCCGTCGATCGTGATGAAATACGGAGCGGAGGGAGCGGCCACCACCGCCACCGCGATCAGCAGCCACACCCCCGCGCCGACGAAAGCGAAAGGAAACGCCAACAGCCTTCCGGCAAGATTCTTGTTCTTAGGCAGCCTTCTTAACATGACCACCCGCTTCAGCCTCCCCCGCCTTGCCGAAGAACCGCTCCCACGTGCTGCGGACAAAAGCCCCAAACGCCATAATAAGCAAGAGCCACATCAAACCTTCCATCCAATTGGTATTGAAGATCGACATGGCCTTGTCCAAGGTTGAAAGGAAATCCATAGAGCACCTCCTCCCATACTAGGTCATGGCAACTGCAAGATAATCACGGTTCACGAACTGTAAAGAGGTGGCGGGTGATCGGACAAAAACGGCTGCCAGTACAATGACTTCTAGCTGCCGGGCTGAAAACAGGCCCGAGGTCGGAGAAGAGGAGCAGAACCTAGAAGCGCAGCAACGCGATGACGCTCAGACAGACGAAAAGGTTGTTGGCCGCATGGGCGATCATCCCGGGCAGCAGACTGCCGGTCCTTTCATAGGCCCAGGCCCACACCACGCCGCTCCAAAATACGCTCAGAAATCCGACCAGACCGTAGCCGTGCGCGACGGCGAAAATGCCCGCGCTGATAAGGGCCGACCGTTCCCATCCGTACCGCCGCCGCAAGATCGCGAAGAGCAGGCCGCGAAAGGCGAGCTCCTCGAAAACGGGCGCGAAGATCACATATTCTAGCAAGCTGATGCTCATGACCGACGGAGGGGCCCAGACCAAGTCGGCGTCGAACCACTCTGTCCAGTGACTGGAGAGGCTGAGCGATTCGATCACCTTGCCCAACACCCATTCACCTAGCAACCCCGCTGCCATAATGGCCGGAACGACTGTTGCGAACCGAGGCAGGTCCCGTCGGGCAGGTTTCAAGCCGAAACCTTCGGCGAACCCAAGTCCGGCCGGTTTCAGCAAGTGCCGGCGGGCCAGCAGCAGCAACGGAAGATTCGTCAGCGGGATGGCCAACACCCGAAGCGAAGAGTAATCGATCGCGGCGAACAGAAAGGCGACCGTCAGCACCGCGCCGATCGCGCCGCCGCGCAACAAGACCGCCGCACCCACCCCGCCCGGCCACCGCGGCGGCAACGAAGCCGGCCCCACCCGCAGCACATCTGTCCGACACCGACGAAGCCAAGCCGACACCAACACCGTGCCGCCAACCAGCATGACGGCCAACTCCGTGGCCGCCAGCGCACGCGAGCGCCACAACAGCGCCTCCGCCCGCTCCGTCGAGGCCGCCTCCACCGACGCGAGCAGGGCATGATCGCCGGCCTGCCTCGCCAGCCTGATTGCCAACCGATCGTAGAACCATCCGGCGGGAAGCAGTTCCGCCAATTCCGCTTGCAGTCCTTGTTCCTCCTCGATGCTGATCCGCTCGCCCTGATACGCCCCCCGTAACAGCCGAGCGAACAGGGGGAAAGGCGCCTCCGCGTCCATCCAACTACCAGCCTTGTTCATCACCTCGGAGAGCCGGCCTGATTCCGCCTCCAGGACAGCCAAGTTCAGATGGACTGCCGGGTCCTCAGAGTAAGACGAAAGCTCTTCATACCAGGCGATTGCCTGGTCGCGCTCATTGGCGTCGCTACCGACGGCGATTTCGTAAAAAACGCGCTCCCACTCCGGAGCCCGACGCAGGGCTTCCTCGACGTCCATCATCCGACTCACCATCAGATGAAGCGCGCGCTCAGGCGAAGCTACCCGGTCCAAGCGGGGCAGCGAGAGCATGAACCACGCGAACAGGCCGATCGACGCGCACAGCACGATCGCCGAAAGGACCGTCACCACGCGCGAGAAACGAGGGTCGTAGGGAAGAGGGGCCGTGGGCGAGTCGCCTGTGACGGAAGTGAACGTGTCGGTAAGGGAAGAATCAGAACGCACAGTTGTCTCGCATGCGGGGCAGTATACCATGCGCTCTGAGAGCCAGAAAACGCAAGGCGCGTCCGCGGTGGCGAACGCCATCGCCGGCCTCCTCGTTTTACTGTCGGCGCACAGCCCGCTCTTGGCGGATCGATCAGGAGTTGGCTATACTGCATCTTCCTTGCGTAAATCTCGAGGAAGAGAGCGGGGACCGTCTGCTGGAGAGATCGTCCGCTTGGCCTTTCGGGAACGTCCAGGTCATGACTTCTGAACCCATCGGCGAGTTTGTGCCGCCGCCGCGGTTGCTTCTGGGACCTGGCCCGAGTATGGTCCATCCGCGCGTGCTGCGCGCCATGTCGGCGCCGCTGCTGGGCCATTTGGATCCGGCGTTCCTGGCGCTCATGAACGATGTCCAGCGTCTCCTCCGGCACGTGTTCCGCACCGCGAATCCCTTCACGATCGCCGTTTCCGGCACGGGTTCGGCCGGCATGGAGGCCGCGTTCGTCAACCTGGTCGAGCCGGGAGAGACGGTCGTCGTCGGAGTCAACGGCGTCTTCGGCGCGCGCATGGCGACGATGGTGGAACGAGCCGGCGGCAAGGCGCTTCGGATCGAGACGCCGTGGGGACGCATCATCGAGCCCGAGGATGTCCGCGCCGCACTCGCCCGATCGGAACCGGTGAAAGCCGTCGCGCTCGTCCACGCCGAAACGTCCACCGGCGTTTGGCAACCGCTCGAAGAGATCGGGCGGCTCTGCCGCGAGTACGATGCGTTGTTCATCGTCGATGCCGTGACGTCACTGGGCGGCGTTCCCCTTGAGGTCGACGCCTGGAACATCGACCTGTGTTACAGCGGCACGCAGAAGTGTCTGAGTTGTCCGCCCGGCTTAGCCCCGCTGACGGCGAGTGAACGGGCGCTCAACGCGATCCGCCGGCGGCGGACGCCGTGCCGGAGTTGGTACCTGGACTTGGCATTGGTGGCGGAGTACTGGGCCGAAAACACAAGAGCGTATCACCACACGGCGCCAATCTCGATGCTCTACGCCTTGCGGGAAGCGTTACGCCTGGTTGAAGAAGAAGGGCTGTCGGCGCGATTCGAACGGCACCGGGTGAACAGCGCGGCGCTTTTGGCCGGCCTCGCCGAACTCTCGCTGACCCCGCTGGCGGCGGAAGGCCGGCGCCTGCCCACCTTGAACTGCGTCACGCTCCCGCCGCACCTCGACGATGCCGCGGCGCGGGCGGCGCTCCTGCGCGAATACGGCATCGAGATTGGCGGCGGCCTCGGCCCGCTCAAGGGCGCGGTCTGGCGCATCGGCCTGATGGGTGAATCGTCCACGCGCTGTCATGTAGAGACGCTGCTCAACGCGTTGGAGGAGATCGTCGCGCGCTCCGGCCGGCTTTCGCAACCGGGAGTGGCGGTGCAGGCGGCCTCTCGCGTGTACAGCGCATCTTCTCCCTCATCACCAAGGAGGATCGAAGCATGAGTCGGCCCGCTGCATGGATTCTCGCCGGCGCCGCGTTCGCGTTCGTCGCCGTCGTGACCTATTGGACGATCGCCCTGGTCGTCGCGGAAGCCAGAAAACCCGACATGGTCCCGCCGGAGAAGGTCATCGAGTACCTTCACGCCGTTATCGAAGCCAACCGGACGAATTACACGAAGAACGTCGTGGAGAAGCTGCAGGAGCAGGGCGTTGTGGAAGCGGTGGAACATTGGAAGGATGAGAAGGGTCTTCCCTTGCCCGCCCAATTCTTGATGGAGTCTGGTCGCTTGGTGTCCGAAAAAGGGCACAAGCTCAGTTATCGGCTGGCCAGCTTGACCCCTATTTACGTCTGGAACGGCCCCACCAGCGACTTCGAACGCCGGGGCCTGGAAGCCGTGATGAAAGAGCCGGACAAGCCGTTCATGGGATTCGTCAGGATCAGCAACGCCCGCTACTTCCAAGGAGTGTACGCGGACCGGGCGGTCTCCCAAACCTGCGTCACCTGTCACAACACCCACCCCAACAGCCCACGTCGCGACTACAAGCTGAACGACGTCATGGGCGGGATCGTGATCACGATCCCGATCGGTGAGTGAGCGCCGTGGTGCTGGTCCTGCGAAATGTGCGGCTGATCGACGGGCTCGGCCGGTCCCGCGAGCGAGCGACCCTCGTCGTGCGCGGCGACCGCATCGCAGCGGTCGGCGACAACCGAGACATCAGCACCCCCCGCGGGGCGCGGGTGATCGACGGGCGGGGGTGGACCGTCATGCCCGGCTTAATCGACTGTCACGTGCACCTGTGCCTCGGCGGCGAACCGGATGTCGTGGCGACGATCGCCCGGGACGCGTCGGCTTTGACCGTGCTCAAGGCCGCGCAGTTTGCCCGCCGGACGTTGGAGGCCGGCTTCACGACCGTCCGCGATCTCGGGTTTCGCGATCACTCCGTGTTCTCATTGAAACGCGCCATCGAGTCGGGCTTGACGCCGGGACCTCGTATCCTGGCCGCCGGACTCGCCATCTGTATGACCGGCGGCCATGCGCGGTTCATCGGCCGCGAAGCCGATGGACCGATCGCCGTCATGGCGGCGGTGCGCGAGCAATTGGCTGCCGGGGCCGACGTCATCAAGGTCATCGCGTCAGGCGGGGTGCTCACGCCGGGCACGTCGCCCGAGTCAGCGCAGTTCACTCCGGAAGAGCTGAGCGCGGCCGTTGCAGAAGCCGCAAGAGCCGGGCGGCGCGTCGCGGCGCACGCGCACGGGGCGAGCGGGATCAAGAACGCCGTTCGGGCCGGCGTTCATTCGATCGAGCACGCGACGCTGATGGACGAGGAAGCCGCCTCGCTGATGAAAGAACGCGACGTGTTCATGGTGCCCACACTGTCGGCGCTGGCCACGACCGCGGAGCACGGCTCGGCCTGCGGCGTGCCGGAACACGCGGTTACCAAAGCAAAGACGATGCGCGCGCGCCATGAGGCCGCGTTCAAGCGGGCCCATCGCGGCGGGATTCCCATCGCCCTGGGCACCGATGCCGGAACACCGTTCAATGACCACGGCGACAATGCGCAGGAACTGGAACGAATGGTTGCGCTCGGCATGAGTCCAATGGAAGCGCTGCAGGCTGCAACCGCCTGGGCGGCTCGACTTCTGGGAATCGACGACGCGGTCGGAACGATCGAGGCCGGCAAGTTGGCCGACCTGGTCGTCGTCGCTGGCGATCCTTTGAAACGCATCGCCCTACTCCGCGACAAGGAGAAGATCGCGGGGGTTATGCAAGCGGGGCAGTTTGTTTCGGGGCCGCTCTCCAAGTAAACGACAACTGCGAAAATGAGAGATGACGAATGAGGAACGGCACGCGCACAATCCTGGACATTCCTCAACCCACATTGCAGCGTCATCGCCGCTGGTAGAACAATTCCAGCGCGGCGGTGAAGCCGCTCACCCTACCTCGGCGGATCATGTCTTCAAAGCGTCCCTGCAGCTCCCTGACCTGTCCTTCGTCGCCTTTCTGGATCACGCCCTGCGTCGCCATCATCTGCACCGCGACATCCACCAATCGCTTCTTGCGGGTCTCCATTTCCGGACTCAGAAACTCCTCCATGATTTCCGCCGCCCGATCTGCCACGAGATCCTCGCGGAACGTGTCGTACCCCTGTGCCGCCACCGTGCGTTCGCGGATGAGCGCCAGTTCGGTCTTGATCCGTCGGATATCCTTGATGAGGACGGCGAACAGTTCCTTGCGCCCCTCCTCGAACAGTTTGTTTTCCATCTCTTCGCGGAGGACCGACGGATCGACGGCCTCCTCACGCGGCTCCGCACCCCAACGGAGCCGATCGTAGGTCCGGCGGCTCTCCGGATCGCCGATGACTTCATAGGCCTCGTTGATCTCTCGGATCTTCGCTTCGGCGTCGGCCTTTCCGGGATTCCGGTCCGGATGATGCTGGAAGACGAGTCGGCGGTACGCTTTTTTGATGTCCTCGTCGGAGGCCTCGCGCGGGACGCCTAGGACTCTGTAGTAATCGATGCGCGGCATGACAGCGCGGAGACTATAACACCCGCTCGCAGCGGCAATCGAGCCCCTTGGCGCCGATTCTCGCCTTGACTCCCGGCGTCGACTCGGCTTATAGCCGGTAGCCGGCAGTCGAAAGCCATGCGGACAAGAACGTAGGAGCGCGCGGATTTGCGGCTGTCCACTGTTCGCTATTCGCCGCTCGCCGGCATGCGCAAGGAAGATGGAATGACCGCGACAGCGTGGCGAGAAGGAGTGAGCCGCTACCAATGGCTTGTGCTGTTCGTGGCCTGGCTCGGATGGGTGTTCGACTCGATGGACGCCACGATCTACGCCATCGTCCTCCATCCGGCGCTCGAAGAATTGCTCCGATCGCCGGCTGGCACGGTCGATGCGGAACAGATTGGCTGGTACGGCGGCATCATCTTTTCAATTTTCCTGATCGGCTGGGCGATCGGCGGCGTGTTGTTCGGGATCGTCGCCGACTTCGTCGGCCGGACGAAAACGCTCATCGCGACGATCCTCATCTATGCGCTCTTCACCGGCGCGGCGGCGCTGTCGCAGGAGTGGTGGCACCTGGCGCTCTACCGGTTCCTGACCGCACTCGGCATTGGCGGCGAGTGGGCGGCGGGCGCGGCGATCGTCGCGGAATCATGGCCGGAGGACAAACGCGCCAAGGCGGCCGGCATCCTTCAATCCGCCTGGGCGGTGGGCTTCTTCCTGGCTGCCGCGTTCAATCTGTGGCTGGGTGAGTACGGTTGGCGGGCGCTCTTCGTGGTCGGCGTTCTCCCGGCATTCGTCAGCATCGCGATCTTTCTTTGGGTCAAGGAGCCGGACCGGTGGGTACAAGCACGCACGCTGGAGCGACGCTCGGGGACGGTCTCGACGATCAAGTTGCCGGAACTCTTTCATCCCCACCTGCGGAGATCCACGCTGGTCGGATCCGTCCTGGCGTTTGTCGCGGTGTTCGGCCTCTGGGGCGCCACCAATTGGACTCCCACCCTGATCCGAACCTTGCCCGATATGCAGGGGCTGGATCACGCGGCGCTCGCCAAATACGTCAGTTACGCCATCATGGCGCTGAATGTCGGAGCCTTGGGAGGATATCTGAGCTTCGGCCCGCTGGCCGAGCGGTTCGGACGCCGCCCGGTCTTTGCGCTGATGTGCGCCGGCAGCCTGTTGATGTTACCGGTGGCGTTCCTCACGCCACACGCGTACCCCCACGTCTTGGCCCTACTGCCAGTCCTCGGATTCTTCAACAATGGCATCTTCACCGGCTTTCCTATTTATCTTCCCGAACTCTACCCGACCCGCCTGCGGGCGACGGGCGCGGGGTTTTGTTTCAACGCCGGTCGCGTGTTGGCTTCGGTCGCGCCGTTCCTCACCGGTTTTCTGGTGACCGCCATGGGGACCTTCGGCAAAGCCGCGAGCACCGTGGCGCTGATCTATCTGGTGGGTCTGCTGGTGCTGCCATTGGCGCCGGAAACCAGGGGGAAACCATTGCCGGAGTGAGCGCGATGCCGCACGATCCGCGCATTCTGCCGCTGGGAGACGTTGGACTTCTCGTCGAGTTCGGCGACTCCATTGACCCCACTGTCAACGACCGGGTGGTGAGTTTCGCCCGGGCCGTCGAGCGCGCGCGTCTTCCCGGCGTCGTCGAAGTCGTGCCGACTTACCGGTCGACTGCGGTCTATATTGATCCGGTGGAAACGGACCTCGCATCGCTCCGGAAGGCGCTGAGAGTTCTCACTAGCGACCTCCCGACAGAGCCGGCCGGCGGGCGGCGCACCGTCACGATCCCGGTCTTCTACGGCGGCGAGGCGGGACCAGACCTGCCCGCGTTGGCGGAGCGAGCCGGCCTTTCGGTCGAACAAGTGATCGCCCTGCATGCTTCCATCGAGTACCGCGTGTACATGTTGGGGTTCAGTCCCGGCTTTCCTTACCTCGGTCCGGTCCCTGAGGCGATCGCTGCGCCGCGTCTGCCCGAACCTCGTATCCGCGTCCCGGCCGGATCGGTCGGCATCGCAGGCCGGCAGACTGGCATCTATCCGCAGGACAGCCCGGGCGGCTGGCGGGTGATCGGGCGGACGCCGCTGACACTGTACAACCCGGCGCGGACCAATCCCTTCCTGTTGGAACCGGGCGATCGGGTCCGGTTCGTCCCCATCGATCAACGAGAGTTCGAGCGGCTGAAGGAGGAATTGAACCGTTGACAAGAACGATCGATCTGAACTGCGATCTGGGTGAAGCGGCCGAGCCGGCTCGATGGGACGTTGAGGCCCGTGTGTTGGCGCACGTCACCTCGGTGAATATCGCCTGCGGCGTTCACGCCGGCGATCCGGACCTCATGCGGCGAACCGTGCACCTGGCGCTGGCCCATGAGGTCGCGATCGGCGCCCATCCCGGCCTGCGCGATCGGGACGGACAGGGGCGCCGCGAGCGCACCCTCACCGAGGCCGACGTGGAAAATTTGATCGCCTACCAGATCGGCGCGCTGGCGGGCATCTGCGCGTTGGCAGGCGCGCGTCTGGTGCATGTGAAGCCGCATGGCGCGCTCTATACGATGGCGGCCCGCGATCGCCGGTTGGCCGATGCCGTCGCTCGGGCGGTCGCGGCGGCCGACCGGCGCCTAATCCTGGTGGGACTCGCCGGCTCGCAGTTGATCGCCGCCGGCCAAGCGGCCGGCCTCGCCACAGCGGAAGAGGCCTTCATCGATCGCGCCTACTGGGCGGACGGCTCGCTCGTGCCGCGGGATCGACCCGGAGCGCTCATCCACGACGAAGCGACGGTCGTCGCCCGCGCGGTGAGCCTCGCGCGGGACGGCACCGTGCCGAGTCTGGACGGTCCTCCAGTTCGCCTGCGCGCCGACACCCTTTGCCTGCATGGAGATACGCCCGGCGCGGACCGGCTGGCCCGCGCGGTCCGAAACGCGCTCACCGACGCCGGCATCTGCATAGCCCGCCTGACCGATGTCCATGCCTGAACGGGCCGCCTTGCGCGTCATTCGACCCGGTCTCCTGACGACGGTGCAGGACCTGGGTCGCTACGGTTTCAGACGCTACGGTATGCCCGTTGCCGGTGCGATGGATCACCTTGCACTCCGGGTCGCCAACCGGCTCGTCGGCAATCCCGATCACGCCGCCGGCCTGGAAATTACGATCCTGGGCCCCGAGCTGCGTTTCGAAACCGACGCGCTGATCGCCGTCACCGGAGCGGACCTGTCGCCAGTAATGGACGGTGCGGTTTTGCCTCTTTGGACCGCCGTCGCCGTGCGGGCCGGGAATGTCCTGACCTTCGGCCAGCGCCGGACCGGCGCGAGGGCCTATCTCGCCATAGCCGGCGGTCTCGACATCCCGTTGGTGCTCGGTAGCCGCTCCACCCATCTCCGCAGCCGGACCGGCGGAGTGGAAGGACGCGCACTGGCGAAGGGCGACGTGTTGACCTGGGGAGAGCCGTCGGCCGGTTGGCGCGATCTCGCCGGCCGCTCGATTCCCGACTCCATGCGTCCGCCCTACAGCACCGCTCCCACTGTCCGCGTCCTCTTCGGCCCTCAGCAGGACGCGTTCACCACCCGAGCCCTCGAAACGCTGAGCAGCCGGCGTTACACCGTCTCGCCCGAGTCGGACCGCATGGGCTACCGACTGGCTGGCCCAGCGCTTCCCCACTCTGGTCTGCCAGAGATGGTGTCCGACGCGACGGCGCCCGGGGCGATCCAGGTGCTGCCGAATCAGCAGCCCATCCTCCTGATGGTCGACTGCCAGACGACCGGCGGCTATCCGCAGATCGCTGTCGTCATCTCGGCCGACCTGCCCTTGGCCGCGCAGCTCATCCCCGGTGATACGATCGGGTTCTCTCCGGTAGAGGCCGCCGATGCGCAGGCGATCGCCCGTATCCGGCGTGCCGATCTGAATCGGCTACTCCCTCCGGTTGGGGACCGGACCTGAGGCAAGGGACCTTGACTTCCTCGGCTCCTGCGCTATCTGGCCGACATGCAGGAGCGCCCGACAGAACGGCTGCTGACGCCCGACGAACGAGCGGCGGCCGAGGCGGCGTTCAGCGGCCGACCATTCAACCCTCGCTGGTCCGCCTCAGCCCGCGCCGTCTATGAGGGCCTGCTCAAGGTGCTGCCGCGGCCAGCCGAGTTGGACGAAATCGAGCGGATCGAGCGCGCCGCTGCAGAGGGTCGGCGCCATGCGGTGCGTCCGAAGCCGCACGAATCTCCGTCTGCGCCTCTTTCCCAGCCGTCGCCAGGCGCAGCCACGCCGTATCATGAGCCGCCTCCCGCCACTCAGTTGACCAGAGAAGAAGCGTTGAAATCCGGCGCTTTGATCGATGTGACGCCGATTGCGCGGCGGCTCGGGTTCTCCTATCCTGTCGCGCTTACCCGGACGCTGTGGCAGGTGGCCATTACCGCCTCGCAACAGGTTCCCGAACCCCTGATCGAAGGTCGCGTCCGCGATGTCCTGATGGCCCTTCGTCTCCGCTTCGAGACGATCCAGGTGGTCTCGCCGTTGATCGGTTTTCCGGCGTTGCTGGCGATTCCACCGCAGGAGATTCCCCAACTCTATCCGTTGTACGCTCTGATTCAGCCGGACCACGAGAGCCAGGCGGCCATCACGCTGCTTCACCCCGGCGAAGTGTCAGCGTCTTCGTCCCGGCCTAACGAGAAGGACAAGCCAGACCATAAAGAAAAAGAATGAATGATTCACCGCCCGCACCGCCCGCACCGACGCCTATCTTGAAGCCGGCCTCCGCAGGTGTGTAAGGTAATGACAAGAACAACCTCGACACCGGCGAGGAGGATGAACATGGCGGCTCGAATCCCGCGTTTCAACGTGACCCTCCCCCTTCTTCTGGCGCCGTTGCTGATCGGCCCGCTCGGCGGCTGCGCGACGATTCCGTTCGATCCCGCTCCCGTCGTGGCGACTCCCCACCAACTCCCCTATTCGGTCAAACTCAAACTCGGACCCCTGGGCGCATTCATCGTCGAGCCAGGCGCGACAATGATCGCCGATCCCGGGTTGCAGAACCATGTCCTCAGTCCGGTCGATTCGTTGGTTTCGCCTCGGGAGCAGTGGGAAACGGCAATCCTCCAGTACGTGGCTGCCCGACAGACGTTCCGCCGGGTTGTCAAGGAGGGCACGGCGGACCTCGACCTGGAGCTATGGGGTACCATTTACATCGATCCCAGCCAAGCCTTCGACTTCAACTACATCTACGCCGCCCGAGTCGACGCCTTTTTCAAAGATCCGCGGAACGGCCGTCTCCTGAAGAGCTATAGCGGGTTCGGCAAAGCGGTCGGCGAAGTGGCGCGAGGCGGCAAAGACGACGACAAACGGCCGGTAAACCGGGCCATGCACGCTGCGTTGAACGACCTGTTTGGCAAGATGGAACAGGATCGGCGGCTGGCCTCGTTGTAGCCTATCGTCATTCGCGCTTCAAAAGAACACTCTCCACCGCAAACGTTTCGGTTCACGCTTCACGAGCAACCGGCCAGCCGTTTCGCCAGTTCCCGCTCTTCCGCCTCCGTGTTGACTTCGCCGTTCAGGCGGGCGTCCAGCAGCGCATCGAGAATTTTCCGGTAGAGCGGGCCGGGTTTCAGGCCCATCGCCTGGAGATCGCGGCCGGTGAGCGACGGTTTCACGTGTCGGTACGTCGTGAGATAGGCGGAGACCTGACGCTTCACCGATTCCGACTTGTCCTTGGCCATGATGAAAATCAGCGTTTCGTCGGCGAGCCCCGTCAGCAAGCGCATGGTCTCGGCCGGGCGCGGAGGCGGCTGCTTCGCCAACCGTCTCAGCAACCCGCGCAAGGCGAACCGCGCCGCCTTGAGTTTCTCGGCTTCCTGCTCCGTGAACGGGAAACGTTTGAGCAGATCCGAGACCGCGCGACCCGGCAGCACGTCCAGAAGCGCCATCATACACACCAGCCAGGAGTGCATCGGTCGATCCAGGTAGAGCAGGCGGTACCAATCGAGCGCTTCCTCCACGCCGGCGAGCAATTCATCCAGCCGCGGTGACCAGGAAAGCTTGGGGTGAATGAAGCGCAGCAGATCCAATTCGGCCATCCGGCTCACCGCGCGGCGCGGCTCCCGCTCGGAAAACAAGAGCTTGAGTTCGTCGAGCAGCCGATGGCCGGAGAGCCGGTGAAAGAGGTCCATCTTCACCGCGCCCTTGATGAGCGCCAGCGTCTCCTTGCCGATATGAAACCCGAACCGCACCTCGAAGCGGATCGCGCGGAAGACGCGCGTCGGATCCTCGACGAAACTCAAGCCATGCAGGACCCGGATCGTCTTCTCTTTGAGGTCCCGTTGGCCGCCGTAGAAGTCGATTAACTGGCCGAACGAACGGGAATTGAGCCGGATCGCCAGCGTGTTGATCGTGAAGTCCCGCCGATAGAGGTCCTTTTTGATCGAGCTCCGCTCTACCGTGGGCAAGGCCGTCGGGTACTCGTAATATTCCGTGCGGGCCGTTGCGACGTCGACTTTGAATCCGTCCGGCCAGATCACCACAGCGGTGCCGAATCGCTCATGGGCCTTGACCCTTCCGCTATTCTCCCGCGCCAGCGCGCGAGCGAACGCAATGCCGTCGCCTTCGATGACCAGGTCCACGTCCAGGTTTTCGATGCCGAGTAACAGGTCCCGGACGAACCCGCCTACCACGTAGGCCGACACATCCAACCGATCGGCGAGTTCTCCCGCTTGCTTGAGTAACGCCACCAGGCGGGAGGGCAGCTTGGCTTCCAACATCCCGGCGACGTTTCGCCGGAGCGTCGCCCCGGGACCGGCCGTCTCCGCATCCTTGGCTTTGGGTCGGGCGCCGGCGAGGATGTCCTCATGCAGCGCGCGCAGCAGATCGGTTCTGGTGATCACCCCGACCACCTTGCCACCGGAGAGGATCGGCACGAACCGTTGGTTCTGCTCGATCATGCGGGTCTGAATCTCGTGGAACGGCGTGTCCGGCGCGGCGGTATAGGCGTCGGGTTGCATGAACTGTTCGACCGGCGCATCCGCCAATCCGTGGAACAGCGCTTTCTGCACGATCTCGCGGCTGATCAGCCCCCGATAGCGTTCCTTCCCGTCCAGCACGGGCAGCACATTGACGCCGTACTTGGTCAGGCGCGTCTCGGTTTCGGCGATCGTGGCGTCCATGCCGATCGACTGGACCGGCTTGGTCATCACGTCTTTTGCCAACAGGGTGGGGCGATACCGTTCGGTGAGCAACTGGACGATCCGCTCCCTCACCTCGACCAAGGTCTTCCCTTTGACGCTCGCCGCGGCCGCGACCGCGTGCCCGCCGCCGCCGAATTCCCGGGCGATCCAACTCACGTCGATCTCCGGACGGCGGCTGCGTCCGATCACCTGCACCTTGTCCTCCATCGCGAACGCCGCCACCACCGCGTCCAATCCCTCCAACTCCGCCAGCTTGTGCACCAGTCCGGCCAGATCGCCCCGGTACCGGTCGTAGGCGCTGGACGCGACGAGGACCTTGCGGCCTTCCAGATAATACGTTTCGCTCGACCGCAACAGATCGTTGAGCAGCGCGACCTCGTCCGGGTCCAACGGGCGCCGCAGCGTGTCCGACACCACGTTCAGGTCCGCGCCGGCCCGCAAGACAGAGGCCGCCGCGTCCAGATCGCGCGGTGTCGTGGAGATGAACATCAGCGAGCCGGTCTCTTCATACAAGCCCAACGCCAGCACGGTCGCCTCGAACGGGGTGAGCGGAAGATGGCGGGCTTGGAGTTGCTCGATCAGGAGGGTCGTCGTCGCGCCGACCGGCTCTACGACCCGCAGCCCGACCCGGGCCTGGAACGCCTTGCCCATGTCCGATGCCTCGTCGGCTCGGGCTTCGTGATGGTCGTAGCAATGCACTTCGATCTCCGACTTCGCACAGAGATCCTTCAACGGACCGATCCGCTCCGGGTCCTGCGTATCGACCAGGATCAGTCTCGTGACCTGAGCGAGATCGAGATCTTTCAGGCGGGTTACGCCGAGGTCATGCACCGCGAGGAAACTGCGGACCGTTTCCTGCGCGCCGCCGGGCAGAACCAGTGCCGCACCGGGATAGAGCTTACGCGCGGCGACCATGGAGGCCAGGCCGTCGAAGTCGGCGTTAAGATGGGTGGTAATGACATCCACGTGGGGATTCTAACAGTATCGGCAGGAGACAGGAAGCGACGCGGGAAGCATGTGAAGCCTTTCGGCGCCTCTGCGCCAACATCACAGGCGCCGATGGGAGCGGGGATTATTCTGAATTCTGAATTTAGCGATGCCGGGCGCCTTGACGATCGTGCTTCTCGCGAAAGATGTCGCGGGAGGCGCGGTCCTGCGCGGCGTTGATCCTGGCTCGCTCCTTTTTGGTCACGACCCCGTCGGACTTGGCCCGGTCCTCCATCCGTTTGATGCGACTCTGCTGCCGTTCCAGCCTGGCTGCTTCCCGCTCGGTCAGTTGCCCGCTGGCGACGCCTTGATCGATCCGCTGCTCCTGATTGGCCTGCCGCCGGTCGATCCCCGGCGTCTCGTTCTGCGCAAAGGCCACCGACCCGACCAGCACCAACCCCGCCGACACGCCCACGATCAGCCTCTTCATGCCCGCCTCCCATGAATAGGGCCTCTGTCAACAGGGAACACAAGGCCCTGACTAATAATATGATGGACCGTTAACCTCCCATGCGGGCTCGGGTCGCCCAACCTTCCGGTTCAAAGACAGCCGCCCAATCTCCAGAAC
>DATLZU010000007.1:0-61443 GCA_035573855.1 Nitrospiraceae bacterium
GCTCGCGCCGGAGCGGGTGCGCGCGCAGCTTGCCGCGCAGCGCGGCGGGGCGGAGGTGGTCTTTGCTGATCCGTCGGATCGGACAGATCAGACCGATCACACAAGAAGAATCGGCGGCGCGCGGCTCTTGGCGGTGGTGACGCTCCGGCCGGGCGAACCAGGGCGACGGTATCGCCTGCCCACCGACCGCGACTACGAGGCGGTGTGGAAGGCCCAGCAGCGGCTGGCCGCGATCGTGAGGCGATGGGACGGATCTGTCGGATCGGACCGATCAGACGGATCATCTCCGCTCAGCCCCGTGCCGGGTGAGCCGTTGCCACCAATCGGCACATTGGGTTTCCGCGTGCAGCGCTACGGCATGCTCCACTGGGGTGACCTCTTCACGGCCCGGCAGAAGGTGGGGCTAGTGACGCTGGCGCGGCTGGTGCGGGAACTGTCCCCTACGGTACCGCCAGCGGTGCGGGAGGGGCTGGCGCTTTCGCTGTCTAAACTTTCCGAGTTGGCCAATTCCATTTGCGCTTGGGAACCAATTGCGGAATGCCCCCGACACGTTTTTGGAAGGCAAGCCTTACCGATCGCTTGGGACTTCGCCGAAGGAGTCCCCTCTGCTCAGGCCAGTGGCAGCTTCATTGTCAGCGTGGAGAATACGAACGATGGCGCCCAATGTGTGAGTTTCTCCTCCGGAGCGGGCCAAGTCCAACTCGCCGACGCCACAGAGCACCCGTTGCCCGACGACACGGCCACGGTCTGGTTCACCGACCCGCCCTACTATGATACGGTGCCCTATGCCGACCTGTCGGACTTTTTCTTTGTCTGGCTCAAGCGGGCGCTGCCGGGCCATCCGCTGTTGCGCGATCCGTTCGATCCCACGAACCAGCTTGTGCCAAAGGCGCGCGAGGCGGTGCAGAACGAGCGTTCCGCAACCGAGGACGGTCGGCCCAAGGACAAGGCCTTCTACGAAGATGCCATGGCCCGCGCCTTCGCCGAAGGCCGGCGGGTGCTGCGCGGCGATGGCGTGGGTTCCGTGGTCTTCGCCCACAAGACGACGGAGGACTGGGAGGCGCTGCTGTCCGGCATGATCAAAGGCGGCTGGACGATCACCGGCTCGTGGCCCATTGCGACGGAGATGGCCTCGCGTCTCCGGGCCCGTGATTCCGCCGCGCTTGCGACCAGCGTCCACCTGGTTTGCCGGCCACGGCCCGACGGTGCTGGAATCGGCGATTGGGATGAGGTGTACCGCGAATTGCCTGTCCGCGTCGGCGACTGGATCGAGCGGTTGCAACCCGAAGGCGTGCGGGGGGGCCGATCTGGTCTTTGCCTGTATCGGCCCGGCGATGGAAATCTACAGCCGCTACTCCAAGGTCGAGGATGCCGAAGGCCGCGAGATCCCCCTCAGTGGCGATCCAACGGCAAGCGAACCCTACCAGCGGGGCTTTCTCGCCTATGTCTGGGAGACCGTCGGCCGTCTGGCGCTGGAGCAAGTGCTGGGCACCGCTGAAGCCAAAGCCCGCAACGGGGCGGCCGGCGCCCTCGAGGAAGACGCGCGGCTCACGGCGCTGTTTCTGTGGACGTTGCAGAGCACGGCTGGCTCTTCGGCTGATCCGTCTGATCCGACGGATCAGTCCGATCCGTCGGATCTGACGGATCAGTCGGATGAAGAGCCGCCCCCCAAACCCAAGGGCGGCTCCACCTTGATCTTCGACGTGGTCCGCCGGTTCGCCCAGCCGCTGGGGATTCATCTGGACCAGTGGGAGGGCCGGATCATCGAGACGGAGAAAGGGATCGTGCGTCTCCTGCCCGTGAGCGAGCGGGCGGAACAGCTCTTCGGCGAGGCCGGCCTGGCGGTCGCTGCGACGCAGATCGAGCGGGCTGCGCGTCGCAACCCACAGCAGGTGTTCAGTTTCTTGGAGGATGCGGAGGCTGAAGGTAGCCGTCCGCGGCGGGGACGCGGGTCAGGCCGGAGGGGTCGGCGCAGCACTGTCACCGAAGCGACCGAGGAGGCCTTGACGGCTCGCCGCGAGGCCACGACACTGGATCGAGTCCATGCGGCGATGTTGCTCCAGGCCGCCGGCCGCGCCAATGCGCTCCGAGCCTTGCTGAAAGCCGAGCAGGAGCGCGGCCCGGACTTCCTGCGCTTGGCCAACGCCCTCTCGGCCTTGTATCCGACAGACAGCGAAGAAAAGCGCCTGCTCGACGCGATGTTATTGGCTGTGCCAAGATAGAGGCCCGCTCTCGTCAGCCACGGAGGTGGCGATGGCTGCTACAGGATTGAACACAACAACTGTTCAAGATGCCATTGCGGAAATGGTCCGACGCATTGTGTCCCAGTTCAACCCGGAGAAGATCATTCTGTTCGGCTCGCACGCGCGGGGCCAGGCGGGGCCGGATAGCGATGTGGATCTGTTGATCGTGATGCCGGTGGAGGGGTCCAAACGGCGAAAGGCTACCGAAATCGACGGTGCGCTCGCGGACAGAAGGATTCCATTGGATCTTCTTGTCGTTACTCCGGAGGAATTTGATCGGGCTCGGCATCAGGTTGGGTCGGTCTTACGGCCTGCGGCGCTCGAAGGGCTGATTCTCTATGACCGAGCCGCATGATGTGGTCCGACAGGTTCGGCAGTGGGTTGAGAAAGCGGAGCACGATCTGTGCAACGCGGAGCATACCCTCACCATCCGTGATGAGGACTGCCCGTTCGACACCGTGTGTTTTCACGCACAGCAATGCGTGGAGAAGTATCTGAAGGGCTGGCTCGCCTTCAAACAGCTCGATGTTCCGCGATCTCATGATCTCGTCGTCTTGCTTAATCTGGCGCTGGATGCCGGGTTCCGAGGTGCGGGCCCACAGGATGTGCAGCCCTTGAATCGCTATACCATCGAAGCGCGCTATCCAGGCGATTGGGATCCGATCGATCGGCTCTGAGGCAGAGCAGGCCGTCGTCATGGCGCGACGTGTTCGTGAGACCGTGCGGGCACTGTTGCCGCCGGAGGCGTTTCGGGAGAACAACTGATGGCCGTGGACCCTTGGTACAGAGTCGTCACGCCGCGTCCCGAAGTGCGCGAGGGACGGTCGTTCAATCCCGACGAATTTGCCATCGCGCTTGAGCAGGTGGTCGCGGGCACCGCGCCCATTGATTATCGGGACCCCGTCCAGTTTTTTAACCGCACCTGCTTCACCCGCGCCCTTCGAGACCATGCCGGGATGGTGCTGCGCCGGTTGTCGGGCAAGACCGAGAACGCCGCCCCGGTCCTGACTCTCGTGACCCAATTCGGCGGCGGGAAGACGCACACCCTCGCCTCGCTGTACCACCTCGTGGAACATGCCCAGACAGTGGCCACCCATGATGGAGTAAAGGAGTTGGTCCAAGGGGCCGGTCTCTCCGACATCCCGACGGCGAAGGTCGCGGTCTTTGTCGGCAACGCCTGGGACCCCCAAGAAGGCCGCGAAACGCCCTGGATTGATCTGGCTCGCCAACTGGCTGGAGATGCCGGCGTCACGGCGCTTGGCCCCACGGCCAGGACCACGCCCCCTGGGACTGACACGATCAACCGCGTGATTCAGGCCGCCGGCGGGAGCGTTCTCATCCTGTTTGATGAGGTCCTGAACTTCTTAAATCGCCATCGCGGCATGGCTGAGGGCTTCCATGCGTTTATCCAAAACCTGACGGTGGCGCTGACCGGTACCACGCACAGTGCGGCGATGATCAGCTTGCCCCGCAGCCAAGTCGAGATGACGGACTGGGACCTGCAGTGGCAGGACAAAATTACGAAGGTTGTGAAGCGCGTGGCCAAGGATCTCTTCGCCAACGACGAGAGCGAAATCAGCGAGGTGGTCCGGCGGAGGCTCTTTGAGGATCTTGGGCCTCAGAAGGTTCGGAAGGCTGTCGCGAAGGTCTATGCCGATTGGTGTTTTGAGCGCCGCGCGCAACTGCCCCCGGAGTGGACGGCGGTCGATACGGTGACCACGGACGCCACATCACGCGACTTTCTCCGGAGTCGATTCGAAGCCTGCTACCCGTTCCATCCGGCGACGCTTTCCGTGTTCCAACGGAAATGGCAGGCACTGCTCCAGTATCAGCAAACACGCGGGACCCTTGCCATGCTCGCCCAGTGGATCTCTTGGGCGTACCGGGATGGCTATCAGCGGGCACGGCGGGAGCCGCTGATCACGCTCGGCTCCGCGCCCCTCGAAGTCCCGGAGTTTCGCGCGGTGATTCTAGGCCAGTTGGGCGAGCCTCGGCTGCTGGGCGCGATTCAAACCGATCTGACCGACGAACATAGCCATGCACGGGCACTTGATGTGGATACGAAAGGCCCCCTTCGGGATATCCATCGTCGCGTCGGCACCACGATCCTGTTTGAGTCTTCCGGAGGGCAAGGGGACAAGGCCGCCCATCTGCCTGAGCTTCGCTTCGCGCTGGGCGAACCAGAAATTGAGACCACCTCGATCGATAACGCGGCGATGGCGTTTGAGGCGAAGGGCTACTTCATCCGAAAGGTCGGTCACGATGGGTTCCGGTTCGGTTTCAAACCCACGCTGAAAAAAGTCGTCAGTGACAGGCGGGCTTCGCTGGATGACGAGGAGGTGCGCAACGCCGCCTTGATGGTCGTGAGGAAAGAGTTCGAGCGTGGAGCGACCATCCCACTGGTCGCTTTCCCTGAAGACGGCACGGCCGTTCAAGACACACCTCGGCTTACGCTCGTCGTTCTTGATCCTTGGTTGGAATGGGATGACAACGGCAGCCTTCGTCACACGCTCGCTGAATGGACCAAACAGCGGGGCAAGTCACCACGACTGTACCCAGGGGCGTTGATGTGGTGCGTCCGAAAGCCGGGACGCGATCTCAAGGATAAGCTGGAGATCTGGCTGGCCTGGAAGCGCGTGGAAAAGGACCTGGCCGACGGCACGCTGGCCGGCGAGTACGACCGGGCCGACCGGGCGGACGTGGGAGCCAAGGTGCGCGAGGCGGAAGAAAGTGCCAGGGACGAGGTATGGGCCAGCTATCGCTATGTTGTGCTGGCGGATCACAACGAATCGGATGGGCTCACGGTCATCGATCTTGGTGCCGGGCATGCCAGCCATGCCGAGACACTGTGCGGCAGAGTGCTCACGGCGCTGAAGTCTCACGCCTTACTCAACGAATCGCCGGGGGCCGGCTACCTGGAGTGCAAGTGGCCGCCGGCGTTTCGGGAGACCGGCGCGTGGCCGCTGTCCAGTCTCCGACAGGCGTTCTTGAACGGATCATTGGATCGGCTGGTAGACCCTGAGGCATACCTGAGAAACAGAATCCCGGAGTTTGTCTCGCGCGGTGAGTTTGGGCTGGCTTCGGGGGCGCAGCCGGGCGGCGGATTCTCCCGGGTCTGGTTCTCGGAATTGCTCCCGGTGGACGAGGTCGCCTTCGACGCCGACGTCTACCTCCTGCTCAAGGAACGGGCCCGTGCACTGAAAGCGCCACCCGCGCCGCCCCTCCCTGCCGAGCCACCCACGGTGACTCTGCCGCTTGCCGTGGTTTCGACGCCGACCGAAGCCCTTGCAGCGGGTACGGCAAAGGTTTGTCTTCGCATCACAGGAACGGTCCCACCGGAACTCTGGAACCGCTTGGGCACAAAGCTGATTCCCAAGCTTCGCTCTGGGTCCGACCTTCGCCTCGGATTGGATTGCTCCGTCGAAGTCGATGACACCACAGCCAGCACACTGGCATCCGACCTCCAGCAAGCTTTGGCTGATCTCAATCTGGCCAATCAGGTCCGAATCGAGCTTCAGAAGAGCCTCTGAATCTCTTGAACTTGGCAATCCCGCATCGCTTTCTCGGGCAACGGCGTCGCAGCAGAGCACGAAGATCCCCCCAAAGGACCATCAGGCTGATGATCATTTTCTGTATCCACGTCGGCTTCGTCAGTTCAGTCCACCGCGCGGGGTCGGTGTTCCGCAAGAACGGGAGGATGCTGGCTCGAGTGGCGATCGTTGCGGCGGTCCTGTGCCTCTCGGCGGGCACGTTCCCTATCTCACTGCCCGCCTTCGCTGAGCATCTTGTCTACCCCCAGACCACGGGCGAGTTCTAACCACCGGAGAAACCGCTAACCCGGGTCCTCGTGTGGGGGAACTCCTCCACCCCGGCCACGACGACGGCGGTGGAGACGACCAAGGAGATCCTCCGGGAGGCGGGCTTTACGATTCTGGCGCGTGAGACCCTCCCTGCCAACTTGCGGGAGCGGGCGCAGCGCATTCGCTCACTTGACGAGCAACGGGTTGAACTGCTCCAACTGGGCAAGGACGCCGGCGCCGATCATGTCGTGGTGGTCGAGACTGCCGATCTCCTCGTTCCCGCGGAGACCACCGGGAACCGAGCCGCGGTGCTCCATGATGAGCGCGTCACCGTTAAAGCGATGGGCACAGACTCAGGGAACGTGGTCTTTCGCGGATCCGCCTGGTGGGCGCACCCCGTCGAACATCCCGGTCAGCGGGTTCGACTGTTGACCTATTATGCGATCGCCCGAGCGATTTGCCTGCCGGAGAAGTGGGAGGAGCCTTCGGAGGCCAATCACGGAAAAGGCGGGTGCCGGCCGTAACGCAACTGGCCTTCCTTCGGCCTCGATTTCTCGATTTGACGAGCGGGTGAGCTTCACCCGCCGTTTTCCACCGAACTTTCGGCAGCCCGCCATACCGGTGTCCGTTGACCGGTTGTCGAAGGCCGGGCTGTCCAAAAGGACGACCTTCTCCGTGTCACATCCCGCGCACTCTTCCCCAAACGAGGTGATCGATTTCTGGGAACATTTGCCTTATCCTACCGGACGCTAAGAGAATCCGTTGGCCAAGAATCGGCGTTTGCGTTCAACCAAGCCGCCATTGGCGGCATCCGATGGGGGAGGCGATGACGGATGACGAACTAACCAAGGAAGGTCTGATCGAGGAGCTGACACGCCTTCGTGAACGTTGTCATCAACTCGAACAACGCGAAGCGCGGCACCGCCAAGCAGAGGAAGCCCTGCGGGGGAAAGCCTCGCAACTGGAGACGATCCATACGACGCTGCTGGCGTTTCTCGGCAGCGGGAACTGGCGAGAGGCGAGCGCCCGCCTCTTGCGAGCGGTATTGGACCAAACCGCGAGCGAGTACGGATTCATCGGGGTCGTCGTCGAGGGGCCGGTTTTACGGATCCTGGCGCACGAAGGGATCGTCTGGGATCAGGCCATCAATCGAGAGTTCTACGAGACGGCTCTCCGCACGTATCAGGAAGTCGGGTATCTGGAGTTCACTCGCTTCGAGAATTTGTTCGGCCGAGCCATCACCAGCGGCCAGCCCGTGCTGGCGAATGATCCGCCGACGGATCCGCGGGCTGGCGGGCTTCCACCCGGGCATCCGCCACTCCGGCATTTCCTCGGTGTCCCCACGTTGCGGGGTGCGGAGGTCGTGGGGCTGATCGGCGTGGCGAATCGGCCGGGCGGATACACCGGAACCGAAGTGGCCCAGCTTGCATTGCTGACTCAGGCTGTCGGGGCCCTCTACGATTGCTACCGCCGCCACCAACGGGAGGCGGCGTTGGAAGCCCAACTGCGCCACATGCAGAAGTTGGAAAGCATCGGCCAGTTGGCCGGGGGAATCGCGCATGACTTTAATAATCTGCTCACGGTCATCAATGGGTACTCCGACGACCTCCAGGCCGAGTTGAGGCAAGACGATCCTCGCCGAGCCAAAATCGCCCAGATCCGCCTCGCAGGGGAGCGAGCTGCGACGTTGACCCGGAGGCTCCTCGCCTTCGGCAGGCAACAGACCCTTAAACCTGTCATCGTCGAACTGAACCACGTGGTCACCGAGATGGCCGAGATGCTCCGGCGGGTGATCGGGGAACATATCGAGTTACGCCTGGATCTCACCGCCGGCCCCGCGCATGTCTTCATGGATCCCGCGCAATTGAACCAAGTCATCATGAACCTCATCCTCAATGCTCGGGACGCGATGCCTGAGCGCGGCGTCCTCACCATCGCGACTCGCACCGTCGATCTGGACGCCGCGTTCGCCCACGGTCATCCCGGGAGCGAGGTCGGCCCGCATGTCCTGCTGTCCGTCCAAGACACCGGAATCGGAATGGATACCGAGACCCAAGCCCGTATCTTCGAGCCCTTTTTTACGACCAAGGGGCCGGCAAAGGGCACCGGCCTAGGACTCTCGACCGTGTTCGGAATCGTCAAGCAAAGCGGAGGCTACATTGCGGTGGAGAGTGCGCGCGGCCGTGGGACGACATTCCATATCTATCTCCCGCAGTTCAGCAATGCAGGAGAGGAAGCGCCACCGGCGATGCCGCTTGCGGCGTCGAGCGGCGGGACCGAGATCATCCTTCTCGTGGAAGACGAAGCGATGGTGAGAACTCTGGCACGCGAAGCATTGAGCGGACATGGCTATCGGGTGCTCGAAGCCGCCAACGGCCGTCAGGCGATGCAACTCGTCAAAGCGTATCAAGGCCCGCTCCATCTCCTGCTGAGCGATGTGATCATGCCCGGGATGAACGGCCCCGAGCTCGCTCAGCAGCTCAAAGCGCTTCGGCCGGACATGAAGACACTGTACATGTCGGCTTACGCAGACGAGGTCCTGGGGTCTTGCGGCGTGTTCTCGGCGGGCGTCAACTTTCTGCAGAAGCCCTTTACGCCCGCCATCCTGGCGCGCAAAGTGCGCGAAGTGTTGACCTGCTCGTAACCGTGCCGCGGCCCCAGCCACGGGGTCATCTGCTGACCCGCCGCTGCCTCCGCTTTGCAACGATGTTAGCGGGTTAAAACCGGCCGCGTCACGGCACAATGGACAGGAACACGGTCGCGCCGTCGCGTTTCACCAGCAGGAGGACGCGCTTGCCTGGCGCAAGCTCGTTGCTCAGCCGCTCGAAGTCGCGGAGAGACTTGATCGGTTTGCGGTCGATCTCCCGAATAATATCTCCCGGACGCAGGCCAGCCCGATCCGCCGGGCTGCCCGGTTCCACATCGACGACCAACACGCCAGCTTCTTTCCGTCCCGATCGCCCACGCATGGTCGGCGGTACTTCGTCTACCGCAACGCCTTCCAGCGGATGTTCGACTTGTTCTTTTTCGGGACCCTGCCGAGCGACTGGCTCGGCCGGCATCTCGGCAACGGTGACCGGGATCGCCTGTGCCCGGTTCCCGCGCAGGATGGAAAGCGTCACGGTCGTTCCCGGTTTGGTCTCAGCGACCAGCATGCGCAGGTGCGTGGCGTCCTTGACCGGCGTTCCGTTATAAGCCGTAATCACGTCGCCGCGTTGAAGCTTCGCCTTGGCGGCGGGGCCGTCTTCCAGAATATCAGACACCAGCGCGCCTTTTGCCGTCTCCGACAGACCGAATGCGCGGGCCAACTCCGGCGTCAACTCCTGAACCCCCAGTCCCATCCACCCGCGGATCACCCGGCCGTGCTCCAGCAAGCTGGTCATGACGCTCCTGGCCATGTTACTGGGGATCGCGAACCCAATGCCCATGAATCCGCCAGTGGGGGAAAAGATCGCGGTGTTGATCCCGATCAGCTCTCCCTTGAGGTTGACCAGCGCCCCGCCGGAATTGCCCGGGTTAATCGCGGCGTCGGTCTGAATGAAATCCTCGTAATCGACGATGCCGACATTCGCCCGTCCCACCGCGCTGATGATGCCCATAGTGACAGTCTCGTTCAGACCGAACGGATTCCCCACGGCCAGCACGACTTCCCCGACCCGCAAGCGGCTAGAATCTCCCCAGGGCAACGTCGGCAGATGTGTGGCATCGATCTTGATGACGGCGATGTCCGTACGGGCGTCGGTGCCGACGACTTTCGCCCTGAAGGTGCGCTTGTCGGCCAGCAGGACCTGCACTTCCGCAGCGTCCTGCACCACATGGCTGTTGGTGACAATGTAGCCGTCCGGGCTGACGATCACGCCTGAGCCCTGCCCTTGTTCCGGCGGCGGGAAACCCCGCTCGAACTCTTCGCCGAAAAACCGGCGCGAGTAGGGATCTCCGAACGGTCCACTGCGAGTCACCGGCTTGAAGGTCGAAGAGATGTTGACCACCGCCGCCTTGGCCCGAGCGGCTGCGTCGATGAACGCTTCGTTGATGGCCGCTCCGGCCGTCTCGACGGCGCCGGCCGTCCCAGCGCCTCCGGCCGGCTCGGACAACAAGACACACGTCTGGACCGCCAGCCCAAGACCCAGGAAGACGACGATCCGGCGGAACTCGTTCACCAGTCTCGCCTGCATACCTCCCCTCCCCATCCCCGTGTCCGCCCGTCATTCTCCCGGCAGCGACACGCCGGCACACACCGGCTGGAGGCGGTTGGTTGTGGAGTTCTTCTTATATGGTTTTGTAGGTAAGCAGGCTTCACCAGACGGTCAAGAACCCGGTTCCCCGGCTTGATCTTAACTTGCTTAATACAAGGTTCACGCTCGTGCCGAGCACGCTCTTGACCGGTCGCTGGGCGTGATTATGTTGAAAAGCGGAATTTGGCGAGCTGGATCGGAGCGGTGAGCACTGCTCCGCCTATCACCGGCGACATCGCGTATCCGTTGCTTCCTTGTCGCCGGGAATCCCTCCCGTTTCGATCCACCTCGCCGATTCCAAATCTCCACGCGAGAAAGGAGGGATAACGCTATGACGCTGGTCCCGTATGTGTCGAACCTGATGCGGCTTCCCTTCGAAAGCCAGATCGATCGGCTGTTCGAAGAGGCGGTCCGCGGGGTGACGTCGCGGGTGAGTGCCTGGATCCCGTCCTGCAACGTGTACGAGGATGACCATGCCTTCTATGTCCAGGCCGTCCTCCCTGGCATGGATGCGAAGGATCTTGACATCCTCGTTGAGGATGGGATGCTCACCGTCAAAGGTGAGCGGAAGGGCCCTGCCCCGGAAGCGGGTCAAGCTTCATGGCTCGTTCACGAAATCGCGGAGGGCTCCTTCGCTCGAACCTTTGTGATCCCGTCCTACGTGGACCATTCACAGGCCAAGGCCTCCTATAAGGAAGGGATTCTCACCGTCACCTTCCCCAAGAAGGAGGAAGCCAAGCCGCGTCGGATCCTCATCGAAGAGTGCAAGTGAGGCGGGCGTCTATCCGACCCCGAGCGCCACCGTTACCGGTGGCGCTTTTCTTGTTTGCCAGACCAGCGACGGCGACGCCAATGTCTCATCTCACCGACTCAGTCGAACCCCGGCTTCATGACGCCACGGCGGATGGCTTCAAGCCCGAACCGACGGCTGGTCCGGGCAAACAGACGAACGGCAGCCCGCTCTACGTGCCGTACTATCTCGATCCACGATGTCATGAGGCTCTGTACGAGATTGATGTGCCGACCGGGCTCTGACAGTTTCGTTGCAACATCGTCGGCGCGAGGACTTACCCACCTTCGAATAGCCCCGCATGGGCGTTCAGGCCGGCAGTTCTTCAAACCGGGCGGTGAAGTGGCGAAGCACCGGAGCTTCGTAGGTCATGGCGAGGCCGTGGATGGCCTCGCGCGTGCGGAACAGTTCAATGATGGACTCCGCGACATACGTGATCTGCATGTTGGTGTAGACGCGCCGCGGGATGGCGAGGCGGACCATCTCCAACTCGGGATGGATCGTTCGGCCGGTGGACGGATCTTTCTTTCCAAACATCACCGTACCGATTTCGACGCCGCGGATGCCGAATTCCCGATAGAGCGCCACGCACAACGCCTGAGCGGGAAATTGCGATTGCGGAATGTGCGGCAGGAATTCCTTGGCGTTGAGGTAGACAGCATGCCCGCCCACCGGCTTCAAAATCGGCACGCCGCCCTGTTCGAGCAGCTCCCCTAGATACCGCACTTGGCCAATCCGGAATTCCAAATACTCTTCGTCCAGCACCTCTTTCAACCCTCTGGCCATCGCCTCGAGATCACGACCGGCCAATCCGCCGTAAGTCGGAAAGCCCTCGACCAGGATCAACCTGTTCGTGATGCCCTGGACCCACTCCGCATTGTTCAGGCTGAGAAACCCGCCGATGTTCACCAGCCCGTCCTTCTTGGCAGACATCGTACATCCGTCCCCGTAGCTGAAGAGTTCGCGTGCGATGTCCGCGATCGACTTGGTCTGATATCCCGGCTCCCGTTCCTTGATGAAGAAACAGTTTTCCGCGAAGCGACAGGCGTCGAAGAACAACGGGATGCCGTAGCGCCGGCACAGCTCGCTCGTTGCGCGGATGTTGGCCATCGACACCGGCTGACCGCCCCCGCTGTTGTTGGTGATGGTGATCATCACGAGCGGGATGCGGTTGCGCCCCACTCGATTGATCGCATCTTCCAGCCGCACCAGATCCATGTTGCCTTTGAACGGCATGTCACAGTGCGGATCGTAGGCTTCCTTGACAACCACATCGAGCGCTTCGGCCCCCTGATGCTCGACGTTCGCGCGGGTGGTGTCGAAATGGATGTTGTTGGGGACGCACATGCCGGGCTTGACCACCGTCGAGAACAACAGATTTTCGGCCATGCGGCCCTGATGGGTGGGGATCACGTACCGGTAGCCGAAAATGGACTTCACGGTCTCTTCGAAATGATAGAAATTCCGGCTGCCGGCGTAGGATTCGTCGCCCAGCATCAGGCCCGCCCATTGATTGTCGCTCATGGCCGAGGTGCCGCTGTCGGTGAGCAGATCGACATACACACTTTCAGCGGGCACCTTGAAGAGGTTATAGCCGGCCTCGCGCAACAGGCGGTCCCGCTCTTCGCGCGTGGTTCGGCGGATCGGTTCGACGACTTTGATCTTGAATGGCTCGGATGGGAACTTCATGCGACAGCCTTCTTGAATCGCGCCAACTGCGCTTTGAATGCCTTCGCCCCTTGGTATTCGAACACGTAGCGCGTCATGTCGAACAGCGGCGCAGGATCGAGGTCCCGGATGAGGTCCGGCTTCCAGGTGATCTGGAGCTTGCTGATCATCGTGATCGGCGTCGGTTTGCCGACCATGCCGAGCGGAACTTGCCCGTAGGTCTGCGAGAAAATCAGGATTTCGCCGTCGAACAGGGCCGCATTGATATCCTGCGCGGCGCCTTGTTTCCTATAATCCTCTTCGAGCCGCTGAAACATCGGCGACCGGTCAAGCTCCTCGCGAAAGGCGTAATAAATCTTGATGCCGGCCCGATGTTGGTCGTCCATGACCGCGATCGCGTCCGCCACCAGGGAAGCCCGTTGCATCTGGTCCTTGGTGAGAATCAGCAACCGGCGGATCGTGACGTTGCGGCGCACAGCGGCCTGGTTGGCCAGGAGATAGCTGGGATAGAGCGCCTCGCCTTTCTTCCAAATGTTCCACCGCTCCATGATGGCATCCACCGACCGCTCGGCGGTTTCCATCAGCCGGACGGCTTCGGCGTTGGCGGCCGCCCCTTCATAGACCAACGTCTGGGATTCGAGTTGGCGCAGCTCGCGCCCGATGGCTTCCACCTTCTTCGGCAGATACCGGGGGGTCTTCGGGACGTGCAGCATCACGTCCACGGCGGTCAGGGCCAAATTCCAGTATTCCTTGGCCGCCGCCGGCGCCTTGTCCTTCTGGGCCACCAGCAGCAACTCCACCGGATTCTTGTCCAGCAGCTTGGCGATCGTGATGCAGACCTCCGGCTTCGGAACTTTGAGCCCCCGGCGCATGAGATTCGCTTCGGGCTGGGCGATTCCGAGCTTCTCGGCAAGCGCGTAATCGCTGCTCAATCCGTATCGTTCTTTGACCGCTTCAAGATAACTGGCAATTTCCGTCATGCCGGCCTCACCCAACGCCGATCATACCACGCCGGCCACATTCCTCATCCTCCAACCGACGGAACCGACCTGAAGGGTATTCACCGTGGCGGCCCCCTTCCGCCTCGTCATCCGTTCCCGGATCGCGGATCGGCCTTGCACCAAGCGGTCCGCGCGGATCCGACATTGACGGGAGCAATGCCGGTCGGATGCGGCGGCATACCGACGGCGGCCTCGCTCCGACCGAGCTGCGTCATGCGCTGCTTCACCAGTGTGTCGAATCGAGCGAGGGACAAGGTAATCCCGTGACGGGCGAATTGTGCCACCAGCTCGTCGCCCCGCTCTCTTACCAACGTCACGACCGACCGATACCCGGCGCCGAGCAACAGCATCCGGTCCTGGTAGGTCAAAAAGCTTCGTTCGAACAAGAGCGCGTCGTGAGAGGTCGGGGTCATGACCAACAGATCTTTGTCGGGATGGCTGCGCTCGAACAATTCCTGGGCTTGGGAAAACCGCACGTCGAAGTTGATACGAGAAGCCTGTTCGCCGATAGCCAGGAATCCTCTGTCCCGCAGAGAGGCCTGGTGCGACGGGTGCGCCGATGCACGCCGAGACGATCGCGGGGGCTGAACCCGGACCATCGGATTGATCACGACCATAAAACCGATGTGTTTGGCGACGGCCAGATCGAAGAAGGTCAGTCGGCCGATTCCGGCGTCGATGTAATCGCGCCCGTCGATCCGCACGGGGCAAAAATAGATCGGCACGGCCGAGGAGGCGGTGATAGCTTTGGAGATCGGCACGTCCTTCCACCCCTCGTCGCCGAAGATCACGCTGTCCCCCGTTTCGAGATCGATCGCGGGAACATACAATTCGCGACGCAACTCCGCGAACGAATCGGACAGCCCCTTGTCGCGGAATGTTTTCTCCAAGTACCGAGCGAACGGCTTCAACGTGTAGATCCCGCTCGGCAGCGCCTCTTGGGCTTTGTCCAGGAGATCGATCAGGGTCATCTCCGGGTAATGACGGACATACAGTTTGAGCAAGGGGATGAGTTGCCGGATCGCACGGGGGAAAGTTTTGAGTCCTTCGCCGAAGGCGGGCGCGAAGATATCCCGGTGGTCGAAATAATACGGCCGCGTGTTCGATAAGTTCGTCTCCAGAATCTCTTGCGGCTTGACGCCGTTCGCGATCAGCGAGGCCGCCGCCGAGCCGGCGCTGACGCCGACGTACACCTCGAAGTCGTTGACCGTGAAGCTCTCGTCGAAGAGGTCGTCCAACGCCGTCAAGGCGCCGATTTCGAAGAGGTAGCCGGTAAATCCTCCTCCCGCCAACGCCAACGCCCGCTTGCTTGATCTGTCCGATCCCATGATCACTTTCCTTTCTGAATGCCCATCCCCTTGCCAATCCTCCTCCCCCGACCGCGAGCCGCGTGCCCTCACCGATCCGTAAAACGAGGCTGCCGCTTTTCCAAAAAAGCGGCAAGCCCCTCCTTTCTGTCCTCCGTCTCGCAGAGCCGGCCGAACAGGCGCGCCTCCAAAGCCAAAGCCTGGCGCACGTTCAGCTCAGTCCTTTCCCTGATCGCCTGGAGCACCGCCTTGACGGCCGCCCGACCTTTGGAAGCAATCTTGCGCGCCAGCCCCCGCGCCTGACGGAACAGATCGTCTGGTGGAATCACTTGCGACACCAATCCCAACGCCTTCGCCTCCTGCGCGGAGATCACGTCGCCGGTCAGCATCAGTTCCGTTGCCCTGGATCGACCGATAAGCCGAGGCGGGCGCTGGGTGCCGCCCATGCCCGGCATGAGGCCCAGATTGATTTCCAGTTGGCCCAATCTCGCACCCTCCGCCGCCAGCCTGATGTGACAGGCCATCGCGAGTTCGAGCCCGCCGCCGAGACAGGCGCCGTTGATGGCGGCGATGACCGGTTTCTCGAAGGCCTCGATGTTGTCCGCAATCGCCTGCCCACGAAGCGCCATCCGTTCGCCCTCCGGGGCCGACGCAATCTCAGCCAGCGCGCGGACGTCAGCCCCAGCGATGAAAAATCGACCGGCACCGGTCAAAATCACGGCCTTGACCGTGTCGTCCTTGGCCAGTCCGTCGAATGCGGCTTCCAACTCGTCCAGCATGTGGACCGTCAGCGTGTTGGCCGGAGGATGGTTGATGGTCAATGTCGCGACGGACTCTTCCACCGAGCAGGTCAGCACGCCGTCGGGCCTCACTCCCATGACCTCGCCTCAGTACGTGAAGAATCCCCGCCCGGCGATCTGGCCGGTGAATCCTGCGTCCACCATCCGGCGCAGCATGGGCGCGGGCCAAAACCGCGGCCCGAGGCTGTGCGCGAAATCCTCCAACTCATGGAGCACCTGATCGATGCCGAGCCGGTCGGCGAAATGGAGCGGCCCTTCCTTGTCGACCGGGAAGCCGATTCCGGCGACCATCGCGAAGTCGATGTCGCGCGCGGAGGCGACGCCTTCCTGCAGGGCGGTCACGGCCTCGTTCACCATCGCCAACAGGAGCCGTGATCTCGTCCATCGCGCGCCCGTCACGCCCGTTTCCTCCCGAACCCGCCGGATCACAGAATCAAGACCCTGCTCGCGTCCCCCTTCTTCCGCGCTGACATAGTCGTAGAACCCGTGGCCGGCTTTCACACCCAACCGACCCGCCTTGACTAGCGCTTCCAGCAATGGAGCCGGGGTCATGCGAGGTCCGTAATGGCGATGGAGAATCCGCGCGACTTCCAGGGAAATATCCAACCCGACGGTATCCAGCAGGGTGAACGGTCCGACCGGCATCCCGAAGGCGACCATTTCGTGATCGATGTCGTCGACCGGCGCCGCACCTTCCTGCAGGCAAAGAATCGCTTCATTCAGATAGGGCATCAGCAGGCGATTGACGAGAAAACCGGCGCATTCCTTCACCACCACCGGCGTCTTTCGGATGCTTTCCGCAAAGCCGACCATGTCATCCACCGTTTGGGGATCGGTGGCGAGACCGGGAATGACCTCGACGAGCGCCATGGCGTAAGCCGGGTTGAAAAAGTGCAGGCCCACCACCTTGCTCGGCCGGCTTGTGGCGGCGCCCAGCGCCGAAATAGAAAGCGCGGACGTGTTGCTGGCCAGGATCGCACCGCGCGGACAGATCTGATCCAACTCATGGAAGACCTGTTTCTTCAGCTTCAAGTCTTCCGGCACCGCTTCGATGACCAGATCCACCTGGTGAAGGCCGGCGAGACCGGACGCCGCTGTGACCAGCAGCATCTTCTCTTCGAGCTGTTCGGGCGTCATCTTGCCTTTGTTGACGCGCGCCTGGTACAGGGCCCGCACGGATTCCCGTCCCCGCTGGGCCAGCGCCTCGCTGACATCGGCCAGCACGACCGGCACGCCGGCCATGCTGACAACCTGCGCAATCTGCGCGCCCATCGTTCCAGCTCCTACGACGCCGACGGTATAGATGTACATGCTTCGCTCCGCTCAAGCTTCGAGTCACGAGTGCTAGGTTCTGAGTTGAAGAGAGTAGGCTGATTGTGCTTTGACGGTCATCGTTTCCTCCTGCAACTCAGCACTCAACACTGAGAACTGCGCCTCAGACGCGCTCCAGCACCATCGCGGCGCCCTGGCCCCCGCCGACGCACAGCGTCACCGCGCCCAGGGCCGCGCCGCGACGCCGCATCTCATGCAGGAGGGTGAGGATCAGGCGCGTCCCAGTCATCCCGACCGGATGGCCTAACGCGATAGCTCCGCCGTTCACGTTCACGATCTCCCGCTTCAGCCCCAACAGCCGCTCGACCGCTAAGTACTGCGCCGCAAAGGCCTCGTTGACCTCGATCAATTCCAGATCGGCCAAACTCACACCCGCCCGCTTGAGCGCCAACGGCAATGCTTCCACCGGCCCGATTCCCATCCGGGTCGGCTCCACCCCGACGAAGGCGTACCCCCGGATCCGCCCCATCGGCTGAAGTCCCAGATCCCGAGCCCGTTCGGCGGACATCACGAGCGCCGCCGCCGCCCCGTCGTTGAGCGGGCAACTGTTGCCCGCCGTGACCGTCCCACCCTCCTTGAACATGGGTGGATAAAGCGCGAGCTGCTGCTCGGTCAAGCCAGGATTCGGCCCTTCGTCCTGCGCAAACAAGGTCGGCGCCACTTCGCGACCAGCAACGGTTTTCGGCACGGAAACCGGAAGAATTTCATCTTTAAACTTGCCTTCACGGACGGCCCTGAACGCGCGGCGATGACTCTCCACGGCGAACCGATCCTGTTCCTCCCGGCTAATGTCGAACTCTTCGGCCAAATTTTCGGCGGTCCGCCCCATGAGTTGGCCGCAAAACGCGTCAGTCAGCCCTTCCCAGATGCTGTCGATGAATTCCGCGTGCCGCAGGCGTTTCCCCCATCGCATGTCGCGCGACACAAAGGGCGCGCGGCTCATGTTCTCCACGCCGCCCACGACTTGCACGTCGGCGTCGCCGCTCTGGATATTTTGGCAGGCGTTCACAAACGGCTGCAGACCCGAAGCGCAGTTGCGCTGAACCGAATACGCCGGAAGACGTATCGGCAATCCGGCCATGAGCGCGATCACCCGGGCGACATTGTAGGCGTCGCTGGTCTGGCCAACGCACCCGATGATCACGTCCTCGACCAGCGCCGGATCAAGGCCGGCGCGGGCGAGGGTTTCGCGCACGACCAGTTCGCCCAACTTATGGGCGGGAATGTCCTTGAGCGCTCCGCCGAAGCTCCCGATAGGTGTTCGGACCCCGGTGACGATGACAACCTCTTTCATCTTCTTCACGGCCTCCGCCCCTAGCGTGCTCGGCTGTCAGCCAACCTTGCGTTGAGCCGTCGCCTCGCTTGCCCGGAGGTGTTCATCGCGCAGCATGCGCCGCAGAACCTTTCCCACCACCGTCCTCGGCAGTTCGGCACGGAACTCGATGGCCGCCGGGACCTTGAACCGGGCCAGCGACCGACTGCAATGTTCGATCAGCTCCTGCGCGGTCGCCGACCGTCCTGATCGGGCGACCACGTAGGCCTTGACCGCCTCGCCATACTGGGGATGGGGGATGCCAATCACCACGGCGTCCCCGACGGCTGGATGCTTGAGCAGCACTTCTTCCACTTCCCTCGGATATACGTTCTCGCCGCGGGAGATGATCAGATCCTTCTTCCGATCCACGACAAAGAAAAACCCTCGGTCGTCCCGCTTGGCGATATCGCCTGTGCGGAGCCAGCCGTCGCTCAGCACGGCCTTGGTTTCCGCTTCGTTGTTCCAGTACCCCTCCATCACCTGCGGGCCGCGGACCATCAATTCGCCGACTTCGCCGATGGGCATGTCCCGCCGACCGGTTTCCAGATCCACAACGCGGGCGTCCGTATCCGGAAATGGGAGCCCCATTGAGCCGCGCGGGTGCTCGCCATAGATCGGGTTGCAATGGGTCACGGGCCCCGCCTCCGTCAGACCGTAGCCCTCGGAAATCCTCACACCGGTGAGCCGTTCAAACCGTTCCTGCACGTCAGCGGGCAGGCCGCTCCCTCCGCTCAGGCATACACGCAGGGACCGGAAATCGTATCGGCGGGCTTCCGGGAATTCGCTCATCTTCGAGAACATCATCGGGATGCCGGAAAAGACCGTGACCCGGTACCGCTGGATCGCGCGGAGCACGTCGAGGACCTGGAAGCGCGGAAGGAGCACAATGGAACACCCGGTCATCACCGCCAGGTTTTGACAGGTGCTCAATCCATAGGCATGGAAGAACGGGACCACCCCCAAGAATATTTCACCTCCTTCGCGAAAATCGGGCACCCAACACCGGCACTGGAAGGCGTTGGTGATGAGATGGCGGTGAGTCAGCATGACGCCTTTGGGCGTGCCCGTCGTCCCGCCAGTGTATTGCAGCTGCGCCAGGTCGTCCGGTCTCGGTTGCGGAAGCGCCACCCGGCCCGAGGCGGACGTTCCCGCCAGCAGAGCGAGGAACTCATAGACCGGCGGTCGTGCGTCGATGCGGATCCACCGACGAGTGAGCATGGCTTTGAAGGGATACAGGAGGCGCAGGCCCGGCGGGAGAAAATCCCGGACGCTCGTCACGATCGTGCGGAGCGGCAGTCCCGTATGTCGCCGGACCTCCTCGAGGCGCGGGAAAAACTGGTCCAACACGACAAGGGTCTCGCTGCCGGAGTCGGCCAGTTGCGCCTCAATTTCCCTCGACACATAGAGCGGATTGATGGGCACGACGATCGCTCCGGCTTTGAGCGCGCCGTAATACGCGATAAGCGACTGCGGGATGTTCGGCAACATGAGGGCCACGCGATCTCCCGGCCGCACCGCCAGGGCGATCAATGCCCGCGCAAACCGCGTGCTCAGTTCGTCGAATTGACGGAAGGACACACGTCGGCCGTAGAAGATCAGCGCCGGGTGTTCGGGAAACCGTGTCGCGGATCGCTGCGGCAGGTCCCCCACGGTCCAATCGGGGTACCGGCAGAAGGGCGGAACGCCGGGATCGTAGTGGCGGAACCAGGGCTGCAGCATTTGCCTCCTCGTTGGCGCTGACGCCGGCCCCTCGTCGCGGCGTCAGCGGTCGCACCGGACTAGGCCGCCCCCTGCGCGGTGGCGGGATACGGCGGACGAGCCGCCCGGTGTCTGTTCTCCAACCCCATCCAAAATCCTTCGAGGTAATCCAACACGGCCTTCATGCCCCTGCGGAAATCTTCCTTGTCCTGCTCGGACATGCCAGCGCTATCCGGGCCGGTCGTTCCCTCCACCGCCGCCACGGCGTGTTCCATGGCCTCTTCGTGGGCGGACTCGAGCTGGCGATGGAACGTGAAGTACGTCATGTCCATCCCGGGATACCGCTCCCGCTTGAGCCGGGTGAGACCCGGGATGAGGTGGTCCCACATCGTGATCGCCATGTTCTCCAAGCCGAACGAGGCGCCGAGCGCCCTGGCGTGATTGCCGTCGCTGTAGAGCCGTTCCATGCCCTCGATGTATGCGCGGGTCGACGGCAACATCGGCCGGATCATCGCCTCATGCACATCGATGCCGACCGAACGAAGAAAGTTGCGATAGAGGAGTTCATGCCGATTCCTGGTCCGACCGTCGCCCAGTTCCGAATACAGAACCTTCGTCAACTCGTCCGCCACTTTCTCGTCTTCCGTATTGACCAGTTGCGAGACCAGGATCTTCGGAAAGAACCGCGCGAAGTTGTAGAACTCGACGGCGAACTCCCGAAACTCCTCATCGGTCACGTCGCCGAGCCGAAAGCGATCCAGATACGGGTTGTTGATCGCGCCATGACGGAGAACTTCGCTGCGCATCTGCTCGTAGAACGTCATAACCCACCTCCCACTCCCCACTCCGTCCACGACACCGGACGACCCTGTTCCCATTTTCCATCTGGTTCAATGATATACCTTTTCTATTATCGTCGCAATGCAAAACATATCCCTTTATTCTGTTTGTCTGGACTGCTGTTTCCGATGTTCATTGGCACGGAGCCTTCTTTGCAATCAGGCACGATATCACCCCGTTTGATATAAATTCTCTATTGCACAATAGAGTCTCTATGTTATACTCCGCCTGTATCCACGATCATCAGACACGTCGGGCGGATCACGCTTCGGGTTCGCCAGGTTGAGGAGGAGGCGCCGTTATGAAAGGATCAATGGGGATCGATCACATCACGCTGTGCGTGGAGAATCTGGAAGCCGCAGAATACTTGTTCACCAAGATTCTGGGCTTCGAAGTCATCTGGTCGGCGCGGGATGTCGGGAGCGACAAATCCAGCATGGACACCGTCGTGGTGCAGCGCGGCAACGCCAAGATCGCGCTCATGCAGGGGAGAGACAAGATCGTCAAGTCCCAGATCAACGAGTTCATCGAGAAATACGGGCAAGGGGTCCAGCACATCGCGATGGAAGTGGACGACATCGAGGCAGTCTGCCGGGAATGGGAAGCGCACGGCGTCAAGTTCAGCGGTCCTCTGAAGGAAGGCCGAGACGGCTTCGGTCCCCTGAAGCAACGATTTACGTATCCATTGTTCCCCGGCAGCGGTCTCTTTGTCGAGTTGACCCAACGCCAGCATGGGAACGAGCAGTCGAGAACGTTCGTGCGCAGCACGGTCGAAGCGCTCTATAAGGATATCGAGCGCGATCAGATCAGCGGCGTCGAACAAACGATCATCGACTACGAATCCTGTCCGGTTCCGTTCAAAAAGTCTGCCTGAGTGCGCTCGGCGCCGCCGGGAGCCCGTCCTGTCGGCGAGCGCAAGCGGAGGCGCCGGTGAGAAGGGGGAGGCCGCAATGTATCTTGTGAAGAAAGGTCAGGTCCCAAATCAAGCTCACGTCGGCATTCCAGAGGGCCTGTACGAAGAAGAACACGGGCGCCAAGGCTTCAGCGGCCCGTCCTCGCATCTCTATCGGACCCATCCACCGACAGGATGGGTGAGAATCGAAGGTCCGCTCCGGCCCCGCGCGTTCACCTGCGCGGCGCTCTCCACTCCGGACCAATGTTCGGCGGAAGCGAGTCCGTTGGAGATCCTCCGCAGCCCGGACGCCACGGTCTTCCTCTCCCGCCGGTCCGAATCGATGACCTACTTCGTCCGCAATTCGGACGGCGACGAAGTCCACTTCGTGCACAGCGGGCGCGGCCACTATGAGACCGATTATGGCTGGCTCCCGTACGAGCCCGGCGATTACGTCGTGATTCCCAAGGGGACGACGTACCGGACTCTCGTCGACTCGAGCCCCTCCTTGTTCCTGATCGTCGAAACGCCGGCGCCTATCGCCCTGCCCGACCGGGGTATGCTCGGCCAGCATGCGCTCTTCGACAAAGGCGTGTTGGTCTCGCCGGAACTGGGCTCGGTTCGAGACGGCGGGGAGCGGCGCGAGTGGGAAGTGCGGATCAAACGCCACGGGGAATACACGAAGGTCTTTTATCCGTTCTATCCCATGGACGTGGTGGGCTGGAAAGGCGATCTGTGGGTCGCCAAGCTCAATGTCAGGGACTTCCGCCCAGTAACGAGCGCGCGGTATCACCTGCCGCCCAGCGTGCATGTCACGTTTCAGGCAGGCGGCGCGATGTTTTCCACGTTCGCCCCGCGTCCGCTGGAAAGCGATCCTCAGGCCCTGCGCGTGCCGTTTTATCACCGGAACATGGACTATGATGAAATCTTGTTCTACCATCAGGGGCACTTCTTCAGCCGAGCCGGCATTGAACCCGGTATGCTGACTTTGCACCCCCAGGGCATCCACCACGGGCCTCACCCGCAAGCAGTGGAGGCGAGCAAAGTCAAGACCCACACCGATGAAGTAGCCGTCATGATCGAATCTCGCCGGCCCTTTCTCGTCGCGCCGGCCCTGGAATCCGTTGAAATCAAAGATTATGCGTTGAGCTGGAGCCGCTCATGAAACTGTACAGCTTTCAAGTCCGCACGCCGGTGGGGACATTTACCCGTGTCGGCGCGCTGCTTGGCTCCAAGCTGGTGGACTTGAACATGGCTTACGCCCGGATGCTGGCCGACCGGAACGAAGCGCAACCCTATCGGCTCGCCGACGCGGCGGTTCCGTCGACCATGCTGGAACTGCTCGAAGGCGGCCCATCGGCCATGGCTGCGGCGAGACAGGCGCTCGACTATGCGAGCCGGTTGGGTGATCAGGCGTCGGGGCCTGAGGGCGAAGCGATCGCCTATCTCCCCGCGAACGTGCGCATCATTGCCCCCCTTCCCAATCCGCCGTCGCTGCGCGACTTCATCGCCTTTGAAGAGCACATCGCCGCCACGTCCAGGAAACGGGGGCAACCGATTCCGCCCGAGTGGTACAAAGCCCCCGTCTACTACAAGGGCAACCACCGGACGATCATCGGTCCAGACGAAGACCTTCCGTGGCCGCTCCAGACGACAAAATTGGACTATGAACTGGAGTTGGCCTGCGTGATCGGCCGCCGGGGACGGGACGTGTCCGAGCGGGAAGCGGCGGACTATATCGCCGGCTATACGATCATGAACGATTTTAGCGCCCGCGACATCCAGTTCCAGGAGATGGCCTGCCGCCTGGGTCCCGCAAAAGGCAAGGATTTCGCGACGGCCATCGGCCCCTGCCTGGTGACCCCTGACGAAATTCCGGATCTCAACGCCTTGACCATGATCGCGCGGGTCAACGGAGAGGTCTGGTCACGCGGTCGCTTCGGCACCATCCACTGGACGTTCCCGCAGATGATCGCTCATGTGTCGCGTGGAGAAACGATCTACCCGGGAGATCTGTTCGGATCCGGCACGGTCGGTGGCGGCTGCGGCCTGGAGCTAGATCGGTTTTTGAATCCCGGGGATGTAGTCGAGCTGGAAATTCAGCCCATCGGCGTGCTTCGGACGCGCATCGTGAAACAACCTGAGCGGGAGAATCCATCATGAGCGTACACGTGACAGACGACCGAATTCTTGGAGACGTGATCGAACGCCATCGTACGCTGTACGACGGGCCCGAGATCGAGGCCAAACTGAAGTACATCATCCGCGATGGCCCCCAATCCAAACTGTCCGACTGGGATATCCATCGGTTGTTGCGGACCGCGCGTTGCATGTACTTCGACACGCATGTCGAGATGGTCTCCGGACACCACACCGCAACGTATCTGCGGTTCGAGTCCATCGCGCGCATTCCCCAACTGATCCGGCTGATCGCGCGCGACATGGCGGACTGGATTCGGCTGACTTTTCAACACGACCCGATCACTGGTATCGTCGCGACGATGTCGGCGGCTGAACTCCTGGCGGAGGGGGTTGCCGACATCTTGCACGACAAAATGCGGCTGCGAGTCACCCTGACGCCGTACAGCCCGGAAACCGGCAAGATCGGCACGGAGATCAGGACCGGCGCCATTCGCACGGGGGAGCGGTTCGTCGCCCTGAACGACGTGACGACGCGCGGGAATTGCATCAGCAAACTCGGGAAAGTGATCACGGACCACGGCGGCATCCTGGCGGGTATGATGGTTTTCGCGCGGCGGGACAGCGGCCAATTCCCGCTCTTGCAGGAACTCGTGCGGCAGTATCCCTTTTACTACGCGGCTGACCTCGACATGCCCCAGTGGGAACCGGATCAGTGTCCGCTGTGCCGAGCCCAGCAGCCGTTATTGTCATGGAAGGAGATGCCGGAATTTTAGCGAACGGCCGGACCGACGCATTCGATTCGACATGATCAAGGAGCGCTGGCTCAACCGCAGATTGAGTTTCTATAAAAAAACAACTGCCACGAAACGCTGGGGGTTGAAGACTCTATCCGCTAGCGTCGAGGACGATCAGACGCTGAAGAGCCGGCGGCTCAAGCGAAGCTTGGTATGGAGGGCAAGATGGATCTCGCCGTGGTCGCGAAAGAGATTAAACAGGACGATCTGCTCCAGATGTACTACTACCTCCGGCTGACCAGAACGCTGGAGGAACGGATCACGGCGCTGTACCGACAGGGCCGGATCATGGGCGGAGTCTATACCAGCCACGGCATGGAGGCGATCGCAGTGGGCTATGCCTCCGCCTTGGAACGAGACGACGTCATCGCTCCCTATCACCGGGATATGGGCGCATTTCTCATCCGCGGTATCACCCCGGGCGAAGTCATCGCGCAGTATCTGGGCAAGCGCACCGGACCGACCAAGGGGAAGGACGGGAACGTGCACATTGGCGACCTGAAACGCGGCGTGATCGGATTCGTGAGTCACCTGGCCGACAACCTGCCAGTGGCAACCGGCGCGGCGCTGGCCTTCAAGCTGCGCGGCGAGTCGCGCGTGGTCATCACCAACACCGGCGACGGCGGGACGAGCCGGGGCGATTTTCACGAAGCCCTGAATTTCGCCTCCGTGCGGAAGCTGCCGGTTGTCTTTTTCTGCAATAACAATCAATACGCCTACTCGACGCCGCTCCGTCTGCAGATGGCGATTCGGGACGTAGTCGAACGCGCCAAGGCCTATGCCATGCCCGGCGAAATTGTGGACGGCAACGACGTCGCGGCGGTCTACCTGGCCGCCAAGCGCGCGATTCAGCGGGCCAGGTCCGGTGACGGGCCGACCTTCATCGAAGCCAAGACGATGCGGATGCACGGCCATTCGGAGCATGACTCGGCCAAGTACGTGCCGCGCGAGTTGTTGGAGGAATGGAAGAAAAAGGATCCGATCATGAAGGCCGAGCAGATGCTCAAACAGCTCGGCTACGCGGACGACGCGACGTTCAGAGAAGTCGACGCCCGGGTCAAGCAAGAAGTCGAGGCCGGGGTAGAGTTCGCCGAACAGAGCCCGCTGCCGGAGGGACGGGAAGTGCTGGACGGGGTGTTCGCGACGGAGGACGAGGTGCAGCCATGACGACGGCGACCGCACAGGAAGTCACATACCTGGAGGCGATCTCGCAGGCGCTGGATGAGGAGATGGCCCGAGACGAACGGGTCTTTCTTTTGGGTGAGGACATCGGTCCGTATGGCGGGGCCTTCCGCATCACCGAGGGATTTCAGAAAAAATACGGCGAGTGGCGGGTCCTGGACACGCCGCTCTCCGAGTCCGGTTTCGTCGGCGCGGCGATCGGCGCCGCGATGATGGGGATGCGGCCGGTGGTGGAAATGCAGTTCGCCGATTTCATCTCCTGCGCGTTCGATCAGATCACGGAGGTCGCGGCCAAGAACCACTACCGCTGGGGCGCCGCGGTGCCGATGGTCATCCGGGCTCCCTTCGGCGGCGGCGTGCACGGCGGGCCCTTCCACTCGGAGTGCCCGGAGGCCTGGTTCTTTCACTCGCCGGGGCTGAAGATCGTCGCTCCCTCGACGCCGTACGACGCCAAGGGCCTGCTGAAGGCGGCGATTCGCGATCCTAATCCGGTCATTTACTTCGAACACAAATTTCTCTACCGCCGGATCAAGGCGGTGCTGCCGCGCGAGGACTTCATCGTACCGATCGGGAAAGCCGAGGTGAAACGGGCCGGCCAGGATATTACGGTCGTGACTTACGGGGCAACGGTGCACCTCGCGTTGGAGGCGGCCGAGATGTTGACCAAGGAAGGGATCGAGCTCGAGATCGTAGACCTGCGGACGTTGATCCCGCTCGACAAGGAAACGATCTTCGCCTCGGTGCGCAAAACCAGCAAGGCCATCATGCTCCATGAGGACAACAAGACCGGCGGCATCGGCGCGGAAATCGCCGCGCTGTTGGCAGAAGAATGCTTCGACTGCCTGGATGGGCCGATTCTGCGCATCGCCGCGCCCGATACCCCCGTGCCGTTCAGTGCGCCGCTGGAGGAGTATTTTCTCCCGAAGGTCGGCGACATCGTCGCCGCAGCACGGAAGTTGGCGGCGTATTGAGCCTTGGGCCTCACGGAACCTGGAGGGCGACGTGGTTGACATTCTCATGCCCCAACTCGGAGAAAGCATCGCCGAGGGGACCATAATTAAGTGGATGATTCCGCCCGGCGGCCGTATTGAGAAAGACCAGCCGTTGTTGGAAGTGGAGACCGACAAGGTCTCGCTCGAAATCCCCTCCCCGGCCACCGGGGTACTGAGTGAAGTGCTCGTGCAGGCCGGCCAGACGGTGCCAATCGGCACATTGCTCGGGCGGTTGGAAAGCGAGCAGCCCTCGACCGGCGTCATCAACCGCGTCGGCGGCGTGGTCGTCCGCCCGATGGAACCGTCCGCCGCAGGGCCGGACCACTACTCCCCAGCCGTCAGGCAACTGGCGAAGGAACACGGCGTAGACCTGTCGCAGGTCGCCGGCACTGGCACCGGGGGACGCGTGACCAAGAAGGATGTCCTGGACTTCGTGGCCCGTCGGACCGCAGACCGCGAACCGCGGGCCGCCGAGGCGCCTTCGGCGGGCGAAGAAATCCTGCCGCTGACGCCGATGCGCAAGACGATCGCCGAGCGGATGGTCAAGAGCCGCCAGACCTCAGCCCATGTGGCCACGTTCTTCGAAGCGGACTTCACCGCTATCGCCAGATTCCGCGAAGGGCGTTCTTTGACTTACCTCCCCTTCGTCATCAACGCGGTTACGCGAGCGATCAAGGACGTCCCCATCCTGAACTCGTCCTGGGGAGATCAGGGCATCATTATCAAGAAAGACGTCCATATAGGCATCGCGGTCGCGCTGGAGGACGGGTTGCTCGTGCCAGTCGTACGACACGCGGATCAGAAGGGGCTCCTGCAGTTGGGCCGGGAAGTCGCCGATCTGGCGGAGCGGGCCAGGACCAAGAAACTGAACCCCGAGGAGGTGCAGGGCGGCACATTCACCATCACCAACCATGGTGGGTTTGGCAGCCTCTTCAGTACACCGATCATCCATCAGCCGCAGATCGCGATTCTCGGCATCGGGGCGGTGCAGAAACGCGCTGTCGTGATCAACGATGCCATCGCGATCCGGCCGATGTGCTATCTGAGCCTGTCGTTCGACCACCGGGTGATCGATGGTGCGACGGCCGATCAGTTTATGGCCAAAGTGAAACAGTACCTTGAACAGAGCGAGTGGGAGAAGTTCCTGGGATGAACAGGCGGGACCTGTCACCGACCAGTCGGGTAGCCGTTGCGTTTCTCCAATTGCAACGGGTGTAGGCTCGCACCCCATCCGGTGGAGGGACCCCGCTGCGCGTGCACGGACGCCCAGGTCGGCGTCACCGGTATGTTCGGCGGAGAGTCTGGATTATGGATGGAAGGCTTATGGAGAGCGTAATGAAAACGCGGCAAGCCGTCATCGTCAGCGCGGTGCGGACTCCGATGGGGAGTTTCAACGGCGTGTTTAGCCCCCTCCCGGCCACCAAGCTGGGCAGCATCGCCATCGCCGAAGCCTTGAAGCGGATCGACCTGCCGCCGGAGCGGGTGGACGAAGTGTTTATGGGCTGTGTCTTGAGCGCGGGATTGGGGCAGGCACCGGCCAGACAGGCCGCTATCGGCGCTAAGATTCCGAATTCCGTCGGCGCGACGACCGTGAACAAGGTCTGCGGGTCGAGCTTAAAGACCGTCATCATGGCGGCCCAAGCCATCGCCGCCGGTGACGCCCGTGTCGTGGTGGCGGGAGGCATGGAAAGCATGACGCGCGCGCCCTATCTCTTGGAAAGGGCCCGCCAAGGCTACCGTTTGGGCCACGCCGAATTGATCGACAGTCTGGTCAAAGACGGCCTGTGGGACGTCTATAACCAATTCCACATGGGCAACGGAGGGGAGCTGTGCGCCGCCAAGTACGGGCTGACCCGCTCCGAGTTGGACGACTTTGCGCTTGAAAGCTATCGTCGCGCGCGGGAAGCCATCGCCACCGGAGCCTTCAAGCGAGAGATCGTCGCGGTCGAGGTCCCCCAAAAAAAAGGGCCGCCGCTCATCGTGACGGAGGACGAAGAACCCAACCGCGCTGATCTCGGCAGGCTGCGAAGCTTGAAGCCGGTCTTTCAGGAAGACGGCGTGCTCACCGTGGGGAACTCGCCGTCGTGCAACGACGGCGCGGCGGCGCTTGTCGTGATGGCAGAGGACGAAGCGGCCGCCCTGGGGCTCAAGCCGATGGCCAGGATCGTCGGCTACGCGGGCGCGGCGTTGGCGCCCGAATGGTTCACCATCGCACCAGTCGAGGCCATCAAACTTGTCCTGAAGAAGACTGGTCTGACGGTGAGCGATATCGACTTATTCGAGATCAACGAAGCCTTCTCCGCCGTATCGGTAGCGATCAATCGGGAATTGGGGCTGGATCCGCGCAAGGTCAACGTGAACGGCGGCGCCGTGGCGTTGGGCCATCCCATCGGCGCGACAGGCGCGCGGATCCTCACAACCTTGCTCTACGCCATGGAAGCCCGTGGCGCCTGGCGCGGCCTGGCCGGTCTCTGCATCGGCGGCGGCGAAGCGCTGGCCATGATCGTGGAACGGCCAAGCTGAAGAAGGCAACGGATTGCAGATCCATGCATCTTGACGACATCAAGACGGTCGGCGTCGTCGGCGCCGGGCAGATGGGGCGTGGGATCAGCCAGGTCTTCGCCGAGACCGGCTACCAGGTCCTGCTCCTCGACGTGGCCGAACCGGCGCTGGAGGAAGCGCTCAAGAAGATCCGTCAGGGCGTTGAGCGGGCCGTCGAGCGCGGCACCCTCAGCCGGCACCAGGCGGGCAGCGTCATGACGCTGATCCACCCGATGGTCCACCTTGACCGGCTCCGCGACGCCCAGCTCGTCATTGAAGCGATTCCCGAGGATCTTGCGCTCAAACAGGAACTGTTCACACGCTTGGATCGCGTGTGCCCGCGCGACACGGTTCTGGCCAGCAATACCTCGTCCATCTCCATTACGAAGCTTGGCGCGGCCGCGGGCAGGCCAGACCGGGTGGTCGGATTGCACTTCATGAACCCGGCGCCGGTGATGCGGCTGGTCGAAGTGGTGCGCGGCCTGGAAACTTCCGAGCACACAATCAACCTTGTACTCGACCTGGTGCGGCGCCTGGGCAAGACGCCGGTGGTCTGCAAGGACGTGCCGGGGTTCATCGTGAATCGCGTCCTCATCCCTATGATCAACGAAGCCATCTTCGCGCTGGAAGAAGGGGTCGGCACGGCCGAAGATATCGATCTCGCCCTGACCGCCGGCGCGAATCATCCCGTCGGGCCGCTCGCGCTGGCCGATCGGATCGGCTTGGACACTGTGCTGGCGATCTGCGAAGTCCTCCAGGCGGATCTCGGTGATCCCAAGTTTCGGCCTTGTCCGCTGCTGCGCAAGTACGTCGAGGCGGGGTGGTTGGGACGGAAGAGCGGACGCGGGTTCTACATGTACGAAAGGAGCGGCGATCCGCGCGAGGCGACAACGAATAAGGTCTGATCGCTGACCTTAGGCAGCCCGGCTCGAGCCGAAGGCACAAGACGATGCAAGAGCGCAAGTCACGATTCACGTCGCTCTCGGGATTGGAGATTCGGCGCGTCTACACTGCCGACGACCTCAAGGGCTGGACCCCCGACACCGAGCTCGGCGCGCCGGGCGAATTTCCCTATACCCGCGGCGTCTATCCCACCATGTATCGCGGCCGGCTTTGGACTATGCGTCAGTTCGCCGGCTTCGGCAGCGCGGAGGATACCAACCGCCGTTTCAAATACCTGCTCCAGCACGGGCAGACCGGTTTGAGCGTCGCCTTTGACATGCCGACCCTGATGGGGCTGGACGCAGACGATCCGCGCGCGCGCGGCGAGGTTGGCTATTGCGGCGTCGCGATCTCCTGCCTTGCCGACATGGAGCGGCTGTTCGAGGACATCCCATTGGATCAGGTCACGACTTCCATGACCATCAACGGTCCGGCGGCCGTCATCTTTGCCATGTACCTAGCGGTGGCGGAAAAGCGGGGTATTTCCTTTGAGCGCCTGGACGGGACGCTCCAGAATGACATTCTGAAAGAGTACATCGCGCAGAAAGAATGGTTGTTCCCGCCAGAACCGTCGCTCCGGCTCATCACGGACACCATCGCCTATTGTGTTAAATCCGTCCCCAAGTGGCACCCGGTCAGCATCAGCGGCTATCACATCCGCGAAGCCGGTTCGACGGCGGTCCAGGAGTTGGCTTTCACGCTGTACGACGGCCTGACCTACGTAGACGAGGCGGTGAAGGCCGGGCTGGCGGTGGACGAGTTCGCGCCGCAGTTGTCGTTCTTCTTCAACGTCCACAACGACTTCTTCGAAGAGATCGCCAAGTTCCGGGCGGCCCGGCGGCTCTGGGCGCGCGAGATGGAGCGCCGGTACCATCCCAAGGATCCTCGCTCGCTTCAACTCCGCTGCCACGCGCAAACCGCCGGCTGTTCCCTGACCGCGCAACAGCCAATGAACAATGTCGTCAGGACGACGCTCCAGGCCCTCGCCGCGGTGTTGGGAGGAACCCAATCGCTTCATACCAACTCCATGGACGAAACACTGGCCTTGCCGACCGAGGAGGCGGTCAAACTGGCCCTGCGGACGCAGCAGATCATCGCCTATGAAAGCGAGGTGACAAACACCGTGGACCCGCTCGGCGGCTCGTATTATATCGAGGCGCTCACCAATCGTTTGGAAGAAGGCGCGCGCGAGTACTTCTGCAAGCTCGATGCCATGGGCGGCATGGTGAAGGCCATCGAACGCGGATTCCCGCAACGGGAAATTCTGGAAGCGTCGCAGCGGTATCAGCGTGAGGTAGAGCAGAAAGAACGAATGATCGTCGGTGTCAACGCGTACGTGGAACAAGAGTCCCGTCCGATTCCCATCTTGCGGATCAGCCCGGAGGTGGAGCGGGAGCAGGTCGCACGGCTTTCCGATCTCCGCAAGGCGCGAGACCCCTATAAGATGGCCGGGGCGTTGGAAGAGTTGCAGGAGGCCGCCGCCTGCAGCGAGAACGTGATGCCCTACCTGATCGAGGCGGTGAAGGCGAAGGCGACCTTGGGGGAGATTTGTGCGGCGCTCAGGGAAGTATTCGGGACATATAGAGAGCCAGTGGTGCTATAGAACCATCGGTTGCCAACGATCAGCTTGAGCTGAGCACTTGCAAGCAACATGAAGCTCGGTGCATTTGACATCTACCCGGTCGCCGACGGCCGGTTCCGGTTGGATGGCGGCGCAATGTTCGGGGTCGTGCCGAAGGTCCTCTGGGAGCAGTGTTGTCCGGCGGATGAGCAGAACCGCATTCAGTTGAGCGTGACCTGCCTGTTAGTCCGGGCGCACGGGAAGAACATCCTGGTGGATACGGGCCTCGGCGACAAGTGGGACGCCAAATACCGCGAGCGGTTCGCGATCGACCGCACGCCGACCCTGCTCGAGTCGTTGAAGGAGCATGGCGTCGCGGCCGAGGACATTCATCTCGTCATCAATACGCACCTCCACTTCGACCATGCGGGCGGGAATACGTTGCGGCAGGGCCCGCAGGTCGTGCCCGCGTTTCCCAAGGCTTCTTACTCCATTCAGCGGGGTGAATACGAAGACGCGGTGTCGGCTAACGAGCGGACGAAAGCCAGCTATCGCGAGGAGAACTTCGTTCCGCTCGCACAGGAACACCGGTGGGAATTCCTCAACGGCGACGCCGAGATCGTGCCCGGTGTCTCCGTGGTGGTGACGCACGGCCACACGCCCCATCATCAAAGCGTGAAGATCGAGTCGGAAGGCCAGGTGGCTTTCTTCCTCGGGGACCTGATTCCCACTGTCTCGCATCTACCCCTGCCCTATATCATGGGGTACGATCTCTATCCGTTGCAGACATTGGAGACCAAACGGAAGGTGCTCCGGCGCGCCTGCGACGAGAACTGGCTGCTGATCTTCGAACATGACCCGGCTATTACGATGGGGTATGTGCGGCGGGATAGGGAGGGGAAATATTTCTTGGAGCCGGTCAGGGTTTCATGATTACGTGATCACACGGCTCCCTCAGGCACAGCCATGACCGTCACGGTGAAGCCTATTCGCGTGCTGATCGGCAAAGTCGGTCTCGACGGCCACGACCGAGGCGTCAAACTGGTCGCACGAGCCCTCCGCGACGCCGGTATGGAGGTGATCTACACGGGCCTCCATCAGACGCCGGAACAAGTCGTGAGCGCCGCCATCCAGGAAGACGTCGACGCGATCGGGTTGAGCGTTCTTTCCGGCGCCCACAACACGCTCTTCATTCGCGTGTTGGAATTGTTGAAGGAACAGGGGGCAGACGACATTGCCGTGTTCGGCGGGGGGATCATCCCGGACGAAGACGTGCCGCGTCTGAAAGCGGCCGGCGTGCGGGGACTGTTCCGGCCGGGCACGCCGATGAGCGAGATCGTGGAGTTTGTCAAAGGGCTCAAGCTGCACCGGTAGAGAGGCCGGCTTCTATGCGCGTACTCAAGACGGCGGTGGTCGCGACCTCGGACGAGTTTCGACAGAATCAGCGGCATTACGAAAACCTCCTGGCCGACCTGAAGAAACACCTTGCTCAGGCCCAAGCCGGAGGACCGGCCGATGCGGTGGCGTTGCAGAAGAAACGCGGCAAACTCACCGCCCGCGAGCGGATCGCCGCCCTCCTCGACCCCGATTCGCCTTGGCTTGAGCTCAGTCCCCTAGCGGCCTTCGGCCTGTACGACAACCAGGTTCCCGCCGCCGGATTGATTACGGGGATCGGATACATCTGCGGACGCCCCTGTGTGATCGCCGCTAACGATGCGACCGTCAAAGGCGGTACCTACTTCCCCCTCACGGTCAAAAAGCATCTCCGGGCCCAGGAAATCGCGCTGGAGAACCGCCTCCCGGCGATCTATCTGGTGGATTCCGGTGGCGTGTTTCTCCCCTTGCAGGCCGAAGTCTTCGCGGATCGGGATCACTTCGGGCGTATCTTTTATAACCAGGCCCGCCTCTCGGCATTGGGCATTCCGCAGATCGCCGTAGTCATGGGCATGTGCACGGCCGGAGGCGCATATGTCCCGGCCATGTGCGATGAGAACGTGATTGTCAAAGGAACCGGCACGATCTATCTTGCCGGACCGCCGCTCGTCAAAGCAGCCACCGGTGAGGACGTGACCCCGGAAGCGCTGGGCGGGGCCGACCTCCATACGCGGCTCTCCGGAGTGAGCGACCACCTGGCGGAAGACGACCACGACGCGCTGGAGATTTGCCGTTCCATCGTTGCCACCCTGGGCAAGAAGCCGCCCATGCCCCGCCGCGCCGAGATCGAGGAGCCGCTCTACCCGGCGAGCGACTTGTATGGGCTGATCCCGAGCAATTCGCGCCAGACGTTCGAGGTGCGAGAGGTCATCGCGCGCCTGGTGGACGGCAGCCGCTTTCATGAATTCAAGGCCCGGTACGGGCAGACGCTGGTCTGCGGCTTCGCCCGTTGGATGGGCCATCAGGTCGGCATCGTAGCGAATAACGGCGTGCTCCTGTCCGAAGCCGCGCTGAAGGGAGCGCACTTCGTCCAGCTCTGCGGTCAGCGGCGCATCCCGCTGATCTTTTTCCAGAACATCACCGGCTTCATGGTCGGTCGGGAGTACGAAGCACGAGGGATCATCAAAGACGGCGCCAAAATGGTACAAGCTGTGGCCACGACGGAGGTACCCAAATTCACGGTGATCATCGGCGCATCGCACGGCGCCGGCAACTATGCCATGTGCGGGCGAGGCTACAACCCTCGGTTCCTTTTCATCTGGCCCAATGCGCGGATCTCGGTGATGGGTCCCTGGCAGGCGGCCCAGGTGCTGGTGACGGTGAAACAGCAGCAGCTCGAGCGGGAGTACAAGAGCCTGTCTGACGAAGAGCAGCGGCGCATCACCGAGTCCATTCTGCAGCAATATGAGCGGGAGGGGAGCCCCTATTTCAGCACCGCTCACTTGTGGGACGACGGGATCATCGACCCGGCGGAGACGCGCCGCGTCCTCGGCCTGTGCCTCGATATCGCCGCCACGGCGCCGATCCGCGAGAGCCACGCGCCGGTATTCCGGATGTGACCCCTCCCCCCCATCTGTATATGGGGCAAGTTGGGATGGGGGCCTGTCAGTGGCCGGCTGTTCGCTATGGGCTCCCCGCTCAACTCAAAGGGAGATGAACCGATGCCCCAATTCAACACCCTTCTGGTCGAGTTCTCGCGCAGCATCGCGCATGTCACCCTGAATCGACCCGAACGGCGGAATGCGTTTGACGCCGTGATGGTCGATGAGCTGCGCACGGCGTTCGAAGAACTGGGCGCCGACCCGTCGGTGCGAGGCGCGGTTCTGACCGGTGCCGGTCCGGTTTTCTGCGCCGGCGCCGATCTCCGGTGGATGAGCCCGGACCCGCCTGTGTCGGCGGCGCAGGCGCATGAAGACGCGGAACGGCTGATCCGGATGTATCGCGCGATCGATGAATGCTCCTGTCCCGTGATCGGCCGCATCCATGGCTCGGCCTTCGGGGGCGGAGTTGGTTTGCTGGCGGTCTGCGACATCGTCGTCTCGTCCCAGGACGCAGTCTTTGCGCTCAGCGAGGTCAAGCTGGGACTGGTTCCAGCCGTGATCGCGCCGTTCCTGTTGCGCAAAGCCGGCGAATCGTTTGTCCGCCGCTACTGTCTGACCGGCGAAGCCTTTTCCGCTGCGGTGGCTAAACAGTTCAACCTGATTCACGACATCGTCGCGCAAGACGGGCTCGACAAGCGGATCGACGAACTGATCGAGGCGGTCTTGCACCTGGCGCCCCTGGCGTCGCGACACACCAAGGCGTTGTTCCGCCGAATTCTCCGGTTGCCCGACGCGGATCAATGGACAGTGTGCGCGCACGCCAGCGCGGAGGCCAGACTGTCGGCGGAAGCCCAAGAAGGACTCCGGGCCTTCTGGGAGAAACGCGCCCCGGCGTGGGCCGAAGAACGAACCGAGTGTGGAGCGCCCCTTGCACCCGAACGCGCGTTCCGACGAACCTGATCCCCGTTCGCCCCATGTGCGGATCATCGAGGTCAGTCCACGGGACGGCCTGCAGAACGAGCCGGGGATCATACCGACCGACGACAAGGTCGCCTTTGTCAACGCATTGTCGAGGACCGGCGTCGGCGAGATTGAAGTCGGCTCGTTCGTCTCGCCTGTTGCCGTGCCGCAACTGGCGGACACCGACGAGGTATTCCGCAAGATCGAGCGGGTGCCCGGCGTTATCTACTCGGCGCTGGTGCCGAACGAGCGCGGGCTGGAACGGGCGCGGGCGGTATCGGCGCAGAAGATCGCGGTCTTCACCGCCGCTTCCGAGACCTTCACGCAGCGCAACATTAAGGCGACGATCCGCGAATCGCTGGAACGATTCCGGCCCGTGGTGGCCGGCGCCAAACGCGACGGCATGGTCGTGCGGGGGTATGTCTCCACCGCTGTGTTCTGTCCCTACGAAGGCCGGATCGCACCGACACGGGTGACGGAGGTGATGAAGCGGCTCCTCGACCTGGGTGCGGACGAGATCTCACTGGGGGACACGATCGGGAAGGCGGCGCCGGCCGATGTGCGGCGGCTCCTGGACGCAGCACTGCCGTGCCTTTCAAGGGACCGCCTCTCGCTCCATTTTCACGACACGTACGGGATGGCGGTCGCCAACGCGTTGACCGCCTGGTGGGAATACGGGGTCGAGGCATTCGACAGTTCAGCCGGAGGCTTGGGAGGTTGTCCCTACGCCCCTGGCGCATCCGGCAACGTAGCCACTGAAGACTTGGTGTACGCATTAAAGGCCTCCGGCGCGACGGTGCCGGTGAATGAAATCCAAGTGGTAGCGGCAGCTCGGCGACTCGTTCGACATCTGAGCCGCGGGTTGACCTCGCGGCTGTCGGCTTTGACAATAGGCACGGAGTGCAGGGTCGGGGATCAGGAGCCATGATGAACTCAGAAGTGCGGCCTATGCTAGATATCGCGGCGTTTGTCGAACGCGTGAAAACCGGCGATCTGCGGGCCGTCTCTCGCCTGATCACCCTGCTGGAGAACGGCGACCCTCACGGGACGGCGGCGCTCGCCCTGCTCCCCGGCCGAAACCACGCGGCCGTGATCGGCGTCACCGGCTATCCCGGCGCCGGCAAGAGCACGTTGATCGACCAACTGGTGCGGGCCTATCGCCGGCAGGAGAAGACGGTCGCGGTGCTGGCGGTGGATATCACCAGTCCGCGCAGCGGCGGCGCCATTCTCGGCGACCGGATCCGCATGCAGGACCATGCGCTCGATCCGCGCGTCTATATCCGCAGCATGGCCACGCGGGGCCGGCACGGCGGCCTGGCGGAGGCGACGCGGGACGCCGTAACCGTGCTGGACGCGGCGGGCTACGATGTGATCCTGGTCGAAACCATCGGGGCCGGCCAGGATGGCACGGACATCGCCACGGTCGCCCAGATTGTCGTGGCAGTGGTGGCGCCAGGACTGGGCGATGACGTGCAAGCCATGAAAGCAGGGTTATTGGAGATCGCCGACCTCATCGTGGTGAACAAGGCGGACCGGGAAGGCGCCGAGTCGACTGTACGGGACCTGCAGGAGTGGCACCCACACGTGGTGCGCGTGTCGGCGTTGAAAGGCGACGGCATTCCCGACCTTATCCGGGCGATCGCCGAACATCAGCGGATTCTCGATCTTCAGGGCAAGGATGCGTAGCCTCAATATGCTCAATATGGGAGATCAAGAAAGTCCAGTGGGTCGAGGACTCCATCCGCTTGTATCGGTTACGCGACCGAAAACGAGCGAGCGGCTCATACGAAGCTTGGTAGGGAGGAGGCCATGGCACGTGTGTCTCTCTTGATCGCGGTTGCGGTCGGATTGTTCATGTCGCTCCCGGCTTGCGATTCCGGCAAGCCCACGGGCGGGGCGGAGACAGCGCTCATGTCCCCGGCCGGCTCGGCCGGTCGCGAGGACAACGATGAAGGCGTAGGGCATTTCAGACAAGGCCATTGGGACGTGGCGGCCGAATGGTTTCAAAAGGCCATCAAGAAGGACGCCAATCTGGCCGAGGCGCATTTCAATCTGGCGTTGACCCTCGACAAGATGGGCAAACACGAGGAGGCGACAGCCGAGTTCAAGAAAGCAACGGAACTGGCCCCGACCAATGTCGCTATTAAGGACTCGCCGATCCTGAAAAAGCATCTCGGGATGTAACAACATTAGTGGGAACGGCCTGGCGAGGAAACAGGCCCGGGCGAGGGGAGAAGGGTATGGCTGAACCAGGCGTGGCTGTGACCGTAACGGACCGGATCGGACGGATCACCATGAACAATCCGCCCGCCAATGTGCTCACCCGATCGGTGCTCGAACGGTTGGATCGGGTACTGGGGGAACTGGAGGCGGACAAACGCCTGGCCGCCCTGGTGCTCACTGGCGAAGGTCGTTTCTTTTGTGCCGGAGCGGATATCAAGGAGTTGGCGCAGGTGAACAGCGCGCATACCGGGTCGGACCTCGCCGGCCGCGGCCAGGCCCTGTTGAACCGCATCGAGCGATTCGACAAACCGATCATCGCGGCGATCAACGGTCCGTGCCTGGGCGGAGGGCTCGAACTCGCCATGGCCTGCCACATTCGGATCGCCGCGGCCGGCGCCACGCTGGGCTTGCCGGAAATCACGTTGGGGCTGATTCCGGGATTCGGCGGCACCCAACGTCTGCCACGCATCATCGGTCCCTCGCGGGCGGCGGAGATGATTCTAACGGGCGAGGCGGTCACAGCCGAGCAGGCGCTGGACCTGGGATTGGTGAATCGGATCGTACCGGCGACCGAGGTCGTGAAGGAGGCGACCGCCGTCGCAGCCAAGATCGCTTCGAAGGGACGCCATGCCGTTCAGGCCGCGCTTCGCGCCATCCGCACCGGGCTCGACAGTCCGATGGCGGAGGGGCTCGCCCGCGAGGCCGAATTGTTTGGGGCGCTATGCGAGACGGCAGACAAGAAGGAAGGCGTGCAAGCGTTCTTGGAGAAACGACCGCCGAAATTCAGTGAGGAGTGAAAGTCGTATTCAAGATCATGGTCCACAGCCGATCGTCAATGGCCGGAACCCGTCCCTTGTGCGGTCGCGACCGCGTTCCACCGGCGATCAATGACCCTCAACCGATGACGTTCCTTTCGTGAGATCGAGCATGCTCGCGGAACGGCTGGCTGACTACGTCCACCGGCTTTCTTACAGGGATTTGCCGCAGGCGGTCGTGCACGAAGCAAAACGTCGCGTGCTCGATAGTCTGGGCTGCGCGTTCGGCGCATGGCGTGCGGAACCTTGCCGCATCGCCCGACGATTGGCCGCATCGGTGAAGGTTTCGGGAGGCTCGACCCTTTGGGGGACCGATTGCAAGACGACACCCGATTTGGCGACATTCGCCAACGGCGCGATGGTCCGCTACCTGGACTTCAACGATACCTATCTCTCCAAAGAACCAGCTCATCCTTCCGACAACCTCTCGGCCGTGCTAGCGGTCGGCGAAGTCGTCCGTGCATCGGGCAAACAGGTGATCGAAGCGCTGGTTCTGGCCTATGAGCTGCATTGCCGGTTCTGTGACGCAGCGGCGCTTCGCCCCCGCGGCTGGGACCACGTGACGTACGGCCCGTTCACCGCTGCGGTGGCGGCGGCCAAACTCTTCGCGCTGCCGGCGGCACGCACGGCGCAGGCGATTAATTTGGCCGGCGTCGCGAACATCGCCTTGCGGCAGACACGGGTCGGAGACCTGTCGATGTGGAAGGCGTGCGCCTTCTCCAACGCGGCGCGCAACGGCGTGTTCGCGGCGATGCTGGCCCGACAGGGCATGACAGGGCCAGCACCGATCTTCGAGGGCGAGAAAGGATTCATGAAGTTGATATCGGGACCCTTCGAGTTGTCGGTCTTGGGCGGGGAAAAACCGGGCAAGGGAGCAGGCTCCGCCCCGGCAGGCCAAGAAGGAGGCCGGACGCCTTTCAAGATTCTGGATACCTACATCAAACACTACCCCGTCGAGTATCATGCCCAGACGGCGGTGGAGGCGGCCCTCGCGTTGCGCCAGGAGCTGCTGGAAATGGAAGGCCCGCGGGCGCTGGCGGATATCGCAGAGGTGGAACTCGGCAGCTACGATGTAGCAATCGAAATCATCGGCCGCGATCCGGAGAAGTGGCGGCCTCGCACGAGAGAGACGGCCGACCATAGTTTTCCTTATTGCGTGGCCGTGGCCTTGCTAGACGGGACCGTGACGCTCGCCTCGTTCGACCGGAAACGGCTGGACGACCCGGCGGTGCACACCCTGATGCAGAAGGTCCGCGTGGTGCCGCAACCGGAGTTCGCCGGCCGCTATCCGGAGTCAATGCCGACGCGGATAACGGTCAAGATGGCGTCCGGCAAAGAATACACAAAACAAGTGGACGATCCGCTTGGCCATCCGCGCAACCCGATGTTGGACAGCCAGGTCGAGGAGAAGTTTCTAGGTCTCGCCGCCAAGCCGTTGGGACATGCGCGGGCGCGCAAGGTGATCGAGCTGATCCGGCAACTCGAGAGTGTCAAGGATATCGGTATCTTGATGCCTTTGCTCAGAATTCGCGACGGGTAAGGCGTGAGACGTGACAAGGTGCACACAAAGCCGCAACGGCTGCGCGAATTGATCGCCAAGCGGACTGTGGTGTTGCCCGGTGCGTTCAATGCGCTCACGGCGATCCAGATCGAACGGGCCGGCTTCGACGCGTGCTACGTGTCCGGCGCCGCGCTGGCGGCGGCGCGGGGCTTGCCGGACATCGGCTTGCTTTCCATGACGGAGGTGTTGGCCGACGCCGCGACGATCGCCAATGCGGTCACGATCCCGGCCGTGGCCGACGTTGACACCGGTTTCGGTCCTCCCTTGTCGGTCATGCGGACGATTCGCGAATTCGAGCAGGCGGGCTTGGCTGGGATTCAGTTGGAAGATCAGGAGATTCCCAAGAAGTGCGGGCATCTGCCAGGGAAGCGGCTGGTTTCCACGCAGGAAATGGTCGCGAAGGTCCGTGCCGCCGTGGAAGCGCGGCGCGATCCGGACTTTGTAATTGTCGCCCGCACCGATGCTCGCGCGGTCGAGGGCCTGGACGCGGCTGTGCAACGAGCGCGCGCCTACGTCGAGGCCGGAGCCGACGCCATCTTCCCGGAGGCGCTCGAGTCCGCGGATGAGTTCCGCCGTTTCGCCGAGCAGATGGCCGAGGCGGGGATCAAGATTCCGCTGGTCGCCAATATGACCGAGTTCGGCAAGACCCCGTATCTGAGCGTCGGAGCATTCGAGGAACTGGGCTATCGCCTCGTGCTGTTTCCCGTCAGCACCCTCCGCGTGGCGACTAAAGCGATCGAGACCCTGCTGCTGGAGCTGAAAACGCTCGGTTCCCAGCGGGATTCGTTGAACCGGATGCACACACGACAGCAACTGTACGAATTGCTGCGGTACACTGAATACGAACAGCGGGAACGGTTATTCCGGCCTGGTGACCATGAATCCCAAATCTAACGACTCGCAACCTGGTCCCCCGCTCACGCCGTACAGTCCCGGCCTCGAAGGCGTGTTGGCCGGCGAGACGGCCCTTTGCCAAGTGGACGAAGACGGCTCGGGGCTGCGCTATCGCGGCTACGCGATCGGGAACCTGGCGGAGCGGGCGACATTCGAAGAAGTCGCCTACCTCCTCCTCTTTGGCAAGCTGCCGACCCGCAAGGAACTGGACGACTTTGCCGGCCGGCTGCACAGCCAGTGGGCGCTGCCCGGCCCGGTGGAAGCCTTTATCGGCGTGGCGCCCCGCGAAGCCCATCCGATGGACCTGCTACGCACCGGTGTGTCATTGCTCGGCATGACGGACCCCGACGCCGCCGACTGCTCGCACGAGGCGAACGTCCGCAAGTCCGTTCGGTTGCTGGCCCAGATTCCGGTTCTGATCGCCACCGCCTACCGCCTCGCGCACGGCAAGCGGCAGGTTCGGCCGCGCGCCGACCTGCGTTTCGCCGAGAATCTGCTTTATCTCCTGACTGACCATCAGGGCGACAGCCTGGCCCAGGCCATGGCCCGGGTGCTGGACGTCTCGCTCATTCTCTACGCCGAGCATGAGTTCAACGCCTCGACGTTCGCCGCGCGCGTCACGGCCTCCACCATGACCGACCTGCACGCGGCGATCACGTCGGCGATCGGGACGCTTAAGGGCCCGCTCCACGGCGGCGCGAACGAAGCCGTCGCGGCCATGTTGCTGGACATCAAAACGCGCGACCGGGCCGAGCGCTGGGTGCGGGATGCGCTGGCGGCCAAGCAGCGCGTGATGGGCTTCGGACATCGGGTGTTGAAAAAGGGCGATCCGCGCTCGGCGATCATCCAGCGACACGCCGAAGCGCTCAGCCACGCGTGCGGCGACCTGCGCTGGTACGAGATCGCGACAATCGTCGACCGGATCATGCAGCAGGAGAAGGGCCTGTACCCTAATCTGGATTTCTATACCGCCGTCGCCTACCTCCTGATGGAGATTCCCCGCGACCTTTACACGCCGGTGTTCGTCTGCTCGCGTATCACCGGCTGGTGCGCCCACGTGATCGAACAGCAGGACCACAACCGGCTGATCCGTCCCCGCGCGCTCTATACCGGGCCGCCACCGCGAGCCTATGTCCCGATCGACGAACGGACCTGACCAGCCCCAGCCGATTCTCTGGCGTCCCACGGCGGAGTATGTCCGGCGAAGCCGGCTTTTCCGCTTCATGCGACAACACCGGATCTCCGATTATCCTTCCCTGCACCAGCGATCAATCTCCGAGATCGAATGGTTCACGGAGGCGGCGATCCAGGAGTTGGGGATCGAGTGGGCTCGCCCCTACTCACAGGTGCTGGACTTGACGAACGGAATCCAGTGGCCTCAGTGGTTTGTGGAAGGACGCCTGAATGTGACGCACAACTGCGTGGACAAACACCGCACCGGCCCGCGGGCCGACGTGGCGGCGATCCGCTGGGAAGGCGAAGACGGAACGCAGCGCTCCTTCACCTACCGCCAACTGGCGGACGAAATTTCCCGCGCCGCGGCGATCCTTCGACGCCTCGGGGTAGGCCGTGGCGATCGAGTGGCGGTCTTTTTGCCGATGGTTCCCGAAGCGGCCGTCGTCATGCTGGCCTGCTCCAAGATCGGCGCCATCTATATGCCGATTTTTTCCGGCTTTGCGGCGGAGGCCGTGGCAACTCGGGTGCAGGACTGCGAGGCGAAACTTCTCGTCACGGTCGACGGCTTTTCCCGCCGCGGCGGGCTGGTCAGGCTGAAACACGTCGCGGACGAGGCGGCGTCGCGTTGCCCCACGGTTCAGCATCTGTTGGTCGTACAGCGGGCCGCCTGTCCGGTTGCCTGGCAGGCCGGGCGCGACGTGTGGTGGCACGAGCCGACTCCCGACGAGCGCGAAGCACCGATAACCGAGGGGATGGAAGCCGACGCCCCGTTCATGATCCTCTACACCTCGGGCACTACCGGACGGCCCAAGGGCACCGTGCACGTCCACAGCGGCTTTCCGATCAAGGCCGCGCAGGACTTAGCTTTTCATTTCGACCTGCAACCCGACGATACGCTGTTCTGGTTCACCGATCTGGGCTGGATGATGGGGCCGTGGGAGATCTTGGGCGCGCTCTCGTTGGGGGCGACGTGCCTGCTTTACGAGGGCGCTCCGGACTGGCCTCATCCGGGACGGCTGTGGGAACTGGTGGACCGTCACCGCGTGACGATTCTGGGCCTCTCCCCCACCGTAATCCGCGCGCTCATGAAACATGGTGACGATCCGGTCCGTCAGCATGCTCTCGACTCTCTGCGCGTGCTGGGTTCGACCGGGGAGCCGTGGACTCCGGATGCCTACCATTGGTACTTTCAGCAGGTGGGCCGGGGGCGGTGCCCGATCATCAACTATTCAGGCGGCACCGAAGTCTCCGGCGGGATCGTGGGCGGGACGGTCCTGCAGCCCTGTAAGCCCTGCGCCTTTACCGGCCCTTGTCTGGGCATGGCAGCGGAGATCTTTGACGCCGACGGACGGCCCGTGCGTCGGCAGGTCGGAGAGTTGGTGGTCACCAAGCCCTGGGTCGGGATGACCCAGGGCTTCTGGCGCGATCCGCAGCGCTACCTGGACACTTACTGGTCCCGGTGGCCGCAGGTGTGGGTGCACGGTGACTGGGCCACCATTGATGAACACGGGTTCTGGTACATCTTGGGCCGCTCGGACGACACGATCAAGATCGCCGGGAAACGCCTAGGGCCGGCCGAAGTGGAGGCGATTCTCACCGGTCACCCGGCGGTCAGCGAAGCCGCCGCGGTCGGCGTCCCCCATCCGGTGAAAGGGGAAGCTTTAGTGTGCTGCGTGGTGCTGCGCCCAGGGTGGAACGCGAGCGAGGCACTCTCCGAGGAGTTGGCGAGTCTGGTGGGGGAACGGCTGGGGAAGCCCCTCAAGCCCGCCGCAGTCCACGCAGTGCCGGACCTGCCGAAAACCCGGAACGCCAAAATTCTGCGCCGCGTGATCCGGTCGATGCTGCTTGGTCAGGACCCGGGTGATCTCTCCAGCCTGGAGAACCCGCAGGCCGTATCGGCTATCCGGGAGATTCGCTCCGCTTAATCCGTCGGAGCCGAATTGAAACCCGTGGTCCTTGCCTCGTGCCTCCCGCCCAGCTCTGATCCTCACGGACAGGTGAACCAAAGGTTTATCCGGACCGGTCAGCTCGCCTGCTTCACCTGCTTGACGATCTCGGACAGATCCTTCGGATAGAGTGTGATCTCGATCCGCCGATTGGCGGCCTTACCTTCCTCCGTGTCGTTACTTTCGACCGGCCTCGTATCCGCATAACCGACGGCCGAGATATTGTTCCGATCCACCCCGCCTTCTTCGATCAGATAACGCACGACGCTGGTGGCGCGCGCGGTGGAGAGTTCCCAGTTGGTCGGAAATTTTTCGCGCAGCTTGACGCCGATCGGCACGTTATCCGTGTGGCCTTCGATTCGGATCTGCTTGTCCGTCACGGTCTTGAGAATGTCGCTGACCTGCTTCAACACCTTGAGCCCTTCCGGTTTTACCTTGGCCTGACCGGAATCGAACAGAATTTTGTCCACCATGTTGATGGTCAGTCGGTCCCCGATCTGCTTGATCTTGATGTTGCCTTTGGCGATTTCTTCCTGCAACGCCTTGTTCAATTCTTCCTGCGTCTTGGTCAGCCGCTGGATCTCCGCTTCCTTGGCGGCCCGTTCTTGCTCGAGCCTGGCCTTTTCGGCCGCCTCGGCTTTCAGTCGCTCCTGCTCCTGCTGCAAACTGGCCATCAGCTTGTCCCGCTCCTGCTCCAGCCTCGCTTTCTCGGCTTCTACCGCCTTCAGTCGCTCCTGCTCCCGCTGGAGGCTAGCTTGGAGCTTTTCCCATTCCTGCGCCAACCGATCACGTTCCTGTTTCAGTTTGGCCTCTTCATCACGCAGGCTGGAGAGATCGCCGGTCACACTCGCCACGCGTTCCTTCGCCTTGTTCAATTCCTCCGTCAGCGACGCCACCTTGGCGGCCAGGGCGTCGCGGTCGGCGGCCATTTGGCGGAGTTTGCCGATTTCCTGATCCCGCTCCTCCAGCCGCTTGGTCAAATCCGCCGTCAGCGCCGCCTGAGTTTCCAGTTCAGCAGCTCGTTTCTGGAGCTTGGCGATTTCTTCTTGGGCTGTCGTGGTCCCGCTCATGAGCCGTTGCTTGTCCTCGCGCAGCGCGGCGGCTTGAGCCGATTCGGCCGCCAGCTTGGTTTCGAGGTCGCGCGCGCGATCCCGGGCCTCCCCAAGAGAGGCCGTCAGTTCCTGCTTTTCTTTTTGCATCGCGGCGATGCGCGCCTCGGCGTTCGTCATCGCCTGGTTCGCGGCGGTCAGGTCTCGTTTGAGCTCGTCCACCTTGGCCTGCAGCAGGTCCCGCTCCCGCCGAAAGTCGGCCAGTTGTTGTTGCGCAGCCTGATATTCGTCCCGCAGCTTCTTCAATTCGCCTTCCACTTGCTGACGCGCATCCCGCTCTTCGTACAAGCCCTTCTGGATCGCCGAGACGTTCTCCTTGAGTTTGCCGATTTCGGTCCGCGCGGCCTCCAGATCGCTCGTCAACTTGGCATTGGCCTGCCGGCTCGCCTGCAACTCAGCCGCCGACTCTTTCTTCAGCTTTTCGAGTTCGGCCGCGGTCCGGGCCGAGGCTTTCCGGGCTTCGTCCAACTCGCCCAGCGTCTGCGTGTGGGTGCCCTTGCTGACGCATCCGGTCACCACCAAAACGGACATGGCAAGAGCCAGCAGCATTGTGCGTGTCATCATCAGGTCCTCCTTGTTTCAAGTTCCAAAACGAGCATACCCTCCCGGCTACCCTTACGCAACACCGCGGTCCGCATCGTCTATCTCCTCTTCACCCCAGGCCGACCGGCGACGTTAGCGAGGACGCAAGGGCCGGAGAGGCCGCGCCTGGCGTCAGCAAGCCCGAAGCGTCCGCGCATAAGGCACGAGCAAGGGCGAAAAGGTGCGGGTGAAGGTCCCATGGCTCGATCACAAAGGGGTCGGCAGGGCTGTCAGCGCCTTCTGGCATCAGTGGAAGCGATTGCGACGGCTAGCCTAGAAGGGCGGCCGGCACCGGGGCAGGTCAGTTGGCGGCAGGCGCACTCTTGACGATCATGATCGTCTTGACATGCCCGTCGGGCTGCACCCAGACTTCGATCAGGTCGCCAGGCTTGATCTGGCCGTACACCTCTGTGTCCCCGCCGACGTGCAGTCGCCGTTCTTTACCCGTTTCGTCTTTGACAATGTAGAACTCGCCGTCGATCCGGAGGAGTTCAACTTTGATCGACTGGGGAGAGCCGGTGACTGGAGCCGTGCTTGTGTCCGCGGCGAGGGTCGCAGGTGGGCCCCACCAGGCGCCGATGAGCGAGAGCAGGGCAAATCCGATGATGGCACTCATGAGTCCCCTCCCGATATGGAGTTCAAGAATTCAAAAGCAACGAAGGGACACGGCGTTTGAACGCCGTGTCCCTTCCCGGACAAACCGCACCACTCAATGGCCGCCTTTGTCTTTCTTGTCGTCCTTTTTCTCGTCCGTCAACTTGCCGCCCTTGTCGCCCTTGTCCTTGTCCTTTTCTTCGTCCGCCAAGAGCCTCGATCCGCTGGTGTCTTTCTTGTCCTGCTGCTCCGTCGGAGCCGGTTCGTTCCCGGCATAGGTCACGGTTGTCGCCAGCCCGAACACCAACATGGCGGCCATCGCGATCAGTCCAGCCAATCTCCTCATACAACTCCCTCCTAGGTAAAAGCGGTTTGCGTCGCGCCGTACCCCATGCACGGCGCACGAGAATTTCTTACAAAAATCCCTGTGGGGCCCCAATGGACAAAAAGCCTGGATGTCTCACAAAAATGTCCAATTGCATTCCCACTCCGGTTGGAGGGAAGATATCACAGTGCGAGGAGCCTCAATGGGCGAAGACCGTGACGTGGCAGGCAGACTGAGCGGCATCGTCGCCAGCGCGGAGGAATTCGATCTCTTTGCGGCGGAGGCGATGCCCGAGTTGCTGGACCGCGCCACCGGCCATACCAAACGTTTTTTGAAGGAAACGGGCCAGTGGGAGAACGATATCGCCCATGAGAAACTGGCCTTGCGGTGGGGGTATGAACTGGTCGAGCGGTTTTTGGTCTGTGGCCGGAGTGAGGTTCCTTGCCGTCCGCTGTTTTTATTGGACAGTCTGATCGCGAAATACTACAGCCAACCGGACCCCCTTTGTTATCATAAGGATTTATTGTCGCCGTTGGGCCGGTTTCTTGACGGACTCACATCACGGGCCGTGGTCAGCCGCGATGCGCTGATGGCGCTGTTCTACCATCTATACGGATTCGGCCAGGGCCAGGTGGTGAAAATCCTGGGACTCGGCATGGCCGAAAGCCAGCGCGTCTACAAGAACTTCGAACGGTGGCGCCAGAGCGGCTGGCAGCGGGCTGTGGAGGAGATCGGCCTTACCGAAGACGAATTGCACGAACTGGAAGAGCAGAAGCAACGGCATCCCGAACGCGTGAACGCGGAGACCGAACGGCTCATTCATCTGCTCCAGACACATTATCGGAAGAGCGAACCCGAGCACTACCCTTGCTTGTCCCGACAGAAGTGGGATGAACTCTTCGGTCAGGACTACGGGTACGACTACCGGGTCTGGCATCTGGCCATGTGTCGCGATTGTTTTGTCGAAGTCTGCGACCTTCGGTATATTGAGCTCAACGGCGCATTGAAACCGCGCATCGACCTCCATATTCGCCCGCGCCAGAAGGGCGGAGTGGTGGCCTTTTTCCTACCGGAACAAGGAGGTGGGAGAAGACATGGAACAGGACGGCCCGCTCAGCGAATATCGCCAACGTCTGCTTGACGCGCTCAAGAGCCGTTCAACCCAGCGGCGTCGGGAGGAGCCCGACCTGCTGCAGGTGTTCGTCAATCAGGAGCGGGTCGGCACGGTTGCCTGCGCAGCCACCAAGCCGACATTTGCCTTTGCGAGCCGCGAACGGATCGTTCACTCTGTGGAGATCCGGACAGAAGACGGCGCGCTCATCGGCGGCTTGTGCGCGCCGGAGTTCGGCCTCCGCACCGCGCGCGTCCCGCTTTTGCACGACGCGATCGAGATCACCGTTCACAACCGGATGGACGGAGGATCGGTCCGGGTCACGTACAAGGCCGCTCCGGCGCTGTGGCATCGGGTTCAGCAAGCGGCGGTTTCCTTAGTTTCCGGGGTCTCTGGTGCCGGGCCTCGCGAACCGGCATGGCCGCGCGTGTTGGTCCTGACACAGGTCGCGCTCGTCGCCGCGGTGGTGGCGCTGTGGACCGATCGGATGACCGGTTGGTTGAAACCGGAACCCCTGGTCATGCCCGCCAGCCAGGTCTCAGCGCTGGTTTCGGCGACACAGGCCCAGGTCGATCGCCTTCGGCAGGACGTCGCGCGCTTGGCCGACACCCAGACCGACGCCTCACAGGCCGTGCAGAGTCAGCGGCAGGAGTTGGAGCAGCTTCAACGAACACTAGCCGCGGTCGCGGATACGCAGCAGAAACTCAATGACAGCGTGCTGACCGTGCAACAGAACCTCGGCGACCGCAACAAGGCCGTCAGCCGAGAGGTCGAACACCTCACCCGCTTGCTCCTGAGCCGGGCCGATCTGGAGCGCGAACAGTTGCGCCACGAGCTCAGAACCCTAACCGCGGCCAACGAGGCGTTGAGCAAGCAGATGGCGACACTAGAGCACAGTAACCAAGAGCTGAGAAATCGCCTGAAGTCGGCAGGCGTGGATGTGTCCAAGGCCGTGCCGGCGTCCGGTGAGACCCCGGCCTTGGCCGGAACGCCCAAGGACTCCGCCGCGTCCACGCAAATCGCCGAGGCGCGCCCCGATCCCCAGGCGCAGCCCTTCACCTTCTGGGTCACGTTCCAAGAAGGGACGTCGGAAGAGAGCATCCAGCACTTGATCGACGAGATCCACGGCCGAAAGGGCTCCGTCAACGCCGGCTGGTATCCGGTGGAAGTGCCGCGCCCGGTCGGCCCGCCCGACCGTTTTCTCGAGTCCATCCGGCAAGCCAAAATTGTCAAGGCCGTCAGCATGAGCCGCGTCGCCGCTCCCGGCCAATAACGACCCTTTCGCGCATCGCAGGCTAGCGCGCCGGTCGATCAGGCACATCCGTTCCGCTCCTCGCCGGCTGTTCCGCGCTCAGTCGGCTCAACCGAGGGGCCACCCGGAACACTCCGCGCTTGAATAGGCCGACGAGCGGAGAGGATAATTCCGCGCAACTGGAGCGTGTCGGCGGAATGACCTCACGCAACGACACATCCCTCGTCCTGGGAGTCACGGGACTGACCTTCGGTCTGTTTCTCCTTGATCTCTCGCTTCCGCTGGGAGTAGCCGATGGCGTCTTGTACAGCGGCGTCGTGATCCTCGCCTTTGCTTCATCCAGCCGACGGTTTCCCATTTTCGTGGCGGGCCTCTGTTCGGGGCTGAACGGGCTGGGTGCATGGTTCAGTCCGACGATCGCCGGGGTGCCGACGTGGATGGTTCTGACCAATCGGCTGTTCAGCACGCTCGTCATCTGGGTTCCCGTGCTGTTCTTTCTCCAACGCCGACGGGCGGAAGAATCGCTCCGCCGCGCCTACGATGAGCTGGAAGTCCGCGTCCAGGAACGGACGGCGGAACTGGCGAGCGTCAACAAAGCGCTGGTGGCCGAGATCGCGGAACGGATGGAGACCGAACGATCCTTACGCGCCAGCGAGGAGCGGTTTCGCCTGCTGGTGGAGGGCACGCAGGACTATGCGATTTTTCTTTTGGACCGGGAGGGGCTGGTGGCCAGTTGGAACGCCGGCGCCGCGCGCGTCATCGGCTACAAGGCGGACGAAATCATCGGCCGCAGTTTCGCCCAGTTGTATCTGGCGGACGACAAGCGGAGCGGCAAACCTCGCTGGCTACTCGAGCAGGCTACCGCCCAGGGACGCGTGGAGGACGAGGGCTGGCGCGTCCGCAAGGACGGCTCCCGCTTCTGGGCCAACGTGGTGCTGACGTCGCTGCGGGACGAGTCGGGACGGCTGCGCGGGTTCCTCAAGATCACGCGCGACGTCACGGAGCGCAAGCAGGCCGAGGAAGCCCTCCGTCTCCAGAGCGTCATCGCCGCCAATATAGCTGAGGGGATCTGTCTTGTCCGCAAGAGCGATGCGACCATCGTGTACGCCAATCCCACGTTCGAACACATCTTCGGCTACGGCCCCAACGAACTGACGGGCAAGCCGATCGGGATCATCAACATGCCGGGAGAGGCGGCCGGTGAGATCGTCCGTCAGCTCGACGCCGTCGGCGTGTGGAGAGGGGAGATTCTCAATCGAAAAAAGGACGGGACGCCGTTCTGGTCCTGGGCCAGCATCTCCACATTGGAACATCCGGAGCATGGAACCGTGTGGGTCGCCGTGCATTCGGACATCACGGACCGAAAACGCGTGCAGCAAGCCCTGGAAGCCAGCCAGCACGCGTTGCGGCAGAGCCGCGAGGAGTTGCGGGCCCTGGCCGCCCGGCTGTTGACCGCGCAGGAAGAAGAGCGGCGGCGCCTGTCCCGCGATCTGCACGACGACGTCAACCAACGGCTGGCGATGCTGATCGTGGAAGTGGAAACGCTGGAGCGGAGCCTGCCGTTGTCCCAGGAGCGGATCGGCCGGGGACTGCGGACGATTCAGACTCGCCTGGTCGAACTCTCGGACGACGTGAGACACCTGGCGTATCAATTCCATCCTTCCATCTTGGATGACTTGGGCTTGCCGATCGCGCTGCACCGGCTGATCGACGATTTTTCCACACGGACCGGGATCAAAGGCACGTTGGTTTTGCGCAACGTCGCCGACCCGTTGCCGCAGGCGGTCTCCACCTGTCTTTACCGCGTGGCCCAGGAAAGTCTCGGCAACGCCAGCCGACACGCCAAGGCATCCTGTGTGGACGTGGAACTGGCCGGTGTCGAGCAGGGGGTGACCCTAACCGTGCGGGACAACGGCTGCGGGTTCGACCCCCAGCTCATGAAGCGCCGGCAGACCGGACTGGGATTGGTCAGCATGAAGGAGCGGGTGCGTCTCGTAAACGGAACGTTCGACATTGCATCGGGTCCGGGCCTGGGCACATCAGTGCGCGTCTGGATCCCGATGCCCGGGAGGTCCTCATGAGCCCATTGCCTCGCGTGCTGTTGGCGGACGACCACACGCTGGTCTTGGAAGGATTCCGCAAGCTGTTGAGCGAGCGGTACGAGGTGGTCGGCACGGTCGAGGACGGCCGCGCACTGCTCGAAGCCGCGCCCCGGCTTCAACCCGACCTCGTGACGCTGGACATTTCGATGCCGCTGCTGAACGGGATCGACGCGGCGCGTCAATTAAAGAAGCTGATGCCGGAAGTCAAGCTCGTCTTCGTCACGATGCACGCAGATCCAGCCTACGTGAACGAGGCCTTCAAAGCGGGTGCGTCCGGATACCTGCTGAAACGGTCAGCCGGCGCGGAACTCATTCAGGCGATCGACTCTGTGCTCGGCGGCCATTTCTATATCACGCCCTTGATCACCAAGGACCTCATCCATTCGCTGCTGGACAGCGGGACCAGTCCGGTCGCCCGCCGCGACTCGCTGACCCTTCGTCAACGTGAGGTGTTGCAACTCGTGGCCGAGGGCCGCTCCAACAAGGAAATCGCCAAGGTGCTCAACATCTCGGCAAAAACCGTGGAATTTCACAAGGCCCAAATCATGGAACAACTCAACCTCCACACGACGGCGGAATTGACCAAGTACGCAATCGCCCACGGCCTCACGACCTCCCAGTGATCCCTCTTGATCGCCTCCCTCGTGCCGATTGCCGCGACCCCGGGGATTTTTTTCTCCGCTCCTGGGGAAATGCCGGGTTTTCTTTCCCCCCTCGTCAGGGTATTGGAAGGACGCGCGAACGATGCTCTCGCTTCTTCGTGAAAGTCTCGGCAGCGTTCATCGCGAGAACCCGCAAGGCAGCGGCCGATCGAGCGAAGCTGGGTAGAGAGGCGGTCGATGACGAGGTTGGTTCCTTTATGTTCACTGTGCCGGCGCGTGCGTGACGACGAGGGAATCGGATTCGGTCGAGGCGACTGGGGCGACGTGCTGGCCTACATGAAGCGATATCGTCTCGCCCCCTCTGATTTCATATTTTCCCCTACCTATTGCCCCGATTGCTGCCTGTTCTACCGGCAGCTCATGAGTTATGGACGCGGCGATCAGAATCTCGCCGACCGCCCCGGCTATCGCCCGGCGGCCGGCACGTGACGGCGGGAGAACAGCAGCCAGACGATGATCGAGACACCCGAGAAATCGCGCACCGCGAGGTCTCCGATGGGATGCCCACGTTGCCAGAGTTTGATGGTGCAGGAGACGTTCGTCGATTGGGAATCCGACACCGGTACCTTGTATTTCACCGGCTGGCGCTGCATCACGTGCGGAGACATCGTCGACCCCCTCATCGTGCAGAACCGCGTCTCCCGTCCGGAACCGGCCCACGGCCGCGCCCGATCCAAGAAGGCCGGCATCGTGATCGGTTGAGGGGTCGGCTCGGCCGCAGAGGACTGCGGGAAGACACAGCAACGGCAGCTTTTCCCGCGATCGCGCGACGGCGCGAGGAAACGGGACAGGACAAAGGCGATGACCGGTCCCGGGATGCGCAGGAGGATCCTGGTGGTGGACGACGATGAACAGTGCCGCGCGCTGGTCTGCGAGCGGTTGTCGGCGATAGGGTTCGACGTTGTCGGAGAACGTGACGGCCGAGCGGGCCTGGCGCGGATCGCCACGGACCTGACTCCGATCCACGGTGTGCTGCTCGACCTGCACACGCCGAGCCCAGACGGACTGGCCGTGCTCCAGGAGATCCGCAGTCGGCACCCGGAGATCCCGGTAATCATGATGTCCACCGCGGCCGAGTTGGAGCGACTCAGAACAGCGATCACGCTCGGCGCCGGCGAGTATCTGGTCAAACCGTTCGACCAGGACCTTTTCGCCAAGAAGTGCCGACGAATCTTCCTCGACCATGGCGATCCGGCCTGACGCGGACGTGCGGTCTCGCTTCGGATCGGTGTCCAGCCGTTCCTCTGTCTTTCCCGCTGCGACCCCCGACGGCCCCCCTTCATTTCAGCCCGTTGCTATCGCGCAATCCGCCGCATCCGGATTGAAGACCGGGTTGCATAAACCGCGCGGATGAACGACACTTAAAGTAAGCGCGACAGAGCAGATCACGCATGGCGGACTTTCATCAAAACGGCGTCGTGACGGTGCTGCACCGGTTGGGGCGCCCGAATATCGAACAACTGGAAATCGAACTCGAGCGTCACGCCTCGGAGAATCCCATCGCGCTCGTGCTGCCTTCGCTCTATGCAGAGCTCGAGCGGCCGGCATTGAAGGGCATCGTGGACACGCTGAAACACGTCCGGTACCTGAACGAGATCGTGATTTCGCTCGATCGGGCCTCCGCGCTGGAGTTTCGCCTGGCGAAGCAATATTTCTCCGTGCTCCCCCAACGCGTCCGGATCATCTGGAACGACGGGGCCCGCATCCAGGAGATCCTCAAGCTGCTGGTCTCCCACGAGATCGACATCGGCCTGCCGGGCAAAGGGCGAGGCTGTTGGACCGCCTTTGGCTATGTGTTGGCCCGGCGGCAGAGCAAGGTGATCGCCTTGCATGATTGCGACATCCTTAGCTATAATCGGGAATATCTCGCCCGGCTCTGTTACCCGATCGCCAACCCCAACCTTGGTTATGAATTCTGTAAGGGTTTCTATGCCCGAGTGACCGACCGGTTGCACGGCCGCGTGACCCGCCTGTTCATCACCCCGTTGCTGCGGAGCTTCCAGCAGCTTGTGGGTCCTCAGCCACTGCTGACGTTTCTTGACAGCTTCCGCTATCCACTGGCCGGCGAGTTTGCGATGGTGCGGGACCTAGCCTGGATCAACCGTATCCCCGGCGACTGGGGCTTGGAAATCGGGGTGTTGGCGGAGGTGCATCGCAACTGCGCGTTGCGCCGGATCTGTCAGGTTGATATCGCGGACGCCTACGAACATAAACATCAGCCGTTGTCTGCGAACAACCCGGAAGGCGGCCTGCTCAAGATGTGCGTGGACATCACAAAGGCACTGTTCCGCAACTTGGCTAGCGACGGAGTCGTCCTGTCGGAGAGCACGCTCAAGACTCTGCGGGCGACCTATCTGCAGGCAGCCCAGGAGGCCATCAGCCGCTACGAAAACGACGCAGCTATCAACAGCCTGAAATTCGACCGCCACGAGGAACGGACCGCTGTCGAGGTGTTCCTCAAAGGCATCAAGCTCGCGACGGACCGATTTCTGGAAGATCCTCTGGGCGTGCCGATGATTTCCAATTGGAGCCGCGTGACCGCCGCGGTGCCGGACATCTTCGGCCGGTTGATCGAAGCGGTCGAGGAAGACCATGAGTGGGAACCCGGCGGAGAACCAAAATCCCGCCGGCCCGGAAAATCAGCCAGAGAAGGGTCATGAGGGACACGCGCGTTCCGATACCGCCCAGCCTGTTCGCGGTCCTCTGCGCTGTCCTTGCCGCCACGTCCGGTTGGTGGCGGTCTGCACGAGAGTAGCCGCACTGGCGTGATGCATGATGTCCAGATTCGCGACCGCATCAGCCCGCAGACCCTGTACGTTAACGTCGGCGACGAAGTCCGCTGGCAGAATCTGCGAGAGGGCCCCGTCAACGTGGGTGTCCTCGAACACAAGAAACTGGACCAGGTCTCCTGCCAGAAGGAATTCATGAGCTTCGGCGCGATCCAGGATCTCGTGACAATCAAGCCAGAGCAGTACGCGAGCCTCTGTTTCGGGTAAGCCAGGACGGTCCATTACCAATGTTTTGGTTGGAACCCGATGATCCCAAGGGCACAATGAGCCCGACCGCCACGATTCGGGTGAACGAGGCGATGCTGGAACCGTCATGCGTGACACGCAGAACGCGACGAGCGAGACTCGCGCGAAATGCCCGACCGGAAGAAGGCGGCTCCGCTCATCCGCTCGTCTCGCCTGTCGCGCGGCTATCCATCGGGAACCGATCGCTGACCACTGATGGCGGAGAGTTGTCTTACAGGATAAAATCAGGATGTCTGCCAACGACACTCCCCTGACGCCCGAGACCGAGGAAAAAGTTCGGCGACTCGGCGAGGCTGACATCCTGGTCGGAATTCCCAGTTACAACAACGCCGAAACGATCGGGCATGTCGTGCGAGCCGTCAACGCGGGCCTGGCGAAGTATTTCCCAGGCGCCCGGTCGGTCCTGGTCAACTCGGACGGAGGCTCGTCCGACGGGACGCAGGAAGTGGTCAACCGGACGGTCGCGGATCTCCACGCCTTGTTTATCGGTGATCGCCAGAGTCCGCTGCACAAGATCATCACACCCTACCACGGCATTCCCGGGAAAGGCAGCGCGTTCCGGACCATCTTCGAGATCGCCCGCCGGCTGAAGGCGAAGGCCTGCGCCGTGGTGGATTCCGATCTGCGCAGTATCACGCCCGAATGGATCGAGCTGCTGATTCGTCCCGTACTGGAGGAGCACTATGACTACGTGGCGCCGTACTACCTCCGCCACAAGTACGACGGCACCATCACCAACAGCATTGTCTATCCGCTGACGCGTGCGCTCTACGGACAGCGGATCCGCCAGCCCATCGGGGGCGATTTCGGATTTTCCGGGCGCCTGGCCGATCATTATCTGGACAAGCATGTCTGGGAATCCGACGTCGCCAAGTTCGGCATCGACATCTGGATGACGACGGAAGCCATCGCCAGCGGCGCCCGCGTGTGCCAGAGTTTCCTGGGCGCCAAGATCCACAACCCGAAGGATCCGGCCGCGGACCTGTCCGCCATGCTGGTTCAGGTGTTAGGCGCCGTTTTCGCGTTGATGGAGGAACATGCCGCCATCTGGTCTGCGCTCCAGGGATCGAACCCCGTCAAGCTGTTCGGCTTTCAGTACGAGGTCGGCGTCGAGCCCGTCAACGTCAATGTGGATCGGATGATCGCCAGTTTCCGCCAAGGCTTGACGGACCTGGGCCCAATTTGGGATCAGATGCTTTCGCCTGAGACGATGAAGCGGCTGCGCTCGCTGGGAACCGCTTCGCCGCAAGAGTTCCGCATCCCGGACGATCTGTGGGCGCACGTGGTCTATGACGCCGCCGTGGCGTACCATGAGCGGGTGATGCCCCGCGATCACCTGCTCAAGGCGTTTACCCCGCTCTATCTGGGCCGCACCGCCACGTTCGTGCTGGAAACTCAAGCCTTGACTTCGGCGGAGGCTGAGAGCCGCATCGAGGCCCTGTGTCAAGCCTTTGAAACACACAAACCGTATCTGGTAGCGCGATGGGAACACACCGCAAGCGGCTCATAGCGTGCTCACATCGCGGTGAGCTGTTTGCCGCTCGCTATTCGCCCGGATCCGCCGAGGCGGGGAGACGATCATGAAAGACTTTTGGGAAAAGGCGTTGTTGCAGCCGCTGGAACTCTTGGGCCGCCAGGTGTTGGGTATCCTCCCGAACATCCTAGCGATGACCATCATCCTGCTGGGGGGCTTGCTCGTCGCTTGGGGCATCAGCCACTCCATCGAACGGGTGCTGCGGGTGGTCGGACTGGATCACCTGTGCAACCGGATCGGCGTGAGCACGGCCTTGCTGCGCGGCGGCGTAAAGACGGACCCCTCGCGCCTGGTCGGACGTGCCGCCTACTGGCTAATCGTGATTTTCTCGACCATGGCGGCGCTGGGAGCCCTGAACCTGCAACCGATCAACCAGTTCGCCAAATCATTCCTGGCTTATGTCCCGCATTTGTTCACGGCGGCGGTGATCTTGGTAGCCGGGTATCTCCTGTCCAATTTCATCTCGCAAGCCGTGCTGATCGCCGCCGTCAACGCCGGACTTCCGCCGGCGCGGCTGGTAGCGGCCTGCTCCCGTTGGGGCGTTCAACTGCTCGCCGTCGCCATGGCGTTGGAGCAACTGGGCATCGCCCAGAACATCGTGGTGGTGGGCTTCGGGATCACGCTAGGCGGCGTGGTGATGGCCGCGGCGATCGCTTTCGGGTTGGGCGCCAAGGACCTGGCCAAGGAATTTTTAGAGCGTCGCCTGTCGAACCGGTACAAAGACCGGACGCCGGACGACCTCAGACATCTGTAATCGTGAAGCGTGACACGCAAGACGTGATGGCTGCTGCCAGGGATGGGACCGGATAGCCCATACAGACCGAGGAAACCAGATAGACCGGGTGGTTCACGGTGGACGAAGGCCGAGTGACCGTTGCGCTTAACCAGCAACGGATGCTGTCGTAGCGGGGCACGGGAATGGGAATGACGAATCGCTGGGCGGTGAAGATCACGGCGGTCGGTTTGGGTGTGTGCCTCTCTCTCGCGGTCTCCGCCTGTGCTCAGGACTCTTCATCCGATGCAAGGACGATACTGGTGTTCAAACATGGGAAGCTGGCCGCCAGGCCCGGAGCGCTGGCCGCGGTCCTGCGCGAGTTCGAACGCCGCCATCCTGGCGTCATCGTACGAGACGAGGTGTTGCCCAGCACCTCGGATCAGCAGCATCAATTCTACGCCGTCAATCTTGAAAGCCGGAACCCGGGGATCGATCTTCTGGCTGCGGACCTCATCTGGGTGCAGGAGTTCGCACGGGCCGGCTGGATTCGCGATCTGGAAGACGTCATCACGTCTGCGGAGCGCCGAGAGTTTTTTCCCGCCGCCGTCGAGGCGGCGACGTTTGCAGGACGCCTCTACGCGGCGCCCTGGTATGTGGATGCGGGCGTTCTGTTCTATCGCCGCGATCTGCTCGAACGCTACGGCTTCCCGCCGCCGCGCACCTGGCCGGAACTGGCGCGCACGGCCCGCGCGATCCTTGACCGGGAACGGGACCCAGTGTTGAAAGGATTCGTCTGGCAGGGCAAACAGTACGAAGGCCTCGTCTGCACGGCCCTGGAATTGATCCGAAGCTACGGCGGGGACCTGCCGGCCGGCGATGACACCGCGATCGTCGAAGCCCTGGTCTTCATGCGTTCGCTGATCACCGAGGGAATCTCGCCACAGTCGGTGGCGACGGCGGACGAGGAAACTTCCCGACACCAGTTCGGCGCCGGCCATGCGATCTTTATGCGCAACTGGCCTTATGCCTGGACGATCTTCCAACGCGAGGGTTCGCCCGTGCGCGGCAAGATCGGCTTGGCGCCCCTGCCCTCCACTCCTGGACAGGCCTCATCACCCGTCTTGGGCGGATGGACGCTGGCTATTCCGACGCGGACGGCCCATGCCAAAGAAGCGGGGACACTGCTCAAGTACCTCACGAGCCCGGAGGTGCAAGAGACCATCGCGAAGGAGATCGGGTACAACCCGACCCGGCCGGCTCTGTACCGGAACAACCTCCCGGCTCACCACCGGCTCTGGTTTGAAGCCCTGTATCCCATGTTGGAAGCGGCCAAGCCCCGTCCGGTCACGCCCTATTACTTGATGTTGTCCCAGGCCTGGCAACCGGAACTGAGCGCCGCTCTGGTCGGCACCAAGTCGGCTACGGCTGCGCTGGCATCGCTGCGACGGCAGACCGCGTACATCCTGTCCCTCGAGGCGGATTGGTCGGTTTCCGCTTCCACAACTCTCGGCGATTGGCGGGAGTTGTAATGGCGAGGCGCTCGGTCCGAGAGCGGGCGACGATCCCGGATTCCGTGTGGGGCTATCTGTGCGCCGCCCCAGCCGTCCTGCTGCTAATGGCGCTGGCCCTGGGCCCGATCCTCGTGGCTGCCGGGCTGAGCCTCCAGCGGCGTCTCCCGATCTTCGGCCTGCATAAGTTCGTCGGCTTCGCCAATTACCTCCGGCTGATCGAAGACGACCGGTTCTGGTCCGCTTGCCGGGTTACGCTGTACTTTACCGCCGTGTCGGTCGCGGCCGAGCTAATGCTCGGGTTGGGCATCGCGCTGCTGTTGGATCGAATTGGGACCCGCTTTCCCTGGCTTCAGGCGATCGTGGTCATTCCGTGGGCCGTGCCGACGGTCGTCTCCGCCCGTCTGTGGGACTGGCTCTACCAACCCGATCTCGGGTTGATCAATTACCTGCTGTTGGGCGCAGGCTTGATCCAAGCCCCCGTCAACTGGGTCGGCGACCCCGGCTGGGCGATCCACGCCGCGATTGCCATGGACGTGTGGAAAGCGACGCCCTTCGCTGCCTTGCTCCTCTTGGCCGGGTTGAAAGCCATCCCCCCCGACCTCTATCGCGCTGCGAGCGTCGACGGCGCAGGAGCCTGGGCGATCTTCCGTCGCATCACGCTGCCGCTCCTCTCGCCGATGATTCTGATTGTCTTGGTGTTCCGTTCGTTGGATGCGTTTCGCATCTTTGACGCAATCTATGTCCTGACCGGAGGCGGACCCGGCAACAGCACCGAGACTCTGTCCATCTATGCCTACAAGACCTTGTTTCAGACGCTCCAGTTCGGATACGGATCCGCATTGGCCTGCGCGATGTTCGCGCTTATGCTGATCGTGATCGGAGGGTATCTGTTTCTCCTCCGGCAACGGCTCAGAGAGGCGGGATAAGCCGACGAGGCGAAAAATGAAGGGTGAACAGGATGCGAGGAAGCGAGACGAACGGGCTGGGCGAGACCAGCGAGACTCGCATCTTGCAGGGAGTCGCGCAAGTCACCTCGCTGCGTCATTCGATTGGCGGTGGACGGTTGCCCCATGAGGACGAAGATTGAGTGGCGGGCGTCCCTGTCGGCCGGCGTCGGACCGGCGGTGCGGGGAGTTTCTCTGACGCTGGTCGTGTTGGTTTGCCTCGGTCCGGTCCTGTGGCAGCTCCTCACCTCGGTGAAGCCGGACGCCGATCTGTTGCGGCTGCCGCCGATCCTGCCGGAGCATCCGACCTCTGCCCATTATCGTTCGGTGCTGGACCATTCGCCGCTGGTCAGGAACCTGCTCAACAGCGCGGTCGTGGCGGCGAGCGCGACGGGGCTTGCCGTGGGGCTCGGCGCCTTGTGCGCCTTCGCGGTGGCCCGCCTGCCGATCAAGGGAAAGTCGGCCGTCCTCGGGCTCGCCCTGTCGATTTCGATGTTTCCACCTATCGCGGCGATCAGCCCGCTCTATCTGCTGGTACGTGAACTGGAGCTTCGGGATACACTGGCGGCGCTGATTCTGACTCACACCACCTTCGCCCTGCCGTTGGCCGTGTGGATCTTGACCGGCGTCTTCCGGCAGGTTCCGAGGGAATTATATTGGGCTGCCCGTGTGGACGGGTGTGGCCCGGTGCGCGCCTTGGTTTCGGTCATCCTGCCGCCGGCGCTGCCGGGCGTGGCGGTGGCGGCGCTACTAGCGTTCATCTATTCTTGGAATGAGTTCATGTTTGCCCTGACGTTCTCCGCGACCGAGGCGTCGCGCACGGCGCCGGTCGCCATCGCGCTCTTCCCCGGCCTGCACGAAACACCCTGGGGCGAGATGGCGGCCGCCTCCATCATCGTGACAGTGCCGATCGTCCTGCTCGCGCTCGTTTTCCAGCGCCAGGTCGTGACCGGTCTCACAGCGGGCGGTGTAAAGGGATGACACCAGCAAAACCCAACCGGCCTGATCAGTCCGCTGACCTGCCTTCCACCTCAGCTTGACTCCCCACTCAAGCGGTTTATACGATTTTTGTAATTCTGCAAGGCATGCCATGTTCTATCGTATTGCTTCGCCGTTGAAATCTTGGTGGAGCCGGCTTAGCGTCCAGCAGAAGCTCTGGCTCATTCTCATCGGGTGTTTTGTCCCCGTGCTCGTCGCGCTGGCCGTGCATCTCGCCTTCGTGCGTCATCTGCTGCAGCTCCAGGAGAAGCGGCATCAAGTCCACCTCGCGCGCGAGCAGATCGAAGTCCTTCGTCGCCTGGCGGTCGACGCCGAAGACGCCTTCCGCGGCTACCTGCTCACC
>DATLZU010000008.1:0-39014 GCA_035573855.1 Nitrospiraceae bacterium
GATGGTGGGGGAAACGCGTGCGCGCCTGGCCGAAGAGATTCGGAGCGTGAAGGAGGAGCAGTTGCCCAGCCTTCGAGGAGACATCCAGGTGACGGCGCATCAGGCCATGCAGTTGGTCCGGTCTCAAGAGGACAAGCTCGCTAGGCTGGAGCAGATGGTGCACAAGCTGGAGAACGAGCAGCTACCTTCCCGCAACAGGCTCGAAGAGCGGTTGGAAGCACTGGAGGAGACAACGAGTTCGCTAATGATCAAGGTTGAGGAGATCTTGAAACAGCTCAAGGCAGTAGAACGCCGCTGACACAGGATGAAAGCCGGTTACAGCGACATGCCCTCTTGCTCGGCAGCATGACGCCCTTATAGACTCCCCACCGGGCGGCTTGTTCCAACAGCTCCTGAATGAGCGTCTGATAGGGTTTGCCTGCTTCGACGCCATCCTCCGGAGCGTGCACAACAGGCGCGGCGACAGGCGGATGGCGATCAATTGTTTCGCGACCCCCGCACGTCTAGCCCTACGGAGCCCTTCAGCAGGGCCTACCATCCCTGATTCCTACTGCCCGCCGATCGGCGGCAGTTCAGAGCCGAGTCCGAGGCCGTTTTGCGGGTAGAGCGCCAACGCTTCGGGCATCCATTGCTGGAGTTGCTGGATGCGGGTGCCGTGGCTGGGGTGCGTCGAGAGGAATTCCGACGGAGATTTCCCACTGGAGAGCTGTTCCATGCGTTCCCACAAGCGAGGGGCTTCGCGCGGGTCATAGCCGGCCTGCGCGGCGAGCAGAAGGCCGATGTAGTCGGCCTCGGACTCATGCGCACGGCTGAACGGGAGCAGCACCCCGACCTGCACCCCGGCCCCGAGTGCGGCCATCGCACCTTGCGAGAGGAGCGGGCTGCCGCCGCTTGCCCCTAACGCGATATTCGCCGCCTCCAACCCGATCTGCGCGACGATGTTCTGGCTCATGCGTTCGGCGCCGTGCCGCGCCAGCGCGTGCACGACTTCGTGCCCCATCACGGCCGCCAGCCCGGCTTCGTTTTTGGCCACCGGGAAGATGCCGGTGTAGACCGCGATCTTGCCGCCGGGCAGCGCGAAGGCGTTCATGGTTTTATCGTCCTTGATGACCGTGACTTCCCACTCGAATTGTTTGGCCATCTCCGCGTACTTGGACCGCTTGGCGGCCTCGATGACCCGCTGCGCCACGCGTTTCACCGGCTCGACCTCGCGCGGGTCCTGGGAGAGTTTGACCTTGGGGTCGTTTTTCACCTGCGCATAGGCCTGGGCGCCAAGTTGCAGTTCTTGAGAGATCGGCATCATCAGCAACTGGGATCGTCCCGTATAGGGATTGGTCTCGCAAGCTATCAGGCCCGCTACCGCCACGCTCACAACGGCGATCAGACTCATTATTTTGTTCATGTTGTTCATGCCACCACTCCTTCACCCGGCCGAAATTGACCGGTACTCAGGGCTCTGCTAGATTAGCGCCACGCAACCATCAAGTCCACGTGGAACCGTCCTCTTTGACCGACCAAGCCAGCTTTTCCGGCGTCAACCGCATCGGCATGGATGAGTCCGGGAAAGGCGATTATTTCGGCCCTCTGGTCGTCGCGGCGGTGTTTGTCGATGCGACGACGGAATCCGAGCTTCGCCTGATGCAGGTGCGGGACAGCAAGAAGATTTCCGATGGCCGGATTCTCGAACTGGCGCCGGACATTCGTGCAATCTGCCCGCACAGCGTGGTAGCCATCGGGCCCCAGCGCTACAACGAGCTGTATCGGAAGATCAAGAACCTGAACCGGCTGCTGGCCTGGGGGCACGCCCGCGCTCTTGAAAACGTCTTAGAACGAGTCGAGTGCGGTTTGGCCATCGCCGATCAGTTCGGCGATGAGCGGTTCATCCGGCACGCGCTGCAGGAGAAAGGCCGGAGCGTCCGGCTTGTGCAAATGCCGAGAGCCGAATCCGATGTGGCCGTCGCGGCCGCATCCATCGTGGCGCGCGCCGAGTTTTTGCTTCGCTTGAAACGACTATCCGATGAGGTGGGGACAACGCTGCCCAAAGGCGCGTCACCGGCGGTGGAGCTGGCGGCACGGATGATTGTAAAGAAGCACGGGCAGGAACGGTTGAAGAGCGTCGCGAAGCTGCATTTCAAAACCACCCAAGCGGTGCTGGCGGGTTAGCACGCTAGACCGCCTCGCCGACCTCGTCGTCAGCCTTCTCGGCGCCGGGGGCGACCCTCACATCTTCCACTGGCCCGCCGTCCCAGTACAGCATCCGATGGCAATAGGGACAGGTCTGCAACTCGGTAGATCGTTTGACCTCGGCGACGAGCTGCGGCGGCACCTGCAGCCGGCACCCTTGGCAGACGCCGTCCCGCACCGGCGCCAGCGCCATGTCTTTGCGCACCGCCTTGAGTTTGGTGTAGCGGTCGAAGAGCCCCTTGTCGATCGTGGCGGCCAGCTCCCGCTGCTTGCGGTCCAACTCCGACAGTTCCGCATCCAATTTCGTCTCCAGCTCTTCGAGCGTTTTCTTTTCCCGGCCGAAGGCGCGCTCCGCTTCCGTGACCTTGGCCTGAGCATCCTTGGCGGTTCGCTGCATCTGCTCAATCTTTTCCATAAGGATCAGGATTTGCTCCTCAATTTCCCCCTTTTTCTTGTTCGCCATCTCGATCTCGAAGAGATACGCCTGATATTCTTTGTTAGTCTTGAGCTCGCTCAGACGGGCTTTCAGCTTCTCCGTCTGCGACTCGTGGGCTTCCAGATCCCGCTCGCGCGCGCGACGTTCCTTGACTAGCGCCTCCACCGAATCGGTGGTCTCTTTGAGAAGCCGGGCGGCTTCTCGCAGGGGCGCCTCCGCCTCGGCCAGTCGCTCAGGGATTTTCCGTCGTTGTTCCCTGATCTCGGCGATCCGAAGATCCAGAGTCTGGAGTTCGATGAGGGATGAAAGATGGGGATTCAAATGGAGCCCTTGCTTTCCGCGGTCTGTGACGAGCACCTGGATAGTCGCTCGGCGTTCCCCCGGCGGCGTGGTGGGCCCACTAGGACTCGAACCTAGGACCAACTGATTATGAGTCAGCCGCTCTGACCACCTGAGCTATGGGCCCGCCTCAGCCGCGGGCCAGGCATTTGTCCCGAGTCCCGCGCGTCTCGCCTGTGTGCCCGATCCTCCATTTCGCACGGTATTCTACAGGCTTTCGACGAAGCTGCGCAATTTCTTGCTGCGGCTCGGATGACGCAACTTGCGGAGCGCTTTGGCTTCGATCTGCCGGATCCGTTCTCGCGTGACCTCGAAGTCCTGTCCGACTTCCTCCAGGGTATGGTCCGTCGCTTCGCCGATCCCGAAGCGCTTGCGCAACACCTTCTCCTCCCTGGGCGTCAGCGTCTCCAGGGCGCTGTTGATCTGGCGTTGCAGATCATAGCGGATCGCTGCTTCAAGCGGGGAGATCGCCTTCTTGTCCTCGATGAAGTCGCCCAAATGGCTGTCTTCCTCCTCGCCGATGGGCGTTTCAAGCGAAATGGGTTCACGGGCGATCTTCAGGATCTTACGCACCTTGTCCAAGGGGAGATCCATGCGCTCGGCGATTTCCTCGGGGGTCGGCTCACGCCCCAGTTTCTGCACCAGGTGGCGGGAAGTCCGGATGAGCTTGTTGATCGTCTCGATCATATGCACCGGGATGCGGATGGTCCTCGCCTGGTCCGCAATTGCCCGGGTGATGGCCTGGCGGATCCACCAGGTCGCATAAGTGCTGAACTTGTAGCCGCGTTTGTATTCGAATTTGTCCACCGCCTTCATCAGGCCGATGTTGCCCTCCTGAATGAGATCAAGAAACTGCAGGCCTCGGTTCGTGTACTTCTTGGCGATGCTGACCACCAGCCGCAGGTTGGCTTCGACCAACTCTGCCTTGCCCCGCTTGACCTTTTCTTCGGCGATGTCCAGATGGCGGACGGCTTCTTTGATTTCCTCGGCCGAGACAAGCGCCTCTTCGGTTTCCAATTGCCGGATCCGGGCGCGAGCCGCCTGAAACGTCTTCTTCAATTCCTGAAGCGTCTCCTCCGACAGACCGGTCTTGCGCTTCACGGCTAGCAGATCGCGACGGCTCCGCCCCAGCCGCCGGAGCAGTTCGAGCCCCGTCTCGCCCGACACGCCGAGCTTCCGCTGGCATTGCGCGATTTCGCGCTCGGCCGCTCGGATCTGTTGCGCCAGATCGCGGACCCGCTGGACCATCCGATCCTTCAAAACGGCGTGCAGGTTGACCGACTCCATCTTTTCCACGACCTGCTGCCGGATGGCTTCGATCTGCTTCTTGATTTTCTTCTGCCGGACCGGATCGTTGCCCGCATGTCGGCTCTTTTCATAGAGGCTCTTGAGCGTGGAAGACACTTTCCGGACCGCGTTCAGCGCGTCGAGCGTCTTTCGCTTCAACTCCTCATAATCGCGCTCGACCTCTTCTTCCTCGAACTCCTCCTCCGTCTCCGTGACGGGGACGATCTCCCGGACATCGATCTTTCCGTGCTTGAGCTGGTCACGCAACGACAAGACAAATTCGATCGTCATCGGCATGCCGTACACGACCGAAGCGATTTCTTTTTTCCCCTCCTCGATGCGCTTGGCGATCTCGATCTCGCCTTCCCGGCTGAGCAGCGCGACGCTGCCCATTTCTTTCAGATAGAGCCGGACCGGATCGTCCGTGCGGCTGAGTGCGCCGGGCGAGAGATCGATCTCCTTTTCGCCTTCTTCAATCGTCTCGCCGTCCTCGATCTCTTCAGCCGTCTCTTCGTGTTCGCCCCCCTTCTGGAAGCGTTCGCCGTCGGCCGTATCGACAATCTCGATGTCCATTTCGCCGAACATCGTCATGAGATTCCCGAATTGTTCGGAGGACACCACCTCGGCCGGTAACGTGCTGTTCAGTTCGTCGTACGTCAGAAACCCCTTCTCCTTCCCGAGCGAGATCAGCTTCTTCACCTCGCCGATCAATTCTTGTTTCGGCATAACGACTCCTTCGCAGACAACATTACACGGCGGACGACCGGACCGCGGCTTTTCTGATGCGCCATTCGTTGACCTGAGCGTTCAAGACCCGGACGTCATCGACCCGCCCCTCGCGCTCCGCTGCTTTGAGTTGCGCGATCAGCTCCCGCAACCTCGTTTCGGCCCGCTTGCGCTCCAGGACGGCCAGGCAGTCCCTGATATACCCTTGGATATCGTCATAGGGTTGGTCCGCCAGCGACAGTTCGGTGGCCAACGGCCCGCATTCGGCATCATCGATCACCTCGTCCAGCACTTCCTGCAACCGAACCCGCCCGTCCCAATCGAGGTTCTTGAGCGCGCTTTCGACAATTCGGCGACAGGCTTGGTCCGAAAACAGCTCGGGCCGGAGTCGCCGGACGTCGGCCGGCGACAGCCGTCCGTGCAGCAGAAAGTGGACAAGATCGCGCTCCTCGGGGTTGATCTTGGGGCGCGCCGGTGACGACCGGGGCTGAGCGGCCCGGCCGTTCCATCTGGTCTTGGATTCTCGAGCCAGCAGGGCGGGATAGCGCTCGATCAGCCGCTGTTGACTGATCCCCAAGCGTTCCGCCACGACGCGGAGGCGTTCTTCCTTTTCGATCGGGTGGGTGCTCTTTTGAAGCACTCGCAAGATGTCGTCCACGCTTCTGATCCGATCTTCGATGGTTCCCGATCCCGCATTCTTCAGACAATGTTCCAGAGCGAAATCGAGCAGGCTGGGCGCCCGTTCCTGCAACGCAAGGAACGCCTCCGCTCCGCGCACTCTGACAAAAGTATCCGGATCGTCGCCGTCGGGCAGCGACACGACCCGCACGGCGATCCCGCTGTTCACGAACAGATCCAACGATCGCAGCGCAGCCCGAACTCCGGCCTGATCCGGATCGAACAGGAGCACCACTTTGGACACGACCGGACGGATCTTCTGGATGTGGTCGGCAGTCAGGGCCGTGCCGAGCGTCGCCGCGACGTTGCGGATGCCAACCTGATGCAGAGCGATCACGTCGAAGTAGCCTTCGACAATGACGAGGCTGCCGGTCTTTCCCGCGGCTTCGCGCGCCAGATCCAATCCGAACAGCGTCTGGCCTTTCTTGAAGAGCGGCGTATCGGGAGAGTTCAGATACTTCGGCGTTCCTTTCTCCAGCACCCGACCACCGAATCCGACGACGCGCTTCCGCTGATCGCGGATGGGAAACATCACGCGGGCACGGAACACATCGTAGTATCCACCTGCGCCCGAGCTTCCCTGCACTGGCTTGCGGGCTGCCGCCAGGCCCGCCGCTGCCAGGTCGCCGGGATTAAATCCCTCGCGGGTCAACGCCTTCACCAGCATGTCCCACCCCGGCGGGGCAAAGCCGAGCCCGAATCGCTCACTGATCTCCGGCTGAATACCGCGTCCGATTAGATACGCCTGCGCCTCCTTGCCCGGCCTCGTACCCCACAGATTATGCTGAAACCATGCCGCGGCGGCCTGATTGACTTTCTCCAAGAGCGCCCGATTGGCCGCGTGGGGGTCCAGTCCCTTGCCCGCAAGGTCCGGCACGACCACCCCGACCTGTTGGCCGAGTTGGCGAACGACTTCGGGGAAGCTGGCACCGGTCATTTTCATCAGGAACGAAAAGACGTTCCCGCCGACTTTGCAGCCAAAGCAATGAAAAATCTGGCGTGACGGACTCACGTTGAAAGAAGGCGTTTTTTCGTGATGGAAAGGGCAGAGACCCCGGAAGTTTTGTCCGGCCTTGGAGAGGGCGACGTGCTGGCCGACCACCTCCACAATATCAACCCGGTCCCGAATTTGGTTGATGATCTCGTCAGCGATCAGGCCCTGCCCCACAGCGGCACAGACTCCGTCTGGTTGAGTGTACTCTCCGACAGAACCCGGACAGGTATCGGCCGGCGGATCGGAAAAATTGACCGGTCAACCTAACAAACGAACCGGCAAACTGTCAATGCGACGGGCCAGCACCTCACCCGGGCGGCCAGGTCATGTGTCGGCCGCCAAGCAAATGAAAATGAAGGTGAAACACCGTCTGCCCGCCGTACGATCCGACATTGGTGACGACCCGATAGCCGGCCTCCGCCAGACCCCGCTCTTTCGCAATCTCCTTGCAGGCGAGCATGAGATGGCCCAACAACCCGGCGTCGTTCTCGCCCGCCTCTTGCACAGACCGGATATGTCGTTTAGGAATCACAAGAATATGCGTCGGCGCTTGGGGATTGATGTCTTCGAAGGCCAGGGAAAGTTCGTCTTGACGAACTAGCTTCGCCGGCATGCTTCCTTCGACGATCCGGCAAAAAATACAAGTGTTCACGCGCGGCTCCTCACGGTTGGGCGGGACGCAACCCCGACTTGCCGTAACGTTTGGCCAATTCCTGATAGATCTCGTCGAGCGTGATCCGGTGATAACCCAGAACCAGCAAGGTGTGGAACAGCAGATCGGCCACTTCGTAAACGATATCCTCCCGCTTGCCGTTTTTGGCAGCCAGCAGGACTTCGCCCGCTTCCTCGGCGACTTTCTTAAGGATCCGATCGACTCCCCCTTCCAGCAAGGTGGAGACATAGGAGCCGGATTTCGGCGACGCGCACCGATCCCGAATCGTCTGATAAATCCGTTCCAGAATCCCGCCGAAGGCCTCGGTCGTTTTGCCCGTGTCGGGTGTCCCCTGGTCAGTCACACGGTTAAAAAAACAGGACCGCTCACCGGTATGGCAGGTCGGGCCGACCGGCTCGGCTTTGACCAACACGGTATCCCGATCGCAATCGACAAAGAGATCCTTGACCACGAGCCGATGGCCGGAGGTCTCCCCTTTTTCCCACAGCTTGTTGCGGGACCGGCTCCAAAAATGGACGGAACGGGTTTCCAGCGTCTTGTGGATCGCCTCTCGGTTCATGTACCCCAACATCAGAACCGTGCCGTCCCGCCAATCTTGGACCACCACGGGGATCAACCCTTGCTCGTCAAAAGTTATGGAACTCTGATCGTTCATTCTCGTTTGCCGACTATTCGCTATTGGCTGTTCGCTATCTTCTTGTGCATAGTCACCCAGCCGACGTTTCAGCCGGAACCATCCTCACCGCCACCCCGCGTTCACGCAAGTACCGTTTGACCTGAGGAATCGTGTGCGTCCGATAATGGAAGATCGAGGCCGCTAGGACCGCGTCGGCCCGACCGATGGCGAGCCCCTCGTAGAGATGCTCCAGCGTACCCGCCCCACCGGAGGCAATGACCGGAACGGACACGGCCCGGGCGACCGCCCGCACCAGTTCCAGATCGTACCCTTCTTGGGTCCCATCCCGATCCATACTGGTCAAGAGAATCTCTCCGGCTCCGTAGCTCTCCATGCGGCGGGCCCAGTCGATCACCGACAAGCCGGTCGAGTTCCGGCCGCCATGAGTGTAGACTTCCCACTCACCCGATGCGCCGGACGGTTCGCTGTTTCGGCACCGCTTGGCGTCGATGGCCACCACAATGCACTGCGTGCCGAACCGCTCGGCCGCCTGCCGCACGAATTCCGGATTCTCAACCGCGGCCGTATTGATGCTGACTTTGTCCGCCCCGGCTTTCAGCAACGCCCTGATGTCCTCCAAGGTCTTGACCCCACCTCCCACTGTGAGGGGCATAAAGACCCGCTCGGCGGTTCGCTCCACAACATCCAGGATTGTCTTGCGGTTCTCATACGATGCAGTGATGTCCAGGAAACAGAGTTCATCAGCGCCTTCCCGGTCATAGGCCGTCGCAACTTCGACCGGATCGCCGGCATCGCGCAGGTTGACAAACCCGACTCCCTTCACCACCCGGCCGTCCTTGACATCCAGACAGGGAATGATCCGTTTGGTCAGCATGGCCGTTTGCTTTGCAAGCTCCCAGCCCGCGGACGCCGCGCGAGGTTGAGTACTCAGCACCTTGAGCCTTGCGCCCCTAACCTGCGGCCGCGATCGCAGCCGCGAGGTCCAGCTTTCCCTCATAGAGGGCTTTCCCGACGATCGCGCCTTCCACGCGAGACCCCAGTGCCTTGATCGCCAGCACATCCTCCACGCTCGCGATGCCTCCGGATGCGATGACCGGGACTGCCGATGCGTCGACAACCTCCCGTAAGGCTGCCAGGTTGGGTCCGCTCAGCATCCCGTCTTTGGCGATGTCCGTGTAAACCACTGCACCTAAAGGATAACCCGCGAGGCTCTTGAGCAAATCCACCGCGCGGGTGTTCGACACGCTGGTCCAACCCCGCACGGCCACATGGCCATCACGCGCGTCCAACCCCAGGACGATGCGAAGCGGAAATTCCCGACATGCCTGCTCCAACAATGCCCGGTCGAGCAAGGCCGCCGTCCCCAACACCACCCGAGCCACACCGGCGTCCAGATAGCGACGGACCGTGTCCATCGTCCGAATCCCCCCTCCCACCTGCACCTTAGCCGACACCGCTTTCACGACGGCATCGATCCGGCCTAGATTTGTTGGCTCCCCCGCGACCGCTCCGTCGAGATCCACCACATGGATCAGCGCCGCGCCAAGCCGCTGCCAGCCCAACGCCACACCCAAAACATCGTCCGAATAGACGGTCTCGGCGGCCAAGTCTCCCTGTCGCAGACGGACACACCGCCCGCCTTTCAGATCGATTGCAGGAATCACCAGCATCGCCTACCGCCACTTGATCTGGTGCAGGATCGCTCTATGATGCCGTGCCGAACGGGAAGTCTCGTAAAACCAGATCCGCCCCATAGGCGGCCAATTCGTCGGCCGTCACGAACGCGCCCTTGCGCTGGATGAACCCGATCAGATCCTCGTTCATGGGGCGCTGCTTTTCGTAATAGTTCCCTTCCCACAGGACCGTTCCGTCCCGCGCCACCAATTTCATTTCGAATCCGACCGCGGCCGGATCAGCCCCCAACCGGCTCCCGACCCGCTCCTTGTACACCAACACCCTCCCGACCAACGCAGCATCCGCCGACATCCGGTCGGCAAGCCGTTGAGCCAGCGCTTCGCGAGAGAGGTTTTCATGCTTGCCGGACAACTCCTTCGCTACCTTGTCCGCTTCGTCCAGCGGCAGGATCAGCAACCCCTTCCTCGCCCGCAACCGATTCCAAATCATGCGGGTGACTTTTTCCGGCGCGGATGACGGCACAACCGACGTCGGGCGGGAGGCGGTTTCACTAGCCGGCGGAACGGCCACGGAAATATCGGAGGCCTTGGCGCCGGCCGGAACCTGGAAGCGCGGTTCCAGCGGATCAACCACCTGAGGCGTGGTCAAGGCGTCAAACGGCACCACGGCAATTGTCTGCACCCGATACTTTTCCAGATCCGGCGACGCCTTCACGGTGACTTTGGACGGCCCGCATCCACTCAGCACCGCCCCCGCCACAGACAAGGCCAACCAGACTGCGAGCGCGGCGCGGAACGGCCCGCTACCTGCAAGGCCCCGGCGGCGCTCAGTCATCCCCAATCTCCGAAGTTCTTGACCATTCGGAGACCCACAGCCTGGCTTTTCTCCGGATGGAACTGGCAAGCGACGATGTTGTCACGCCAGACGCTGGATGCAAACCGCAGGCCATAGTCGGTCACGCTGGCGACCACGGCCGGATCGTCCGGCTCCACATAATACGAATGCACGAAATAGCAGAAGCTCTCCGTCTCGATGTTCCGAAAGAGCGGTGCGGGTTTCTCGATCACGACGGCGTTCCAGCCTATGTGCGGAATCTTGAAGGCCGAGCCGTCGCTTTTTCCCGTGCCCCCGTTTCCCGCACCATCAAAGCGAAAGCGTTTGACCCGACCCGGGATGACATCCAGACCCTTGTGGACGCCGAACTCCTCGCTTTCGGTGAACAGGACCTGCAGGCCGAGACAGATGCCGAGAAACGGCTTGCCCGTCCCGATGGCGCGCCGGATTGGATCGATGAGATCGTACCGGTCGAGATTCGCCATGCAATCAGCAAACGCCCCGACGCCCGGCAACACGACATGCGTGGCATCGTGGATCACCCGCGGGTCTCGGGTAACGACCGCGCGATGCCCCACCGCTTCGAACGCCTTGTGGACGCTCCGCAGATTCCCCATTCCATAGTCGATTATGGCGATCATGACGAGCGTGATGCGTGACGCGCGGCGGAACGTGTTACGTTAAGTGGCCTTTTGTCGAAGGCACCCCCGCGATCCGGTCGTCAATGGAGGCGGCCTGGTCCAGCGCCTTGGCCAGCGCCTTGAAGACGGCTTCCATGATATGGTGGGGATTGCGGCCATAGAGCACATTGACGTGCAGATTGAGTGCGCCGTGCGCGACAAAGGCTTGAAAAAAATCTTCGAACAAACCCAGGTCAAACGACTTGATCTTGCGTTCCGGCAGATCAACCCGATAGACCAGATAGGGCCGTCCACTGAGATCGACCGCCACCTGCGCCAGTGTTTCATCCAACGGCACCGAAGCCCAGCCGAATCTCCGGATCCTTTCCTTCGTTCCCAGTGCCTGCTTCAGAGCGTCGCCCAGAACGATGCCGACGTCTTCGACGGTGTGATGGTCGTCGATGTCGATATCGCCCTTAGCCTGAACGGTCAGGTCGAAAAACCCGTGCTTGGCCAGCAACGTCAGCATGTGATCCAGGAACGGAATCGACGTACTGATCGTGCCCTGTCCAGTCCCGTCGAGCTGGAGATCGACCAGGACCTGCGTCTCCGCGGTCGCTCGTTGAACCGAGGCCCGCCGAGGGGCTCCCGCGCTCGTCATGAAAACCTGCTTTCCGCCGATTTGGCGTGGGCGTCGAACCCTTCGATGTGGGCGAGCCGTATCAGTTGTTCTTTTACCTTGACGAGTTCGTCCCGCGTGTAATGCACGATGTTGCTCATTTTCACGTAATCGTTCACCGACAACGCGGAGAAAAATTTCGCGGTCGTGCCCGTCGGCAACACGTGATTCGGACCCGCGACATAGTCGGCCACCGCAGGCGGCGTATAGCGGCCAAGAAACAGCGCACCGGCATGGCGGACTTTCTCTAGGTAATCGAACGGCCGGTCCACCGAGAGCGTCAAATGTTCCGGCGCGATCTGGTTGGCCAGGTCGATCGCCTCATCCAGCGTGGTCACGACAAAGGCGACGGCGTGGCGGGCAATCGACTTGGCCGCGATCTTCTCTCGCCGCAACTTCTTCACCTGCGCCTCGACCAAACGGACGACTTCCTTGGCCAGCCGCTCGGAGGTGGTCACGAGATAGACCTGCGCATCCTCGTCGTGCTCGGCTTCGCAGAGCAGATCGGCCGCGACGTGCGCGGGCTTGGCGTCGTCGTCGGCGATCACCAGCAGTTCGCTCGGCCCCGCCACCATATCAAGCCCGACCGTGCCGTAGAGCATGCGCTTGGCGGCGGCGACATAGACATTACCCGGCCCTATGATCTTGTCGACGCGGGGGATGGTCTTGGTTCCGTAGGCCAGCGCGCCGATCGCCTGCACGCCTCCGACGCGATAGATCTCGTCCACCCCCGCGATGTCGGCCGCCACCAGCAGATAGGGATTGATTCTGCCTTTCGGCGTCGGCGTGCACATCGCCACCCGTTTGACGCCGGCAACCTTCGCAGGGATGGCGCACATCAGGACCGAGGACGGGTACACGGCTTTGCCTCCCGGCACGTAGATGCCGACGGCGTCCAGCGGCGTCACGGTTTGGCCTAGCGTCGCCCCGTTGTCTTGATACATCCAGGTCTTCGTCCGCTGACGCTCGTGAAAGGCCGTAATGCGTTGCGCCGCGAAACGCAACGCGTCGCCCTCCTCCTTCCGGATGTGATAGTAAGCTTCTTTGATGTCTTCGGGCGTGACCCGAATATCCGCCGGTCCCAGTGAAACCCGGTCAAACTTTTTCGTATAGTACAAAAGCGCCCGGTCTCCACCTCGCTCCACCGCCTGCAAGATCGTTTTCACGCTCTTTTCGACGGCTCCGCCGCAGAGACGTCCGCGGGAGGTAATACGTTTGAGCGCCGGAGCGAAAGCTCGATCGGAAGCGGCGATGATTTTCATCTTGGCGCTCCTGTCTAAGCCAGAAAGAACATCCTCGCTCAGCACAGTCGTCGGCTGCGTCCTGACCGCATGGTTTGGCTGTTCGACGGAGCCTGCGAGCGCAACCGGGAAATGAACTCCGTCAGCGCCTCATGCTTCATCTTCAGACTGGCCCGGTTCACAATCAGCCGCGCCGTGGACCGCGCAATGACTTCCACCTCGGTCAAATCATGGGCTTTCAGCGTCTTCCCGGTCTCGACCAGATCGACAATGCGGTCGGCCAAGCCCACCACCGGGGCCAGCTCAATTGAGCCATACAGCTTAATGATTTCAACCGGGATCCCCATCCGGTTGAAATACCGTTCAGCGATGTTCGGATACTTGGTCGCAACCCTGATCTTGGAAGAAAGTCGGGTTCGCGATTCCCGGCCCCTCAGCGCGGCGACCGAGATTCTACACGCTCCGAAGCGTAAATCCAACGGCTCGTACACATCGCAATCCTGCTCCAAGAGCACGTCCTTGCCCACGATTCCCGCGTCGGCGGCCCCGTATTCCACGTAGGTCGGCACGTCGCTCGGCCTCACGATCAGCAAGGTCATATCACGCCCTGGACAGGCATAGACCAGCCGACGGCTTTCCGCTGAAAGGCCCGGGCTGGCGTAACCCGCCCGCCGGAGCAGCTTCAGGGTCGGCTCCAGCAGCTTCCCCTTCGACAAGGCGATGGTCAGCATGTCCCCTTCCTTGCGCCGACGCCGTCCATCCCGGTTTTTTTCCGCTCGATAACAGCTCCCAGACACCGCAATTTTTCTTCCATCCGTTCGTAACCGCGATCCAGATGGTAGACCCGAGAGACTTCCGTAACGCCTTCCGCCGCCAAGCCCGCCAGGACTAGGCCAGCGCTGGCGCGCAGGTCTGATGCCATCACCGGTGCTCCCGTCAGCCGCTCTCGCCCGGTCACTACAGCCCGGTTCCCCTCCACTCTGATATTGGCGCCCATGCGCCGCAATTCCTCCACGTGGATGAACCGGCTTTCGAACACCGTTTCCGTAATCACACTGGTTCCCTGGGCTACGCTCATCAAGGCCACCATCTGAGCCTGCATGTCAGTCGGAAATCCTGGATAGGGGCAGGTCCTGACGTCGATGCCGTGCGGACGGCGCCCGGCCTTCACGCTCACACTGTCTCTGTCTTCGGCGACGTCGAGTCCGCTTTCGCGCAATTTGATAAGCACCGCTTCTAAGTGGTCGGGACGGCAGCCCTCTACACGAACCTCGCCTCCCGTAATGGCTCCGGCGATCAGGTAGGTGCCAACTTCGATGCGATCGGGGATGATCCGATGATCGGCCCCGTGCAAAGCCGCCACCCCTTCGACCGTAATGATGTCGGTGCCAGCTCCCACAATGCGCGCTCCTCGTTTGACAAGAAACTCGGCCAGATCCACGATCTCAGGTTCTTTCGCGGCGTTTTCAATGACGGTGATCCCCTCCGCGACACAAGCGGCCATCATCAGATTCTCAGTGCCGGTCACGGTCGGTGCGTCGCAGTAGATCCGCGTTCCTCTCAGCTTTTGGGCCTTCGCCTTGATGTACCCGTGTTCGATCGAGATTTCTGCACCCAGTTTAGCCAGACCGGCAAGATGGAGATTGACCGGACGCGATCCGATCGCGCAGCCGCCCGGCAGCGACACGGTGGCCTCGCCCCAGCGGGCGAGCAACGGGCCCAATACCAGCACGGAAGCGCGCATGGTCTTGACCAGCTCATACGGCGCTTCGGTCGAAAGCAGCCGGTCCGCGTTGATGGAAACATGATCCCCCTCCTGTTTGACCGAGGCGCCCAAGATCTCCAGCAATCGCCCCATCGTCCTCACATCCACGACATGGGGCACATTGGAGACCGTGCAGTCCCCCCCGAGAATTGTCGAGGCCAGAATCGGCAGCGCGGCGTTCTTGGCACCGCTGGCTCGGACTTCGCCGCACAACGGATTCCCACCGGTGATGACGATACTATCCATGCTCCGCTCTGCCTTTCAGCCTCGCGCCTCGAGCTTAATTCTTCGGTTCCACACAGACCACCCGCTCGATCCCCGCCATGTCCCGCCTGATGCTAATGATCCTATACCGGTTGAGGCGATCGGCGATTGCGCGGACTGCGCCAGCCTGGCCCTGCCCGACTTCCAGGATCAGCACCCCTCCGGGAGCCAGCCACTCCCAGGCTTCGTTCAAAATCCGACGGTAGTAATTCAGTCCATCCGGGCCGCCCGACAACGCGAGACGGGGCTCGAACAGCCGGACTTCCGGCTGAAGGCCATCGATCTCCGAATCGGCGATATAGGGAGGGTTCGACAGGATCGCAGAAAACGCACCAGTCAATCCACGGGCGCGTAACGGCCTGAACAGATCGCCCCACAGGCAGGTCACCTGCGCCTGGACCCCATGCCGGCGAATGTTTCTTTGGGCCACCTGCAGCGCGGCTTCGGAGAGATCGACGGCGTACACGGAGGCATATCGAAGCATTCGCGCAGCCGCCACCGCCATGCACCCGGATCCCGTTCCAATGTCGGCAACCAGCACCGGTTCGTCCGCCCGCAGGCGACGCGCGAGTTCGTCGACCAAAAGCTCGGTTTCCGGCCTTGGAATAAAAACGGAGGGATCAACTTCAAACTCCAGCCCGCAGAAATCCTGCGAGCCGAGCAAGTACTGCAGCGGTTCGCGTGCGGCTCGTCGCGCAAACAACGCCCGCGCCGCGGCAAGTTCGGCCGGACTGACGAAGCGAGTTCGATCGAGCGTGAGGGCCAGCCGCGGCGTCTTCAGCGCCGCTTCCAAAATCCAGACGGCTTCCTGCTCCGGCCACTCGACGCCGGCGTTCGCCAGCATCGCACGACCATCCTGAAGCAGCGTCGCCAATGTAACGCCGTCCGTGCTTGCAGCGGAAGAAGCCATCGACTCCATTACGTCTCCGCCGCCAGGGCGTTGGCCTCGGCCGCACGCAACCCGTCGACAATCTCGTCGAGATCTCCATCGAGCACTTGTTCCAGCCTGTGCAGAGTGAGCCCGATCCGATGGTCCGTGACGCGATTTTGGGGGAAATTGTAGGTTCGGATTTTCTCGCTCCGTTCGCCGCTCCCGACTTGGGCCTTGCGATCCTGGGCGATTTCGGCCTCCTGCTTCGCGCGTTCCGCTTCCATGATCCTCGCCCGCAGAGTCCGCATGGCTTTGGCGCGATTCTTGAGCTGAGATCGCTCATCCTGGCAGGTCACCACCACGCCGGTCGGGATGTGGGTGATGCGCACCGCCGAATAGGTCGTGTTGACGCTTTGCCCTCCGGCCCCCGAGGAACAGAAGGTGTCGATCCGGAGATCTTTGGGATCGATATGGACCTCCACCTCATCGACTTCGGGCATCACCGCGACGGTCACCGTGGAGGTATGGATCCGTCCGCTCGCCTCGGTGACTGGCACCCTCTGCACCCGGTGGACGCCCGCTTCGTGCTTGAAGTAGCCGTAGGCACCCTTTCCTTCCACCAACAAAACGGCTTCTTTATATCCTCCAATGCCGGTTTCCGACGCTTCCACTACTTCCACGCGCAGGCCCTTGCGCTCGGCATACTTCACGTACATCCGTAGCAGGTCGCCGGCAAACAACGCCGCCTCGTCCCCGCCTGTTCCGGCCCGAATCTCCACGAAGGTGTTCCTGTCGTTGCGCGGATCTTTCGGCACCAGCAATCCGAAGGCCCGTTCTTCGATTGCCTTCCGCCGTTCCCGCAACACCCGCGCTTCTTCCGCGGCCAACTGCTGCAAGTCGGTCCCGGCATGGGGATCGTTGAGAATCTGATCGGCTTCCTCGAGCTGCCTGACGAGATCGCACCGGACGTTGAAAAGCTGGGCGAGTTCCTCGATTGCAGCGCGCTCTTTGTTGAGCTTGCGGATGAGGGCCGGCTGGTTGAGAACGGAGGGATCCTGGAGCTGATGGGTCAGTTCCTCATACCGGACGGCGACCGCCTCCCACTTGGAGAGCAGTCTCGTTTCCTTGGTCTCGGCAGCTGGCATCTGAGCCATGACCTGCTCCGGTCATCGAAGCGCTTTGTCCGATAGAGCAGCATAGGCTGCTTCTTTCGCGTGCTTACTTGGCCTTCTTGGCGTACTTCTTTTTGAACCGCTCCACACGGCCTTCGGTATCTACGATCTTCTGGGTGCCCGTGAAGAACGGATGGCAGCTCGAACAGATATCGACGTTAATGTTGCCGACGGTGGATCTGGTCTTGAACGTCGTCCCGCAGGCGCAGTGCACCGTCGCCTCTCGATAGACCGGATGAATGCCTTTTTTCATATGTGCTCCTGTGAGAAGCTTTTAGTGATCGGCAACCAGTCGTCAGCTTGCGCAGCGGATTTCCGGTGCGTGCCGAAAGCCGCCGCTGAGGGGCCTCTCTTTCTACCGATTCATGGACATGAGGAATTCCTGATTCGTCTTGGTCCCCTGGATTTTGTCCATGAGAAACTCCATCGCTTCCACGGTCCCCAACGGGCTCAGCACTTTTCGGAGAATCCACATCTTGTTGAGCCGGTCCCGATCCACCAGCAATTCTTCCTTCCGAGTTCCGGACTGGCTGATATCAATCGCGGGGAAGATGCGCTTGTCCGCCAACCGCCGATCCAGATGCACCTCCATATTGCCGGTGCCCTTAAACTCTTCGAAAATGACGTCGTCCATACGACTGCCCGTGTCGACCAGGGCGGTCGCAATAATGGTCAAGCTTCCCCCGTTCTCGATGTTCCGCGCCGCTCCGAAAAACCGCTTCGGACGCTGCAGCGCATTAGAATCCAGACCGCCTGAGAGCACCTTGCCGCTCGGCGGCGCGATGGTGTTGTAGGCGCGGGCCAACCGGGTGATGCTGTCAAGCAGAATCACCACGTCACGCTTGTGTTCCACCAGCCGCTTGGCCTTCTCCAGCACCATTTCGGCCACTTGCGCGTGACGCTGGGCCGGTTCGTCGAACGTGGAACTGATCACCTCGGCTTTGACCTGCCGCTGCCAATCGGTGACTTCCTCGGGACGCTCATCAATCAGCAACACGATCACGGTCATTTCCGGATGGTTCTTCAGAATCGCTCGGGCGATTGCCTGCAACAACATGGTCTTTCCGGTTCGCGGCGCGGCGACAATCAATCCGCGTTGCCCTTTGCCAATCGGGGTGATAAGGTCCATGACCCTCGTGCAGTACTCTTCCGGATCGAACTCGAGGTTGATGCGTTCCTCCGGATAGAGTGGAGTCAGGTTGTCGAACAGGATCTTGTCCCGCGCAACTTCGGGGTCCTCGTAATTGACCTTTTCGACTTTCAGCAGCGCAAAGTACCGCTCACTCTCTTTGGGAGGCCGAATCTGCCCGGAGACGATGTCGCCGGTCCTAAGGTTGAAGCGACGAATCTGCGAAGGGGAGATGTAGATGTCGTCGGGTCCCGGCAAATAATTGGAGTCTGGCGCCCGCAGGAAGCCAAAACCGTCGGGGAGCGTCTCCAATACGCCTTCTCCGAACACGACGCCGTTTTTTTCGGTCTGCGCCTGCAGGATCGCGAAAATCAGCTCCTGCTTCCGGAGATTGGCTGCTCCCTCGATTTTGAGTTCCCGCGCTACCTCGTTCAGTTCGGCAATAGTTTTTTGCTTTAATTCGGCCAAATGCATGTTCTCCCCCTTGCCATGTTACGTTCCGAGGCTGACGGGCTCGCTCAGCCTCGCTTCAGCAACGAGTTTTAAGAATAATGTCCGTTCAGCGTGCCACATGAACGAAGCGCATGTCGTCGTTGATGATGTCAGTTGGACTGGCGAGGATGATCCGCGCAGGATGAACGTGTCTTCGGGTTATCGTGTCCGGATTTTCACTCGCTGAATGTCGACTGCTCCCTCAAACTCGGGAACGTCTGACATGGAAACTCGCCTGGGCAACTACGATAAAATCGGCTTGGTTCGAGACGGGCCCCGGAAAGCTGAACGGGGGAAGAGGTAACCTTCTATCGAACCGGAAAGCTGATCAAATGATAACGCTCGCCTTTCACCTTGTCAATAGTCGTTTCCTCCTTCTTTGACCCAGTCTCCCAGGCTGCCTGGGCCACAGAGACCCGCTGACTCAACAAATGAGAATGAGATGGGCTGCCGGCCATGATCATCAGTCGATCATCCGTCCGCCATGTCGCGCCGATCCAACAGTGTTGAACCTCGCTTCGGCGCTGTGTTAAAAAAAACATTGGGGGTTCATAATGGCCGACCGCGACGAAAGCGAGAACCAGAACCGCATCTTTACCCTGTCCGAAGCCAATCGACTGCTTCCTCAATTGCGTGACTATTTGACTGCAATCAAGCAAGGAAAGGCAATCCTCATCCGTACAAAAGACGAGATCAAAAAAGCCAGCGCGAACGCAGAGGCGGCGGGTGGCAGCCCGCTCGGCGCCCTGTACATTACAGCCCTGCAGCAGATCGGTGAAAGTCTTCACGCGGTCCAGGAAATGGGCGTCTTGGTCAAGGACATCGATCTGGGGCTCTGTGATTTTCCCTATCTGCTAGACGGTCGAATCGTCTACCTTTGCTGGAAGCTCGGAGAATCCGAGATCCGCTGGTGGCATGAAGTGACGCGCGGATATAAGGATCGCCACCCCCTCGAGACCTTCGGTTCGTAATAAATAAGTGTCACTTCCGTCCCTGTTCCCTGACGGTCCGCACCGCTGAAGTACGCAGCTGACGCCATGTGACACGACTCCTGTCAGAGAGGTACATGAAGTTCGTCATCCTCGGATTCGACGGTCCGGACAGCCAAGCTAAACGCAACATCCACCGTCCTGCCCATCTAGCAAGGCTCGAGCCGCTGAATGCCCAGGGACGAGTCATTCTGGCCGGCCCGCTGACCGATCAAACCGGCAGCCTGATCGTGATCGAAGCGAAGTCGCAAGAGGAAGCCGAACAGTTCGCACGGGAGGATCCTTACACCGTCCACGGCGTATTCGAGCGGGTCGAAGTACACCCGTTCCTGCAAGTCTTCCCATAGTGCGAAAAATGATGTCCGCTAGTCCTTCCCCGTTCCCATAGATTGTTTCCTCGCTCAGTCGAACGTAGATAGTAATAAAAATGGGTGAATCATGATGGGGTGGACGTTCTTCGCCAAAAGCTGCGCGATGGGTTGCGTGTACGCGGCGCTTTTTTTCGGCTCCCCTGTTCTGGCTGGGACAACGAAGGTCATTGTCGCCGAGGCAAGCTATGTCATGGGCGATGGTGATACCCTGGCGGGTGCGGAGGCGAATGTGCTGTTGAGAGCGAAGCGGAAAGCGGTCGAAGAAGCCGGCGTGTACCTCGAGTCCCTCTTTGTGGATATAGAAAAGACTTCCGGCAGCAAAACCTCTCGGATGAATGCTCTCGAGGTGCGAACGATCTCGGCTGCCGTCACCGAAACGGAGGTCCTCGAATCACACCGGACGTTCGAGGGAGACCGGCCGGTCTTCCGAGTCAAGATTCGCGCGGTCGTCAACCTCGATAAGCTCGAAGAGGCCATCAAGCGGTTGCAATCCGAGCGCCAACTGGCCGCAAACTACCGCGAACTTCAGCGGGAAAATTCGCAACTCCGCGCGCAATTGAATGAACTGCGGAAAGAGGCACAAGGAGTGCGCACGTTGCTGATTGAATCGGCGCCGAAGTCCCAGAACCGACAGCGTGCCAGCGAGCTGGTACGATCGGCAATCAGTGCGCAAAACCTTTCCCGAAAGATCGACTTGGCCACGCAGGCCGTCAGCGCGGATGATCAGTTTATCGACGCGTACATCGTGAGAGGTCAGACCTACTTGCACATCGCTTCCCTCGCTTTCTCGCGCAAACCCAAGCCGGATGAATTGCCCCATTATCTTGAGCGTGCGCGTGCTGACTTCGATCGCGCCTTGGCGCTCGACCCGAACAATACCTGGGCTCTTCTAGGACACGGAGATACTCTGACTTGGCACAAGAACGCGGAAGAAGCCGCCAAAGACTACGAACGGGTCTTGGAGATCGATCCTCTCTTCGACCTCGCTCGACAACGGCTCATCACACTGTATACCACCCTCGCCAGGAAGCAGGCCGCCGCCAAGCAGTGGCTTCAGGCGCTGGCCACCTTGGACAAGCTCCTCGGGGCTGCGTTTGGCGACAGTTGGCTGGTTTACCAAAAGGAGGCGTACCTGCTGCGTAGCGAGATTTACACTAGGCTGAAACAGCCCCAACGCGCCATCGAGGACCTTTCCGTTGTCGTGCGGGCGGATCCCACCGATAAAGACGCCTTTCTACGCCGCGCCAAGCTTTATCAGGGACTAATGTTGGGTCGGTTGGCCAAGGACGACTTTGAGCGCGCCTGCGCTCTGGGCTCTACGATCGCTTGCCAGCGGCTACCTTGATTCAACTGGCCGGAAAACGAAGACCGTTCACCCAGTGAGGCAAAAACGTGCATGAAGGAAAGGCACAGAAGGGCTTCCCCCTCTATCACTTTTGCGAAGCGCAGTGATGGCGCTTACGCGTGTGGGCCTGTCCACGATTGACAGTCTGAAAGAACGCCAGCTATAATGCGGCCTTAGCTCATTCACGCTCCGGCGCGCACTCTTAGTTCCAAAGACCTACAGGGATCCGTTCCCGTAGCCCAAAATTTCTTTATGGTGGGCCTTCTGTTGTCTTGCGGTAGTAGATGGAAACGGCATAGAGTGGCGTTAGACCGTCAAATTGCTTTCATGTTCGCCTGAGGAGAAGAAGCTGGAATGAACCAACACTATCGCGTCCTTCCCGGACCAGAGCATTTTCTGCCCCCTGCAGCGGCCACCATGGGTATTCAGCTTCCGAACCCTGGAGAAGCCCATATCAACGGCGTCATCGTTCCTGAAGAACAGGCGATGGAAGAGGCTGCCAGGCAGTTCCTGATGGCGAAGGTCCCGACGATCTTTCCTGGTCCCCTCGTACTCTGGGCATGGAACGAGAAAGCGGCCAAAAAGGCGACCGCTATTCGGCACCTCTACGAAACTCTCAGAGAGTGCGTTCAGCCGGGCCAGAAACCCATGCTGATTCCAATGCCCGATTACCGGCCGAAATACCCCAAGATCAATCCGGAAATTGAAATCAATCCCAACCATCCGAACCTCACGATTTGGCACAACAAGATCGACTGCTGCATGTTCGTCGGCGTTCACTGCCATCAGGCGAATTTGTCGTTGAAAATCATCCGGGGCGGGACATCCTGCTACACGATTGCCATGTGCGCCCAGGCGGGCCATGAAGACGCCATGCTGTCGTTTCGTGATGCGACGCCTGAGAAAATCATGCGCTTGGCCGAATGGGTGCGCAAATTGAAAGGAACAGTCGAACCACGTTTGGCATCGGTCAAGAGCACGGCCTCAAACTGAAATGAATGTTTGAGCGTTCGCTGCGGAGAAAGGAGGCGGGGGCCATGGCTGAGGGAAAGTCGGTCATCGGGACACAGAACAAAAAGGGTCAAACATACACAGATCCCTGGTACATGCTGCACGAGGCCCCGCGCACACCCTCGTTTTTCACCGGGAGCGAAGTCATCAAGGAAGCCATCCGTCGGGCGAGCTGTGACATCATGATCGCCTATCCGATTACGCCTCAGAGCGAAGCGGCGGCGCTGATCGGCGAGTTGTTCGCCGAAGGCTACGTCGGCGACTACTTCCGGGGAGAGAGCGAGTTCGCGGTCATGTCGGAGTGCGCGGGCGCCGCATTCGGGGGAGCCAGAGTGTTCACGACCACCGCCGGTCCCGGAACAATGCGGGCCATGGAGAACTTTCCAATGTGGGCCGGGGCCCGGCTGCCGATTCAGATGATCGTCACCTGTCGTGGAATCAACTCGCCACTTTCGATTCAACCGGATACGCTGGAAATCGCTTATCTCTTGAATACGGGCATGTTGGTGTGGCATGCCGAGACGGCACAGGACTTTTTCGACTGGATTTTGAAGGGATATATGGTCGCGGAGGAGCCGGACGTCCACTTGCCGTTGGCGCTCTGCTGCGACGGCTTCTTCGTCACACACACCAAGGACGTGGTCTATTTGACCCCGGCAGACATGTGTCTGCCGCCTTACGACCCTTATCGCTCGCCTGTGCCTTGCATGGACATGGAATGCCCACCTGTCCGGATGATGCGCGATCCCTTCGTGATGAAAAGCAATTACATTAGCTATGCGACGCACGCGAGTTGGCAGCAGGAGGTGTGGGCGGCGGTGGAGCGGTCGCGGAAACACACGATCCGCTGGCTTAACGGTTTGATCGACGCGGAAAACACGGACGCTGACATCGTCATTGTGTCGTCCGGGACCGCCGTGTCGCAGGGCCGAGAAGCCATCCGTTTGCTCGAAGATGAGGGCGTGCGCTGCGGATTGGTGAAGATCAAGACATTGCGTCCCTGGCCGGGAGAGGAAATTCGCGAGGCAACAAAGCACGCCAAACACATTTTTGTGCCGGAGTTCAATGTCACCGGATGGTTGGCCAAGGAAATACGGGCCACAATTCCCAACAGCGATCGTGTGCACGCTGGGCCCCATGTCTGCGGCGGCATGACCATGCCGCCGGAAATCATTGTATCTGAAATCAAGACGACATTGGGGATGCGGGCCATATCGCTGGCCGGGCGCGGCAGCTGAGCAACAAATAGCTGATACCGAGCAGACAACAGTTTGAAGCGACGGGCTATCGGCTGTTGGCCGCTCGCTCTCCTGAAGACGAAGAGGAGGCATCCATGAGCAAAGAGCGAATTAAAATCGCGCCGGAATTCTTCGATATCATGCCGCCCGAGTATCAGGATTTGGTACACCGGGCGACGTACGGCAAGGAAGACCGGGGGTGGAAGGATATCGGAACCTCCAAGGAACTGATCGAAGAGCACTCGCTCTGCGCCGGATGCCCCGAATCCATGGCTTTCCGGTACATCCTGGCGTCCCTGCCGAATCCTGAAGACACGGTCATGGTGGGATCAACCGGCTGTACCAGCCTGGTGTTTCCTCATGTGGCCGTGCACAACATCCATTCGTTGTTCGGCAATCAAAATGCCATCGCGTCGGGTCTTAAGCGCGCGCTGACGCTCCGATTTCCAGGTCGAATCAAGGACGTCGTCGTGTTGGCGGGCGACGGCGCGACAGTGGACATCGGTTTGGACATGACGCTCCAAGCCTGGTTCCGCCAGGAGAAGTTCACCACAATCTGTTTCGATAACGAACTGTATGCCAACACTGGAGGCCAAGAAAGCGGTTTGATGCAGAAGGGTTTTGTCGCCAAGATGGCGCCGGTCGGGAAGACGTTTGAAAAAGTGCGATTGCCGGAGATCGCCCGTGAATCCGGCTGCCATTATGTCGTCCAATGCACGGTCAGCAAACCCTCGTTGGTGGAAAAGGTCGTCCGGAACGCCGTGTTCGTGGCTCGCGAGATCGGTCCAACCTATCTCCAGTTTTACACCCCATGCATCCTGGAGATCGGCAAGAACAGCATGGAAGGACTCCAGGAAATGCGGGACTCGGAAAAACCGACGGAGCGGTTCGCTTACAAAGAATATGTGAGCGACGCCGCCAAACAGTTCTTGGCCGAACTGGCCGCCAAGGAAAAGGAAAAGAAGGCAGCCGCGAAACAGTTGGCCGCCCAGGAAGCTTAATCAAACCGGGCGGACAGGTCGGGGAGGACGGACATGATCAAGAAAAGACTGAATATCCGGATGTCGGGCTTGGGAGGGCAGGGCGCCGTGACCGCCGCCCACGTATTGGCTATGGCGGCGAACCGTGATGGCAAGTTCGCCATTTCCAACCCGTTTTTTGGCGCGGAGAAACGGATGGCACCGGCCGAGAGTTACTGCCGCATCGGGGTTGAACGCATCTATGATCGCGGCGAGCTCGTATTTCCCGACGTGATCGAAGTGTTTCATCCTCAAGTGATCACGATGGGCAAGAGCTACACCATGCCATTCTATTCTGGCATCAAGGAAAACGGAGTGGTCATCATCAACTCGGACGTCCCGTTGTTGTCCGAGGAAGATATTCAACGCCTGAAGGACCTGAACGTGGCGGTGTTTTACATCAAGGGGACGCAGATCGCGCTGGAGATTGCCGGCACCGAATTGTCGACCAACATGACCATGATCGGATCGGTTGCCGGCATCACCCGGTGTGTTACGCTGGAAGCCCTCGATGGCGCCTTGCAGGAGCGGTTTGGGAAAAAATTCGTGGCCTCCGGCGGAACGGCGTCCTTGGATGAAGCGATCAAGAAAAAGTTCGCCAAGAAAGAAATGCTGCTGCAGAAGAACCTCGCAACCGTCAAGCGCGCATACGAGCTGGCGGCCGAATGGGCGGACAAAAACAATGTCGAGCTGCGCGTCGGCTTCCCGGTGGCGGCCTAACGGAAAAGGAACCTTGACGCATGTATAACGTCGCGCAAGTGATTGAAGAGAAGTGCGTGGCCAAGAAAGGCTGTCGCCTATGCATCATGTACTGTCCGGAGGCGAATTGCCTCGATCTCAATGTCGCTAAAATGGTCGCCGAAGTGAATATTAACCGCTGCAAAGGCTGTGAACTGTGTGTCGTGGTCTGCAATGCCGCTAAACACCAGGCCATCCAAATGTGCGCAGTCAGCGCCAACGGGGAGTTGCTGTCGAGAAAAGGCGAATCCGCAGCCCTGGGCCAGGCCTACCAGGGCTGATCCTGCACGAGCCTCTGTATCACATTGGAAAACCCCATGGCGCTCGCGCTATGGGGTTTTTTGTTGTTGGACGAGTTTCCACGGGGCACGCCATGATGGAAAGCGAAGACAACGTTGTGCGGTCGTTGATCATGGAAATTTCGACTTTGCTGAAGGAATTTCCTGAAGCGTTGGAACGTCGGGCGGCCGAAATCCAGGCCACAGGTAAGGACCCGGAATTAGCCGGCAAGCTGGCTAAAGGCGCCGATGCGATGCGGGACAGCGGGAACATCTATCTGAGCTGGGCCCGCCATTACGCCGCGCTGTCCGAAGGTAATTCCGACGCCTCGGACGACGAAGACGATTCCGAGGACTTCAGCGTGTAGATCGAGGGAACCATTCCCTTGACTTCCCTTAATCCTCCCAGGCCGCCGCGGTTTGTGCTACAATGCGTTCCGTGTGTCTCCAGATATGAATTCCCCGGTAGCTCAGTTGGTAGAGCGGTCGGCTGTTAACCGATTGGTCGCAGGTTCGAGTCCTGCCCGGGGAGCCATTCCTTTCTGAGATCATCCCACGCAAGACCGGAAGACGGTCTTGAGGCTTCCGCGTTTCAATGGATTCCTTAGGCGGTCTTCTTCCGTTTGAGCCTCACCCTTTGCTTCGAAACGCCCATGCCATGACCATCGTCCCGCATCTGTGGCCGCGCCGAGACCTTTTGCGCAACGTGCCGACAGAGGCGCGGCTCTTTTCCGTCGCAAAAGACACCAAACTCCTCGGGTTTTGTCATTGGCAACGAAACAAGAAAACCTGCCGGACCGTCGTGCTCGTACACGGGTTGGAAGGTTGCAGTGAATCACACTACATGCGAGGGATCGCCGCCAAGGCCTGGCGGGCCGGCCTGAACGCCGTCCGCTTGAATCAACGCAACTGCGGAGGAACCGAATCCCTGACCCCAACGTTGTACCACAGCGGGCTCAGTGCGGATTACCAGGCGGTGATCAAGGAACTGGCCACGGTCGACGGGTTGCCGGATATCTGGCTAGTTGGCTACTCCATGGGAGGCAATCTGGTTCTGAAAACGGCCGGCGAGGCGGGAGCCGATTTCCCCGCGCTGCAAGGCGTGTTGGCTGTCTGTCCTAACATCGATCCGGCGGCCTGCGTCACCGCGCTGGAACACCCCTCTAATCGCCTATATCACTCGTATTTTCTAAAACGTCTCAAAGCCAGGATGCGACGCAAGGCGACGTTGTTTCCAGACAAGTTCGACTTGTCGGATTTACGAGCCATCGGCTCGATGCGCGAATTTGACGATCGGTACACGGCACCGGACGGTGGCTATCACAATGCCGCAGAGTACTACGAGCGCGCCGGCGCTCGGCATGTGCTCGCACAGATCCGCGTGCAGACCGTCATCCTGACCGCACAAGACGACCCTTTTATCCCCTACGCCATGTTTCAGGCGCCTGCCCTGCGCAGCAATCCGCGCATCAAGCTAATCGCCCCACGATATGGGGGACACTGCGGGTTTTTTCAACGCTCCACGCCGAATGAAGATTCCTATTGGGCAGAAAACCGCCTGGTAGAGATTATCGCAAAGGCACCAAGTCCCGACACCGAAGCTCCCTCTTCGGCCATTGAGGACGAGACCAAACTGAGACGCGACTGCACACCCGGGCGACGCACACCGCCGCTGTCCGCGGTGCAGCTCGGCGCAGACTCGCACCGGCCTGGTCTAGAACGCTAGACATTCGGCAGTGCGCGGCTCCTGGCTATCCTCGAACCGGCCGGCAAAGCGATACACCGGATCAGTTGCAGAAGATCTTCTGAATCTTGTCCGCCAACACGTGGGGCAGGATCGGCTTGGGAAGGAATTCGGATTGCTCGCTCACTCCGTTGGCCAAAACCGTATCGCCGGTGTATCCGGAGATAAAGAGCACTTTGAGATCGGGAATAAACGCTGCAAGGTGTCGCGCCAACGCCGGCCCGTTCATCCGGGGCATGATCACATCGGTAACAACCAACCGGCACTCGTTGGCTTGCGTCTGCATGACCTTGAGCGCCTCGACGCCGTCTGACGCTTCGAGGACGCGGTAGCCCTGGGCGCGGAGAATCGTCGCAATGAATGATCGCACCCCGCTTTCATCTTCGACGACGAGCACGGTTTTGCGGTCTTCCACCGACCGCTCCGAAACGGCGAGCGCCTGGACACCCCGAACCTCGATCTCGACCCGCGGCAGGAGGACTTTGAAGACCGATCCACGGCCCTTTTCGCTGGACACCTCAATGTAGCCGCCGCTTTGCTTGACGATCCCGTACACCGTCGCCAGCCCGAGCCCTGTTCCCTTTCCCATCTCCTTCGTACTGAAGAACGGTTCGAACAGCCGCGCTTGAGTCGCCGCGTCCATGCCGCAGCCGGTGTCCCGTACGGACATCGCAACATAGCGACCGGGCTTAGCCCCTGGATGCCGGCGCACGTACTCGTCGTCCAACTGGACGTTGCAAGTTTCGATCGTCACGATCCCCCCCTCCGGCATGGCATCGCGCGCGTTGATGATCAGGTTCAGAACGACTTGCTCCAATTGCACCGGATCGGCCAACACTTCACCAACCTCCGGATTCAATAAGGTCACGATCTTGATTTGCTCGCCAATCAAGCAACGCAAAATCTCCTCCATATCCCGAATCAGACAATTGATCGCCAGCGGCTTCTGTCCCAGGACCTGGTGCCGACTGAAGGCCAAAAGTTTCTTGGTCAGCGCCGCAGCCCGCGAGCCGGCCTGACGGATCATGTCCAGGTCTTTCCGGCAGGGATGATGGGCCAACTCGTCGCTCAAAAGCTGACTGTAGCCATTGATGATCGTCAACAGGTTGTTGAAGTCGTGCGCGATTCCTCCGGCCAGCCGACCGATCGCTTCCATCTTTTGGGCCTGTTGCAACGCCTGTTCGACCCGTTTTCGTTCGGTAATATCCGTGATCGTCTCCACGACGTGGGTCTGCCCGTCCACTGTCATGACCTTCGACCATTGGACGAGAAGATATTGGTTGTTCGGGAGCGGCACCTCATTGCACGTGCTCTCTCCGGTGCGCACCGTTTCCGGCATCCGGCAAAAAGTGCAGGGCGCCACGCAATTGGCGATCTTCTCGTGACAAGGCTCCCCAGAAATGTCGCCGAACTTCCGCAGGCCGGTCTCGTTTTGAAACTGAACCCGATAGGTCACCGGATCGATAACGGTGATAATGACCGGCTGGGAATTCAGCAAACTTTTCGGATCATACTGAGGCCGGCGCTCTTCCACGGGCATTGCGGGTGGTCCTCCAACCTGCGCTTCCAGAGCCGTGTCCTTCAAGTGACTGCTCCTTTCTTACAACAGCCCCGTACAGAGTCAAGTTTTAACTCAGCAAGCGCCGCGCGAAATTCTTACGTAGTTAATTGTCGGCGCATGCATTCAAGGAACCAGGGTATCGGAAAGGCCGCCGTAGATGATGCAGATAAAGGATGGAAGAACCGTGACTTCCGGGCATCCTGAGGCGTGGATGCGAACAGCCCCGAGGATGGCAATGAGTCAGACGCTCTGCGGGACCGACAGGGAAAGGGCGACGGCACGGCGCGAGATCGGATCTTTCAGCCAACGTCAATCACCCGCGACACTACTCAAGAGAGACCGCAAAGAGCGCACGCCGGATCAGGCCGGCTGGCGCTTCCCTTTCTTCTGGATCTCCAGCGAGCCGAGCAACGGCGCGCTTTTCAGAAACCACGTCGCGACCAGCCAGACCGCCACGGCGACAATCCCCGCCACGAACAGCCAATTGTAGATGGTCTTGCCGGTTTTCCCCAGGAACGGGCCACAGACCAGCAGTAGAACGCCATATCCCGCGGTCACGACAATCAACGTCGTGGCCGGCAGGATCATCTCCCGGAACGGTGAAAACCTCTTCCACTCTTCCGGGAAATGGAGGGTAGCGTGGCGCCCGAACAACCAAAACATCAGCAGTGCGCCCCCGTAACCCAGGAACTGAGCCACATCGGAGGCTTTGAGCTTGGCGACTCCGAGCGTCGTCCCCGTGAACAGCGGAAGATGACCCAGGATCACGCCCAGCAGCAATGCCAGGATGATCGCCACACCATATTGCACAATCCAACCTTTGGTTTTCATGTTCGAAATGTCTTCCGTCATCATGCATCCTCCTTGCTCTTTGTTCTCATTGCTGCACTTACCATCGGCTTTTTCGCGGCCGCAAAAGCGATCCCTTTGCCGTGTCGGGAGAATCTTAGCACTCGATCCGGAAGGGCTGTCCAAGTACGGCAAATCAACGAGTTAGAGAATCGCTCGGCTCGCGGATTTTTCGGTGAGGACGGTCAGAAATGGAGCGCTCATGCGTCCGACCCACGTGGGCCACTCTTATCAACGTGTTCAATCGGCGAGGTGGGCCCGCACTTCTTGCACATAGGTCTTGAACGGATCGGGCATGGGGAATGGTGGCCGGCCCCGAAGTTGGAAGATCGACCAATTGATGACATAGGCGGGAAAGTCCCGTTCCTCCGGCCTGGAGTCATCAGGCTCCCGCGAGGGACCACAGGCCAGCAGATGGCTGATCAACTCTCCCCGCCCGAAGGCGCGTGTATTTCTCGGCGGGCGAGCCTGCGCCAGTTCCACCGCCTTGTCAGTCGTCAGCCTCGCGACCCGCCCTTCCTCCTGGAGCCCCCAGTACAGTCCTCTGTCCGAATGGAGGTTATGATATTCCAAATCCAGACTCTTCATGATCGGATCGTTCCACTCAACCCGCTCCGCCTCCCGGAACGTCTCGAGCAACCACAATTTGGAGGCCCAATCGACGCGCCCGATCAGTTTCGTGTAGTCGCCGCGCAGGTCGGTAAGGACCTGTTCCCATTGCTCCAACACCCAATCGGTTTCCTCATCCTGTCCCTTGCAGTGTTCTTGGGCCGCTTCCAGAAAGCGCTCCTGAATCTCGACGGCGGACATCGTTTTGCCCGACGTTAATGTTACCAGCCATCGCCGATCCTGATCCTGGGAAATCTCCTGCAGCGTCTCCACCGGCTCCTGAACGTCCAATCCCTTGGGAGCATGGCCCTCCTCTATGAGCTGGAGCACCAGACCGGTCGTGCCCATCTTTAACGCCGTTGCATACTCCGCCATGTTGGAATCCCCCACCAGCAGGTGAATGCGACGGAATTGGTTCGGATCGGCTAGGGGTTCATCGCGGGTGTTTACGATGGCCCGGTTCTGCTGGACCCACTCGAAAAAGTCATTCACGATGTGATCCGCCCGCTGGGAGATCTGAAAAGCCAGCGCCGATGAATGTCGATGAGACGAGATGGCCGCCCGCGGCACGATCAGCCGATCCCGCTGGAACCACCCGTCCTGGGGACAGGCGGCGCCCACCCGTCCGGCGCCGGTAAAAATCTGGCGGGTGACGAGAAAGGTGATCAACGGTGCAAGCCCCCGGCGCGAAAACGGGAACCGCCGCGAGACGAGATAATTTTCATGGGAACCGAAAGTCGCGTCGGTTTCGTGATCGATGTTGTTCTTGATCAGCGACACCGTGTCGACCAGCCCCAGGTCCTCGAGTGCCGTCTGTAGAATCCGATCGCCGGCCCGATCCGAAGCAACCAGATCGGTCAAGCTGCCGCACTCAGGCGAGGCATATTCGAGGTGGCCCATGTCCAGATAGATCCGGCCGGCGTTGGTGAGAAACCCTCCGTTCCCGGGCGGTTCATCGTGGCCACGATGATGGAGATCCAACACGCCGCGCCGCTGAACACGAAAGAGATGATCGCGGATGCGGTGCGCCAGCCACGCGGGCGAGTAAGCCGGGCGATCCTGATGGATGAGCAGGCCGTATTCGGTTTCGAGGCCGAAGATGCGGTTCAGCATGGCCGCAGAATGATGCGTGACACGTGCCGCGTCATGAAACGCGCCGCCCGAGACACGTTCCACCGCGTCTCACGCGCTATCGTGACTCCTCACGTGTGAGGTTCTTCAGTTCACGGGGCAGCAATCGCCCGATCTCGTCCGGTTTGAGCGGGCGATACTTGGAGGACCCGGGGGCTCCGCGGTCCAAGACGGCGCACTCGATCGTTTTTTCGGCCACTGTTTCCCGCAGATGAGCAAGCAGCCGGCCTTTGTCGAGCGGCGCCGGCGCAGACTGAACGTCTTTTGATTGACCGGATCGCTCCTCGCTTGGATCGTCTTCGGTCCGTTCCCGAATCTGCGCCAGCGAACCCACCGCCCAGGCGCAGACCGCGCTCGAGACGGCCTGTTCCAGCGAGGCCGAGGCCAGATCGCATTCCTGCCTGAGATAGGCTCCCATTTCGGCCTGAATGGCCGGGGTGGCCGCCAACGCCGCCCACCCCGTCGCCTCTTCAAACACACCGTCATAGTTGACGGTCAGGAATGCATCGCGCCCGGGTCTGAGCCCCAACTCGGCCACTAGAATTTTCACGATAAACGGGGCCCTGAACACTTCTTCGAACGCCTGCTTGATGGTCGGGGCCAAACCGTACTTCATCAAGCGCGCGCCGGTCACGTCCGAGGGTGAACGGTTGAACCCCTCGACATGGGCCATCTCCAGCAGGCTGAACCGCAGCTTCTCCAAATCGGCCGGATGGCCCATCCCGCCCAGTGCAATGCGGTCGTAGATTTCGTAGAGCTTGGGCGTTCCGCGACTCACCGTCAAAAGCAAAATACCGTCGGCATAGGACAGGGCCACGACTGGACTGCCCCGCTTGAACTGCTCGTCGAGATACTGCCGACGATTGCCGACCGCTTCGACCCATCGATACGGCTCTTCAAACACGGCGCGCCACCTTCCCTTCATACAGGGGCTTGAGCCGGCTCTCCGGCACGGTCTGCACACCGGCTTCCGTGATCAGCTTCACGACGGGATAGAGATTCGCCTCATGGTTCACCCCGCCCGTCGCGGAATCGAATTCCGCCGCGCAGGTCAGCAGGCGCAGCGCCTGGGTCGTCGCCTCTTCTTCGGATTGCGCGCTCAGCGGCTGGGCGCCCCAAGTGTTCAGATAATGGAGGATGCCGCGAATCGTGGGCGACCCGGAACCGGAGACCGCGTATTCCACCCCCTCGAACTCCGCGCCGAGAATGTCGTAGAAAAAAATTTTGGCCGTCCCTTGTTCGATGTCATAGCCGGCGAAGATGGGGGCGACGGCGCCGGTGCCGGCCAACGCGGCCGCGACGTTTTCCTTCAGCAACTTGGACACGGCGCGTAATTTGCCTTCGAAGCTCAATTCCTGCAACTGCGTGCGGCGATAGTACTTGAACGAATGCTCCAGAATACGGGCCATCTCATAAGCCGTCGCCGGCACGCCCGCGATCGCCATCACGCTGTGGCGATCCAGTTCCAGTACCTTGTCGGTCCGGTCGTACATCACCGTGTTGCCGGCCGTGGCCCGACGATCTCCGGCGACCAGGATTCCGTCCCGATACTTCATCGCCAGAATCGTCGTCCCACACACGATCGCAGTCGACGGCCCCGCCCCACTTCCCTCGCCGCCGGCACCCGCGGTTCCGAACCGATACCCGCGATCTTTCAGCAACTGCAGGAAATCGCCTTCCATACCCATCGCTTCACCTTGGTCCTATACCCCAGGTTGTGAGCGCCAAGTTGCCAGCTCTGGGGGTCTTGAATCATACACTCAGAATCCAGCATTCAGAACTCTACACTTCATCTACTGCCCTGTCCGCTGCCGATAACGCTCAGCCTGTTTCGGATCCACCTTGCGCATCCGTTTCAGCAGGTTGTCTTTTTCCGGCGACCCTGGCTCCAGCCGTTTGGGACCCTCGTCTTCTTCCGACGGGCTGACCGGTCTCGGCATCGGATCGAACGGCCGTTCGCGTCGCTCGAACATCGTCTGGTGGTTCATGACCTGCGTTCCTTTCGTTGGCTCCACAGCGCCGAGGCATCGGCAAGGGACGCCGCCTTCTGCAAGACCTCGGCAAGACGCTTCACCTCTTCCGGCTCAAACAGATCGCTCATGTCGAGCGTCCTGGGCAGCACACATCCGGCGAACTGCACCCGTTCCCATTGGACGGACTTGATCTGATCGGGGAACCGACGGACGCACAGACCCCTGATGCCGCCCCGCGTATCGGCCGGCCCGGTGCCGATGGCCGCTTCGATCTCCGGCTCGGTCACGAAACGGGTCGTTCTGCCCTCGGCTTCCAGCCCGAGATACAGACCGCGTTCGGGATCCAGGTTGTGATACTCCAGATCTAGACTGGCCAGCCACGGATCATCCCAATTGAGCCGCTCTTCCTGCGCGAAGGTTTCCAAGAGCCACCGCTTGGTCACCCAGTCGAGCTTGCCGACCAAGCGTGAACGATCTTCGGACAGCAGCCTGAGCGTCTCGGCCCATTCCTGCAACACCCATTCGGTTTCCGCGTCTCGGTCGGAGAACGCCTTCTGCGCGGCAAGGCAATACGCCTCCTGAAGCTCCCAGCCGGAAATGGTCCCGCCCGACTTGCGCCGGACCACGGTTTTGAAATCCGGATCGCGCGACAAGGCTTTGACCGCCTCGACGGGCCGCTCCAGTTCCAAGGCCGGCGCCGCCCCGCGCTCGATCAACTCCAGCACGAGCCTCGTCGTCCCGACTTTCAATGCCGTGGCATATTCGCACATGTTGGCATCGCCGAGGATCAGGTGGAGACGGCGGTACTTCGTTCGGTCCGCGTGGGGCTCATCGCGCGTGTTCAGGATGGGCCGGTTGTGCATCGTGTCCACGCTCAGTTCGGTCTCGATGAAATCCGCGCGCTGTGAGAGTTGAAAGAGGCCGGGACGGAATCCCGAATCCTGCGTCTCGACCCCGATCTTCCCCGCCCCGGCGATCAGTTGACGGCTGACCAGAAACGGCAACAGCCCATCCGCCAGGACCGCGAAAGGGATCCCCCTCGCAACGAGGTAGTTATCGTGACAGCCGTAGCTGTGGCCGTGGAAATCGGTATTGTTCTTGTAAAGCTGCACGTGCGGACCGCCCAGCGCGCGGTTCCGTCGCACGGCTGCGCGGCGCACGATCCGCTCGCCGGCCCGATCATGGGCGACGAGATCGCGCAGGGTCCGGCACTCCGGCGTCGCATATTCCGGGTGGGTATGGTCGTTGTAGAACCGCGCACCGTTCGGGAGGACCAGGTCGCTTTTCATTTCATGGAACGAGAAGGGCCGATGCGCGTCCAGCTTGGCGAATTCATCCTCTTCTTTGTCCTGCTGCAACCTGGGCACGCGAAACCCCCGCGCATCCGCGTGGGGGTCTTCACCGCTGTAGTCCCAGGTCTTCTCGAAGGAGCCGGTGAGATACGCGCGGACCAATTCCATCGACTCGACCACCGGATCCACGGTGTCCAAGTCCCCGCGCGTGATGCCGTACTCGGTCTCGATGCCGAACAGGCTCATCGTTCGTTTAGGCTAGAGGCCCGAGGCGAGGGACTAGAGGTCGGACGCGGAATCCACCCCTCACCTCGTGCCCCGTGCCTCTGGCCCTTTCAAATGATCTGGCCGATTAACCGTTCTTCGGCGAGCCGCCCACGCCGGAACGACGAAATTCCGACCACCTGGTCCGGATGGTGATCCAGCAGCTTGAGCCATTCCTCCGCCGCGTCGTCCGGCGGAAGCACTTCACCCTCCCGATACTCGGCGGTTACGGACTCCAGGAGATCTTCGGCTGTGAGCCCGTGCGAGGCCGCCCCGTCGGCGTCATGAACCGCCCGCTCGATCGCCCGTTCTTTCGCCCGTTGGACGACGGATGCGAGGATCGCGCCGCTGACCAGATCCCCGCGATACAGGACCTTGTGTTGTCCGCTGCGGAGCCGGATGGACAACAGCCGGTTCTCATCGCTGCGCCTGAAGACGGCCTCCACGACGGCGGCAATCAGTGCCTCGCAGGCGCTCGCCCGGTCTCCGTTGTGAGCCGCCACCAGCGCCGGATCGAGCGGCAGATCCGGCGAGAGATAGACCTTCAAAATCTCGGCCGCCGCCTCGCGGTTCGGGCGGGCGACCTTGATCTTGCGGTCGATCCGTCCCGGCCGAAGCACGGCCGGATCGATCAGGTCCGGTCGGTTCGAGGCCAGAATAATGACCACGTCGCGCAGCGACTCGATCCCGTCCATTTCGGCGCAGAACATGGGCACGAGCGTGTTGTTGATGTTGAAGGAACGCATCGACCGGCGCGTCCCGAGAATCGATTCCGCCTCGTCGATGAAGATGAACGGCAGCGCCCCTTCTTTTCGCCGGGCCCGCGCTTGGGCAAACAGATCACGGACGATGCGCTCCGACTCGCCCAGCCACATATTGAGCACTTCGGGACCTTTGACGTGCAAAAAGACCCCGCCGGTCACCGGCGGCCGGCCCGGCTCGGAACCGGACGACTCGACGGTCGTCGACTCACTCATCAATTTCGACAAGCCGGCCGCCGCGGCCTGACCGATCAAGGTCTTGCCGCACCCGGGCGGTCCGTACAGCAGAAACCCCTTGGGTTGAGTGAATCGATATCGCCGGAAGGTCTCGGCATGCAGCAGCGGATATTCGATGGCCTTACGGATCGCTTCGATCGCGGCTCGCTGCCCTCCGATCTGCTCCCATGTGACCTTCGGGACTTCGTCGAGCACGTGCGCCTTGGCCTTGCGGTCCTCGAGGCGCTCGATCGCGATCCGGTGGCCGGGATCGATCCGCACCTCATCGCCGGCCTTCAGCTCCATACCGGCCAGATCACTCGACCGCTGCAGGATCAGCGCTTGCCTTCCAGGCTCCTGCTCAAAACGAATGCGGCCGTCCGGCAGGGTCTCCGCCACCTTGAGCACGGGGCCGCTGCGATCGTAACCCAGCGCCTTGATCACGGCGTAGGCTTCGTTGACGAGGATCTGCGTGCCGATCCTGAGGTCTTCCGCCGGTACGCGCGGATCCACATTGGCGTAATACTCCGACCCGCCGACCACGATGCGGGCCAATCCTTCGGCAGGCAGTTCCAACAAGGTGCCGATGCGATTCGCCGGCGCGGTGAGTTTGGCGACGACCTCGCTCAGCTTCTTAAATTCCGCCTCGCGCTGCTGCTGGGTTGCGGCGCTCAGCATGAGGAGGTGTCGCAGCTTGTAGAGAATCTTCTGGCGCGGATCGCCGTCCGGGAAGGCGGCGAGACATTCGTCGATCAACTCGAGCGGATCGGAGGACGTCCGGGACGCGCCGGCCCGCTCGTCTCCCCGATCGGTCTTGGACCCGAACCCGCCGTCTTCCCCCGTCGGCTTGCGATGGTCGCTCATGGTTCCCTCTCCGACCGAAGCTCAGACTCGTCGTCCGATTCGTTCACCAGTGGGGTCATCTTAACACAGTCGCCGCCCGCTCAGCCGCCGCCACTCGTGCGCGGCTTTTCCTTTCGCTCGAACACGATGAAAAAATGAAACCCGGGAAAGTCAGTTCATCGCTTGCAAGGTGACGATGACCTGCTGGCGCCGGGTGCCGCGCAGGATGTCCACCGTCACCTGGTCTCCGACCTTGTGCCGTTCCAGGATCGCCATGAGATCGTCCACGACCTCGACCGGCTTTCCCTCCACGGCCACGATCACGTCGCCGATTTCGATACGGCCGCTGAAGGTCTCGCGGGCTCCGCGCAAACCGGCTCGCGCGGCGGGGCCTCCGGGCTGGACCCGGCCGATGACCAACCCTTTGATCCCCCAACGCCGGGCGATCGCGTCCGGCACCAAGGACACGCCTAAGCCCGGCCGGATGAGCCGGCCATGCTTGATCAGCTCCGGCACGATCCGATTGACCGTATCGACCGGCACCGCAAAGCCGATCCCCGCGAAGGCGCCGCTCGGGCTGACGATCTGCGTATTCACGCCGATCAAGCGCCCGGCGCTGTCGAGGAGCGGGCCGCCCGAATTGCCGGGGTTGATGGCCGCGTCGGTCTGGATCACCCCTTCGATCGTCCGGTCGGTCATGGACTTGATCGTGCGGCCCAGCGCGCTGACGACGCCGGTCGTCAGCGTATGGTCCAGCCCGAAGGGATTACCGATCGCCAGCACTTTCTGCCCGACCCGCAGGTCGCCGGAGCTGCCGACTGCGATCGGCGCGAGCGCCGATTCCGGCGCCTGCACCTGCAACACAGCCAGATCATGGTCCGGATCGATCCCGACCACCCGGGCCTTGTATTCGGTCTGATCGGCCAAGGTCACCGTGATCGCGTCGGCGCCGTAGACCACATGAAAGTTCGTGACGATGTGCCCCTGCTTGTTCCAGACAAAGCCGGACCCTGAGCCTTGCGGCACCTCAAAAAGATTGAACGACCAGGGATCGCGCTGGATGGCGGTGTTGGCGATGAAGACGACCGACTTGGCGGCCTTGTCGAACACCGCGATGGTCGCGCGCTCGTCGGCGCCGAGTTCGGCCGCGGGCGGAGTGACCGGACGCGGGCGGCCTTCGGGACCGTCGTAGTTCGCCCCCAACGGTTTGCCCCAATCGGTGCGGACCACGGCAGCGGTCAGCAACCCGGCGGCGGCGAGAACAACGACACATGCGACAACAGGAGTCTTCATCGCGCTCAAAAGCGATCTTGCTATTCCCCGACCACTTGAATCACCAACTCCCGCGTGCGCGGCCTGGTATCGAAGTCGATGACGACGATCTGCTGCCAGGTCCCGAGCGTCATGGCGCCGTCGTTGAACGGGATCGTCACCGACGGTCCCTGAATCTGGCCTCGCAGGTGGCTGTGGCCGTTATCCTCGCCGGGGTTCCCGGAGTTGTGCTGCCAGGCCGGACTGGGGGGAATCAATCGATCCCAGATCGCTTTGGTGTCGGCGCGAATGCCGGGCTCGTCCTCGATGATCATCATGGACGCGGTGGTGTGCTTGATGAACACGGTCAGGACGCCGGCTCGGAGCCCGGTGCTTTCCAGCGCCTGCTGCACCTGTTTGGTAATATTCTCGATCTGCGAGTCTCCGCGCATGCTGATGCGCAAGGGAACGCTCTTCACGGGCATCAACGTCTCCTACGCGACGCTTCGCACGAGCCGTTTCTCGGCGGGAGTCAATGCGCGGCCGCGCGCCTCCTTCAGAATGTCGTCGAACGCGCCCTCGGCGACCAGATTTCGCAAGCTCCCGACCACCGGTTCGCTCAGCATGCCTTCGCGCTGCAGTTTGTCGAGATACGCGAATGCTTCGGCAAGCGTCTCCTTGGTGCGCACGTAATAGTCGCGGCCGCGCCGTTGGTTGCTGTAGGCCTCGAACTGCTCGCAGGCCACCAGGATTTCCGCCAACTGCCGCACCCAGGGCCTCGCCTTCGCCAGCTTTTCGGGATAGTAGTAGTACAGCATCACCTGCTTCATCCAAGGCGACCACCGCACGCCCAGTTTTCGCAACCGCGGCATGAT
>DATLZU010000009.1:0-20434 GCA_035573855.1 Nitrospiraceae bacterium
GAGTGCGGTGGGAAGCTGCGCCGATAACGCGGCGGCGGAGAGCTTCTTCGGGCGGCTCAAACGCGAGCGGGTGAATCGGCGCCAGTCTCGAACCCGAGCCGAAGCCCGGGCGGATATCTTTGATTACATCGAGCGCTGGCATAATCCCCGGCAGCGCCGGCGACTCGAGATGCAGCAACGGGAAGCGAAACTCGTAACTCACCTGTCCGTGGAAACGGGGTAGAACCCACTTCATCCCGCTGACTCCACATCCTTGAGCAGCTTTTCCAGCCCTGCCGTGATCTCGCGCTCGATCGCGAGGACTTCCCGAATCAACTGCGCCGGGTCTTCCTCCGGCGGCTTCTCCGCGATCTGCGGCTTGTAGCGGCCGGCGGCCAAGTTGTAGTCGTTCTCCGCAATCGTGGTCAGCGTGGCCCACCAGCAGCGCGGCTCCGGGGTCCCCGGCTCAAAAGCATGCCCCCTTCCACGCCCGGCGGATCTTTGAAGCCGGACTTCTTGTACGCCGTCCATTGCTGGAGCAGGTCTGGAATGTCGTTGCGGTCCGGTGTTTCCGGCCGGCCGCCGCCCACGATCTTGTCCGGATCATAGCCGTCCGCTCGCACGTTGTAGAACCAGACTTTATGGGTTCCGGAAGACGAAGCCCCCTCGCCCTTCCCTCTCCCACGGTGGGGAGAGGGTACAGACACCGGGCGGCGGAAGACGAGGACGCCGGTCTTGACGCCGGCGTAGGGCTTGAACACACCCGCCGGGAGGGAGACCACGGCGAGCAACTCAAAGTCCTCGATGAGCTTGCGCCGAAGTTCCACATGCGCCTTTGTGGAGCCGAAGAGCAGTCCTTCCGGCACGACGACGGCGCAGCGGCCGCCGGGCGCCAGGGCCTGCATCATGACGCCCAGGAAGAGCAGCTCGCTCTTTTTTGAATTGGTCGGCAGGTCCTTGCGGATCGAATCCTGGGGCAGGATGCCGGAGAAGGGCGGATTGGACAGGATGACCTTGTAGCGGCGACGCAGGTCGTCCTCGGTCAACCCGCCTATCTCGGAGAGCGAGTTGGCCCGCTTGACCTGCGCCTTGCGGATGCCGCGAAGCACCAGGTTCATCATGGCGATCCGCATCATCTGGCGGCTCACGTCGAAGCCATAGATCGCCCGTTCGAGCAGCTCCCAATCGGGAATCTTCTCGCCGGGTCCCTTCCGGTACCATTGGACGGTCGGCAGCCGTTTTGCTCGTCGCTCGCCTTCTCTAGCCATTCTTCGCCGTAGATGGGCACTCGTTGCGGCTCGGCGGAGTACTTCGCCGGGATGTACTCGACGGCATCAATGAGAAAGCCGCCGGTGCCGGCGGCCGGATCGAAGATGGTGTCACCGAGGTCCGGGTCCACCATCTCCACCATCATGGTCCGAATCTGGCGGGGGTCCGGAACTGGCCGTTGAGCGCCGACTGGCCGAGGTGCGTGAGGAGATACTCGAAGATGTCGCCCTTGACGTCGGTGCCGAGTTTGCGGAAGTCGAGCCCGTCCAGTTCGTCCACCACTTGCTTAAGGACGTTGGGGTCCGTGATCTCCAGGACGGCGTCGCGGAAGTACTCGGCGATCTGCGGCTCTTCTTTGACGAGCGAGGCCATGTAGGGAAAGACTTCGTTGCGAAGGAAGTCGCGCAGGTCGGTCCCGCTTTTGAACCGCCACTTGGACCACCGGTAGCGCTCGGCCTGCTTGGGGAAGAGCAGCCGCCCATTGCCGTTGCCTTTGCCGCCGGTGAGCCGGGCGCGCAATTCGCGTTCGGCTTCCTCTTCGTCCAGCAGCTTGAGGTAAATGAGGTAGGAGATCGGTTCGATGTAGGTGACGGGGTTGGTGACACCACCGGCCCAGAGGATGTCGGTGATGCGATCGAGCTTTCGGCGGAGGTCCTGATTCATTTTGATCCGGGACCCGAGCTGGCGGCAAATCCTTCTGGCAAGCAGGTCCGCGATTTCCGTGTGCCGCGGGACCGTGGCCGACCGGCTCGGATCGGCGAGATTGACGTAGCGGCTATGTCTTGCGCCCTCGCGGAGCAGGGTACAGCCGAACCGTTCCAGATGGCGGATCAGCTCACGCCGCTTCACTCAGACCTCAATCTCTTCGACAACCACTTGACGCTTCGGCAACTTCGACAAGTCCATCGGCTCTTGCATCAGATGGACGGCGTCAGCCAGGTTCTCCCTGGCTTCTTTCAATGTCTTGCCCTGGGTTAAGGCCCCTGGGACATCCTCGGTCCACGCCACCCACCATTGTCCGTCCTTGACGAAATTGGCTCGAATTTTCATGGCCGGCGCCTCCTGCGCACTCTTTCTTGTGAAGACACAAGCATTCAGGTCCGAGATGACTTCCTTGAGGCCTTGCTCGCCGAACAGTTCGACACCCAGGCCGGCCGCGTTGAGGACAGACAGTGGCGGCTTAAAGAGGTCATCCAACTCGAGCTTGCCGCCGCCGATTCCCCGATTCTTGAGCAAGGACAGGTATTGGGCCTGCTGCGGCGTCAGCGATTTCGAGACCAACCAGGCTTGGAAATTCTCCGTGACCTCCTCCTCGTGGCCCTTCACCTTCACCATGCTCAACGCGTGCTTGACAAAATCCACAAGGTTCTCGCCAAGCTGTCGGTAGGCCCTCCGCAGGTTGTCTTCGTTGAAAGAAGACTTGGGATTGTTCAGCCGCGCAGCCAGCGCCTCTTCCTCCTCAGCCGTGAGGGCTTGCCCGGACCGAATCTTCTGGAGCGCAGGATCGTTGGAACCGGCAGAGCGGATGGTCCGTTCCCAATTCGTCACGTAATCGCGTTTATCCACCCGCTCGCCCTCTGGCCCGACTTCCACGTAGCTCACCGCCTGGAGCCATTCGTCCTCCAAGCCCAACTCGATCAGGTCGCGCCCCGGCCTCGGGGGCGTCGGTTCGCCACTTGGTGCTCGGCCGCCGCCGGTGCTGACAAACACCTCGGCTTCGCTATCGTTGAAATACTCGTGGTTACCGAAGAAATCGTAGATGACAAAGCCCCGTTTCCCGATATGCGGAGCGGTCCGCGTGCCCCGGCCGCGCATTTGCTGGTACAGGATCGGGCTCCGCACCCGGCGGCACATGACCAGGTGGAGGACTTCCCGGCAGTCGAATCCTGTGTCGAGCATACCGACGCTCACCGCGATCTGCGGGAGATCCTCGCCCTTGAACTTGCGGATGAGATCGTCGGCGTTCGGCACATCGCTCGTAACGACTTCGGCGTAACGGCCTTTGTATTCGGGATGCAGTTCGTTCAGGTAATAGGCGAGCCTGGCTGCGTGGTGCTTGGTGATCGCGAAGACGATAGCCTTGCCTGAACCGATCTGCTACCCGGGCGCCAACTCCCGATAGTGCTCCCAGGCCAGCCGATCGAACTCCCGCAACATCTTGCGATTCGTGTCCTCGTTGGTCCATGTGCGCTCGAACTCGACGGATCATAACGCTCCTCCTCCACGTCGGTGCCTTCGGCCAAGAAGACCGTGATACCGGTCGAGAACTTGTAGGGGACAAGATACTCTTCGCGAAAGGCTTGCTGGATCGAGTAGGCAAAATCCGGTTGGCTCTCCGTACGGTGATAAAACTGGAAGGTGTTCCGCTCGATGTAGGCAGACGGGGTCGCGGTGAGGTCGATGTGCAGGGCGTCGAAGTGGGTCAGCGCGGTCTGCCAGGCTCCACAGATGGACCGGTGGCATTCGTCGGCGATGACGACGTCGAAATAGCCGCTGGTGAACTCCTGATACCGGCCGATCATGGTTTGCAGGAGGCACACGGTGATCTGTTTCTCCTGCCGCACGGCACCGGGCTTGAGCCAGTAGCTCCCGTATTGACTGAGAATGTCTTGCAGCGCTTCGATGGCCTGTTTCGCCAGTTGGTCTCGATCCACGAGGAAGAGAATGCGCTCCGCCCGCCCGGCTTTGATGAGCCGTTGGAGGTACAAGCAGATCAGGTCCGTCTTGCCGGTGCCGGTGGGCAGCTCGATGAGAAACCGTCGCTTGTCCAATTCGACGGCCTGGTCCAGCGCCTGCATACACTCCCGCTGATAGAGGCGCACCCGCCGTTGTTCCCCTTGTCGCAGGTAGAGAACTCAGGGATCGCGATCGTCGCCAGCGGCCGTTTGGTCTCCCTGAGGTGAGCCAGCCGTTCGAGATCGCGCCGGGAATAAAACGAGTTGACGATGCGCGCATCGTCGTTGGTGTAGTCCCAGAAGTAGATGAGCTCACCGTTGGTGAGGAAGATGAACGGCGCGCCGAGGCTCTTGGCATAGGGGGGCGCCTGGTGCTTGGCGGCGTAGGGTTCGATGGCCAAGCGTTTCGCTTCGATGATGGCGAGGGGCCGGCCGTTCTGGCTAAGCAGCACGTAGTTCGCGCGCGCCCAGCCTTCGGTTCACTCCCTCTACCTGTGAGCGAGGCCCCCCACTGAGCCCGCCCACTTCGGCTCCGGCGCTTGCGCCGCCCGGCATACCGGCCATCACCTCGGTCAGTACCATCGCCTTGTCAGACGGCTCCCATCCCGCTTGCCGTAGCAGGTCGTTGATCAGGATTCGCGCGTCCGTTTCCTTCGTGAGGTCCGGCATGCCCTTCTCTTGAGGAGCCGACGTTCGGGGCCAGCTCCGTGGTCGCCGGTGACTGCTCGCTTTATACGGCTGCCACGGAGGTACAGCCCCAGAGGTCTGGCGGAGCGCAATTGGTCGTAAGTTGGATGGTCACCCCAACGCTCCGATAGGCAGAAGGATAAGGCAAGGCCGCTGAAAAAGCGACAGGGTCGCACTGAGGTGAAGCGGACCGTGCACAAAGTTGCCCTGGCACAACGGCCGTGTCCGTGCATGAAAGAACCAGTCGGCTTGGCGGCTCCAGGCCTCTTGAAATTCTCGATCCCGCGCGTTACTGAAGTGACACATTGGCCAGGAGGTGAGGTTATGGAAATTGAAGGGAAATTCACCCTCAAGAAGCGCGAGGATGGGCGGTTTGACGTGAGCTTCGAGCCGAAGGAAGAAGGCAAGGCTCCCAAGCGGTCGCGCAGCTTTTCGAGCTACGACGGGATGCGACGCTACCTGCTGGATGTCGGGGTCAAGTCGGACAAAATTCCCGCTCTGCAGGAATTGCGGCCCGGTCAGACCACCAGTATCAGCGACGTCAAGGTCGAATCGAGCCGGATTGCAGCCTGAAGAATGGAACCGCGATCAAGACCCTGGCTTCCAGCACTAGGTTGAACGGCGTCTGGGAGGCGCAGCGGAAACGGAGAAGCCGCCTTTCGTCGCCACGAGGCGTAGCCTGTGGCCTCCCAAGCCTGGGCTTCCGGCACCGGTCCTTTTTTTGTAGATGAGCGAGGCCGGCCACGATCTTTGTCGAAGTAGCCGAGTATACGCGGCCGATCAGATTGGGGGGCCTCGACCTTATCCCCGCGACCAGGTCTACGATCGTCCAGGGCCGAACCTCTGCTCGATTTTCGAGCTCTGCGGTAAACGCCGTCGTGATGACCTAAAAGGTGGCAGGTAGAAAGAGCAGGCTCGTTTTATCAGCGAGCGCCAACGCCTGCTCTACCGCTCCAGACGCTCCTTCACGCCCCATTGACACGTTGCTCCGAGAGGAGTAGATAGAGTGCTGCAGCCGGCCGAATGAGCGACCAGATGGGGGATAGAAGGGAGTCGGACAGACCGCGCGGCTGTCAACAAGACTCCCGGTTGACTCCCAAAAGGGGAGGAGGTGGACTGATGGACGATCGTACTCCACCTGGCCAGGAGGGCCCGCCGAGTCAAGGGCGGGCTTCTGCCCGGTCATGCTAGCCGGTTCTTCAACGGCTGTGCCTCGCGGCACCACAGACCATCCGGACTACAGCCCTACAAAGTCGGAGAACCCGCGGCGAGCATGAGGAACACAAGCGCCTGGGAGTTACCGGTTCTCCCCCGACCAGAAGCCTCAGCAGCTCCCTAATCGCGCGGGTCTACCCGAAATAAGTACCATAGTTTACTCGGCGTCCTAAGCGCCAGGCATGGGCTACCTTCCGGAAGGTAGCCCATGTTGTTTTGAGACCTGTCGTCGATTCTCCAATAAAAGGTCATCAATCCTCTGTAGCTTTGTAAGCCGTTGGTTCATCCCCCAGGGTGAAAATCGCGAATAGTTAGCAGCAAATAGCCTAAAGCTGTTTGCCCCTGGTACTCGCGCTTTCGGCGTAGGGGAAGAGGGGGCTTTCCTTTTCCTCCGAGGGTGGCCTACCATATCCTCCGCATACTCAGATGGCGGAAAGAAAGCCCAAAGCCACGAAAGCGCCCGGAACCGTGCGACGCCGCCGCAAACCCGCTGGCGCGTCCACGGGTCTGGCCCCGAGGGAACTGCTGGCCGCCGCGCCGCCTGCGGAGGTGGCGGATCTGCACCGAACGATTGAAAGCCACGGGGGAAAGGTCCTGTCGGTCTACCGCGAACCGTATGGCGGGAAGTGGCTGGTCTTCGCAGCGTTGCCCATCGACATGGTCGAGCCGACGCCGTATCAGCGCAATCTCTCCGACAGTCACGTGCGAAAACTGGAAGCTGTGATCGGACAGATCGGGCGGTTCCTTGATCCGATCGTGGTGGTCCGCGCGCCTGGGGTGGGTGGTACGGCGCTAGAGGGAGACCAAGAACCGGAGGGCCGCGCCAAATACTGGACGCCGAACGGACACCATCGGCTTTCCGCGATGCGGATGCTGGGAGCGAAAAGCATCACAGCGATCGTGGTGCCGGAAGCGTCGGCGGCCTATCAGATCCTCGCCCTGAACACGGAGAAAGCCCACAATCTGCGGGAGAAAGCCCTCGAAGTGATCCGCATGTACCGAGAGTTGGCTCGTCTGGACGACGTGACGGAAAAGACCTACGCCTTGGAATTCGAGGAACCGGCGTTGATTACCCTGGGACTCTGCTATGAGGAGCGGCCCCGTTTCAGCGGCGGCGCCTACCATCCCGTGCTGAAGCGCGTGGATGAGTTTCTCAAACGACCGTTACGCGAAGCGCTAGAGGTTCGGGGGCGGCGGGCGAAGGTCGTGCTTGCGCTGGATGATCAGATCCTCAAGCAGGTCGAAGCGCTGAAGGCCAAGGGATTGACCAGCCCGTATCTCAAAAGCTTCGTTGTCGCGCGGGTGAACCCGCTCCGCTTTCGGCCCAAGGGCGCCGCTCCGCTGAGTTTCGATGAGGCGCTCGATCGCATGGTGAAGGCCGCGGCCAAATTCAACCCGGACAAGATCGACGTCGAGGATCTGGCGAAGGCGGGCGGCGTGCCGGATGACAACGAGTAAGGGAGGCCGGTTGCAGGGACTGTTTGAGCGCCATTAAAATGGCGATTCTGGAGCGTTCTGCTGGTTCCGTGACCGGCGTGAAGGAGGAACCGTATGGGTCTTGCGGATAACAAGTGCGTCCCTTGCCGCGGCGGCGTGCCGCCGCTACCCGAGGCCCGCGTCCAAGAGTTGCTGAAAGAACTCGGACGCGGCTGGCAGGTCAACAAGGACGGTCATCTGGAGCGGCTCTATACGTTCAAGGATTTCAAGCAGGCGTTGGACTTCGTCAACAGGGTTGGCGCGGTGGCGGAAGCGGAGGGCCACCATCCGGACTTGTACCTTGCGTGGGGCAAATGCAAGGTCGAGATCTGGACCCACAAGATCAACGGCTTGACCGAAAGCGACTTCTACCTGGCCGCCAAGGCGGATCGGGAGTTCGAACCGTTCCGTGCGACGGCCGCCTAACGCCCGCGCCGGGCGGGCTGCCCGAAGGGGAGCGACGATGAGCGACAAGGCGCCGGTGGCGCTCGTCAACATGCCTTTCAGCTACTCGAAGTATCCGTCCATTCAACTGGGCACGCTCACAGCCCTGCTGAAGGCCAAGGGAATCGGCGTCGAGTGCCATTATTTGAACGTCCGTTTCGCCCACAAGATCGGCGTGCCGCTGTACGAATCCATCTGTGAGAAGCGAGCGCTGTTCGGAGAATGGCTCTTTTCCTACCTCCTCTTTCGCGACAATCCAAAACGCGCGGAGTATCCGCGCATGTTCAAGCCGGTGTTCGAACAGCTCTCGCGCGAGAGCGGACAGCCGATGTCCTACTTCGAGGAGATGGCCAACCGGATCGCGCCGCAGTTCCTGACGTGGGCCATGACGGCGATCGATTGGGGGCAGTACCGTGTCGTCGGTTTCACCTCCACCTTCGATCAGAACGTCGCTAGCCTCTCGCTGGCGAAGCTCATCAAAGATCTGTATCCGCAGGTCAAAATCGTTTTCGGCGGCGCCAACTATGACGGCGACATGGGGCTGGAGTACTTCCGCGCGTTCCCCTGGATCGACTATGTGGTGGTTGGCGAGGGCGAGGAAGTTTTCCCGCTGCTGGTGACGCAGATCCTGGAGGGGAAGGACGAGGCGTATCCCAAAGGCGTGGCCTATCGCAAAGACGGTCAGGTCCGGTTCGAGCCCAACCTGTCGCTCTTCACCGACTTCGCGCACACGGGCCCGCCAGATTACGACGATTATTACCGGCAGTTGGCGGAACTGGGCGCCGAGTCGTTCCGCGGACTCGATCGGATTCTGCTCTACGAGGGCTCGCGCGGCTGCTGGTGGGGTGAGAAACATCATTGCACCTTCTGCGGCCTGAACGCGCAGAGCATGAAATTTCGGGCGAAGTCACCGGAGCAAGTGCTGCGCGAGCTGGAGTATCTCTCCAGCCGCTACGACACCACGCGCTTCCGGCTCGTGGACAACATCATCGACATGAAGTACATCGAGGATCTGTTCGGGAAGCTCGCGGCGGAACACTGCGACCTGGACGTGTTCATCGAGACTAAGAGCAATCTTCAGAAACCGCAGATCCGCACACTGGCGGCAGGCGGGGTAAAGTGCATGCAGCCAGGTCTGGAGAGCTTGAGCCAGAACCAATTGCGGGCGATGGACAAGGGCGTGAGCCCGATGCAGAACATCCTGTGCCTCAAGTGGAGTTATTACTACCGGATCGTCGTCTCCTGGAACATCCTGCTCGGCTTCCCTGGCGAGACCGACGAGGACTATCGCCGGCAGATCGATCTGATCCCCTCTTTATTCCATCTGCAACCGCCGGAGGCGGTCGGGAAGTTCTGGTTGGAGCGGTTCAGTCCGTATTTCATGCGGCCCCACCAGTACGGCGTGCGGATCACCGGACCGGGGTTGGCCTACGAGTACGTCTACGACGCGCGGCAGGTCGACTTGATGAAGATCGCCTACGATTTCGAATACGAATTGGAAGACTGGCGGGTCGATCCGCATGTCTACCAGGAACTGGTGGATCTGGTGCACGAGTGGCAGCGGCGGCACGCCTCCGACGACAAGCCGTTTTTGTATTATTCCAAGGCGCTGCGGTACATCACCGTGTATGACGGGCGGAATCCCGGCTCGCCGACCCGCGAGCGCTTCGAGTGGCCGGCGTCGTTCATCATCGAATATTGCAACGAAGCGCCGAAGTCGGCCGAGCAGATTCACAACGCCATGCTGGCCCGCGATCCGCACGCGGACGAGTCGGCCGACATGATCGCGGCGCAGCTCGCGCAGTTGACGGCGAAGCGCATCTTGTACGAAGAGAAAGGCAGATACCTGACCCTAGCGATTCCTGAGCATCCCTTCTTGTGACGGTCCGGGCCTGCGGCGCTCCTCCGGCTGCCCGCCCCGCTTTTCCTCTTCCAGGAGGAAGCCAGCATGAAAGTTTTGGTTCTTGGAGGAACCGGACATCTCGGGTCGAACCTCGTCCGAGCGTTGCTGGCCAGAGGCGATGAGGTCCGAGTTCTGGTCAGGCCCATCCGATCCAGCCGCCAGGCGGTCGGACATCTGATGTTGCGCGGTCTCGACGTCGAACGGGTCGACGGCGACCTGAACGACGCGAAATCACTGATCCGGGCCTGCGAGGGGGTGCGCGTCGTCTACCAAGCGGCCAGCTACTATCCGTCCCAGACGATTCCCGTCGAGGCCGCGACGAGACAGGCGCTCGCCGAAACGGACAATCTGCTCCGAGCGGTGCACCGCGCCTCGGTTGAACGGCTCGTCTTCACCAGCACCTTGACGACGATCGGTTTCCCCGCGCAGCCCGGTCGGCTCGCTGACGAGGACTGCGCGTTCACCACGGCCTATCCGAACAATCCGTACCTCATGGCGAAGATCGCGATGGAAAATGCCGTGCTGGCGGCCGCCAAGGACGGCGTGCCGGCGGTAGTGATCAACCCGACGGCGTTTTTTGGCCCGTTCGACAGCAAGCCGACCAGCGGCACGCAAATTCTGATGATCGCCAAACGGATGATGCTGGGGTACGTGGACGGTCCTGTGAACGCAATCGATGTGCGGGACGTGGCGGAAGGCATGATTCTCGCCGCCGCACGGGGCCGCGTCGGCGAACGGTATATCCTTGGCAATTGGAACACCACGCAAAAAGAGCTCAACGCCCTAATTGCTCGGGTGGCCGGTGTGCGGCCGCCGCTGGTACCGGTTCCGTTCGCGCTGGCCCGAGTCGGCGCCAAGGTCGGCGACGCAGTGTTTCGTACGATTTTTCGCCGGCCTGCTCTGGTGCCCGGATTCTTTGTTGAAGTGCTGGCCCACATGCAGCAGTATGACTGCTCCAAAGCGATCCGCGAATTGGGCTATCCGCGCCGTCCCGTGGAGCACGCGATCCGAGACGCGCTGGCTTGGTTCAGGGCGAACGGCTATCTGCCGGCGTGATCGCGAAGGGAACGATTATGGATGAGGAATTGTCGGCTCAGGTGTGTCGGAATCTCTCTGCAACGGTCATCGTTCACATTGGGGTGGAGTGACGCATGGAGACCTATTATCATCCAAAAGACCTGGGCAAGTTCCCCGACATGGGCAAAGGGAACAAGGAACTATGGGAGAAGTTCATGAGCTACTACAACGCCGTGTTTGCGGAAGGGGCGTTGACGGAGCGTGAAAAGGCGCTCATCGCGCTCGGCGTGGCCCATGCCGTGCAGTGCCCCTATTGTATCGACGCGTACACGCAGGCGTGTCTCGAGAAAGGCTCGAACGTGGAGGAGATGACCGAGGCCGTCCACGTCGCGTGCGCCATCCGTGGCGGCGCCTCGCTGGTGCACGGTGTGCAGATGCGGAATGTCGCGGACAAACTGTCGATGTGAATTCCGAGCCGGGGCGAGGGGGTTATCAGGCGTTGCCCGGCGGATCCGGCTCCGCCTCCGCCAACACCCGAGAGAATCGAGCGCCTACGATGGTGGTGACTTTGGCCATGAGGTCCTTCACTTCTTTCCATTCATGCGGCAGGAGGTCGTGTTTCAGTTGGGGATGGATCGCCCACTCGGCGCTGACTTGCTTGCCGTTGCGAGACACGAGCACGCGGAGCAATTCGACATCCCACACTTCGGGGGCTTTCTGAGCCGGCTGACCGGGTGTACCGGGTGGAATGTGCGTTGCCGACATGGTCTCCCTCTCTCGAATGAGGTCGGACGCATCTTAGCGTATTTCAGGGGCTCCTGTATACCAGGTAACGCCCAGCACGTGCGAAACGGCTTTCAGCCCAACGCCAGGACCGCGAGCATGGCTTCGTGGATCAGCCCGTTACTGGCCACCAGTCCCTGATCGTAGATTGACAGCGGCCCGCCTTTGAAATTCGAGACCCGCCCGCCCGCCTCCCGGAGGATCACCACCCCGGCCGCCATGTCCCACGGCTGGAGCTTCAACTCCCAAAAACCGTCGAATCGACCCGCGGCGACGTAGCACAGATCAAGCGCGGCCGTGCCCGTGCGCCGCAGCCCTTGCGCGCGCAGCGCGAATCGAGCGAAATGATCCAAGTTGTTGGCCGGTGTGTCCCGGATGTCATACGCAAAGCCCGTGACAAGCAGGGCCTGATCAAGCCGCTGAACGTCGGAAACGTGTAGACGAGTGCCGTTCAGATACGCGCCCTGCCCAACCACGGCCGTGAACAGTTCGTCTCTGGTGGGATCGTACACCACTCCTAGCAACCCCTGTCCCTCGTATTCCAGGCCGATTGATACGCAATAGGCCGGGTATCCGTGCGCGAAATTGGTGGTGCCGTCCAATGGATCGATGATCCATTGAAACGCAGAATCTGTGCCGAGCTGTCGCCCGCGCTCCTCGGCGAAGATCCCGTGCGAGGGATAGGCTGCCAAGATGCAATCGATGATCGCCTGTTCGGCCTGATGGTCCGCGTCGGTGACCAGGTTCACTACGCTTTTATATTCGATCTGAAAACCCGAGCGTGCGTATTGCTGAAGGATCGCACCGGCTTTTCGAGCCGCGTCTACAGCAACGGTCTTGAACCGTTCATGCCGGGAACCGAAAAGAGGAGGCAAGACATCATTCATTGCATCAGGATCATATCAAAAAAGATTTCGGGAACGTCGATGTGGGCAAGGCCGATCGATGGAGGATAACGGAAAATCAGTCCTAATACTTCCAAACATTTACATCTCCAAATAAGATTTTTCCCAGTTTTGACTTGTAACTATTTAAAAACTTTAATGAGACGAATGCAGAAGACTTTAGAACAAGGCTTTTCTTGCTTAAAAATACATACAAAGCTCATGAGCAGAATAAATAATTGATGAGTATATTGAAAACTTATAGTATTTTTAGCTTGACAAACATACGAAGCAATGCTACAAAGCAAGCATGCTTTTGAGAGGTGCGGCTGGTGGAAGAATTGACAGACATTCTAGTGGGTTTGGAGCAGCGGATCAGTGCGTATCGCAACCGCCTCCAGGAATTGGAAAAAAAGCGCCGACGCCTCGATGAAGAAATTGCCACAATCCAAAAATATCTCGAGCTTGCCGAGACTCTCTACCGGGTTGAAGCCGACAAAGCAAAGCTCGCCAGTCTTTCCAGCCAAATCATCACCGATGAGAAGGGGGCCCGTCCGCTCCCAGTCACGGACGTTACAGATCAATCGCGGGAGATCCTACTCGGCCGTACCAAGTATGTCGGGAAGAGCGTACCTGAGGCCGCTTATCAGATTCTCCGCGAAGCTAATCGTGCGATGCACGCCAAGGAATTGTTACAACGGTTGGTCGAGGGTGGATTGCAAATTAAAGGGAAAACGCCGCTGACGTCAGTCGCGACCTCGTTGAAGCGCGATAAGCGGTTCAGAAAAGTGGGCCCCAACACATTTGAGGCGCTGGAAATCCCTCTGACTGAAGCCGTCTAAGCTGATGTCGCGGGGTCGTGTTTCTAATCGCGAAGGGAGGTGAGAGTCTTGGCGACGAAGAAGGCAGCGAAGAAGAAGAAGAAGTAACCCCGCCTCGGTTCAACGCCGGGGGCAAGGCCACTTGCCTCCGGCGTTCATTTCCCTCCCTGTCACCCATGCATTCCGAAGAGCAATGGGCAGTCAGGAAACTCAGCTCGCTTCCTCGATGGGAAAGGGCTGGGAAGGTGAAGCGTGGCTATTCGCCGTTTGCTGCTCCCTATCTTCTTCTTTATGGAGGGCAGACAAAAGGGACAGGCTCTGTTGCAGAACTTATTGAATGGGTGACGCGTGCACAGCCAGACCATAGGCCGGCCGGGTGACATTGGCGACAGGACGGGAAGCGGAGGCGTCGCTCTCGTGCAGGTTCAGGAGCACCCACTTGTCAGGCTGCCGAAGAATGTGTTCCACGAGTTTGGTGTGGAGGGCATGACCGGACCGTTCGGCGATCAAGTGGCCGATGAACGGCACGCCCAGCAAGGCGATGTCTCCGATCAAATCAAGCACCTTGTGCCGAACGAACTCATCCTGGTAGCGGAGCCCCGACGTGTTCAGGATTCCGTCGTGGGTTAAGACGATCGTGTTGTCGAGTGAACCGCCTTTTGCGAGGCCCCTCGACCATAGCGCTTCGACTTCATGCAGAAAGCCGAAGGTCCTGGCTCCGGCGATGTCCCGTTCGAACGCCAAGACGGAGTGGTCGTAACTATAACTTTGGGTCTGAATCAGCGGATGGCTGTACTGAATGGAGTACGTGATCCGCGGCGTCGCGCTAGGCTCGATTCTGATCCGCTTCGATCCGTCGACAACCTCGATTGGCTGGGTGATCTTAAGAAACGGCTGCGGGCGGTGCTGGGGGATAATCCCTGCTGCCCGGACCATTTGTACGAAAGGTCCGGCGCTGCCGTCCATCACCGGTACTTCTCCGGCATCCAGTTCAATATAGACGTTGTCGACTTCCAGGCCGGCCAGTGCGGCCAGGATGTGCTCGATAGTCTTGACCTCGGAACCCTGGCCGCTGATCGCGGTACAGAGTTCGGTGGAGGTTAGGTTTTCGACCGAAGCGCCGAGCGCAGTATAGGATGACCCGTTCGAAATAAGAAAAACGATTCCCGTATCTGGCGGTGCCGGGCGCAGAGTAAGCGTGACAGGCTGACCGGTGTGCAGGCCGACTCCTGAACAGGAAACTGTGTCCGCGATCGTGTGCTGAGAACGCATCAACAAACCTTAGCGAGACCGGGGATAGGCCTAGCAACGCACATGCCATCGTCTTCCACCCTCGCGAACACTGTAACACTATGAAATTATGTTGGAGATTCGTTCTAGAAGGAAAAACGGGCATGTTGCAAAAAACTCACACGTGTGGCTTTTTCACGGGGCTTGAGGACGTTCGAACCTCAGGCCGCGGTTCCAGTTCGATGAGGCCCTTCCGGATCGCCAGAATCGCCGCTTGCGTCCGGTCGTAGACTTGGAGCTTGTGAAAGATGTTCCGCACGTGATTCTTGACCGTTTTCTCGCTCAGGTCCAGGGTATTGGCGATTTCTTTATTGGTTTTCCCATCTGCGACCAGCCGCAGCACGGTGATCTCCCGTTCCGTTAAATCGTGTTCCACCCAGGACGGCTTTTTTCCCTTCTTCTGCGCCATCAAGGAGAATTCCGCGAGGATCTTGCTGGCGACCGACGGGTGAATCAGCGACTCGCCGCGATAGATAGCGCGGATCGCCGCCACGATCTGGGACGAATCGGAGTCTTTTAGGAGATAGCCGGTCGCACCCGCACGAACCAGGTCGAAGATGTACTGCTGTTCTTCATACATGGTTAACGCGACGATCCCGATGTGAGGAAACTCGCGCTTAATCTGTCTGGTAGCCTCCACGCCGCCCATCCGGGGCATGCTGACGTCCATCAGAATCACGTCAGGAAGCAAAGCCCGGGCTTTTTCGATCGCCTCGAGCCCGTCCTGAGCTTCCCCGACGACCTGAATGTCCTCCTTCGTCTTGAGGATGGCGGCAAGCCCTTCCCGCACCACGCGATGGTCGTCTGCGATCAACACCTTAATTTTTTCCATGCCGGCCCGCCTCCTTCTTGACGAGGGGGACGCGCACCATCACCTGTGTCCCCCGTCCTTTCTTCGAGTCGATTTGGGCTTCACCACCGACCAGCCGAGCCCGCTCCACAATGCCGCGGATGCCGAAATGGTCCCACTTCTCGGGATCGTGTGCCACGGCGTCCATGTCGAAACCGATCCCGTCGTCTACGATCGTCACGGTCAACAGGTCAAGCCCGATGTCGAGTCGAACCTGGACACGGCCAGCCTGGGCGTGCTTTTGCACGTTGCTCAAGGCTTCCTGCACAATCCGGAACAGAAAGATTTTGGTCCGCGGGAAAAGGAGATTTTCATCCCCGCTGAACGAGAACTCGGTTTTGATATGGTACTGCGTTTCGTACGACTTCAGGTAGTTCGTCAGCGCCGGAATCAGCTCCATCTTGTCGTAGTGCACTGGGCGCAGATTAAAGATCACCTGGCGGGCCTCCTGAATGGCGAGCTTGAGCTGGGCCTTGGTCTCGCGCAGCGTCGCCTGGCAGGCCTTGGGGTCCTTGCGCAGGAGTTCCTGGCATAGGTCGAGTTTGAAGTTCACGCCGGCTAGGCTCTGGACGAGGCCGTCATGAATTTCGCAGGCGATACGGGTACGCTCCTCCGTCACTGCCGACCCGGCCTCTTTCACATAGAGCCGGTAAAGGGCTTGATACTTCGCGAGGGTCTTTTCGATTTCGGCCGTCGCCCGGATCCGGGCCTCGATGAGCTGCCACATGAACTTAGCGCTGGCGCCGCCGATAACGGTCACCCCCATGCGGTGAAACTCCTGCAACGTCCGCTCGACCTCCGGATTGCCCGTGACGTCGATGATGAGATCGACCCGCTCCATATCGAGCAAGTCACGGTAATTGCGGGTAATCGGGATCCGCAACCGTTTGGCCAGGCTGAGGCCGGGGGCGCGGGGATCGATCTCGGCGACCCCCACGATTCGCACCAGCGGGTCCGTCGCGAGGATCTCCATCAACGCAGTGCCGCCGCGCCCGGCGCCGATGATGGCGACATGCGTCGCGCCGGGGGGGCGCCGTTTCGGAACCCGGATCGGTTTCGTCCGCGATCGTTTGGCAGGCACAGTTGGCATGTTGACGCGTCGGCAGCGCCGGTTGTCAACCGGGCGCCCCACTCCATCCCGCGCGCGGGCTATTGCCCCGCTAGAGCGGGATTCACTCCTGACGGCTACCAATGTCGTGAAAGTGGAGCAAGGGTGTGCCGGAACGAGATAGAGCGCCGGGCTACTTGTCTCGCCGCTGTTGGGCCAGCGCTTTCAGCTCGTCCATGAACTGGTCGATGTCCTTGAACTCCCGATACACCGACGCGAAACGGACGTAGGCGACCTGGTCGAGTTGATGCAGCTCCTTCATGACCTCTTCGCCGATGACCCGGCTCGGGATCTCGCTCTCGCCCATCTCTTGAATGCGTTTTTCGATCCGGTCTGTGACCGCTTCGATGGTCGCCGTGCTGATCGGACGCTTTTCGCAGGCCTTCTTCAAACCCGCCAAGATCTTTGATCGGTCGAACGGCTCCCGGCGCCCATCCTTCTTGACAACGAGGGGCAGGCTCTCCTCGACGCGCTCGTACGTGGTGTAGCGGCGTTTGCAGGAGAGACATTCGCGGCGGCGGCGGATGACCTCGCCTTCTTTCGCCATCCGCGAGTCGACGACCCTATCTTCGAGCTCGTCGCAGAACGGGCATTTCACAGCCGGCAACCTTCTTACACGGAGGACGATTCGTAGGCATAGAAGATAGGGAATCGGTCGCACAACGCCTTCGCCTGCGCGCGCACTTCGATCTGTACCTGCGCGTCGTGGGGGCGTTGCAGCACTCGGTCGATCAGAGAGACAATCTCACCCATCTCCCGTTCGCGCATCCCTCTGGTCGAGACGATCGGTGTCCCCAGCCGAATGCCGCTGGCCACCGCCGGCGGCTTTTCGTCGTAGGGGACAGCGTTCTTGTTGACGATAATGCCGGCCGCGTCCAGCGCGGTCTCGGCTTCTTTCCCGGTGAGGCCTTTGCTCGTCAGGTTGACCAACATGAGGTGCGTGTCCGTGCCCCCCGATACAATCCGGTAGCCCCGGTCCATCAGGCCCTGGGCCAGCGCACGTGCATTGGCCAACACTTGGCGCTGATACAGCTTGAAGCCGGGCGACAGCGCTTCTTTCAGAGCGACGGCCTTGGCGGCGATGACGTGCATCAGCGGTCCGCCTTGCAGTCCGGGGAACACGATTTTGTCCACGGCCTTGGCGTGCTCGGCCTTGCACATGATGATGCCGCCGCGCGGCCCCCGCAGGGTTTTGTGGGTCGTGGTCGTCACAAAATCGGCGTAGGGAACGGGGTTAGGATGCAATCCCGCTGCGATGAGGCCCGCGATATGTGCGATGTCCACCATCAGATAGGCCCCCACGGACCGCGCGATCTGCTGGAAGCGGGGAAAATCGAGCGTGCGGGCGTACGCGCTGGCCCCCACTACGATCATCCGTGGACGACATTCCTCGGCGATCCGCTGGACCGCGTCGTAATCGATGGTTTCCGTTTCACGGTCGACGCCATAGGAGAAAGCCCGGAAGAGGATGCCGGAAAAATTGACGCGGCTCCCGTGCGTCAGGTGGCCACCCTGCGCCAGGTCCATTCCCAGGATCGCATCGCCCGGCTTGAGCACGGCCAGGTAGGCGGCCATGTTAGCCTGCGAGCCGGAATGGGGCTGCACGTTGACGTGCTCTGCACCGAAGATCTGCTTCGCCCGCTGAATCGCCAGTTCCTCGACCGTGTCCACGTGCTGGCAGCCCCCGTAGTACCGCTTGCGGGGATAACCTTCGGCGTATTTGTTGGTCATGAGGCAGCCCTGGGCCGCCAGCACCGCCGGGCTGGCGAAATTTTCCGATGCGATCAACAGAAGCTTCTCGCGCTGGCGCTGTTCCTCCGCGCGGATAGCCTCATAGACATCGAGGTCCGTTACTTTGAGGGCGTCCATTGAGCCGACCGCGTCATTCATGTTGCGCCTCTGCTCCCTTCTTGGCTATCTCACTATCTCAGTGGTCCATGTGTCATGCGACACGTACCGGAAACATCCGTGGCTTACGCCTTCTCCTTCGTCGCAGTCTCCGGCTCCTGTTTTTTGACCACATGGACGGTCACGCTGGCGGTGATGTCGCGCGGCAGCTTGACGGGAACAGTGAACGTGCCGAGCTCCTTGATTGGCTGGGCTAATTGAATTTTCCGGCGGTCCACGGTGAAGCCTTGTTCAGCCAAACCCTCCGCGATGTCCTTCGCCGTCACGGACCCGAACATTTTGTCGTCTTTGCCTACTTGGGCCGTAATGGTGAGCGACACGGCGGAGATCTTTTTGGCGAGCGCCTCGAGCTCCAGGCGCTCTTTCTTTGCCTTCTCCGCCATCATGCGCTTGGCGTGTTCAAAGGCCTTGATGTTGCGGCTGTTTGCTTCGAGCGCCTTTCCACGCGGCAGGAGATAATTGCGAGCAAATCCGTCCGACACCTCGATCAGGTCGCCCAAATGGCCGATCCCTTCAAGCGTTTCCTGGAGAATCACTTTCATGACCCTAACTCCTTCTGTTAGAAAGAAAAAAGGATACTGACCGAACAGCAAAAAGTCAATTTGCGAATGGCGCGGATTCCTCATCATCGCCTACCTGGACAGGGCGTTCGATACCTCATTAAGATACGGCCCGGCAGGGAAGAGGGTGCGCCGGCATGAAGGTTCAGGAACTGCTCGACCACTTTGCCGCCAAGCTTGAAGCGGAGCGCGTGCGGGCTGCGACGAAAGGCTGGGACAGCCCGGTGGCCCTTACGAGCGGCCGGTTGTGCGCTACGGTGGGCAATCTCTTTGTGTACGAGTTCGAATCCGCCCAGACCATGGCGCTGGGTGAGGATTGGCCCGTCACAATTATCCCGCCCGATGAGGCCGAGCCGACGGAAGGGATCGTGGTCGGCTATCGCGGGAGCCGACTGTTGGTGCAGACGTTCGACGCCCTGGGCCAAGTCGTGGCGCCCGCGACATTAGTGCCCGACGCCTCGGGTTTTCTCCAGACCGCCGCTCGCCGCTTGGCTGACATGGCGGCCAAGACCGATACCTATACGCTCGGCGCAGCGGAACGATTGCTGCCATGGCTGGCGCCGGATCGGGTGGCGAATGGACAGACACCGCTCCCCACAACTTCTACCTCCGTGCTCACGACGATCTGGGCCGAAGACCTGACCGCCCGCCGACAGAAGCTCGCCACGCAAGCGGTCGAATTGGTCCGCTCGAACAAGCGCCTGCTCCTCGTCAGCCCGAGCCACGACGCCGCGGATCAGGTGTTCGGCCTGATCGCCAGGGTGATGAAGGGAGCCGGGCTGCCCTACAAAAGCCACCTGTGCCGGTATGAGTTGCCGCTCGAACGGGAGGTCGCCGGGATCGCACTGCAAGAACTGGGCTTCGAAGCCCAGATACACCAGTTCTATGCCAAGTCGAGGGCCGAGAAAGCGGCCCTGCGGAAAAAGTACGAACGCTTCCGGGAGCTGAGTCCGCTCCTGGCCTACAAGGCGCAGAAGCAACGCGATCTGGACGAGGTCAAGCTGTTGGAATGGCGGCTGCTCACGCAGCTCACCGAGGTGCAGGACAAGATCAAGGAAATCGACGCGACGGTCTCGGCGTACGAGTCGCTCCCGATCTGGAAACGACTGACCATGCAGGCCGTCGGGAAGAATCTCGAATCGCTCGCCGAATACCGGAGACTCTATGACCAGCAGGCGCAAGACCTCCGGCGCGAAATCGATGTGGCCAAGCGGCGGATTGAAGAACTGGCGCCGGAAGCGGCCGTGCCGAAAGAGCTCCGGCCGGAGTTCGAGGAACTGAAGGCGGAAGTCAAACGGCTTGGAGGCACCAAGAAAATCAGGGAACTGCTGGCGGCGGAAGAAGGCACCAATCGGCAGGCGTTTATCCAGAATCGCCGTCTCGTCGCCACGACCGCCGCGCGCGTCGTGTCGGATCCGCTCTTCGGTCGCGTGCGCTTCGACGTGTTGCTGGCCGATGAAGCGCCCTGGATTCCCGGCGCCTTCCTGCTGGCCGCCGCCGGACTGGTCCGCGAGCGCATCATCTTAAGCGGCGATACCCGCGACATCGTCACCGCCGGCTCTTGG
>DATLZU010000010.1:0-19367 GCA_035573855.1 Nitrospiraceae bacterium
GCGGGCGGTAGCGATAAAGCCCAATGGAGAGTCCCTGGACATTCCCTGCAAGGACATACACTTCCAGCGGGTACAGCGCGCCCGCGGATGGCGCGGTCCGCAACCCGCTTTGGTCGGTGACACCCTGCACTGCCCAGAGCAGTTGGCCAAGGTCATCAAGCGTCAGCGGCGCGTCTGAAAATTGTCTGACGGATCGCCGCTTGAGCAACGCCTGCTCAACTGAGATGGCGCTCGCATATCGGGGTTTCGGCACCGGCACCTTCTCATCCACGCAGGCCAACCTTTCTCAAAGAGGACACCTTCGTCACATCGTTCGAACCCGCTAACAGCAGGACCTGCCTCGGGTTGCCCGCTCCATCCACCGGATTTGCTCCGCCGCCTCCCCTGTCGCTTTCAACGGGACGCTACCTTACAAACGAGATGAGCACGGCCGTAGCCGCCATTGATGGGCCGACCTACCAAAGCCCAAAACTCACATCCTTGAAAGGGATCGATTCCCACTGCTCGGTTTCCACATCCAGGATTGCGATCGCTTCGGAGGAAGGCAGGATTCTCATCCCCTTGGGGCAAACCCAGAGATCGGACTTCAGCGACTTGAAGTAGAGGTGTGGCCGGACCTGGGCATAGTCTCGCTCATGGAATAACTCGAGCAGGCGCAATGCCTCACTCAATGTCATCGGTGGTCCTCCTTTCCTATGCCTCAACAAGGTTCTCAGGAATAGTAAGGTGAAGCAAGAGCAATGCCCCCACGTGGTGAGGGACTCGAGGTCCTTGGGACATCCCTATCACCTTCCCCACAGACACAGCGCGTAGCTTGTGGCAGATTTCCCCAAGGAGGAAGATTTTCAGACTCCAGGTTGGCTACTGGATGGCTTTACAACAGCGCTCACTGGTTTGCCAGTGGAACCCTTCTTTAAGCAAACCGACTCTGAGCAACTGGCGTCCTTCTTGCGTCAGGGTATCCCGGGGCATCGCGATGGCTTCGCTGACTCGTATGGAAGAATTGGAGGTGGCGCCATGTCTAACGCCCATCGTTCTGTGGCCGGGTTATGGCTATCCATTCTCAGTTTCACGTGCCTCTTGCTCTTTGGCTGCGTCACACCAAGGGATCTCCAGGAGATCCGGACCGACGTCAGCAACCAGCTTTCCGTGCTGCGAACCGACATCGCACAGGTCCGCCAGGGACTTGAAACGACCAAGGCAGATGTCGCTCTCTTGAGGTCCCTCGGCATGGTAGTGGACGCAATGAAAGGGCGCCTCGATGGGATCCAAACCACCGTGCAAGGCCTCCAAACCGAATCGGAATCTCACCGTACCGCGATCAGTACAATCCGCGGCGATTTTCGAGAGTTCAAAGTGGCCCATGAAGCCGTGGCAAAAGAAACCGACCGCCTCCGGGGGGTCGTGGGGTCGCTCGAACAAGGCATGATCTTCCAGCTCCAAGTTGAGGTCAACTTGGCTCGCGATCGCATCAAACAACTTGAACAAATCATCGAGAACTTGCAGAGGCAAACGCCGCCGAAAGAAGGCGCTTCGCAGCCCAAGCTGTGAGCGAGACTTGCGAACCCTCAAGAAGAGCCTTTCGCGTCTCTGTAGCAATGAAGCATCTGGCTTTGCGGATTTTGGCAACAGTTGCACCCTTATAAGCTGCCCCGAATTGCCCCATTGTTCGCCACCGTTGAGCCATCCGGCATCTTTGCTGAACCCAGACAACCGTCTAATGTTCTAGTAAATCGTCCGTCTTAGTTCGTTGCACATCAACGTGGCATTGCTCATGCACGCTCTCGCTGTCGTCGAGCATCTTCTTCAAATGAGGCATTCATGCCGAACCAGAACGGTGTGGCTCATTGGATCATGGAAATCATTCTTCGCTCTCAGGACTGCCTGCTCGAGGAAGTGGTCCTCCAATGTCCGGACCTCACCTGGAATCAGGTATTCCTCACGGTGGATCATCTCAGTCGAAGCGGTGAGGTGCGACCGATGCCGAAAGGACCAAGTGTCTATACTCTTCGCCTTTCCAATCAGGCGTCGGCCGTCCTCGCGCCAGGCGACGACGTGGAGGGTCGCGAGGCGAGGTGAGGGATGGTGGCGGACATGGAGAGGCAGAATTCTGACGAACCGATTACCGGGTACAACACCAAGAACAGTCAGCGCAAGGATGAGGCACTATGGCACAAGTCACGACCAAAGAGAAGGAAACTACAGCGGTGACCGTGCACAGGCCCACGGAAATCCTGCCTCGGAGGAGCGACATCGACCGTTGGTTTGATCGCCTGTTCGAAGACTTCTGGCGACGGCCTTTTCCAAGCCTCTGGCGATCGGAACGGTGGTGGCCGTTCGACGCGGACATCACGCGCGGGCCAGCGCCAGCGGTTGACGTCTATGAGAACAAAGACGAGGTGGTTCTCAAGGCGGAAGTCCCGGGCCTTTCGAAAGAGGATCTTCACGTGGAGATCTCAGGCTCCGCCCTGACGATCAAGGGAGAGAAAAAACAGGAAGAAGACGTGGAAGAAGAGGATTACTATTGTTGCGAACGGTCCTATGGGACCTTCTCGCGAACCGTCGAGTTGCCCTGCGAAGTGAAAGCGAAGGAGGCTAAGGCCTCGCTCAAAAACGGGGTCTTGGAGATCCGTCTGCCAAAGACGGAGGAGGCCAAGACCAGGAGCATTCCCGTCAAGATTGACTAGGCTGGAAAACCTTTTCAACTGACCGCGCATGACGACGGTGGTACCGGATGGCGACATATGCGAAGTGGTCGCACGCGCGTCTTTGTTGCGAGAGAAGGTGGCGATGACAGTCGTGGGCGGACTGCTTCTTATGGTAGGACTGGCCACGGCCTCCTTCCCCGAATCGCCCACCGAAGTGGTCCGAGGTACCATCAACGAAGTCATCCGGATTCTCGAGGATCCAACGTTGAACGCGCCTAGCCTACGGAAACCGCGGCGGAGACTCCTCGAAGAAGTCATCGGGAGCCGGTTCGATTACGAGGAAATGTCGAAACGGACTCTCGGCGCCTATTGGCACCAATTGAACGGCGCGGAGCAAGCAGAATTCGTCAAGCTGTTCAAGGCCTTTCTCTCAGATCGATACGCCTCGAAAATCGAGGGATATTCCGGCGAACAGGTCGCCTATCTGTCGGAGCGGACTGAAGGTGCCTATGCTGAGGTGCGAACTAAGTTGGTATCGAGCAAAGTGGAAATTCCGATGGACTATCGGCTGATCGCCAAGGCCGGCAGGTGGTATGCCTACGACGTCATCGTGGACGGCATCTCCCTCGTGAAAAATTACCGGAGCCAGTTCACCGGCATCATCCGTTCCTCCTCCTATGCCGAACTGGTCCGAAGGCTGAAGGAGCGGTCGGAGATCGCCGCAAACCACTCATGAAGACGATCCGGCCAGCGCTGCATATCGCGCTCGAGAGCGTACGTCACTTCGCCCCAAAACGCGAAATCCCTACTCCTTATTACAGTATATCGATCGATCCCGCGAAAATGCCTGTGGCGGCCAGCATGTGAGAACACGCATCTCGTCCCTGATGACGGAGATTTCCCACCGGAACTGTTGGGCCAGGTCCGCATAATGGGACTGTTCCGCCGCGGCGATAATCCGATTCCCGACCCGCCACACCGGTTCAATTTCGTGAGGGTCGTGCGAGAACCATATCTAGGGGGGTCCTGAAAAACCTGTCAACAGGCCTGGTTCCCAAAGTCCTGTTCGTCGCTCTGGGGCAAGAGCAAGAATTGCCACCGCTGCGGGTAGGGAGTCGCGGCGCAGCCGACCATCAGCAACACGATCCAACGCGCAAGCCAGGCTAGCGTCACGACGAAGTAGAATCGCCATTGGGCGGTTCCGCGTTTCATCGGTACCCCCAACCGGACAGCCGTTCTGGCTTTCTCAACGAGAACACTGCCTTTTCTCTCGCCATCAACAGAAACACGTCCCACTTGAGCGGTAGTGCCGGAGACTCCGCTACCCCTTGATGCAGATGAGCGGTTCCAGCCTCGCCACCTTGCGGGCCAGTTTCGCGCGATCCGCCGCGTCCACCACTTCGCTGACATCTTTGTAGGCACCCGGCGCCTCCTCGGCCACGCCGCGGAAAGACGGGCTGCGGATCAGAATGCCCCGCTCGCCCAGTTCGCGAATCACGTCCCGGCCGTGCCATTTTCGTACGGCATGATGCCGGCTCATGCTACGACCAGCCCCATGACACGCGGACCCGAAGGCCAGCGCCATGCTCTCGCGCGTGCCTACTAGCACGTAGGAGGCAGTTCCCATCGTCCCCCCGATCAGGACCGGCTGGCCGACCGCCCGCAGAGAGGGTGGAATATCCGGATGCCCGGGCCCGAAGGCCCGCGTTGCGCCCTTGCGATGGACGAAGAGACGCCTTGGTGTTCCGTCGATAACATGTTCTTCCTCTTTGCACGTGTTGTGCGATACGTCGTACAACAACGTGAGGGCGACTTGCGGCAGCACGTCGGCGAACGCCTGCCGGACCAGGTGGGTGAGAATCTGGCGATTTGCGAGGGCGCAATTGATGGCCGCGCGCATCGCTCCAAGGTATTCCTGCCCGACCTCCGAATTGATCGGCGCGCAGGCCAGTTCGCGATCCGGCAGCGCGATGTTGTAGCGGGCCGCGCTGATCGCCATCCTTTTCAGGAACTCCGTCCCGATCTGATGTCCCAGTCCCCGCGAGCCGCAATGAATGCTGACTACGATGTCCCCTTCCTGAAGGCCGAAGACCGACGCGGCGTCGGGCGCGTAGATTTTCACCACGTGCTGCACTTCGAGGTAATGGTTGCCTGAGCCGAGCGTGCCCATCTCATCCTGTTGACGCTTCTTGGCGTGGTCCGACACATATACCGGCTTGGCTCCCGCCATGCACCCGTGTTCCTCTATGCACTCCAAGTCGGTTGACGACCCATAGCCCTGTTCCACGGCCCACCGAGCGCCCCCAGTCAGCATGGCATCCATGGCGCTTCGGTCCAGGTGCACTTTACCCGTGCTGCCCACACCAGCCGGAATCCGCTGGAACAGGACTTCCGCCAATTGTTCCTTCACCGGCTGAAGGTCCTCGGTCACAAGTCTGGTTCGAAGCAGCCGGACCCCGCAGGAGATGTCGAACCCCACGCCGCCGGCGGAGACGACGCCCCCGGTATCGGGATCGAACGCGGCAACCCCGCCGATGGGAAACCCATAGCCCCAGTGTGCGTCGGGCATCGCGTAGGAGGCGCTGACAATACCCGGCAGGGTCGCCACATTGACGACCTGCTCGTAGACCTTGTCGTCCATGTCCCGAATCAACTGCTCCGTGGCATAGATCACCCCCGGTACCCGCATTTTGCCGGTGGGAGGAATCTGCCATTCGAAGTGTCCATGCTGTTTCAGCAAACTGAGATTCATAACGCCCCTATGAGTCACGCAGGCTAGACGTCCACCACGCACTGCGCAATCCAGTCGCCCTTTTGGTCCTGTTTGACCAGAAGACCCGTGTAAGTCGCCCCTTTGACCTCCGCAGCCGGCTGATGCCTGGCGACCTCGACCGGTTCTCCCCACGCCGTGGCATGCAATGATCGGCCGTTGAGCCGGACCTCAAACCGACTGAACAGCATCTTCCTAGTGGCCATTTCGTAGACCAGCGCATTCAGCCAGTCGACGAGCAGCAATTCGTCATCCGGAGCCTCACAGTGCACCGCGACCGGCTGCTTCGGGGCCACCCGAGCTGGATCGGTGATCACCGCCGTCATGGCCAAGGCCGCACCTTCAAATGCGGCCTCCTTCGTCGAACCGATCCCTCGAACGCCCATATCGGCCTGGTGAGAGAAGTGCTCCCAGTTGGGGTTTATTGTCTCGGGGTTGGAACATTCGGCCATTAGTCTCCCCGGTACAGATCGCTCAGCGACCGATGTTCGAGAAACCGTTTCAGCGCGCCGGCAATGACCGGCGCAATTGAAATACTTTGCAACTGCGGCCAATCTCTGATCGGTTGGAAGACCGTGTCCGTGATCGCGATGGTTTTCACCGCGTCCTGCGCAAGTTTCTGACGCGCGCCCGCCAGCAGTAGTCCATGAGTGGCCGCAATCGTGAGTTCCTGGCGCGCGCCGGCTTTGAGCAGCGCCTCAATGGCGGACGCAATCGTGCCGCCGGTCGAGATCATATCGTCGACAATGAGGCAGGTCTTGCCGCCAACATCACCGACGAGATGCGTCACGTGGGTTCCCGTCGCGCTGTCCCGGCGCTTGTGCAGCACGGCCACCGTGCCGTTCAGGCGATGGGCGTAGTCAGTCGCCATGCGCAGCGCCCCAACATCCGGCGCCACGACCACGACCCCCTGCGGCAGCTCCTCGCGCAAGAAGGTCGCCAGCCGCGGAACAGCCGTCAGCGTGTCAACAGGAATCCGAAAGAATCCTTCGATCTGCGGCGCGTGAAGATCCACCGTCACCAGATGATCAATCCCGACCGTTTCCAGCACATCCGCGACCATCCGACCCGTGATCGGCTCGCGACGCCTATGCCGCTTGTCCGAACGCGCGTAGCCCAAATAGGGCACCACCGCCGTGATGCGCGCAGCCGCCGCCCGTCGACAGGCATCCGCCAGGGCCAGCAGTTCCACGAGATGATCATTGACGGGGGGCGAGAGCGGCTGTATGAGAAAGACTTCTTTTCGCCGCACTGATTCCTGGAGTTGGACAGAAATTTCCCCATCGGGAAAGCGTTCGATCGCACAGGCGCCTGGAAGCAGGCCCAGATCCGCCGCGACCGCCGCCGCCAATTCAGGGTTGGCCGTTCCCGCCAAGACGACAAACTCTCTCGACATGTGTCTGGACTCCTTCCTGATAAAGGCTGGTGTTTCCGCCCTCCCATGATCGATCCGAGGCATTTATCAGCCGGCCTTCTGCTCTTCACGTCCCGAACGGCCTCTTCGACCCTCACCAAGCACCGCAGTTTGACCTCGTAACGAGCGGACAAGGCCTTGAGACTCGGGCTCCTGCCACGCATTTTCCGGCCAACCGGCCACCTCAATCTTCACGACGACTGGAAGAGGGGGATAGAGCCGCTTGATCTCGGAGAGCAATTCCGCAAGTCCTTCGCCAACAAAGTTGTCCCCCAAAGACCGCCGCGTCAAACCGAATCTCCCTAGGTATAGCCGAGGCTGGCGCGTATCTCTTTCATCCCGCGAGCTTTCAATCTCTTCAGCGCCTGTTCTTCAATCTGCCGGATCCGCTCCCGCGAAACAGAGAATCGCTGGCCAAGCTGATCGAGGGTCTAAGAACGGCTTTGCCCGATTCCAAAGTACATCCGGAGAATCGTCTGCTCCCGATGGCTGAGCCGTTGACTGAGGAGTGAATCCGGCATGCTCGCTTCCGCGTCAGCGATGAACTCGCCAAGCCGGGTCTTACCCTCCCCTCTCGAGGCCTCCAGCGAGATCGGCTGCTGGAACACCCGCATAATCTCATGCACCTTGCGGCGCCCCGCATTGAGTTCCCGTGCAATCTCCTCCGCCCGGGCTTCTCGTCTGAACCGTTGGGCTAACCGGTCCGACGCCCGCGTCAGCCGACGCATAGCTTCCGTCACATGCACGGGAATCCGAATCGTGCGGGATTGATCCGCCACAGCGCGGGTTATGGCCTGGCGGATCCACTACGTTGCACACGTGCTGAACGTGAAACCTTTCTGATGCTGAAAGCGCTCGGTCGCCTTCATGAGACGATATTGCCTTCCTGGATCAGATCCAACAAGGCCAACCCGCCTCCGGCGTACCGCTTGGCAATTCAACCACCAGTCGAAGATTGGCGCGAATAAGTTCTTCCCTTGCCTCTTCCAAGATCACGCGTGATCGGCGCACCTGTTCACCGCATTGTTCAAGGAGCCTGACGTCAGCAATGCAAGACGGCTCTCGAGCTTTTGCAAGCAAGATGACGGGGCAGGCTCGGCCTTGTCTATAACCGGAGCGGGCAGGCCATTAGCCTCGCCTATCTCATGTAACTGCTCGGCCGCTTTTCGGATCTGTCCACTCCACCCCAGGCGCCTCGCAATCAGGACGGCATCCTGGAGCGCGGCCCGAACGGCCCTCGTGCCATAATCGATCCGCTCTGCCAGCGCGACTTCTTGCTCTCGCGTCAGCAGCGGCCGGTCGCCTAGGATTCGCAAATACCGATCCGTCAAGTCGGTAGAAGAACGACATCTTCTCTCCTCAGACGGCGATCCGCTTCCTTCCGCGGACGGGCCCGTTGGACTCCGTCCTGTTCACGTTCCAGAAGCCCAAAGAGACCGTCGGTATCCATGTCATCGTCATCGGACCCGCCATCGAGAACGCCCTCCTGTCTTCGATTTCGCCGCTCCTGGAATAACGGTGCTTGCATGTGCACGGTCTTCCCTTGAGGCTATGCTCCTCAACCGGACGCCCTGGTTCAAACTCCCGTTCTACGAACGGCAAGTTCCTCCTCTCTGACATATTGCCTTAGCCGCAACCCCGGCAGAGTCCAAGAGCAGTACACGCACAGGGTGGACAGATCATTCGCCTCGTTCATCTGGCAATGCTCGCAGAGACCAGGACAATCCCTCGGCCCCAGACCCCACCGGCAGACTGCCCCATGAGCCGCGCCACCGCCGCGACGCCCCGACAACCGTCGAAAGTCCCTCCGGGCGCTGGAGCGATGAACAACCAGGCGAGGTCTACACAGGGCTGTGGTGATGAACCATAGGGAAGTGCAAGCAAGCGAAGCACAGCTCATCATGATGAGGGCGAGCATTCTCATGATAGATCCTTCCCGCACCGCCGCCTCCGTGCATGGCTCTTCGTGAGCGTACAGAGGCGCCTTACGAGTTCAGCCCTCCGCACAGCGGCGGAGCCAATCGCTCCATTGCTGGCTAATAACGGGACAGGCCGGAACGAACGACGGCGGGCACTATGCTGCCAGGCCTGTCATTCCGCTGTCTTGGAGGCTGAAGGCCGCCTGGTATAAGTTCGAACCGGCGCGGCCCGGCTTTCGTCGGTCGACTGTCACGGATGCTCATCGAGTGCAGGTCAACGGTTGTCCCGCACACGACACAGCACCATCCTCTCTGGCTCTGCGTTCGATCTCCCACGGTCAATGCAGGTAATCGGACAAGCATCATCAAGTGGCCACAGTGCTCGAACTGCCGGGTTGTCGTTTGTGTGGCCTGTGCGTATTTTGCGTTCATTGTCTCCTCCCTATGCCTTTCTCTTCCTCGGTGCAGCAGAGCGACGGTTGTGGTTAAAAAATGAGGGGCGCGGCCGTTCTGTTTTGGCGATGCGTTCCCTCTCTTCTCTCAACACAAGGCGTTTCAGCATGAACAATGCCAGCCGTGTCCGCGGCAGACCACGGGAACAAACAGCCCTGCGAATGGGTCACTTAGAACAACGCTGGGCTGCGCCCCGAGAAGCAGAGTATGAACGGTCTAATTAGCGGTGTGGTGTTTCAGGTCAGTAACCGCAGGGTCCGTTGTAGCTTAATGCCCCAGAACAGACGAAAAGCATCGGAGGCTTGGCGTTGGCCACAACGGCGCGGACAGTGGAAACCGCTTCGAGGATTGAGTCGGGAAGCTTCGCCGAGTTGTGCACACGCGTCTCGGTCTTATGAACTGGTGCAGGATATTTGCTCTCCGTTCTCCCCATGAAGGAGCCGGGGTATATGAGGCGGGTGACGAGGAGGGTTGCAGGCCAACAACAGCATTGACAAGCCCACGATGATGGGTAACATCAGATCGCGCCACCACGTATCTGGCTCCTTGGTGATCCAGCCGTGGGCAGGTCGCAAGGCCTCACGCTGTGTGCAGTGATCGTGTACGCTCATCGTAACGAACACAGGCTTGCGCACGAGCGATTCTTCCCACCTCTCCGACATCCGGCGGACTTTGGCTTCGGCACGATTTATGGGCACCGCTTCTCTCTCGCCCCTGTTATCACAAATGCGGCATGGCGGGCGCCAAGGCCCGGATGTATTCGATGACGTCCATCATCTCCTCGTCCGTCAGCCGGCCGCGCCAGGCATGCATCGGACTGAAGAGTACGCCGTTGGAGATGGCGATGAGTAGCTCGAAGTCGCTGCGGGCACGAGATCGCGGCGCATGAAAATCGGCCGGGCGGACGATCAGGTCGTGCGCGTCCGGCCCATCGCCATTGCCCATCCTGCCGTGACACCGGAGGCAATGCTCCCTGTAGATCGCCTCTCCTCGATCAGGATGTCCAGGCCTCACCTGCGCCGCAAGCCATGAACTGGACAGAACTACGGCGAGCACGCCGATAGTGAGAACAAAAGTTTTGAACATCGCGTCCTCTCCGCCTGTGACTTGGTTATCCGTGAGTTGGAGAGCCCTGACGGAGTCCTCCTCTCAACGGCGCTCCGGCGCATCGGCACGGGGTCCCGATACGTCCGGCTCTTGTTTCATGCTCATTCGCGCGAGCACATGCTTCACAGGACAATACCCCACCGCACCAGAGACCACGGCCAGCAATCCGACGGTCTCCGCTATTTCTTCGGCCCAAAACGGAATGGATAGGGTGATGCCGAGAACCATTAGAACGAGTCCGCTGACAATTCTGATCCAGCGTTCCACGGTTCCCACATTCCGTATCATGGCACTTGCCTTCACCGGCCTCGCATTCGAGCCAAGGGTTGCGAAAACAGAGAGCAGATCGCTCAGAGACCGCGGCTGACAGCCCTAGACGCAACCGTTTTGCACTTCCTTATAGGTATTCGTTGAGAAGCGCAAACCCGATGCCAGGAAAATGCCTTGTCAGAGCCGACCACATTCGATGGGAAGATGGGAGAATTTCCGGCTGATGGCCAGTCCTCCCTGAAAAAGGGCACCGGTCGATGGGGTATTTCGGGCCGGAGTACACGCAAGCTCTGTCGCCAAATGCTACAACATAGGCCCGCAAGTCTCACGCATCGCTTCGGACGGTAGTGGTGATACCCCTTCAGGAGTGCCTCCTCAAGAGGGTGGACCGTCCGGTTATCTCCCTCACCGCTCGCGCTCGCCATTGCCGATGTCCGGGCCGACTCTGCCGGTGGTGCCAATTTCAACGCCTGTCGGCGGCGTCTGCCCGATTGCCTTGCCCGTTGGGGGAATCACGCCGATCTCCGGCCCTGTCGGCGGGACGGAGCCAGTCTCTGCCCCCGTCGATGGCACCACGCCGATCTCCGGACCGTGCGGGGGTGTCACCCCGATCTCCATACCTGTCAGTGGACCTGCCGGCCGGCGTGCAGGCTTGATCGCTTGGATGAACGCCTCCAGTTCGGCCCGTTGGTGCCGTCGTTCGTTCCAGGCCGTGAGGAAATCAAGCGAGAGCAGTCGCGCCTCGGCTGCATGGATTTCTTTCAACCGCTGCGCGATCCGGTCGAGATCGTCTCTGGCCCGCACGACCTGCGTCACAATACTCGTAAACGTGAGGCCCCGCGTTCTCATCAGAGACATGAAGAGATCAGGCGGAATGGCCTTGAGTAAGTCGTTGGCCTGTTCGGCTAGGTCCTCGGCTTCTTCGATCGACGTCACTTCGGTGGCGCAACAGTCGAGGAACCACCGGTAACGCTCCAGAAACTCCGAGACGTGGTGAAGGAAGGCCTCGGGCGGAAAGGGACGATGTGGTGAACGCGATGTCCGTTCAGTCTCCTTGACCAGCGGCACACAGCCCGATTCCAGCGTCTCGCTGTAGCGTTGGTCGACGGGATGATCCGGACACCAATAGACGGCCGGCGCCGACCAGCCACGGTTCACGACCCACAGCATAATCACCATCGTCGACAACACTAGCATTGGCGACCGTCTTCGCCCCAACCCCATACTCAACACCGTCCTTCTGCCTATCGACTTGTCGTCACCCGGTCGATCTTCACACCTTCCGCTTCGCCGCCTGCGACCGGGATCGGGCTGCAGATTCCGGTCCAACCCACTCGACCCGCAGCATCATGTCCTTATGCGCCCAGCGATAGGACGCCTTCCCGCCGAACGCCCGGACCAGCTCACGTCCAATCCGTTGGGCCAACTGGTCGCTCGTGGTCTGAACCTCCATCTCGCGCTTGTTGAAGGTAACGATTTTCATCACGCGCGCCAAGGGATTCACCGCCAATGCACGGGCTTCTTCATTCGAAATCAGCCCGCGGACCTCGGCCTCGTGCTTGTCCAGATCAGGCCACCGGAGTGTGACGATGCCCTCGGGATAGGCATCGCGGATTTTCCGGCAGGCCGGGCAGAGCATCGTTCGGGTCCCGGCTGAGGCGCTGAGCCTGGCAAACTCCGCCTCATCGAACATCCAGCGTTTCTTCGCAAAGACCGCGTGACACTCGGGGCAGATCAGAGGGCCCCGCGGCGCCCTGAGTATCGCATATGGATCCTGCTTCGCCTTCTCTCGCTCCTTGTATGATGTGGTATAGCGTTGCCCCCGTCTGGTACTCATGCGTGGTATCCCTTCCTGCTGACCCGCCGACCCAGCCTCGTTTCCAGTGAGACCACCTCGGCCATTCGGGTAGGCTTCATCAGCGCCACAGTAACTCGATGCCAGTCCACAGGCACGTCCAAGTTCCACAAGACCGCCTCTACTTCGGAGAGACGCGGCCGTTTCATCCCGTACACATCCGGGTGAACCTCTATGTATACCCGCCCGGCATAGACCGCGATCTTCACCGGCTCATACATCAATTCTCCCGGCATACCCACCGCAACCAGGGAGACGAGCGCCCGAATGTCGTCGGGATGCAGACGGATGCAGCCGTGGCTTTGATACTGGCCGATGCTGGACGGAGCGATCGTGCCATGGATGCCATAACCGGGAATCGAGAGTCCCAACCAGAACTCCCCCAAGGGATTCTCCGGGCCGGGCGGCACTCGCGTCAAGACGCTGCGCCCTTCGGCTTCCATTTCCTGCTGAATCGACCGCGGCACTTCCCAGACGGGATGACGTTCTTTTGAAACGATCCTGAAAGCTCCAGTCGGCGTCTGCCATCGGCCCGGCTTGCCGAGTCCGACACCGGCATGAAAGATCAAGCGTCCGCGCTCGAAACAGTAGAGCATCGCTTCCGGCAGGTTGATCACGACGCCGCTCTCCCTGACCGCCGGAACGATACGCCTCGTCTCGATCAAGAGCCGCCGGCCGGGATAGAGGCGGTCCGGATTCCGCAAGCCGTTGACCTGTGCAACCACCCTCCAGTCTGCTCCATACCGACCGGCAATCGCCAGCACCGTATCGCCTTGCCGAACCTGATAGTCTACCGTGTGCTCAATGACCTCCGTGAAAATCGGGACAGTTCCGTCTCCCCATCGCGACACGGCGCCCGTTCACTCCATAATTCCGAAGCACCCATGGCAATGATCCTTGGACCGACAGACGCCGGCGAATCATCGTTGCCCGACGCCTTGGTCCTGCGCTTCCGTGTGCAATTCGCGGAGGCTGACAACGCAGTCCACGAGAGCGCAAGGACAATGCCAGCAAGCAACGGTCCGGCATTAGAACAAAAGGCCGTATGCCCAGGTGTTAGGCTGAACGATCGATGGTCCGGAGTAGGGCGAACCTTGATCGGTGGGGCGTTTCAGGCCAGGACATGGGTGCGCCCTTGTCGCCAAATGCCACAGCAGCAGGGAATTCCTTCCGGTTATTTTCTCTCGATCACGCCGCAGGCAATTCGCGGTCCTCCCGGTGCATCCTTGTGTGGCGGATCAGGCAGATACCGGTCCTCAAATTCGTGGATGACGAGGGCGCTCCCATCATGATCAAAGACCGAGTTCAGACCCAGCGACAAGGTGATGCGGCTGGTTACGGTGAGCAGCGATCCCCTCCGTTCCCCGTTCGGCAGCTCGATCACCAGGAGATTCGGCAAATCGCCGAGATGGTACGGATGATTCTCCAGCCCCGGACTCACATTGGCGTTGGGATTCACGGCCGGATCCACGTTCCCATCGAAGTGCCCCTTCGCGGCCGACAAGGGTTCGCATTGGCCCGTCTCATGAATGTGGATGGCATGGCGCCCGGGAGTCAGCTTGCTGGCGGATGTCCCGGCCAGCGTAAGCAGGAGCCGTACACGACCTTCTCGTTCTTCGGTCAACGTAGCCTCCCCGAAGATCCCCGGCCCGCGGATAGTGGCCTTGGCGTGAAACGGCACTGGATGGTCGCCTGTGTAGTAGTACTGCGCGCATCCACCCAGCGCAAGCACTCCGATTGTCGCAATCGTCACGCCTATCTTCAGCCGACCCATTTGGACGATTGACTCGAGCTCTTCGCCAACGACGATGAGCTGTCCATGCTTGGCTATCTGCTTGTCACTTCGGTTTTACCGGACGAAAGATCGTGGCCTTGTCTTGCTGGACCAGGAGAAGCACCAAAGCGCGGGGCTTCAGTTTATCGACGAACCGCTCGAAGTCCTCGACCGTGCGCACCCGTTTGCGGTTGAGATCCCGGATGATGTCCCCTTGCTGGAGTCCGGACAGATCCACCGAACTGCCGGGTTCCATTTCAGTGACCACCACGCCACCCCCAATCTTGAGGCGTTTGAGATCTTCCGGTGCATGGGGCTCGACACCGACCCCGGCCAGCGCATGCTCACTGCGCTCGTTCTCGCCCAGCCCGCGCGCCTGGGCGACGGTCTTTGCAATTCTCCGATGGTGATCTGCATTTCTTGCGTTTCCTTGTCTCTGAGGATGGAGACGGTGACCACCGTACCAGAGCGGTATCAGCCACCATGCTGCGCAGGCGAATAGGATCTCTCACCTCAACACGGTTGTATGCTGTGATAATGTCGCCGCGCCCGGTTTCGCGTTCGCCGCAGGACTTCCTTCCATCACATCGCTGATCAACACACCGTTGGCCTACGGTACACCAAATTCTTTGGCCAGATCCTCGATCAATTCCTTGATAGACACCCCAAGCCAACCACGGACAACCTTGCCGTGCTTGATTAGACTGACCATCACGCTCCGGACCATATTGCTCGGAATAGCAAACCCGATTCCCATGTAGTTGCCGGTGCGCGTGAAGATCGTCGTATTGCTACCAACGTGTTCTCCGTTCAGATCGGCTACCTCCGCGCCCCCCCTGATTCCTGGTGAGATCCGGACAGGCTTCGATGAGTTCCTCGAACAAGCAACCTGTTCTGATCTGGCCACTAACGCTTTCATAATCGACTCGACCGCCCTCGATTCTCTTGCCACGGTCCTCCTGTCATGACCCTTGAACAATCTCGGGTGTCAGAGGAGCTGTGCAGATGGAATGCCAGAAGAATGGGATGCTCATCCCCATGTTGTTCTGTGGGAGGCCACTCTGACAAGGAGATGAGCGAATCGCGATAATGGCTTATGACCTTACTGGGGAATTCTGATACAGAAGCACATGCGAGCTTGTGGCTGAACGCCACACACGGTCTGCTCTTGGTCAACCAGTCTCTGACAAAACCTGCGCATACAATTCAAGACCCTGGAAGCCGCGCCTGTTGGCACACAAGATGCTTCATCAACGCACGCGACATCACCACGGATAACAGAACCATGCATTCCAACCAAGGAGGTGGGTCATGAGACTTCGTGTGCACCGATTCGTTGCGTGGGGCATTCCCGTCACGGCGGCGATCATGGTTATGGGGCTTCCATTCAAGTCGGTTTCTGCAGTCGAGCAAGCGTCGATCGAAGCGCCACCGATCAAAGTTGAGGTGGAGATCCGGGAAACAGAAAAAGGCTTCAATCCTGAAAAAGGCAACACCCCGGCCATTTACACCACCACCGGTGTGCCGACCACAATCGTGGTCCGCAACAAAGACCACGTGACTCATGGCTTCACGTCTCGATTGTTCAAGGAAGTCCCGGTCCGGATGGAGGGACAGGGCACCGAGCTCAGAGGAAAAGACTTCAAGTCCTTCCACTTGGAGCCCGGGAAGACGATGACGCTCCATTTCACAGCGTCCTCAAAAGAACATCCTATGACCGGTCAGCCCGAGACGCAATGGTATCTGTTCTGGTGTGATCTGCACCCCGAAGCCAAGGGGGAACTCTATATCGTCGAAAGTCGTGGCGAAATCGGCGGCGGATGATCGGTCTTGGACGTCGCGTGCAGCAGATCGGCCTCATTCCCTATAAGAACATCTCAGGCCAGGGAGCCCTGGTGTGGGAGGTCACATCCACACCGGGGGCTTCCGGTTATAAAATAGTAATTAGTCGCCCGAGCGGACGCTCATGGTTTCGTCCTGACACGACATCGACCGAACTTCACCGATCTGGTGAGACATGAACAGGTCGACCGGCCGCACAATCCAACTTTTGCCCCTGTTCCTGATCGTCTGGACTGTGCTTAATTCCCAGACCGGCAGGCCGGAGACATTCCAGTTCACGGCTCAAGAGTTGGCGAATCAACAAGCGACTTGGTCTCCTGGCGAGGTGACGATTCGCAGGAACCGTGATCCACAAGATGAATTAGTGTTTGTCCTCGTGAACCCCACCAAGCGCACACACGCCTTCGAGTCTCCCGGCTTGCTGGAGTTGGCCATCGATGACCAAGATGGGCCCCTTGCCAGGCCGTTACGAGTCACGGTTGCGCCAGGAGAGAGCCTGCAAATCAGAGTTGGGGTTGCACAAGGGGAGCGGGAGCCCGATCCGGCTTGCACGACGGCCGGCGAGTGTTATCGGTTTTACTGTCCTCTGCACCGAGGCGACAACGATCCAGGCGGTATTATCCGTGTGATACCCTAGCGGCTCCCCTGCCAGACGTTTCTCGCGAGCACCTGCCCGGTTCCAGGCCTTTCCGACACCCCCCGCTGATGCGGTTCGGATTTACTCACCACGAAGAAACCGCCGATGCGAGCACGTGACCGAGATGGGAGCAGGGCGAGGACTGCCGGCTATTAGGCAGTCCGGCAGAAACGTTCAGCCGGTTAGCGCCGCCTCTCCTTATTGGAGCTACCACGGGATGTGACTTCAGTTGCGCCGGGGAGGACCACTCCGCATTCCTTACCGAAATCGATACGGTTCGTACGGCCTTGCCGATCGACTTGAAGTTCGAAGAGAGGATCTTCAGTCTGCGGAATAGATAAAGCTTTTTGCTTTCGCCGAGAACACGGACGGTGTCAGCATACGACCGCGCGGACCGCTGATCTCAGCGCCGGTAAGGTGGAAGTCCGGTGAAATAGAACGCCGCGATGGCGACGGCCGCCGCCACATTGAGGGATTCGACGCCACGCTCAAGGGGGATGTAAAAACGGATCGCGGCAAGGTTCAGCGTCGCCTCGGAGAGCCCTCGGCTTTCGTTTCCCACCGCCAGCACCGCGCGTGCAGGCAACTCGCGGATCTCCCGAATCGCCTTCGCCCGCCGATCGTGCGGCTCGGCGGCTAGCACGGCGCAGCCGCGGTCGCGAAACCAGGAGGGATCGTTTCGACGGAAAATCGGCAATCGCAGCAAGGTCCCGGCCGTGGCGCGAACGACCTTGGGATTAAACGGATCGGCCGAATCGACAGTCAGCCAGACGGCGCTCAGGCCCATCGCCGCCGCCGTGCGAATGATCGCGCCGACATTGGCCGGGTCTTGCAGTTGCTCCCCGAAGAGACCCAGCATGAGCGGTTGGGCCAGCACCGTCTCTTCATCCCACTTCGGTTTGCGGACCACGGCCAGAATCCCCTGGGCCTGTTCCACATCGGAGAGTTTCTCGAACGTCGTCTCGCGGCAGACATACCGGCCTACCTCACGTCGTTCTAGCGCCCGTTCAAGCCTCGGCCGTTGCTTGTGCAGAAACGCCGGCGTGACAACCAGCACTTTGACCGCCGAGGCGCGTGAACGAAGCACTTCGAACACCGACTTGGCACCTTCCAGGACGAAGGCCTGTTCGGCCTCGCGCGCCTCCTTGTGATGGAGCAGGTCGCGGATCAGAGAGGCTGTAGCGGCGGGTAAGGAAGGAAAGTCGCGCATGTCACGCCGGTCCGGCTCACCGCGGGTGCGGCCGCGCGTTCTGAACAGACTACGACCTTTCTCGTTTCGCGCTTAAGCTTGCGCAAGAAACAGAGCGTGGGGAGGAAATCCAATGCCGGACCGAAGTTACTTTCGTTTTCGACCGGAGGAGACTTCGGCCGTCCGCAACCGCTGCGCCCTGGCTTTGGCCCGCCTCAATTCGTTGAGCTTGCCTCGGGTACGGTCCCGCTCTATCCGCAATTGCTCGAGCTGCGCGCGGAGGTGCGCTTTTTCCTGTTTGTGCAGGTCGGCGCACTCGGCGCGCGACAGGTTGATCCAGTCGCCGCTGCTCCGAGCCCGCCTGATTCGCTGATCCAAAGACTCGCGCAATTGCTTGCTACGCATGGACATAAGCGACTTCAACGCCTGCTGCCGGCGCTGCACTTCTTCTTCTTCGGCGAGAATGCCGCGGATGTCAGTGCCAAGCATCGAGTGTGCCTCCTATAGCCTGCCACAGTGAACCAAAATAACGGCGTATTTTACCCTATATCGCCCCCTCCTCGCCAGTTTTCGCAAGCCATTGTAATTCCAGCGCCATGATCCTTTGGACATGAAAAATCATGTCCACCGCGGCGGTTGCCTGAGGCCGGGCATTCACAGTATGATCGCAGCATGTCGATTGGCTCCCATCTGCAGGCCTGGCGGCTTTACCGAGGCCAAGCGGCTGACGTCTTGGCCCGGAACGCTGATCTTCCGGTTGCGACCGTCGAGGCGATCGAAGCGGGCGAACTGGACCCTTTGGTCTCGACACTGGAAGCGCTGGCCACCGCGCTCAAGGTTCCCGTTCCCTGGCTGTTCGGCAATCCGAAGGATTTTGAGTTGCTTTTCGAGCGGTCGGAGGAAGAAGGTGAAGGAGAGAGGCCGTTGCAACTCGACGGCGTTGATCCGGTTACGGAGAGAATTGTGTTCGGATCGCGCTGCGACCGATCACTCTACGCACTCCTGACGGCGTTGATCCAGAATGGCAACCCTAAGCTGCTGCGTGCCGCCGAGGTCAGCCTCCGCAGTTTGGTGAAACAATCCAGGCAGGCCGCCGTCCCCTGGCAGTCCCGTCCGCCCGGGCACTTCGAACCGCCCTCCGACTGAGCCGTTTATCGTCTTGACCCAGCCGTCGTTCCCGCTCCATAGAGCAAGATCGCCACGCCCGTCAGCGCCAGCACGCCCGGCCACGCACCCATCGGGGGAAGAGCAAAGAGCTGAAAAGGATCGGCGCTCACGTCCGGCCACAGTCCGCTCACCGCGATCGGGAACGCCAAGAAAATGCCCATGAGCGCTTCGCCGGTCACCAAGCCGGCGGCAAAGAGGACGCCTTGTGGAGAGGCAGGGTCGCCCGCTGCGGCTTCCCGTCTCCGCGCCAACTCTCCGATCACCCCACCCACCACGATGGCTGCGGATAACTTGAGTGGCAGGTAGATCCCTAGCGCCACCG
>DATLZU010000011.1:0-145749 GCA_035573855.1 Nitrospiraceae bacterium
ATCGCATTGGGTCTTCTTCACCGCCTCACGGACGGTGTTAAAAACCGGAATCCCTTCAATTTCTTGCCCGGCCTTCCCCGGCGTCACCCCCGCGACCACCTGCGTCCCATAGGCCTTGCACTGCGTCGCATGAAACGACCCTTCCTTCCCGGTAATCCCCTGCACCACCACACGGGTGTTCTTATCGACCAAAATGCTCACGTTTTTTCCTTCCTTCTTTATTCCTCAGATCCCCCCTCCCCTAAAGGGCGAGGAACAAAACTGCATAGCCGGGGCGGGGAGACTCTCGCAGCGTCATCAGAGCGCCGTTGCGAACCGCTCTTGCTGAGCCGGCGCGACCCGCCGCAGGCGGGATGGCGAGCACTGTTCGAAACTGCGTTGGCGCTTCGCGCTAAAACGCAGCGAGTTGCACAGCCAAGTAGAGGCGAGGCTTAGAGCGGTCAACGGCGCTCTGTGGCTTCGCGCGGAGAGAGTCTCCCCGCCCTTGGCCACCACCTTTATATTTATATATTTACGCCGTCGCCACCGCCCCTATCTGATCCTTGCCCCCTGCCTATTTCTGCCTATTTCCATCTCCCTCGTCCGGCGATGCGCGCATCGCGGGTGGCGCCGACCTGGGAGCCCGTCCGCCCGCAGCGGGGCCCTACACCGGGCGGGGTGCGAGGACGGACGGGCTGGTCGGCGACAGGCCCCGCGTCCGCGCTACGCCGTCGCCACCGCCTTCTTCCGCTTCTTCCCCGTCACCCCCACAATCTTCTGCGCCGCCTCCCACAGATCCGTCGCCACATCCACTTTCAACCCGGACTCCAGCAGCAGTTTCCGGCCCTCCTCCGCATTCGTCCCCTGCAGGCGCACGACAACCGGCACCTTAATATCGACCTCTTTCGCCGCCTCAATGACGCCGTGGGCGATCCGCTCGCAGCGCACGATGCCGCCAAAGATATTGATGAAAATGCCCTTCACGTTCTTGTCCTTGAGCAGGATGCGGAATCCCGCCGCCACGGTCTCCTTAGTCGCCCCACCGCCCACGTCGAGAAAATTGGCCGGCTCGCTGCCCGCCAGTTTGATCACGTCCATCGTCGCCATCGCGAGCCCGGCGCCATTGACCATACAGCCGATGTTGCCGTCTAGCTTCACATAGTTCAGGTTGTTGGCGCCGGCCTCAATCTCGAGCGGTTCTTCCTCGTGCAGATCGCGCATCGCTTGCACGTCGGTGTGCTTGAAGAGGCCGTTGTCGTCGAACGACACTTTGCCGTCGAGGGCGACCAGCTTTTTGTCCGTGGTGACGACCAACGGGTTGATCTCGACCAGCGAGGCATTCTTCTCCATGAAGAGGCGATAAAGGTTGCCGAGCATCTGGACGAACGGATTGAGCAGGGTCGGCTCAATGGACGGCAGGCCCAGCCCGAATGCCAGATTACGGCCGTTGTAATTTTGGAAGCCAACCGCCGGGTCGATCGGCTCTTTGACAATCTTCTCCGGCATGTGCGCGGCGACTTCCTCGATTTCCATGCCGCCTTCCGTGCTGGCGATGAACACCGGCCAACCTGCATCCCGGTCGACCAACAGACTCAGATAGAGCTCCTTGGCAATCCCTATTCCCTCTTCGATCAGTAGGCGGCGGATTTTCCGTCCTTTCGGGCCAGTTTGATGCGTCACCAGCGTCTTGCCGAGCAGTTCCTTGGCGAGAACGGGAACCTCGGCGCGGTCCTTCGTGATTTTGACACCGCCGGCTTTACCGCGCCCACCCGCATGGATTTGCGCCTTCACCACAAAGACCGGGCTGTTCAACTGCGCAGCCCATTTCTCCGCGGCCAGCGGCGTTCTAACTTCCTTTCCGCGCGGCACCGGCACGCCGAACTGCGCGAACAACTGCTTGGCCTGAAATTCGTGGATGTTCATGGTTCTCCTTTAAGCGAATAGCGAGCAGCTAGTTGTTGAACGTCTTGGCTAGCTATGGCTACCGCTGTTGCTGTTCGCTATTCCTTTCGCGCGTACGCCGGCAAGACCATCGGCGAGAAGATGGAGAAGGTCGCTCCGTGTTTGCGGGCTTCGGCGCGGAACCGGGCGAGATGGTTCAACGTCAACTTGCCCTGCGACATCGAGGCGGCCCGCTGCGCCGCTGTGGTGCCCGAGCGCTTCCCGAACACCATCAGATCCAGGAGTGAATTACCCATCAAGCGATTGCGCCCGTGCAGACCGCCCGAGGCTTCCCCGGCGACGAAAAGGTTCCGCACCTCGGACTCGCCGTTCACGTCGATCTTCACGCCGCCGTTCTGGTAATGCAGCGTCGGATAGATCAGCACCGGATCCTTGCTGATGTCGATCCCGAAGCGTTCGTATTGGCGTACCATCGCGGGGAAATGCTTCTCCAGCGTGCCCGGTCCGTGCTCGACTTCCAGCAACGGCGTGTCCAGCCACACGCCGACGCGACCGGACATGGTGCGGATACCCCGTCCTTCTTCGCACTCGCGGATGATCGAAGAGGACACAACGTCACGGGTGTCCAGCTCGTTGACAAACCGCTCGCCCCGCGCATTCACCAGATGACCACCTTCCGATCGGATCCCTTCCGTCACCAGCGCCCCCGCCAATTGCTCCGGATAGACGGCCCCAGACGGATGGTACTGGAACGTATCGATCTGGACCAACTTGGCGCCTATCCGATAGGCCAGGCAGAGCCCGTCGCCCGTCGCGCCATAGTGGTTGCTGGTCGGAAAGCCTTGAATATGCAGCCGCCCAATGCCGCCGGTCGCCAGAATCACGGCCTTGGCCGCGACGACGATGTACCGCTTGTTGTCTAGATCTCGCAGGATCGCGCCGGTGCAGGCGCCGTGATCGTCGCTCAACAATTCGACGACGGCGCAAAACTCCAGAAGCTGGATCTTCCGGTTCAACACCTCGTCCTTGAGCACCCGCATGATTTCCAGCCCCGTATAGTCGGAGCAAGTCAGGAGTCGGGGTTTGGAGCTGCCCCCGCCCTTCTTGACGTGCAGGTTGCCGTCGGCGTCCCGATCGAAGAGCACCCCCAACTCGATCAGCCACTTGGCGACGGACGGGCCTTCTTCCACCATCACCTTGAGCAGTTGACGGTCATTCTGCATGTGCCCGCCCTTGAGCGTATCCAGGAAATGTTGGATGGGTGAGTCCTCCGGCGCGACGGACACCTGCATGCCGCCCTGGGCCATCACGCTGTTGGAATCGCCCAAGCGGAGCTTCGTGGCCAAGATGACTTTCGCGCCGTGCCCATGCGCGTGCAGCGCGGCTGCGCACCCGGCCCCGCCCCCGCCGACAACGAGCACATCCGTCGTATAGGCCGGCGTCAAGTCGAGGTCATCCGGAATCGGGCTGTCGCCTTCGAGCAAGGCAGCCAATTCCACGACCGTCTTCTCACCGGCGTTGGGGCCGAAGCGGAGCGTTCGGTAGGCGCTTTCGCGGTAATCGGGGTGGTATTTCTTGATCAGCGTATCGCGTTCGGCGGGAGAATATTTGGGCAACGTCTGCGTGCGCCGAAAATCCCGGGTCTTGTGCACGATCTGCTGGAGAACGTGAATGTCCATCGAACAGCTCTCAGCTTCCAGCTGTCAGTACGAGCCAGCCTAAAGCGTCGACTTCCAATTCGTCGTTCCGGCTGAGGGCTGATCGTTGATTGCTGAAAGCTTTGTTCTTCATTTCACTTCCGCGCACGCGTTCGCCAACTCTTGGTCGTTCATGTTCAGGATCTTGTTCCACTCCGCCTCGTATCGGCCTTCCTGGATCTCCTTGATCCTTCGGTCAAGCCGTTCCGGCTTCTCTGTGAAATGGGCACCCTGGACGCGGCTGACGTACAATGCAACGAAATTCGGTGCGATGTCGGCGATGCACACCGGCGCGCAGAGCCCGCACATGACGCAATCCATGAACATCTCGGAGACACCCTTGAAATCGCCGAACACCGCTTTCCAGACTCCTTCGCGGACGTCGATCTTCTGCGGACAGGCTTCGGTGCAGGCGTTGCAGTTCCGGCAGAGCGGCGCTTCCGGATAGAGATTGAAGAGATCCTGCTTGGGATCCTCCAGTTTGGAAATATCGTAGATAGCCTTCCGGGCGGGAAACGGCGGCACCATGGAAAAGGACATGCCGTCTTCCACCGCGGTCTGACAGGCCAGGCAGGTCTTGACCTTGGGATCGTCTTTCGTCCGGTAGTAGGTCGCGCAGGCGCCGCAGAACCCGCCGAGACACCCGGCGCCGCGGACGACCTCTTGCCCGGTGTACCAGAGCGCCTTGATCACGGTGATCCCTTCCGGTACCTGATACGTCTTCCCGGCGATCTCCACCGTCACCATCTTCGGCCGGAGGACTTCCTCCTGGTCGATGACGTTCTGGGTATCGTAATTCTCTGCGGCCATACACACTAACGGGTTGAAGGCAAGGGGTCGGCGGCGAGAGGGAAGAGCCTCATTCCGCACCCCTCGCCATCCGCCGCTATTCCATGTTCCTGATGATCTCTGTCCCGTACTCGGAGCACTTGATCTCCTTGACGTCCGTCCGCCCTTCTTCTCTCATCAACCGGGCGAAGTCGTAGGTAACCGTCCCGTTGGCGATCGTCTTGGACATGCCCTTCTCGATTAACCGCGCCGCTTCGGTCCAGCCCATATACTCCAGCATCATGACGCCGGAGAGCAAGACCGCCCCGGGATTGACTTTGTCCTGCCCCGCGTACTTGGGCGCGGTCCCATGGGTCGCCTCGAACCAGGCATGGCCGGTCACATAGTTGATGTTGGCGCCCGGCGCGATGCCAAGCCCGCCCACCTGCGCCGCGAGCGCATCGGAAATGTAGTCGCCGTTCAGGTTCATCGTGGCGATCACGTCGTATTCGGCCGGCCTGGTGAGAATCTGCTGCAAGAAGTTGTCGGCAATCGCGTCTTTGATCAACAGTTTCCCAGGAGGCGGGTTGCCGCCGCAGTCATCCCAGGCGACCGTCTTGTCCGGGAATTCCTTCTTCGCCAATTCATAGCCCCACTTGCGAAACGCGCCCTCGGTGAATTTCATGATATTGCCCTTGTGCACCAGCGTCACGCTCTTGCGCTTGTTGGCCAGCGCCCAGTTGATCGCCGCGCGCACCAGGCGGTGGGTACCCTCCTCGCTAATCGGTTTTACCCCGATGCCGGACGTCTCTGGGAACCGGATCTTCTTCACGCCCATCTCCTTCTGCAGGAAGTCGATGACTTTCTTGACCTCGGGCGTGCCCTTTTCCCATTCGATGCCGGCATAGATGTCTTCACTGTTTTCCCGGAAGATCACCATATCGACCAGTTGAGGCTTCTTCACCGGCGCCGGCACCCCGGTGTACCACTTGACCGGGCGCTGGCAGACGTACAAATCGAGCAGTTGCCGAAGGGCCACGTTGATGCTGCGGAACCCGCCGCCGACCGGAGTGGTCAACGGCCCCTTGATTCCGATCATGTATTCTTTGGAAGCAACCAAGGTGTCGTCGTGCAGCCAGGTGTTTTCCCCGTAGATTTTGTTGCACTTCTCGCCCGCATACACTTCGAACCACTCGATCTTTCGCTTGCCGCTGTAGGCTTTTTGCACCGCCGCATCGAACACGCGCACGGAGGCAGCCCAGATGTCCGGCCCGGTTCCATCGCCTTCGATGAACATCACGATCGGATTGTCCGGCACGTGGAGCTTCCCGTCCGGTCCCATCGTGATTTTTTGCCCCTTCGTCGGTGGTGTCAGCTTCGCATATCCCATCGCTCACCTCTCCGTTGATGATAAGGATATTTGTGGTGGCCTGAGCCCGATGTCCAATGCCAAGGTCGCCAGGCCAGCCAGCTCACCGACTCGCTGGCGTCCGCATACGCGACGCCGCCTCCCCGTTGCTCTTCGACTGCAACGGGGGAATCGCCGCGCCGCGAACCCTCCCGCACCGGACCGCGAACCTGTTGGTCTTCAACTCAGAGCATTCAAGGCCGATCCAGCCTTGAACCATCCGATCTGCTGTTCCGTCAAGCTGTGGTTTGCCTGAATGGCGATCTCTCTGCCATCCGGCTTGTGAATGATCACCCGGACCGGCTTGCCCGGTGCCAAGTCCTTCAGCCCCGTGATGCTGATGCGATCGTACTGCTCGATCTTGTCGTAGTCGGCGGGATCGGCGAAGGTCAGCGGAAGAATCCCCTGCTTTTTCAGATTTGTCTCGTGGATGCGCGCGAAACTCTTGGTCAGCACCACGCGAACATTCAGATAGCGGGGCGACATGGCCGCATGCTCGCGGCTGCTCCCCTCGCCGTAGTTCTCATCGCCGACCACCACCGACCCGATGCCCTTCGCTTTGTAGCGCCGGGCGATCTGCGCGATCGTGAGCCCCGACTCGCCCGTTAGCACATCGGTACCTTTCCCAATCTCCGGGAAGAACGCGTTGTTAGCGCCGAGGAACATGTTGTCGCTGATCTTATCCAGATGGCCACGGTACTTGAGCCACGGACCCGCCGGCGAAATGTGATCCGTCGTCGTCTTTCCTTTGGTCTTGATGAGCAACGGCAGCTTGATGAAATCTTGACCGTCCCAGCGGGGGAACGGTTGGAGCAACTGCAACCGCTCGCTGTCAGGAGGGATGTCCACTGTGAGCGCCTCGCCGTCCTCGGCGGGCGGAACATAGCCTTCTTCGCCCTTCGCAAACCCCTTTGCCGGCAGTTCCTCACCTTGCGGAGGCTCAAACCGGAATTCCCGGCCGTCCGCTCCTTTCAGCGTCCCGCGTACCGGGTCGAAGGTGAGATCCCCTGCAAAGGCATACGCCGTCACAATCTCGGGGCTCGCGAGGAAAGAGAGGGTCTCGTTGATGCCGTCGTTGCGGCCAGGAAAGTTCCGGTTGAACGAGCTGACGATCGAATCCGCCCGGCCTTTGACGGCGTCCGCTCGTTTCCATTGACCGATGCAGGGACCGCAGGCGTTGGCCAGGACGGTGGCCCCCATCTGCTCAAAGGCGTCCATGAAGCCGTCCCGCTTCATTGTGTGGAAGATTCGCTCGGAGCCGGGTGTGACCAGGAACGCGGTCTTCGCCCTGAGCCCCGCCTTCAGTCCCTGGCGGGCAACGTGGGCTGACCGGCTGATGTCTTCATAGGAAGAGTTGGTGCAACTGCCGATCAGCGCCGCTTTGAGTTCGACTGGATAACCCTTCTCCTTGGCTTCCGCCGCCATCTTGGAGATCGGCCTGGCCAGGTCCGGCGTGTGCGGCCCGACCACATACGGCTCGAGTTGCGACAGGTCGATTTCGACGATTTGGTCAAAGTACTTCTCCGGCGATTGCAGCACGTCCGGATCGGCGGTGAGCAACTCGCGATTCGCCAGGGCCAGGTTCGCGATATCCGCACGGTCCGTAAGATTCAAGTACGCTACCATTTTCTGGTCGAACGGAAATATCGACGTCGTGGCGCCCAACTCGGCACCCATGTTGGTGATCGTACCCTTCCCTGTGCAACTGATGGTTTCGGCGCCTGGGCCGAAATACTCCAGAATCTTGTTCGTGCCCCCTTTCACGGTGAGCAGACCGCAGATATACAGGATCACGTCCTTCGGAGACGCCCAGCCGTTCAATTTGCCGGTCAACCGGACACCGATCAGCTTGGGATGGAGGACTTCCCACGGAAGCCCGGCCATGACCTCGCCCGCGTCGGCTCCGCCGACGCCGATCGCCAGCATGCCGAGGCCGCCGGCGTTGGGCGTATGGGAGTCCGTCCCGATCATCAACCCGCCGGGGAACGCGTAGTTTTCGAGGACGACTTGATGGATGATGCCGGAGCCAGGCTTCCAGAATCCGATCCCATACTTCTTTGCAGCCGAGGCGAGGAAGTTATAGACTTCCCGGTTCTCGTCCATCGCGCGCAGCAGGTCTTTCTGCGACCCGACTTCCGCGCGAATCAGGTGGTCGCAATGGATCGTGCTCGGCACGGCGACCTTCTTCTTCCCGGCCTGCATGAACTGCAGCATGGCCATTTGCGCCGTCGCGTCCTGCATGGCGACCCGATCCGGCCGCAACGTCAACATGGCCTTGCCTCGTTCCCACACCTGAGTGTCGAAATTGTCGGCGTGCGCCACGAGAATCTTTTCCGTCAGCGTAAGCGCGCGGCCGAACTTCTTGCGCGCTTTCGCCAGCTTCTCCGGCATCGACGCATACAGTGTTTTGGCTATTTCCAGCGACATGGGACTCTCCTCAGCTCATGGCGAATAGCCGATAGCAAGCGGCCAAAAACTATTCGCTGTTTGCTCTTGGCGACGTGCTATTTCACAGGCGGCACCTCGCGCCGCCTGGGCGCGGCGTAGTTGACCAGATAGTCGAATAGCCGGATCAGCCGGCTGTCCTGGCGTTTCTGATCGATCCAGTGACCGATCAGGCCGATCGTTCGGGCCAGGATGAAGAAGCCGTTCAGACTGTCGACGGGGAAGCCCAGATCCACGAGGACGGCCGCCATCGTACCGTCCACGTTCAGGATCAGGTTTTCTTTTTTCGCCGAGGTCACCTTCTCGACCGCTAAGGCGAAGTCCAAGTGCGGCGTCTTGATGCCGAGGCTCTTGACATAGCTGACCAACTCCTTCACCCGCTTGTCCGGATTTCGCACGCTCTTGACGCGATGGCCGATGCCGGGAACCGGGCCGACGTTTTGCTTCATGTACGAAAGAAATTCATCCACCGTCATCTTGTTGTCCACCGCGTACTTGAAATAGCGGCCGGCGTCGGTGACCGCGCCGCCGAACCGAGGCCCGATCATGATCAGCCCGGCCGCAACCGCCTGGGCCATGCCGATCCCGGCGCAGGCCGCAATGATCGTGGCCAGCGCGCCGCTCACGCAGGGACCGTGGTCGGCAGACAACATGATGATCCGCTTGATGACCTCCGCTTCCTGCTGGGAGATGAGCCGTTTGTCCCAGAGGAGACCGATGATGTGGGGGATGTCGTAACCCTTATTGATCAACTCCGAAGCGGGATAGCCGTCGTAGAGCGGTTCGTCGCCGCGATCGTCGCTGATCGTGGTCTTGATCAGCGGCGCCACCGTGACTTCGCCGGTCTTCATGGCTTCGTCGACGGTCTTGGGGAGCTTCGGCAGATCAGCCGGGCTCAAGTCGGGAATCGGCACGACCTGCCCCGTTTTGACGAATTCATCGTACATTTCCTTGATGGCCGGACCCAAGGCGCCGAAGGTCGGCGGGACGATCGCGCCAGCCTTCTTGAGCGCTTCGGACTTCGAGCGGGCCGACCCTTCGCCCTTCAGGCCTTCTTTGGCGCCGGCATGGCCGAACTTCATGCCCTTTGGCAGACTTTCTTGGCAGAACCCTGATACCACCGCCAGGAGCTTGATCCGCCGCTTCCTTGCGCCGTACCACTCGGCTGCCCGCTCCTCCAAATCGCCGCCCATCTCCCCGACGATCACCACTGCCTTCGTTTGGGGATCCTGTTCAAACATTTCCAAATAGGTGACGTAATCCGTACCGGGATAGGCGTCGCCGCCGATGCCGATCGCGGTGGTGATGCCGTCGGCGAACTGGGAACAGATCCAGATGATCTCGTTCGAGAGGCCACCGGATTTCGTGATGACGCCGAATGAGCCCTCGCGATAAAGCTTGCAGGCGACAAGGTTGTCGAATGCGCCGCCGATGACGCCAAGCCGGCAGGAACCCGCCGAAATGATGCCGATGGAGGAAGGTCCGTTGAAGATCTTGCCCAGCTTGACCGCATGACGGCCGAGCAGCTTCGCGTCCTTCTCGGGCACGCCTTCCGTGATCATCGACACAAGCTGAATCTTCGGATCGTTGAGCGCCTCCATTCCCGCGGCCAGGGCTCGGTCAGCGCCGATGTAGACGAGGCTCGTATTGATCTGCGGATGGTTGGCGGTCGCCTCAGCGATGCTCTTGTATACCGGAATCGTCACTAGACCGCTGCCGTACGGCACTTCGTTGGTCTTACCCGCGTCCGGTGGATAGACGAACGCGTCCACGTTTAGCGGACGCTTGATCATGTAACAGAACTCGGCCATCCGACGCGCGGCGTTCAAGCCCGCCGCTCCACCCTGGATCACCACCCGGGTGTCTTTGTTCGCGAGAATACTCATCGGGGTCTCCCCTTCTTAACCAACCGTGACGGATGACGAATGATGAGGGGCGGAAGAAACTGAGCCCTTCCCCCGCGCGCTACCTGCTCATCACGCGTCGTCGCTACTGCTTTTGGAGTGCCATGTCGACGATGTCGGTCAGCGGCGTGTGGCGGTCGAACACCTGAATGTCGAAGCCCTCGTCCTTTAACGCGCGCATCGCATCGAGCCCTTCCTTTTCGCGCGGCCCGCCGCGGCGCACCCAGATTTTCACCCCATTCAACTTGCCTTCGGCCTTCGCCTTTCGGAATCCGGCGATGATGCCGCCGAACGTCTTCTTAACGTCGGTGAAATTCGCAATCGCACCGCCTACGATGATGTGCTTGATGCCGGGCAGGGAGCAGACTTTTTCCGTGAGGACTTCGACAGCCCAATCCGGTGGATCGCCAGAATATTCGGCGTAGTTCGCCAGTTTCCCTCCACGGGCGACCACGGCGTCCGAATAATAGACGCTTGCCCCGCCACCGGCTGGTAACATGGCCACATCGCCCCCGGGAATCTCGATGAACTTCACCGAACCCTTAATCTTGGCGTCTACCGCCATCACTTCCAACTCGTTCTTCGTATAAGGACGGCCGAATTCTGCGGCGAACGGGAAGTTCCAATCGGGATGCCGAAACTTGGCGTCCGCATCGAGGAGCGTGACCGCGTCAAGCGCCACAAGTTCGCCGTCGCTTTCTCGCATCGCAACCGGATTCACCTCGAGGTATTGTGCGTCTTCGTTGTCGAAGCAAGCAAACAACTTCCCGGCGAAATCGGCGATCTTCTTCGCGAGGTCTCCCGTGAAGCCGGCCTCCCTGGCCAATCTGTCGAGTGCATCCCGCGAGGGCGTCGTACCGATTTCGACCGAGAGCCGCTTCACCCGATCCCAGTTCGACTCCACTTCGATTCCACCGCAGTTCGCGACAAGAACGTCCGCCCCCTCGCGGGTGGATTTCACCGCAGCATAATATTCCTCTTTGTGGGGGATCATTTCCGACACGATGACTTGAGAGACCGTGAGACTGCCTACCTGGCGTCCTAGCATCTCCCTCGCAGCCGCCTCCGCACCTGAGAAGTCTAGGCCGACTCTCACAAGTCCGAGCTTGAAGCGGGAACCGAGCGCTTCATGAGCCTTGACGACCAGCTTCGCCTTTTTGAGCCAATCATTGACCTGCCCCAGCTTCGTCAACTCGTCAGCTGAGGACACAACGACATAATTGGGAACCGTAATCCCCCACTTTTTCATCAGCCCCATTCCGGGGCCCTCGAGCACTTTCGCCATTGGCTGGGACTCCTTTTGCCGGCATCAACACAACAGGAGGGCTAGAGTAGCGGAATCTCTTGCCCGCCTCAATCCTCCAAAGGGCCTACCGGGCGGGCTCAGAAGTCCTATCTGCTTCCGATCGACCGGAAAGACTTAAAGTTATTGAATTCCAAAGGTAGGAAGGGAACAAAGTGTACGGAAATTCGCCCGTGCTAGTCAAGGAAGAAATTTTATGACCGGTCGTTTCGCTGACACGAAGGACAATAGAAGGAACTGCGCTCCCCCCGCAACCGCTTGATACGTCGGCCGCAGCCGTTCGGGCAAGGCTGACCCGCTTTTCCGTAAACGAGATGTCGTTGTCTGTACCGTCCCTCCGTTCCGTCCGGCGCAAAGAAATCCCGTACGCTGGAGCCTCCGTATGCAATAGCCTCTTCTAGTACGTCTCGCATGGTCCGGTACAGCCGCTCGGCGGCCGGCCTCCGCAGGCGGCTGGCTCGTTGATAGGGGTGGAGGCCGGCGCGAAACAAAATTTCGTTTGCGTAGATGTTCCCGATTCCAGCGATGACCTGCTGGTGCATCAACAGCGGCTTGAGCCTCCCCCGGCGTGCACGCAGGAGATGCAGGAAGTCCTCCTTCGTCACCACCAGGGGATCACAGCCGAACCGTCTAGCGATAAAACGGTCCAATCCTTGTCGATCCAACAAATAAATTCTCCCGAACCGCCGGGGATTCCAGTAGCGCACCTCGGGCTCCGCCACCCCGTCTAAGTACAGCGTGAAATGCGTGTGTTGGGGAAGCCGTTCGCCCGCCGCCTTGAACAGGAAGCGCCCGGTCATCCCGAGTTCCCCGACGATGTACCGCACCTCAGCTCCGCGGGACAAGGCGAACACCAGACATTTGCCCTGCCGATTCACCGCAATAATCCGTGAACCGCGGTACCACTCCAGCGTGGACAACCCTTCACGCACCATGTCCGCACGACCTACCCAGCAATCTCGGACGACACCGCCGACGATTCGGCTTCGAAGTTGACGAGCGGCGACTTCCGCTTCCGGCAGTTCAGGCATGAGAATGAATTCAGATAGGCGTAACCCCGGCGGGAACACGACATGTTACAAGTGGCCACAGGCAGGATCGGCCGGCCTATCGCGAGATTCAGCCGAACGCTTGTGTTCCTGCCGCATCCGTTGCACGACCCGAATGGTCTCCTGGAGTTTGGGAACCGGCGCGGCTCCCGGACGCCGCGCCGATGCCAGCTTGACCGCATCGTCATACGTCATGCCTTCCACGCAACAAAGATAGGCGATAGCCACCGATACCGAACGGCCCATGCCCGCCCGACAGCAAACCATCACACGACCCGACGGAACGTGTCGTTCAAGCCACTCTATCGCATGGTATAGATCGAGCGGATCGACGGCCGCAAACTCTTTTAAGGGAACGGCATGATACGAAACCCATGGCGGGGGCTGAACCTGGTATTCGCCGGCCACCAGCAAAAGCCCACTCACAAACGGCGCCGGTTCGTGCGCGTCGTCGCTGTTCCCCACCAGCAGCGAATCGGTGATGAAGTGCATCGGACCTAAAGGTATCGAGTAGGCGTTCCTCCGTCAAGGTGTTTAAGGGGCTAGGAGGAGAGAAGTGCGCCATTCCGTATGACTACCGGCAATCCGGCGCCCACCGTCCGATGAGATAGCCGCGGGTTCGGCCAGAACGGCACAGGAGTCCACCTCCAACAGGTTGCAGTCTTGCGGCAATAGCCGTTATACTCGTCATCCCCGATAAGGCAAAGGCTTTTGCGGAGGACCGCGCCGGGATGACCAAGCCGTCCGTTGAAGAAGTAGAATCACGCCTGGCCGAAGTCCGCTGCGCGATCTGCAAGGGAAGTCATTTCATGATCGACCGCCGCACGATGCAGCCGGACGGGGAATGGAAAGGCGTGTGCACCGCTTGCCGTTACACATTCCCGGTTTACACAGACATGGAATTTTATCTTCGCACCCAGCCGGACATTCCGTACCGCCTCAAGGAGATGTCCTGCCCGGCATGCCAGCATCGCGGTGTGACCCTGGATTTTCGAGCGACCCTGTCGGTACGGGAGGCAATCTACTTCTTGACCTGCTCCGCCTGCCAACACCGATTTCCGGAAAAATCGTCGTTGGAAGCGTTCGAGTAGTCCCTTTGCGCTTGTTTCCTTGTTTCAGGGTATATTTTCAACATATGAGCGAACCCAAGCCACCCCAGCGGAAGCCCGCCGAATCCACCGAGCCCGATCAGCCCAAGGCGCGGAAGGAGATTCCGCTGGTTTCGGTTCCGAGCGACCGGGAACTCATCGCCGAGGAAATGGCGGAACTCTTTGATGAGGACCGCGTCACTCATATCCATGGCAACTCGGAACCGGAAGCCGATTAATCCCTGGCCAGGCTGGCCACTCCTGTGTTGTGAAGCTTCGCCTTTACGCCGTGCCGCCTTATACAGACCGGATGACCTCGACGGTGGCAGATTCTGGAATCCGTCCAACCGTGGCTTCCCGTCCTTTCCGTTGCCCACGCACAATCTGGTCGATCTTCACGATCGCACCCCGATGAAGTGCCTCAAACGGGGCGTTCGTCTCCGAGCGCATTCGGTCGAGGAGGCCCACCTCCGGCCTTCCCGTCTCGTTGCACAGCCAGACCCGTTTTTCGCCCTTCATCTTCCGCAACTCGCTCACGACGCGGTAGACATCCGTTCGCCTCGGCACAATCGTCCGACCATCCTTGCGCAGCAACAGATAGGAGAACTTCAACGCGTCCTTGATCAATCCTACGTCCCGATCGATCACCGACACGATCGGCGGCGGCACCCACTGGCGTTCCTCATGGCACCAATCCTCCACCTTGACCAAAGCCGGACAGGTCTGCTCATGTAGACACGGGCTGTAGACGGTGCAGACCTTATCCTCCAGCAGTCGGTCGCGCAGCCGGTGCAGGGCACGCGAGGTGTCCCGCAGCGCCGGTTCGATGATCATCAACGTACCCGCCGGGTCGAGGAGGTCCAGAAGGGAGCTGACCAGCGCGACTCTTGGAGCCAGCGGATCGCGTGCCGAGATGAAAAGTTCCCCCAGAGCGTTGGCAAGTACAATGACGTCGAAGGATTCGCTGGAACGCCGATCCCAGCGCCTCCACAGAGAGGTCCGCTCGACATCCTCACAGACCGTCCGGAGCTGCCCACCAGGCGCCCGCGCCAGACTCCTGTACGTTTCCCACAGACATGCACAATCGCCGAGCGCCATCGGCGAACGGTCTATCGCGACGCACTCGAGCGGCCGCGCCGACAAATTCGGCGCGGCCGCCATCCAGTCCAATACGGCCAGGACGGCCGTCCCCGGTCCGCTCCCAATATCCAGGACTCTGAACGGTCTTCCCGCCGAAGCCGGATCCGTCGGCCACGCGGGCAACTCTTTAAGCAGCGACTGCACCTTCGCCAGGTTGACCGGAAGGTAGTAGGCCACATAGGCCCGTCGCAGATCGTCTCTCTCCAGATACGGCCCGGCGAGTCCGTCACGTTGCCGCGTGAAGAGGAAAAACAGGGCAGCAACGCCGCGTGCGATTTCCTGTGCTGTCTTTGCTTCGGGCGCCGCATAGTCCACGCCTGCCACGCGGGAGAGCGTCTGAAGGATCGGCGGTGATAATCGAGCCAAAGCCGCCATCGCGTCAGGTTGACCCTCGGAAAGAGAGTGGTGTATTTTACCTTCGCGAAGGGAGCGCGGTCATGACTGACGCGATCTTACAGGCTTACCGCGAAGTCGAGCAGGCGATGGCGCGGTACAACAAAGTCCTCGAAGAGCACGTGACATCGCTCCGCACATCCGAATCCGCCGACGCAAGGAAGCTAGAGCGCATGACATACGGCGCTAAGGCCATGCGCGACAGCAGCATGATTTATCTTTCCTACGCCAAATTCATCGCCTACGGCATGCCTGAAAGCGAGGAATTGATCGACGAGGATTTGCAAGGCTAACTTGTCGTTCGGATCTCGTGGAGTGTATCTTGCCCTTTTCTCGCACTGTGCGCTTCGCGCTTGACGAGATACTCGACCGGCAACGAAAAAGGGCCTGATCCCGGACGGGATCAGGCCCTTTCGTTTCTGGCGCAGCCGCTTAAATGCTGCGCATGAAGTGAGCAACCGCGGCGGGGTCCACGTCCGCCGCCCCCATAACCTGGGACAGTGGAACATTGGTAGATTTCTTGCCTGTCAATCCCGACTCGACCTCGTCCACGATGAGTTCCACCGGCATGGACTGCCCGCCATACACGTGAGGCCCGGCGATGATCTTGGCCTTGGAGTGCCCGTAGATCGCCGCCGCGACGTCCTTGGCCAACCATCCCACGTAATTGAACTCCGGAATCACGATCAGTTTCGCGTTAGCGCAGAGCTGTCGGAGTTCTTGCGTTGGGAATGGTCGCAGCGAGCGGATCTTGATCAGGCCTACCTTGATCCCTTTCTCGGCGCACAGCCTGATCGCCTCGCGTGATTGGGCCACCGCGCTGCCGGACGCAATCAGAATGGCGTCCGCATCGTCCGTGTTCTCGGCGGTACAGAGCCCTCCCATGTACTTGTTGATGTACTTCCGCGAACGCTCCACCGCCGCCCAGACCTCCTGCTGCCAGACGGCATGAATGTTATACGCCATGAAGTTGGACTTCTGAACCGGCGCATCGCGAGAAAGACGAGCCGGCGGATTCTCCGCATCCAGCACGGGGACAGCGCCGCGCCAGGGGTCCCGCGGAGGGAGCTTGAGGCTCCGATCCTGCATGTACACATAGCCCCGAGCATGGGTCACGAAGAACCCGTCGCAGGCGACGCCGACCGGCAGCGTCACGTCGTTCTTCTCTCCGATAATGAACCCCTTCATAATGAAATCGAACATATCCTGCTGGTTCTCGGCATGAAAGAGGATCAATCCGCAATTCAGTAGGTACGAAATTTCGATGTTGTCGGGTTGAATCGCGAGCGGCGCGTTGACCACGCGGCATGTGAACATGATTACAGCCGGCAGCCGGTGCCCCGGCCATGACGCGATCGGCTCGATGCCGCGCAGCGTGCCAGGCCCCGCCGTTGCGGTGAAGCACCGCACGCCCGCGCGCGATGCCCCGGCAATGGCCGACATCACGCCGTATTCCTCTTCGCCGCGGTAGTATTCCTTTACGTACCCTTCGCCGTATAACACGCCAATGAGCTGCATGGTCTCGCTTTGAGGCGTGATCGGATAGGCTACCGCGAAGTCCACGTTCGAGCGACGCACCGCTTCTTTGGCCGCTTCGCTTCCCGTGATGAATTCGCGTGTCCTCGGCGCCTCGAGAAACATGTATTCCGGCGTAACCACGCGCTGTTTCTTAGCCTCCGCGTGCGGATCCTTCTTGACGTCCGTAGACTTGGGAGCCGCCACACTGGTGATCGGGTCACCTTGCGGATTGGTCTTGACTTCGGTCTCCAGAGATTCGCTCATGGTGGCACCTCTTGGCTTGTGTACTCATCGCGTGAAGCTATTATAGCTGAAGGCGTTACCGCCGGATCTTTCCTCGTGTAGTCCACCCGCGATCCCTACCGATTGTTCGCCCTCGTTCAGGCTTCGCTGTGCATATGCTCGGGTCGGTGTCCGTAGGCCGCGGCCCCGGCTAGATCCGCCGTCGTCGGTATGAACTCGAGAGGGTTTGTGTGTGTCTTGCCGCCGTGCACCTTGGACTGTGTCCCAGTGAACCGGACATTCTCACCGTTTTCTGGCAGCTTGAGCCCCATCTCTTCTCGCACCCGCTTGATAACCTGCGCGACCCGCCGCAGCTTCGCCGCGTCGCAGTCTCGGATGGTCAGCATCGCGTCTTCGTGCCCCTGCTCGGCGCAAAGCGCGCTCGTGCAGCAGTTCGTTCCCGCCCGAATCATCTTCAGCGTGAGATTGGCGTAATGACAGTGCACACCCACGAAGATACAGGCCTCGATCTTGTTGCCCCAAATGGTCAGATTCGGATGGTTCGGATTAATGACTTCCTCGGGATCGATCTTGGGATATTTCGGGCGATAATCGGGCATAGGGATGATCAGCACGTCAGGAATCTGTGCGGCGATTTCCAAAACCGCTTTAGCTTTCTCCACCGCATGTTCGTTCCAGGCCCAGAGCACCAACGGCCCTGGGAAGATCGTGGCGTTGGGACGCGTCAGCATCTGGCGCGCGATCTCTTCCATCACTTTCTCTTCGTCCTCGTGATGCCCGTACCACAGCCCTTGGCCCGGCTCGGGTAAGGTCACCCCGAGCTGGGCGGCGGACGGCGGATGAAACCCGGCCGGCCCGGGAACGATGATTTTTTCTCGTGTCTGCTGTGTCGTCTGCACGCCCTTTTCTCCCTTTTGTTGTCTCGTCTATCCGACCACCGGACTCGTCAGCAAGGCGGTAGTGGACTTCTCGCCGTATATCACGTTGTCCGTAATCGCCGCCTTGGGCAATTGGTCGATCATCACCATCTTGATGGCATGATGCTTCGCCATGTTGTCACAAACCCAGACGCACTGCGCGCATCCCTTGCAGCGATCCACCGCCACATAAGCCGCTCCATACTTGTACCCTTTCTCTTTGCCCAACTGGTCGTTGTAGAGAATGGTGTTCGCCTCGGGGCAGTACTGCGTACACAGCTTACAACTGGTTTGCGCGCAAATGTCGACGTTGATGTCGGCTACAAGGTACATCGGATCCCCTTTTCGTCAGGAATTTAGACCCTGGCGGCGGCGGTTTCCACCCGTTTGGCCGCTTTACTGATTTCGTCCCAGCCGTTATCGGCCGCGTACTTCCAGCCAGCCGCGATTACTGCCATATTCTTTTCGATGAGTTCCTGCTTCTTCTTGAACTTCCGCTCTACGACGCTGTCCAAGGCCGCCGTTCCGCCGGAGACCACGAATCCCTTGCCCAGAAATCGGTCCCTCACCGCCTGGCCCAATGCGTCCAAATTCGTGAGGCCGGTGATGCACCCAATCGCACCCATCAGCGCCATGTTCGTCGCCAAATCCATCCCCGACACCTCCAGCGAGATCTTGGTAGCTGGCAGGTAGAACAGTTTCGCGCGGCGCTCCTCCAATTCACGCGCATGATCCTTTTGCAGCTTCATCGGCCCGTCGTGGTTGATCAGCGCGACCCCGTCTTCCTTCAACCCGAAATAGAACGGCATCGTGTAAGACTTCCCGTGCGTGATAACCTGCGGGTGAAAGATGATAATGATGTGCGGAAACGTGATTTCCCCGATCTCGTAGATCGGCTCGTCTGACACCCGCACATAACTCTCAACCGGCGCCATGCGTTTTTCCGACCCGTAGAATGGCACGATCGTGCTTTCGCCGCCGGCATTAATGACTGCGGTGCTGAGAATGTGCGAAGCGGTAACTACGCCCTGTCCGCCCACACCGGCCATCCGGATGTTAAACCGTTTCGCCATGGTTGCTCCTCCTTCTGCGCGACATCCAGCTCTTCCCGCTTTCCGACCGAATTACGCTTGAGGAACCGTGGCCGCCGGCTTTGCCTGAAATTCCCTATACCCATAGCGATCGGCCAGGTACTGCTTGGCGTCGTCCGTTATGAATTCGGTGAACTGGTAGCGGTCGTTCTCGACGTTCTTGGCGTCTTCCATGACTTTGTCGGTCGGGATCGCGTATTCGATGTTGCAGGAGGTGTAGGCTTGGATGTACGTCGGGCCGACTTCGCGGGCAATGAGGACGGCTTTCTTAATCACGCTTTCGACCCGACGGGGGTTGTTCGGCACGACGGTCGCCACATAGGCGCAGCCGGCGACTTTGGCCATTTCGACCATGTTCATCTTCTCGAACTTCTTGCCCAACGGCGCCATCTTCAACACCGCACCGCGGTTGGTCATACCGCTTTCCTGCCCACCGGTATTGCCGTAGACCTCATTATCCAGCATGATCGTCGTGAACTTTTCTTTCCGGAACCAGGAGTGCAGGACTTGCGAAAATCCGATGTCGGCCAGACCGCCGTCGCCGGCCAACACGACGACATCTTTGGGTTTGTCGCCGAATCGCAACCGCAGCCCGCGGGAAAGTCCGCTTGCCACGCCGTTGGTATCGCCATAGTTGCCGTACACGAACGGAATGGCGGCTTGGGAAAGGGCTAGGCGGCCGCAGCCAGCCGTCCCGACCGTAATCGTATCCTCGGGATTCGGAAACGAAATAATGGCCAACCTGATAAAGAGGGTCATCGCACAACCGGCGCACATGGGATGCTCTTCGAGGATCTCCTTGAAGGTTCCCATCTGGGCTACCCCGACCTTTCTACCGAAAGGCCCGTGCTCGACCATGTCGCGATATTCCTTCGGCATGAATTTTCCGAACCCCGGAGTGAACTTGACGTAATCAAGACTCATTGGATACCCTCCCTGCTGTTCGCCGGCCCTCGCGACGCGTCAGCGGGCCAACTTGAGGCCATATCGATGGGGATCGTCCGTAGTCGCGGAACACTGCTTGCGGCGCAAAGTCGCCGATTGATCCGATTTTTCCGAGAGGCCGAGTGTAACAAAGGCCGGAAAACCGTGTCAATTGCAAATCCGCTTCAAGGCGACTATTGTGCCAGCACAATCGCCAGTTTATAATTCGTTTCGGTTCAATGCAACGCCGCAGAAGGCCCACGGGCGGCGAAAGAAGGCCTAGCGTTGGTTGGTTCGGTAGGCCGTTTGCCCTAAGCTCTCCAACATTCATCTGAATATTCATCGTGATTCATGCCTTGCCGTCCGCATTCGCTCCGGATGGACACGGCGATTGCCGAGAGGGCCGGATCCGTTTACACTAGGGCACCATGCCATTGCGCGTCATCATTCCGGGAGAAGACAGTAGCGCCGAGCACGCGGGAGGCGTGCATAAGCGCCCGCCGATTCCCGAGGGATCGCTCAAAGCTGAATGCCCGAAGTTCATGAGCCACGGTCCTTGCGGCGGGGTGCGGAAAGGCGGATTTTGCGAAGTGTACCCGGACATGAAGTGTCCGTGGGTCACGTTGTATTTCGAATTGGAGAAGATCGGACAGATCGAGTGGATGAAGCAGATCTGAACCCGACGTGAGGCGTGACACCGTGAAGCGCGACAACAAGAAAGCCGGGCGACCCGCGGGAACAGCAACGCGGCTTGGCTATAATGAGCTCCACGCGAAAAGCGGAATTTCCGCGCCGCTTCCGGACATTGAAACGTGGCCGAACCAATATAAAGGCTACGAGGTCACCATCGAGATCCCCGAATACACGGCGATCTGTCCGAAAACCGGACTTCCTGATTTCGGGACAATTCGGCTGCGCTACATGCCCGACAAGGTCTGCCTCGAGCTCAAATCACTGAAACTCTATATCCATGCCTACCGGAATCTCGGTATCTTTTACGAAAACGCCGTCAATCGTATCCTGCAAGACGTGGTCAAAGCCTGCCGACCTGTCTGGGCTGTCGTGACCGGCGAGTTCACCGCCCGAGGCGGTCTGCGGAGTACGATCGAGGCCCGGTACCCCTAAGAAGCACCAACCGTCATTGGACAGTCGTCATCCGCAAGCAGACGGATTCCCCATCTTTATCATCTTTTCTGGCTGGACGACCGCTCTCGTGATCTTTCACACAGGACAAGCGACGAACGGCGGAGCGCGCACTTTTTAGTAGATGGCGACGTACGCAATCGGCGATATTCAAGGCTGTTTCTCCGCCCTGCAGAAACTCATCGACCACATCCGGTTCGATCCCGTGAAGGATCGCTTGTGGTTCGTCGGCGACCTGGTCAATCGCGGGCCGGACTCCCTGAAGGTGCTGCGCTACGTCAAAAGCTTGGGACCGGCGGCGAGGACGGTTCTGGGAAACCACGACCTGCATCTGCTGGCTGTTGCGGCCGGATGTGCGCCGGCCCGAACCAAAGACACATTTCAGGATGTGCTGAGTGCCTCGGATCGCGACGACTTGCTGGACTGGCTGCGCCATCGGCCGCTCCTGTTTCGGAACCACGGCTTCCTGCTCGTTCACGCCGGTCTCTTACCGCAATGGACCAGTACCCTAGCCGCCGAGTTGGCCCAGGAAGTCGAGCACGTGTTGCAGAGCGATGCGTATCCGAAGTTCTTGCGCTTCCATCACAGAAATAGGTGTGCACAATGGGATGCTGGTCTGACGGGCATGACCCGCCTGAGCGTTATCGCCAACGCCCTGACGAGACTCCGCGTCTGTACCCTTACGGGCGAAATGGAATTCTCATACACCGGTCCGCCTGAACAGACCCCGTCTGGCTTCTTGCCCTGGTTCGAGGTTCCCCACCGCAAAAGCACGGATGTGACAATCGTCTGCGGACACTGGGCCGCAGCAGGGCTCCGCATGCTCGACACGGTGCTGGTGGTGGACAGTGGCTGCATCTGGGGCCGGCACTTAACAGCAGTTCGGCTTGAAGACCGGCAGATCGTCCAGGTCTCCTGCGGAGAACGGGGGTACCGCGGTGCATGAGCCGGAGCCGCCTGATCCCCACTGGCCGCGATATGCTGCTCGCCCGTTTCCTTTGTACCGCTACATTCCAGGGCGGACTCCGCATCCGCGTCGCGACCCGCGCGGCCATTCCTACTGTCTGCCCGAACCCCGGCCGGCGCCGTTTCCGCCGGAAGCGTGGGCTTGCTCAGAGGACTACCTCTACGCAGTCGATCTCTACAATTTCGCGTACTGGTGGGAGAGTCACGAGATGCTCGAAGGGCTCTGGCATGCGGCCGGACGCCGGACCGAGGCCGGCCGCTTCTTTCGGGCGTTGATCCACCTGGCCGCCGCCAACCTCAAGCGGTTTAGCCAGAAGGAGGAAGCAGCCAGGATCCTTTTGCTGAGCGGATTGGTGCAGCTCGAGCGACTTCCTCCGCAGTTCATGGGGGTTGATATAGCCGGCTTGAGGGCGGGCATCCGCTCCGTGTCGGCGGATCCCACGGCACAGCCGATACTTGTCCGGCTCGTCATGCCTTGATGCTTCCGTCGTCGACGGCGCGGCGGCCCGGATCCTGCGTCGTCTCTTGGCGATTCAGTGATAGCTCTCTGAATCGCTCGGGAACTTCCCTTGTTCCACTTCTTCCTTGTAGCGCCGCAACGCCTGAAGGGCATCGACCTTCAGGTGAGCGTAAGGTTTGACGAATTTCGGCGTGAACTCGTCGAACAGCCCAAGGAGATCATAGAGAACCAGCACCTGCCCGTCGCAATACGGGCCGGCGCCGATGCCAATAGTGGGAATAGTCAGGGTCTCCGTCACCCGCCGAGCGAGGTCGGCTGGCACGGCCTCCAAAACAACCGCGAAGGCGCCGGCGGCTTCCAAGGCCTTGGCGTCTTCCAGCAAGGCGTCGGCGCCGTGGCGATCCTTGCCCTGCACTTTGTATCCGCCGTATTGATGCACGGATTGCGGCGTCATGCCCAGATGCCCCATGACCGGTATGCCGAACTTCGTAAGCGCGGCCACACGATCCACCACCGGCGCACCTCCTTCGAGCTTGACCGCCGCCGCGCCGGCTTGCAGGAAACGGCCCGCGTTGCGAACGGCTTCTTCCACGCTGACCTGATAAGACAGGAAGGGCATGTCTCCGATCACCAGCGCCTGCTGGGTCGCGCCAGCAACCAGCTTCGTGTGGTACAGCATATCCTCCATCGTGACGGACAGGGTGTTTTTGTTGCCTTGGACCACCACGCCGAGGGAATCGCCGACCAACAGCACGTCGATCCCCGCCTGTTCGACGATGCGGGCGAATAGCGCATCGTAGGCCGTCACGACGATGAGCTTTTTGCCTTCACGTTTGCGCCGTTTGAATTCGGGAATCGTCATCACATCAGCTCCGCCTTGGCGAGAATCTCCGGCAGACGATCGATCGCCTTGATCGCCATGATGTGCACCCCGTCGCAATGCGGCCGCACAGCTTTGATCGTCCGGACGGCAATCTCCACACCCACCTCCAAAGCATGCTTGTCTCCGGCCGCGCGCAGTTCGCGGATCATGTCGTCCGGCACCGAGATGCCGGGAATATTGGCGTTCATGAATTCGGCCATCTTGGCCGAGCGCAGGAGCAGAATCCCCGCCAGGACTTTGACCTTAAATCGGCGCACGGATCGCATGAAGCTCACGAACTGTTCCGGGTGGTAAATCGCCTGGGTCTGAAAGAACTGGGCGCCGGCGCGGACTTTGGTTTCGAACTTCACCAACATGGGGCCGAGTGGGTCGGCCTCGGGGGTGACGGCAGCGCCGATCGTAAAATCGGTCGCGCCGTCCAGTTTATTTCCCGCCATATCCCGACCGTTGTTCAACCCTTGCACCAGTTGCATGACCTGAACCGAATCCAAGTCATACACCGGCTTGGCTTCTTTATGGTCTCCGACGGTCGGGTAGTCTCCCGTCAGGCACAGGACATTGCGGATGCCCAACAAGTGCGCCCCGAGTAGGTCCGACTGCATCGCCAGGCGGTTCCGATCCCGACACGTCATCTGCATGACCGGATCATGGCCCATTTCGTAGAGCAGCCGGCAGACTGGCAGCGAGCCCGCCCGCATGACCGCCGCTGTGTTGTCCGTGACGTTGACGCCGTGCACTCGCCCGACCAACCCCTTGGCGTTCTCCAGCAGGGCGGAAATGTTCGTCCCTTTGGGCGGGTTGTACTCGATCGTCACCGCAAATTGGCCCTGATCGAGAACTTCTCTCAGACGCCGGGGTTCACGCATGGAGTGTCCTTCACAGCACGCCCGCGAAACGCTTCGCGGATTCCAGCGTATTATCCAACAGCATGGCGATCGTCATCGGTCCCACACCGCCCGGCACCGGGCTGATCCAGCCAGCCTTCTGACTGACGGAGTCGAAATCCACATCGCCGACAAAAGTGCCGTCCGCCAGCCGGTTCACTCCGACATCGATCACCAACGCGCCCTCGCGGACCATGTCGGCGGTGACGAATTTGGCCCTGCCGATCGCGACGACGAGGATCTCGGCCTCACGGCACACCGCGGGCAGATCCCTGGTTTTGGAGTGGCAGATGGTCACCGTGGCATGCCGATGGAGCAGCATCAACGCCACCGGCTTCCCGACAATGTTGCTCCGGCCGAGGACGACGGCGCGCTTGCCCTCGATCAGGACACCGGTAGATTCGATCATTTTGATCACGCCTTTGGGCGTGCAGGCTTCGAAGATCGGGTTGCCTTCCACTAAGCGGCCGAAGTTGTACGGATGAAACCCGTCGGCATCTTTCTGGGGAGAAACCGCATCCAATACGACCTTGCTGTCGATGTGCTTGGGCAACGGGAGTTGCACCAGGATGCCGTGAATCTTCGGATCCGCGTTCTTTTGGTCGATCAGGCTCAACAGATCGGCCTGGGACGTGCTCGCCGGCAGCTTATGTTCGTCCACGTAGATCCCAACCGCATCGCAGGCCTTCTGTTTATTTTTCACGTACAGATGCGACGCAGGATCGTCGCCTACCAGGATCGCGGCGAGCCCCGGCCTTACGCCGGTCTTCGCGTGCAGTTCCACGACATCCTTCGCGATACGCTCGCGAATACGCTGAGCCAACGCCTTTCCATCGATCAATCGCGCCCCCACGCCTCCCTCCCTTGGCAATTCCCAACGTCTAACAGCCGTGACCGAGTGAACGGAGCCTGATGCCTTCCTCAGCCGCTTTTGCTGAAAATGAGCGCACCATAGCAGGCGATTCAAATGTCCGTCAAGCGCGCACAACTCCTTTTACTTCACCCCTTTTTCGCTTTTCTTCGGCTTTCGCTTCGCGGCTTCCAAGCGGGGCCGGCCTTCTCAAGGCGACCTGTTCGCCGATTCATGGGCCGCCGAGAAAGGTTGCGCAGCTCATGAGATTCTGAAATGATAGCCTCCCGGCGAATCCACAGAGCTGGCTATGGCGACAGGGGACATCTCAAGATTTCTGCGCAGTTTCAGTTTGAGCATCATGCTCAGCGGTTGTGTCTCTTCTTCAGCCTTGACAACTGACTTTTCGGCCGAGCGGACGGATTTTTTAACCCGCTGTCGCGCGCCCGGTATCGTCCGGTGTTTCGGATTCGACTCCCGGGCAGAAGTCGAACCATACATTTATCCCGGCTTTGACGGAAAGATTCGTCCGGAAATCGACAAGGACGTCAAAGCGTCGGGGACCGGCTCTCTGCGCTTCACGATACCTCCAAACTCCCCGGCGGACAGTTCCGGGAGTTTTCAATTCAATTTCTCGGACGACCTGTCTGTTCAATTCGGAGAAGGACAGGAATTCTTTGTCCAATGGCGGCAGCGGTTTTCGCCGGAATTTCTCGATACGTTTTACGAGGGAGGGCTTGGCTGGAAGCAAATCGTCATCGGAGAAGGAGATCGCCCGGGGTTCTTTTCCCCGGGCTGCACGCAGGTGGAGATCGTGGTGAGCAACACCGAACAACGCGGATACCCGCAGATGTACCACAGTTGCGGCGGAAAGGACGGGCAATACGAAACGCTTGCCCTGAACCGGTATGTGCTTTATGCCGCGAACGAATGGATGACCTTCCAGGTGCACGTCAAAATCGGAACGTGGTACCAGAATGATTTCGACTACAAGAGAGACAGCACGATCCGGTTTTGGGTGACGCGCGAAGGAAAACCGCCGAAGCTCGTCGTCGATCTGAGTCCTCAGCCGGCGACCTTCTTCAGCTTGGAAATCCCATGGACGGGCAACGGATACGATCTGGCCAACACCAACCCGGAAGCCAAATACGGCAAGATCCTCCTGACGCCCTATCACACCGGCAAGTCCGAGTCACAGGCCCACCCCACCGGTTATGTGTGGTACGATGAGTTGATCGTCTCGACCCAACGGATCGCGGAACCGCTATGACAAATATGACAAACAAGCCGGACATATCGATCCTGGGCCTGCGATTCTCCGCGGCGCTTTCGCAGAGGCCACTCGCAATACCCGGCTCACTGATTGGTTCGTGTATCCCCGCGGTCAGCAACCGGGCGCCGAGTGTTCCCACAATGCACGCCCTTCATCATCGCCTTCCTTTTCTTCATCGCCCACAGGTCCGCCGATTGCGACGGTTTTGCCTGGCCCAGCTCGTTGCAGTCTCCATGGTCTTGTCTCAAATCAATTTAGCCGAAGCGCGGCAAGTGGCGGGGCTTCGGTCGCCGCATAGTTTTTTGAGCGACCCGGCTGGCAAGGAATACTTCATTTCGAACGTCAACGGCGAACCCGACGCTAGGGACAACAACGGGTTCATCACCAAGCTCGACGCCGAAGGCCAGGTTGTCGATCTGAAATTCGTCCAAGGCGGCGGCGAGGTCACTTTGCATGCGCCCAAAGGCATGGCATTGGTGAACCGTACGCTTTACGTCGCCGACTTGGATACACTCAGAGCGTTCGATCAAAAAACCGGCCGCCCGGTCCTGACGCTTCCGCTGACCGCGCCGCCCAAAGCTTCGCTGGGCAAGCCGGTTTCCCTGGTGGATGTAGCCTGGGACGGCAGAACCTTTCTTTATGTCTCCGACTCCGCCAACAATGCGATCTACCGGGTAGACGTTGGCAATCAACACGCCGTCGTCCTGCTCGTCCACGACAACCGCCTAGCCGGCCCGTCCGGCCTTGCCGTCCACCCCAAAAACGGGCACATTATTGCTGTAAGCTGGGACAAGGGGAAAATCTTGGAAATCACCCCGGAGGGCGCGTTGATCGAGTTGGTCTCGAACGGGTTTTTTACCGCCCGATTTCAGAATCTCCGCGGCGTCGATTTCGACCGATGGGGCAACATGTACGTGTCGGATCAGACCAAGGGAAAGATCTGGCGCATGACCCCGAATCACCGCTTTCATGTGATCGCGGAATACCTCCCGAGCCCAGCCGACATCGGCATCGACAGAGACAATAATCTGATTCTGGTGCCCTATCAATACGCCGACGCAGCGGAGATGAACGGATTGGAGGCGCCGACCGAAGCCAGGAGCAAAGGCCAGAAGCGCACGCTGGCCGACTACGGCTTCGTGCCGCCCCCGCCCAAGCCGCAGCCGGAGGGGGCGACGAAGAAATGAGCAAGTGCGTCCATTGCTACCGGCGGAAGGGCAAGCGATCCTGTCCGGCGCTCGGCGGCCTCCTCTGCAGCCAATGCTGCGGCGAACATCGCATCGTCCGCATCGCCTGCCCGTCCGACTGTGTCTACCTGGACACCGGCAGCGAATATCAGCAGCGCCGATTGGGGGAGCAGTTCGCGCCGGTCCGGCGCGAACTGTATCGAGAACTCAGCCAACTGGGAGGAGAAAAAGCCGCTGCGTTGTTCAACTTGATCGAGGTCGTCACGTTCAGCTATTTCCAAGGCCGACGCGACGGCCAGGACGCAGAGGTGATCGCGGCGATCCAAGCGCTCCGCCGCTCGCTTAGCCCGCTCCATGTGCCCGCCGCGCCTATGCCGGTGTTCGCCGAGCATCTCAAGAAGCAGTACGAGAACTTCGCCAAGCAGGATCCGCAGCCTGTCATCGATGCTTCGACCGCGCCGGAAGTGCTGGACTGTGTCCTGAAGTTCATTACCGGGTTCTCAGGCGGCGCGTTTCAGTCCCAGCGCTTTCTCAGCGGCCTGATCGGCTATGTCCGCACCTTCCATCCCGATATCGTCGAACACTTGGCCAAACAACAGGAGGGCGGCCGCATCGTGCTTCCCGACCAATTCAGCCCGCCCTCTGTCCAGCCGCACATCCATGCTCCGGAGTCCACCCACCGCCACGAAGGTCACCTTCCTGCTCACCGCCGTTGACGGCGCCTTGAAATCACCTTTTCGGCGTCTTTTCACTTTCGCGGAATTCCGATCGCTATTCTCTCGGAAACGTGTTAAATTAAATTTATTGTATGAGCCACGGTTACTATCTTATCCCTCGCGCGTCCGTTCTTCCTTTCTAATCCTGCGCGATTGATGTTGTAGTTTCCGCTGTTCTTACGTCCGCGTCGTCCGACAGTACAGCGCGCCGCGCCGCAGAGAGGAGTGCGTGAGGGGCGGCCCCGCGTTCACAGCGACCACATCGGACCGTCGGTGAACGGCGCGTGATCGGCGCGGCCTCGATCGCTATCACCACGTGGAGGCCTGATCATCGTGAGCGAAAGAAAACAGACGCCGGCAACGACCGCCAAGCCCTGGGTAAGAATTCCCGACGGGACCAAGGTCCGACATCGATCGGACGGGTACGAAGGATACGTCGATGGATTGACTGAGATCGTAACCGGTCCTCGTCGCAATCCTGATGGACGGACCCAGTACCGGATCAATATCGGCGAGTCGGATCGACTCCTCGTTGTCGAGGAGGATCTGCTGATCCTCACGGATAAGGAAGGCTTGGTCCTCATGGCCAAGCAGAAAGTCGAATACCGCTGTCATATCACCGAGCAACTCCACGGCGCATTCGCGAACGACAGATTCATCGCCTCGCGTTGAGCTGAACGGAGGCGGCCGCCATCGCGCAACCATCGCAACGGGTAATCGAAGGAGTGGCAACATGGTTTGGAGACGATCGCTTCAGCACAAGCGCGCGAAACCGAAACGGAAGATCAAACTGGAGCGTTTGGGGTTGGGAGCATTGGAACAGCCGGTTATTTCGATGGACGAGATCCGGCGCCAAGGGATGCTGCTGGCAGGCCGCAGTCTCGGACACAGCGTCCGGTCTCAACATCCGGTTCAAAGCGGCCCCGTAGTCCGCTCCGCCAAGGCGGCCGAAGCCGCTCGCCGGGGGCGGCGGGACGTCGCGCAATGACTCTCGTGGCTCTGTTCATATCTCAGGTTGCTTTTTGGTCTGTTACCTGTTAAGGTGCACCATGGTTTGTCGCGCAGGGCCTCGCGGTGAACCTGCTAAACGGAAGGCCCGTCACCGATGTTGTTTTGTCCGGGAATCTGATCGGAAGCCAGACCTAAGCCGCTCATTGTTCGCGTCTTCGGCCCGTTCCTTCCTATCGCTGCTTCGTTCTCGCGTCTAAGACAATATCACTCAAAAAGGAGGAACCCCCATGGGTTCGAAGTTGTATGTTGGTGGCTTGCCCTATGCGACCACCGAACCGCAGTTACACGACTTGTTCGCCCAGCACGGCACCGTTGAGTCGGCGCGTGTGATTACGGACAAGTTCACGGGACAGTCACGGGGCTTCGGCTTCGTCGAAATGTCCACTGCCGAGGAAGCCAATGCCGCGATTGCCGCGTTGAACGGCACGCAGCTCGACGGCCGCACGTTGACGGTGAACGAGGCGAAGCCCCAAGAGTCGCGTTCCGGCGGCGACCGGTTCAGCGGTGGCCGCAGCGAGCACCGCAACCGCAGCCGCTTCTAACGGCGCAGGTTCACAGTACGGTGAACAAGAGGGGCGCCTCGGTCGAGGCGCCCCTCTCCAAAAATGAAGGACCATCGTGATGACACATGCTTCCCTTGCTGCACAGCCCCTCCCCCGAGCCTGGAATTACGGAACAGCCATCCTGTTCGGCCTCGTCACCCTCGGCGCCCTGATCGGCGTCCCCGCCTTCGCGTACCTCTATGATTACTCGCGGCTGGATTGGGCCATGTTTGGTCTCCTCTATGTCTTCACCGGTTTGGGCATCACGGTCGGGTACCATCGGTTGGCAGCTCACCGCAGCTTCGACTGCCCGAATTGGGTCAAGGCGGGACTATTGATCGCCGGCGGCTGGGCGCTGGAAAATTCCGTGCTGAAGTGGGCGTCGGACCATATTCGCCACCACGCCCATTGCGACCGCGAGGCGGATCCGTACAACGCCCAGCGAGGGTTTTGGCACAGTCACTGCGGGTGGTTGTTCTTTGACGATCCCTATGCGGACGACAAGTATGCGTCTCGCTCGGGGCAGGATCGAGTGGTCATCTGGCAACACCGGTACTACGTGCCCATCGTGCTCTCCAGCATCGCCCTCACGTTCTTGGTCGGGTTTCTCTCCAACGGGTGGGTCGGCGGAATGGGGTGCTTCCTGTTAGCGGGTGTGGGGCGGACGTTCGCGGTCCTGAACTCCACGTTTTGCATCAATTCCATCTGCCATCTCTGGGGCAATCAGCCCCACGGCCAGTCCGACTCGAGCCGGGACAGTTGGTGGGTTTCGCTGCTGACCTTCGGCGAGGGCTACCACAACTACCACCACATGTATCAAAGCGACTACCGGAACGGCCCCCGCTGGTACAATTTTGACCCCTCCAAGTGGGTGATCTTCACCCTCTCCCTCCTCAGCCTAGCTACCCAGTTACGCCGGGCCTCCGCCGAAACTGAGTAAGCCGTTTCTTTCTAGAAAAGCGGCGGCCGGGAATGCGAGCCGGTACGTGACGTGAGCCGAATCGACCGGCTCTTTCCATGTCCTCCCTTCAACACTGCTCGGATAGGCGATCGGATATAAACGGCAGGGCATCACAGGTGTCCAACACCAAAGCAGCATAGCGAATCCCAATAGCACTACTCTTCTTCAGCCGAGGCTATTCTTCGTTCTCTTCAGTATTCTTTTCCACCGGAAAGTCAGAGCACCGGGGAGAGCCGACCGAACCTGCCAGGCGCGATCGCGCGGAGGCTCGGGAGCACAGGACGCGACGAACAAGGAGCGCCACGTGTGTACGCACGGCCGGGTGGTGAGGCCACAGGGTGATTTCGCGCTTGCCGAGCAGACGCGGTCCGCGAAACGGACGAAGAGCACTGCCCGAAGCGGATGACGCTGACCAGAGGGCCCCTCCTCCCGTAGCGGGGTCCCTACACCGAACGGAGTGCGAGCACGGAGGGGTTGGTCGGCGTCAGGTCCCGCGACCCTACTCTACGATCGTCACTGTCATCTCCACTCGCTCTGTCGGCAGATCGCGTGAGTCGCGGGGCAGATTCACGATCTTGTCTGCCACCCCAATCCCTTTTACGACCTCGCCGAAGACGGTGTACTTGCGATCCAAAAACCGAGAATCCTCCACCACGATGAAGAACTGCGACCCGGCACTGTCCGGATCCTGCGCCCGCGCCATCGAGACGATGCCCCGCTTGTGTGGAATGTCGTTAAATTCCGCTTTGATGGTGTAGCCGGGACCACCCATGCCGTAGGTCTCTTTCTTGGTGGAATCTTTGGTGTTCGGGTCGCCGCCCTGAATCATGAACCCCGGAATCACGCGGTGAAAGATCGTGCCGTTATAAAAGCCGGACTTGGCCAGCTTGATGAAATTCTCCACGTGTTTGGGCGCGACGTCGGGAAAGAACTTGATCTCCATCTCGCCGTACTTCGTCTTGATGATCGCCCGCGGCTCTTTGCCGCCCGACGCCTGATCGGCTGCCGGCGCAGCCGGCGACCCACCCAACAGCATTGCGATACTCAAACCGGCTATTGCTGCACGAATCATCCTCACCATTCGCCGCCCCCTTTCTGTCTCGTTCGCAACCGCCCTCCACTGACGGTGCATCAGGCCCCGACTTGTTCGAGCGCCTGCTTGGCTGCCATCTGTTCCGCTTCTTTCTTGCTGTGTCCCCGTCCCACACCGACCACATCCCCCCGAATCGTCAACTCTACTTCGAAAATCTTCCGATGGTCGGGCCCGGATTCGCGCACCGTCGCGTACTGCGGCAACGTCTCGAATCGTTTTTGACACCATTCCTGCAGCAGGGTCTTGTAATCGTCCATCTCCGGTCTGGTTTTCTGGGTCGCCACTCCCCTCAATTCCGGCGCCAGCACACGGAGAGTGAATTCCCGGCTGGCTTCCAAGCCCCCGTCCAGATACACGGCGGCGATCAGGGCCTCCAGCGCATCGGCGAGCAGCGAATTCTTTTCACGCCCCTTGGTCAGTTCTTCTCCTCGCCCGAGTCGCAACAGGTTACCTAGATTGAGACGGCGTGCCGCCTTGGCCAGCGACGCTTCGCTGACCAGCCGCGCTTTGAGTTTCGAGAGGGCGCCCTCCGACAGCTCTGGAAATGAGGAGGCCAGATGGTCGCTGACGATGAGCGCCAGCACGGCGTCGCCCAGAAACTCCAACCGCTCGTTGTGCTTGCCCTCTTTGCCTCTGCGCTCGTTGACGTGGGACTTATGCGTAAGGGCTTGATCGAGCAGCCCGGGTTGGCGGAACCGATAACCTAAGGTCGTCTGGATGACCTCGATGTCTGTCACTGTGTCGGTTTTGGAACGCGCCATCCGCGCGACACGGTGCGACATGGAGTTACAGGAATTCACGCCGGTGACTCGGAGAGGCGCGGCTGAACCGCGGCCAGTCCCTGTTCAGCAACCGGCTATGTCTCGAAACGTTTGAACAACAGACAGGCGTTCACACCCCCGAATCCGAACGAGTTCGAGAGCACGACGTTGGGCGAGGCCTGACGAGCCTGATTGGGCACGTAGTCCAGATCGCATTCAGGATCGGGATGCTCCAGGTTGATGGTCGGCGGCAGCAGCCCACGATGGAGCGCGAGCACGCTGAAGACAGCTTCCACGCCGCCGGCAGCGCCCAGCAGGTGTCCCGTCATCGACTTCGTGGAACTGACCGGAATACGATAAGCCCGTTCACCAAACACCTGTTTGATGGCCCGCGTTTCGATCTTGTCAGCGAACGTCGATGTGCCGTGCGCGTTAATGTAACCGACCTCGTCCTTGGCCACCCCCGCATCCTTAATGGCCAGTTCCATGCACCGCACTGCTCCTTCTCCTTCGTCGGGCGGCGCGGTGATATGGTAGGCGTCGCTGTTCATGGCGTAGCCGACCACTTCGGCATAGATACGCGCGCCGCGCCGGCGAGCCCGCTCCAACTCTTCCAACACCACCACCCCCGCGCCTTCGCTGAGCACAAAGCCGTCCCGATCCCGATCAAAGGGGCGGCTGGCCCGCGGGGGGTCGTCGTTCCGCGTGGATAATGCCCGGGCTGCGGCGAACCCCGCCACGGCGGTGGGCACAATGCAGGACTCGGTGCCTCCGGCCAGCATGACATCCGCTTCGCCCCGCTGAATAATCCGGAAGGCGTCGCCGATGCAGTGGTTTCCGGTCGCGCACGCGGTCACCGCGCAGGAGTTGGGCCCCTTGGCGCCTAACCTGATGGCCACCTGACCCGACGCCAGGTTGATAATGACCATAGGGATAAAGAAGGGCGACACCCGATCCGGACCTTTCTCCAACAGGACCCTATGATAATGCTCGATCGCCGGAAGCCCGCCGATGCCGGCACCGATGTAGACCCCAACGCGATCCGCTTCCTCCGGCGCGATCTTCAGCCCCGCATCATCCACCGCCATCTGGCTCGCGCCAACAGCGTAGTGGATGAAGGTGTCCATCTTCTTGATTTCTTTTTTCTCGATGAAATGGGCGGGGTTGAAGTCCTTGACTTCCCCCGCGATCTGGACGGGATAGCCGGCAGGATCAAAACGGGTGATGCGACCGATACCGGATTGCCCGGCACACAGCGCTTTCCACGTCTTTTCGACGCCTGTTCCGAGCGGCGTGACCAGGCCCAACCCTGTCACCGCGACCCGTCGTGTCACCCGCTCGCTCATCCGTGGCCTGACCCCGTCTTACACCTTTTCCTTAATATACTCCAACGCCTTGCCGACGGTGAGGATCTTCTCAGCATCCTCATCCGGGATTTCGATCTCGAACTCCTCTTCGAGCGCCATCACCAGCTCGACCGTATCCAGGGAGTCTGCACCAAGATCTTCGACAAAGTGCGCTTCGGGAGTGACTTCGTCTTCCTCAACCCCGAGTTGTTCGGCGATGATTTTCTTCACGCGTTCTTCAACGGTCGCCATCGATTCGCCCACCTCCTTCCCCATCTTCTCTTTCCTTCCTGCATGCCTGGAGCCGGGCTCCGGGCCGCCAGACTTCACAACTTCCAGTTCCGCGTTTTCAACGCAGCGCTCGCGCGGCGGCGCGTTATGCCATCAACATCCCGCCATTGACATGCAGGACATGGCCAGTAATGTACGCGGCCTCCTCCGAAACCAGAAACCGGACCGCGGCGGCGATATCCTCTGGCCGACCCAGTCGGCCCAGCGGAATCTGCTTCTGCAAGGTCTCCTTGACGTCCGCCGGCAATCCCTGGGTCATCGCCGTATCGATGAACCCGGGCGCCACGGCGTTGACGGTCACGTTCCGACTGGCATATTCCCGCGCCACGGTTTTTGTGAATCCGATCACCGCAGCTTTGGACGCGGCATAGTTGGCTTGACCGACGTTGCCCATCACGCCGACGATCGAGGCAATGTTGACGATCCGGCCGTAGCGCTGCTTGGTCATTGGCTGGAGCACCGCTTTCGTGCAGTGGAAGGTGCCGTTCAGGTTAACTTGCAGTACGAGATTCCAGTCTTCCTCTTTCATGCGCAGCAACAGAGCGTCACGGGTGATGCCGGCGTTGTTGACGAGGACATCGACCTTGCCCCATGCCTTCAGCACCTGGTCGACCATCGCCTTCACCTCGTTGAAGTCCGCGACGTTGACCTTGACGTTCAACGCCCGCCGGCCGAGTTTTTCGACGGAAGCGACTGTCTCTTGCGACCGACCCGGATCAAGATCGGCCACCACAACATCAGCGCCGTCGCGCGCCAACTCCTCCGCAACGGCTCGTCCGATCCCCTGCGCAGCGCCGGTGACGATCGCCACTTTACCTGCTAACGACATTGGTCAGTCCCTCATCATGCATGACGCGAGATCCGTGAGGCGCAAGGGATCCTTTGTCTCTTTGACTCATACCACGTGTTACGCGTCACGTTTCACATGTAACGCGGTCAGGGTCGCGTCCAGCGACTTCGGATCATTGACGTTCAGCGTCATAGCGTTGGGTAGGATGCGCTTGATCAATCCGGTCAGGACCGTGCCCGGTCCCACCTCGACAAACGTCGTGACGCCCAGTCCCGCCATGGTCTTGATCGAATCTTCCCACAGCACCGAAGAGGGCAACTGGCGTACCAACGACGCCTGCACTTCGCTTGCCTGCCTGATCGGTTTGGCATCGGCGTTGTTGACCAGCGGCACCGTCAGATCCGACCAGGTCGCTCGCGTCACGTCTCGCGCCAGCCGGTCCGCCGCGGGTTGCATGAGCGGTGTGTGGACCGGCACGCTGACCGGCAACGGGACCGCTCTACGGCTCCCTTTGGTTTTCGCCAGTTCGATCGCCCGTTCGACCGCAGTTTTTTCTCCCGCGATCACCACTTGCCCGGGACAGTTGAAATTCGCCGCCGCGACAACCCCGACCGACGAAACTTCCCGACAAATCTCTCTGACTATCTCACCCGTCAAACCGAGAATCGCGGCGACCAATCCGCTTCCCGACGGCACAGCCTCGGCCATGTACCGCCCACGCTTCTGGACAAGCAACACGGCGTCGCGAAACGCCAACCCTCCGGCGGCGACGACCGCCGAATATTCGCCGAGACTATGACCGGCAACGGCCAGGGGCTTCACGCCGGCCTGTTCTAACAGGCGCAAGGCGGCGATGCTGCTGGTGAGCAGCGCCGGCTGGGTGTACTCCGTCAGGTTCAGCCGATCGGCCGGTCCCTCGAAACAGAGTGCGGCCACATCGTACCCGAGGACGGATGACGCCTCTTCGTAGATCGTTCGGACTGCGGGAAACGCCTCGTACAGCGCTCGTCCCATCCCGACCGACTGCGAGCCTTGGCCGGGAAACACCAGCCCGATTCCGGACGCCATAGCGCGCTATGATATGGTAAAAATTCGATTCAATGTCAACGAGAAAAACATTCCACACACGCGTCTGGTCTTCAGCCGTCGGCGCTCTCTCTGAAAGACACGTTGTGGAGCGGTAAACCGATCTGTGACCACCGACGGCTTCGTCGTTCACCAGCGAATCATCGTCGAAGCCCAGGTCAGGCCAGCGCCGAAGGCACCAATCATGACCAGGTGTCCTTCCCGCAACCGTCCTTCGCGCACCGCTTCATCGAGCGCAATCGGAATCGACGCCGCGGACGTGTTCCCATACCGGTCCATGTTCAGAAACACTTTTTCGAGCGGCAGCCCTAGCCGTTCCGCGACGGCCTTGATGATCCGCACGTTGGCTTGATGCGGGACGTAGAGATCCACATCTTCGATGGACAGATGGTTGTGGGCCAAGGTCTCCCGCGCAATTTCTTCCAAGGTGCGGACCGCCACCTTGAACGTCTCGTTGCCTTTCATTTTGATGTACTGCAGCCGCTCGTTTAGCATCTTCTCCGACGGAGGATGGCGCGACCCGCCGCCCGGCACCACAATCAGATCGCACAGGCTGCCGTCCGATCGCAGATGGGACGAGAGAACCCCGCGCTCGCCTTCGCCGGCGCTGAGCACCACCGCTCCGGCTCCGTCGCCGAATAGGACGCAGGTATTGCGATCCGTCCAGTCGGTGATGACCGACATCACCTCGGACCCGATCACCAACACATGCCGCAAGCCGGTCTTGATGTACGCGTCGGCGACGGCCAAGGCGTAGACGAACCCGCAACAGGCCGCGGAGATGTCGCATGCCGCCGCACGCGTCGCACCGAGTCGGTGTTGGATGAGACAGGCGGTGGAGGGCAGCGGCATATCCCCGGTACAGGTCGCAACCAGGATGAGGTCCAGATCGGCGGGCGACAATCCGGCGGTCTTCAGCGCCCGCTCTCCAGCCTGGACGCCCAGATCCGAGCAGGCTTCCCCTTCGGCGACGACACGCCGCTCGCGGATGCCCGTTCTCTCGACGATCCACTGATCCGACGTGGCGACCATCCGCTCGAGATCGGCATTGGTCACGACGCGTTCGGGCACATACGACCCTGTCCCGGTGATCCTAGCCCTCATGCCGGAACGCCTTCCTGCCCCGACTGTCGGGGCGAGGCCAGACTCTCCTCGATGTCTCGCCGGATCAATTCGTTCAGCCGGCTCTCGACCATCGCCTTGGCCCGCTTGATGGCATTCTTGATCGCCTTGGCCGACGAACGTCCGTGACAGATCATGCACACGCCGTTCACGCCCAAAAGCGGCGCACCGCCGAATTCCGCGTAATCGATCCGACGGCGCAGGCGCAGCAGCGGTCCGGCCACTAGCGGATAGGCAAGCCGGCCTAGGAAGGAGCCGGCCAGCTCTTTCATGAGCAGCTTTTTGATCGTATCGGCCACGCCCTCGGAAATTTTCAACGCCACGTTGCCGATGAAACCGTCGCAGACGATCACATCCGCCGAGCCGCTGTAGACGTCGCGGCCTTCGACGTTGCCGATGAAGTTAATCGGGAGGGCCTTGAGCAGCTTGAAGGCTTCTTTGGTGACCTCGTTGCCTTTCGTGTCTTCCTCGCCGATGCTCAGCAACCCGACGCGGGGATTGGGTTTGCCGTAGAGGTGCTTGGCGTACTCATTCCCCATTAACGCGAACTGCTCCAGATGGCGCGATGTGCAATCGACGTTCGCGCCCACATCCAGCATCACCGCGGTGCCGGTAAGCGTCGGCAGCGTCGTGGCGATGGCGGGCCGTTCCACGCCTTTGATCACCTCCAGCACGAAAAATGCGGCGACCATGCTGGCGCCGGTATTGCCCGCGCTGATAACGGCGCTCGCTTCTCCAGATTTCACCAACTCTGTTGCGATCCAGATGGAGGAATCACGCTTTTTTCGAGCGACGGCCGCCGGCGACTCGTGCATCTCCACAACCTGCGGCGCATGCCGGATAGTCAGACGCGGATCTGTATAGTTCGCCCGCCGGAGTTGTTCCTTAAGAGACCCTTCCTCCCCGACCAGGACGACTTCGACGTCCAGCTCGCGAACGGCTTGATACGCGCCCTCCAGAATGGGTGGCGGCCCGTAATCTCCGCCCATCGCATCGACGGCAATTCGCACGCGTTGTTGCTGGATACCCACCGGTGTTGACGATCGACCGGAACGCGGACCCGCGGTTCACCGCGAACAGGGTCAGGCAGCCGCCCACTGACCCGCGGCGCCCGCGCATTCGGACCTGGTTGAGCCGGCCTCCCGCGCGTTACGCCTCTTCGACAGCAATGACCGCCTTTCCCTTATAGGTGCCGCAATTCAGGCAAGTGTAATGCGGAAGCTTGAGCTCATGACACTGTGGACATACGGAGAAGCCCGGCGGAATGATCTTTGACTTGCTGGTGCGCCTCCGATCGCGGCGGGCTCTGGAGAGCTTGTGTTTTGGATTCGGCATGGTGACTCCTTCCCAGTTCGATCTGTCTTCGCATTGGGAGCGACTCCCATTAGCTAGTCCATCCCGGAGTCCCTGAATCGTTGCAGCACCCGAAACGGCGAATAGGCCGGTTCCTGTGGACAGCCGCATTGACCGACGTTGAAATCCTGCCCGCAGACGCCACAGAGCCCCTGGCAGTCTTCCCGACACAACGGCTGCATCGGCTCGGCCAGGATGACCTGTTCCCGGAGCATCGGGGCTAGATCGATTTCATCCGCGCTATACAGGTACGGTTCATCTTCTTCGTCGGCGCCGAACGCAGCCACCCGTCCATGAGGCAACACGTCCGCGGCTCCACGCAAGGCCCCCTCGCGGACATATTCCGCCTCCACGGAAACCGAAAGCGGATCGGCGAAGTCCTTCAAGCAGCGCACGCACTGGCGAAGGATCAAGCCCTCCAACAAGCCGCTGGCTCGGATGCAGTTGCCGAGCTTGACCAACTCCAGAACCACGGCGAGTGAGCCCTGAACGAGGGCATCCCCTGCGCTCAAACCCAGTTCTTCCGCCGTGACATCGCCTCGTAGAACCAGTCCTTGCCGGGGAATATCGGACACCCGAGGGGTCAAAAGGTTCATCGCCGTCACCATGTCTGAGCCTTGCTTCTCCTATATCGTCAGACCGCCGCGATGTCAAACCGGTCGGCTCATGGCGCAGGCGGTGCCGCCGTCAGCGCTCCTCCGCGAAACTCACCAAGGCGATATGCCGGGCGCGCTTAATAGCAATCGTCAGCTCGCGCTGATGCCGCATGCAATTGCCCGAAATCCGACGGGGCACGATCCGACCCCGCTCGGTCAAGAAATTCTTCAATAGTCCAACGTCCTTGAAATCGATCACCGCCTTGTCCACACAGAACCGGCAAGGCCGCCGCCGCTGAAACAATCGTCCTCGTTCCATGAACCGCCTCCGTTATGGCTGCTCTTCGTATTCGTAGTTCGTATCGTCCGGCATCGGCACCTCGCCGCCGGCCTCAGGCCGCTTGGGCAGGAACGTCACGGTCTGGGCGACGACTTCGTGCTTGCTGCGCTTCTGCCCATCCTCGGTCTCCCAGCGGCGCTGCTGCAGCCGACCGTCCACGATGACGCCGTTTCCCTTGCTGAGATACTGGCCGCAGTGCTCGGCCTGCTTGCCGAAGACGACGATATCGATGAAGCAGACCTCCTCTTTCAGTTCCTCCCCCTGCTTATACCGTCGGCTCACCGCCAAGCCGAAACTCGCCACCGGCGTCCCGCTCGGCGTATAGCGAAGCTCCGGATTGCGGGTGAGGTTGCCAATAAGGATGACTTTATTGAACCCGGCCACTGTCCGACTCCTGAGCGTCGCCCGCCTGTTTCTTGAGAACCGGCTCCTTGTGCAGTCGGACCGTCAAGAACTTGATGACCGCATCTTCCAGCCGGTACGACCGCTCAAGCTCACTGACGACCGTGCCCGGCCCTTTGAAATAGAAATAGACGTACGTGCCTTTCCGCTCGCGTTCCACCTCATACGCCAGTTTCTTACGGCCCCAATTCTCCGCCTTGACCAGCGTGGCGCCGTTCTTCTCCAGGACGCTCTTCATCTTATGAATGATCGCCCCGGTGTCCTCATCGGAGAGCGACGGGCGGACGATAAAGATAGACTCGTAGAGCTGCTGCATGCAGACAACCTCCTGGACAAAAGGCCCCCAAACGCAGTTGGGAGCGAGGGATATGGGCGTCGTCGAATCAGAGGCAACCAGCGGTGGAAGCTATCACAGCGCCAAACCCACTGTCAAATGTAACAAAGGCGGGAATCCTGTGGAACATTCAGCCCGGTCCACTGAGCCTTCGGCTCACCCTGCAGCACGAAAAAAGTCAATAGCTCGCAGCGAATAGCCTACAGCGATGGGCTCTCCGCTGCCATCCACTCACCTCTTTTTTAGATTTTTTAGATAGTAACTGGCTATTCCAGCGCAGCCAGCGACCCGAGAATGTGATACCCCCCATCGACATAGATGATTTCTCCTGTGATGCCGCGGGACAGCGGGCTGACGAGGAACAGCGCCGTGTCGCCCACCTCCGCCTGCTCGGTCGCCCGGCGCAACGGCGCCACCTCCCGATGGTGATCGACCATCTTGCTGATCCCGGAGACGCCCCGCGCGGCCAAGGTCTTGATGGGGCCGGCTGAAATCGCGTTCACACGGATATTCTTGGGGCCCAGGTCATGCGCCAGATAGCGCACGCTCGCTTCGAGGGCCGCTTTGGCCACCCCCATGACGTTGTAATGCGGGACGACCCGCTCGCTGCCAAGATAGGTCAGCGTGACCACCGACCCGCCGTCGGTCATCAGCGGGACTGCCGCCCGTGTGAGGGCCACGAGCGAATAGGCGCTGACATCCAGCGCCGTGGCGAAGCCCTGACGGGTCGTGTTGAGGAACTGACCGGCGAGTTCTTCGCGCGGCGCAAAGGCGACCGAGTGCACGAGGAAATCGAGCCGGCCCAACTCCTGCGCGGCATGCTTCATCAACGCATCGATCTGGGTGTCGTCCGCCACATCGCACGGAAATGCCTTCGCCCCTGGCATGGTGTTGACCAGTTCCACCACATTCTCCCGCAGCCGTTCGTTCTGGTAGTTGAACAGCAGTTGCGCCCCCGCCTGGGCCGCCGCCTGCGCGATCGCCCACGCGATGCTGTGCTTGTTCGCCACCCCGACGATGAGGCCCTTTTTGTCTTTCAGCAACATCGTGTCCGAGTCTCCCGGCTGTATCGTGAAAACCCGTCGCTCGTGAAGCGTATCTCGTAGGCACAGAAGAGACCCCGCGACGCTTCGCGTCCAGACTGGACGCACAACATAGCACGATTCGACTTCAGAGGGAATCGAGTTTTGGTGCGGTGTTTCGGAGGACCGGCAAGCTGCACCCGCGGCCTCCTCACCTTGGAGAGTCAGCCTTGCTGGATGTCCTGAAGAAATCCTTAACTCATGCTCGTTCCCATTCTATAGCATGGCCCCATTCCGCTCACCGCGGATAACAATGACTCCCGACCCCTTTTTATTGACCTTCGACCCCTTTTTATTGACCTTCCCAAGGTGCGGCTGCTTCCACGGTAACTCTCGTCTGGCTAACGCCCACGTTGACCGGCCGCGGCGAGCGAATGCGAGCCAGTGGTCCGGTCGAACGTGTTGTTAGCCGTCAGCTTCAACCGCTCGTCCATCTTACTTCGCCCAACGAAGAACCAGTCGACTCGGGGCTAATACGGATCACCAAGAATACGTGTGACGGATCCGCGACTCGTCGAAGCAATCGATCACCCACTACCGTGATGCCACTAATGAGGTTATCGTCCTCGAGCAGACAGTAGAACGGTGTCTCGCCATCTTTTGGGGCGTCGCCAGGCGGGATCTCCTCCTTGACCTTCGGCATGCGGAGAGCATCGAGAAGGGTCTTTACCCGATTGTCCAGGTCGCCGCCCTGCGTGACGACTCGCCCGGGCTCCTCGGGGCTGAGGAGGATTATCTCGAGACGAGCAACGTGAGACAACTTCTCCGAGATCAGAGGGACGAAAGTGAAGCCGCCAATTTCAACGATGAGAGCTCTCTGGTGCTTCGCGTCGACGAGCCGCTTGAAAGGCTGCATCGGTGGCCGCGTGAGCAGTTCTTTGAGCTGCCCGTGAAATTCGCGCCGCAAGACCTGTTTCTCCACGGGGCCACGGTTGGTCTTCAGCGGACCCTCGTATAGGAGTCGGAACTCTATGTCTCCTCTCGATCCCCTGGCATCAGCTCGTGACGGCTAACTATTGAGTATACTGATCGGCATAGGACGCCTGGAAGGACTGCAAGCTGACGCGCGATTCTTATGCATGTTCAATCACTTGTCAACCCTTTCCACAGCGCGGGATCGGCGTGCTATACAGACCGGCATCATTTCATTATAGCTGCGAAGGACTCAACCGTTCTCCCAGCGCATCAGCTGGGCTCCGCACCCCTTTTCCGCCTCGATTCAACACGTGGGGGTAAATCATGGTCGTTCGCACATCGGTGTGCCCCAAGAGCTCTTGAACCGTGCGGATGTCGTAGCCGTTTTCCAGCCGGTGCGTGGCACACGAATGCTGCAGCGTATGACCGCTCGCCGGTTTGGCAATCCCCGCCTTGAGCCGCGCCTCTTTTATGGCTTTCTGCCTCACTGATCCGTGAAGGTGGTGATGGCGGCGTTCTCCCGTAATCCGATCGCTGTAATGACTCGACGCCGGGAACACCCATTGCCAGCCCCACTCCTTGCCCGCGTTGGGGTACTTGCGCTCCAGCGCGAATGGTAGGGCCACCCGGCCAAACCCTTGTCGGAGATCTTCCTCGTGCTGGGACCTCACGCGTTGGAGATGGTGCACAAGGGGCTGTCGGGCGGCAGTTGGAAGGATCGTATACCGGTCCTTGTCGCCTTTGCCGCCGCGAACGAGGAGTTGGTTGTGGGCTAGATCGAGGTCCTTGACGCGCAGGCGGCAGCATTCCATGGGACGGAACCCGCCTCCATCCATCAACATCGCCATCAGCCGGGGTGTGTTGCTGAGGCACCCCAGCAGTCGGCTGACTGTTTCCTTTGTCAGGACGACAGGCAGTCGTTTCGCTCGCTTGGCTCGAACGACGCCCTCAATGAGGCCGATCTTCTTCTCCAGAACGTCATGATCCAGAAGCAGGAGCGCGTTGAGCGGTTGGTTTTGCGTCGAGGCACTCACATGGGATGCTGTGGCCACGCTCGATAAGAACCGACCACTGTCTGGTTCGCCCATGTCGGCCACGGGCCTCAGGTGATGAAAGCTCATGATGCGCTTGATCCAGTGGCAGTACGCTTGCTCGGTGTGGCGGCTGAGATGTCGGGTGCGAGCGGCCAGACGTACCTGTTCGAGAAGTGGATGGTCTCCCGGAACAGTGAGACGGTCCACGGGAACACCGTGCGTGCTGCTCGCGGGACGGAGAGGCGGGTCCACTTCAACCGGCTCTCCAGCGAAGAGTGTCAACAACTGGCGGAGCGTGCCGTCGGTGTCGGGCACCGTCCAATACTTCTCCTTGGGATGCCACCAGCGACCGGCCACCGTCTTGATCTTTGCCACACGCTCGGGCGGGTACGGCACGAGTACGATGAGACGCCCTGCGTGCCCTCGTTTGATCTGGATCGGAGCCACTGGCGTTCCCACTCCTTGGCCATCCACGGTGAGCATCCTTGCCTGTTCAGTGCTCGCCGCCCGCGACCAGTCTGAACATTGAGACCATCACACACCTTGGTGTCCGGGCGCCTAACAAGGGCTGGATCTCCAGATGCCCTGAAACATCCCAGCGTGCGGGCTGAGTTCCTTTCATGTGAGCAAAGCAAACCGAATGCCACCGATGGAGATTGCTTCCCACGGACAGACAGGATCTGTGATCCGCGTGGATTTCACATGGATGCGCTTCAGGGAACCGAGCGAATAAAGATGGGCGACGTCCCGGACCGACTCCGGCCAGGATCAGAAGGGATTTTGGTGGGTTAGGATCTCGGGTGGCGCCGACCTGGAAGCCCGCTCGCCCGCAACGGGGTCCCTACACCGGGTGGGGTGCGAGGGCAAGCGGGCTGGTCGGTGACAGGACCCGCCTCCGGATTTCGGACACTGAAACCTCAGACATTGAATCGAAAATAAACAACGTCCCCTTCCTTGATCACATAGTCCCGTCCTTCCAGCCGGAACAACCCCTTCTCCCGCACCTTCGCCTCCGAGCCGCAGGCGATCAAATCGTCGTAGTGGTAGACCTCCGCGCGGATGAAGCCGCGCTCCATGTCGGAGTGAATCTTCCCGGCCGCTTCCGGCGCCTTCGTCCCCTTACGGATCGGCCAGGCCCGCGCTTCCACCTCTCCGGCCGTGAAGAAGGTGATGAGGTTCAGCAGCTCGTAGGCGACGGCGGTGAGCCGCACGAGACCGGATTGGGCCAGACCAAGGTCCTTCAAAAAGGCCGCGCGGTCCTGTTCCGGCAGGGTCGAGATCTCGGCTTCAATCTGACCGCAGATCAGCACGACCTTGGCGCCCCGTTTGTCGGCCAGTTCCTGCACCGCCCGCACATACGGATGGTCCACCGTCGTGCCTTCCTTCACGTTGGCGACGAACAACACCGGCTTGGTGCTCAGAAGTTGCAGCTCGTTCAGGATGACCCGTTCGTCCGGCGAGAAGGCAAGATTCCCCAGCCATTCGCCCTTATTGAGAAAATCGGTGAGCTTCTGGACCACGGCCAGTTCCTTGCTCGCCTGCCCCTCACCTGACTTGACGCGCTTCTCGATCCGTTGTCGGCGACGGTCTAACGTCTCCAGATCAGCCAGGATCAGTTCGGTTTCGATGGTCTCGATGTCGCGTTGCGGGTTGACCTCGCCGGCCACGTGGACGACGCCCGGGTCTTCGAAGCAGCGCACGACATGCATGAGCGCGTCCACTTCCCGAATCTGCGCGAGAAACTGATTGCCTAACCCTTGGCCTTGGCTCGCCCCCTGGACCAACCCAGCGATATCCCGCACTTCCAGCGTGCTCGGCGTCTTCTTCCTGGATTGAAAAATCTCGACCAGTTTGTCCAGACGCGGGTCCGGCACTGGGGCGATGCCGACGTTGGTTTCAACGGTCGAAAAGGGGTAGTTGGCGACGACCGCCCCCGCGCCGACCAGCGCGTTGAACACTGTCGTCTTCCCGACGTTCGGTAACCCGATCATGCCGCAACACAACCCCATGCGCTTACCCCAATGAGGAATGAGAAATTAGAGGAACGGTCATGAAACATCTACCAATCCCATTGATCGACGGCCCGGAGCGCTTCACACTCCTCATTCCTCATTCGTATCCTCGCGCTCTCGCACGTTGAATTCGTTCATCGCCGCGGCGACGCCCTTGAGCACGATGCACTCCAGCGCCTGAACCGCGCGATCCAAGGTTGGATCGATTCTCGCTCGCTCGTCGCGCGAGAAGGGCTCAAGCACATAGTCGGCGGCCTCCTGGCCGGGAACCGGGCGCCCGATGCCGATCTTGAGGCGCACGAAGGCGGGCGTGCTCAGCGCAGCCACAATCGAGCGGAGGCCGTTATGGCCGCCGTGCCCGCCGGCTTGTTTGATCCGTAGCCGGCCCAGTTCCAGATCCAAATCGTCGTGGATGACGATGAGTTGATCGGGGGAAAGACCCAACTCGTGCAGCAGAGCCTTGAGTGGAGGCCCCGTAACGTTCATCCAGTCGAGATGGCCTGCAAGCTCGACGGATTCCGAACCAACCGTGCCCGCACCCCGCACGGCGATTCCGCGCGGTCGCAAGCGGATGGACCAGCGGGCCGCCGCCCGCTCGAGGACCCAAACGCCGATGTTGTGGCGCGTGTGGGCATAGGCGGCTCCGGGATTCCCGAGCCCGACAATGAGGCGCAACGCTACTTCTTCTTTTCAGGTTCTTTCTTTTCGGCTTTCGGCGCTTCTTTACCGGATTCTTTTTTCTCACCGGCTTTCGCTTCCGCCGCGGGAGCCGCCGCTTTCTCCGCCCCTTCGGCCGGCGCTTCTTCCTTCCCTTTCCCGATCACCTCAGGCTCCTTGCCTGGCTCCGCCGCGCCGCTGGTGAGCAGCGCCTCCAGCTTGGCTTCGGACATCGGGGCCGCAACGCTCACGACCATTTGATCGGGATCGTCCAAAAACCTGATCCCCTCCGCCTTCGGCACCTCCCGGACATGAATCCCCTGGCCGATCGCTAACTGAGAGGCGTCCACCTGGATCGCGTCGGGCAGGGCTGAGGGCAGGCACTCGATAGAGAGTTCGCGCAGGTTGTGATGCAGCACGCCGCCTTCTTTGACGCCAGCCGGCGTGCCGCCGGTGAGCTGCACCGGCACTTTGACCCGGATAGGCTTGTCCATCGACACTTCGAACAAATCCGCGTGCAACACCTCGCCCGTCACAGGGTCGACTTGATAGTCCCGCAGCAGCGCCGTCCGTTTGGCTTTGGCCTTCGCGCCATTCACCGTGAGCGAGATGAGCGCGGTCGTGCCGGCATGGGAGCGCAGAATGGTCTTCAGATCGTCCGGCTTCATCGTGAGCAGGAGACATTCCCCTTGCCCGTAGAGCACGGCAGGCACGCGACCGCTGCGCCGGAGTTGGCGCGCCGCGCCCTTGCCGGACCGTTCTCGCACTTCAACCGCCAGATCGAATTTCATGATGATCCCTCACCTCAGCCAACTAACATAGAGCACGCAGCGAACAGCCTATCGCGCGCTCCTCTGAGCTGCCCGCTATTCGCTAGCGGCTTCCCAATTACGCAAAGAGTGAACTGACCGATTCTTCCTCGTGAATCCGCGAAATGGCTTCTCCGAGCAGCGGCGCGACGGACAGCAGGTGGAGCTTCGGACACAGTTGCTCTTTGTCCCTCAACGGAATCGTATTAGTGACCACTACTTCGCGCAAGCAGGACTGTTGCAGCCGATCGAGGGCCGGCCCCGAGAGGACCGGATGTGTGCAGGCCGCCCACACCTCCCGCGCCCCCTTGTCAGCGCACGCTTGCGCGCCCTGAACGATGGTACCCGCCGTGTCGATCATATCGTCGAGGAGCAGGGCGCTTTTCCCTTCCACGTCGCCAATGATGTTCATGATCTGCGTCTGGTTCGGCCCCTCCCGCCGCTTGTCAATGATGGCCAGGTTGGCCTGGAGCCGCTTGGCGAAGGCCCGCGCCCGCTCCACGCCGCCCGCATCGGGCGACACGACCACAAGATCGGCCACGCCGCGTTTGTTGATGTATTCCAACAGCACCGGCGTGGCATAGAGGTGGTCCACCGGGATGTTGAAGAAGCCCTGAATCTGCCCCGCATGAAGATCCATCGTCAGCACGCGATCGGCCCCCGCGGTCGTGATGAGATCCGCCACAAGCTTCGCCGAGATCGGTACGCGCGGCTGATCCTTCCGGTCTTGACGCGCATAGCCGAAATACGGGATGACGGCCGTGATCCGGCTAGCCGACGAGCGCTTGAGGGCATCGATCATAATCAACAACTCCATGATCGAGTCGTTGACCGGCGAGCAGCAGGATTGCACGACGAAGACGTCAGCCCCGCGGACGTTCTCCTCGATTTTCACCCGCACTTCCCCATCACTGAAGGAAGAGACCGTCGCCTCGCCCAACCGAATCCCTAGATACGCGCAGATCTCCTGTGCGAGCGCAGGATTGGCGTTACCGGTAAACAGCTTAAGTGCCTTGTTCATCGTGGTACCTCGAACGCTGTGAGAGGCCGTCGGATCTTCAGGAACTGCGAGATGTACTTCCGTTACGGCGGGGCCGGCGGGTCTTCGCGTACTCCCGCCCCATGCTTGTCTCTTTCGCTGCGTTCTTGAGGGGATTGAACTGTAGCGAAAAGCGCTCCCGGTTGTCAACCAACGGGCAGCGGCGCGGAAGCCGACGGATCCTCGCAAGACAGGGCCTCCGTGCAAGTCCGCACGACATAGGCTCGGCACCGTTCGAACCGGTCCAGCCCCGCGTGCGCCTGCCGGGCCGCCGTTTCGTCGCGGAAGACACCGAAGACGGTCGAGCCGCTGCCGGACAACAGCGCCGCCTCTGCCCCTTGCGAGAGCAGCCGTGTCTTGATCGTGTGGAGTACGCCGTGTTCGGGAAACACCGCCGCTTCGAAGTCGTTCTCGACCAGCGGCAACAGCTCTTCCCAGGTCACGGCTTCCCACGTTTCCACGGCTCGCAAGGCACTGGAGAGCGACCGCGCGCCGGACCGCGTGGCCGAGAGCCGTTCATAGGCCCAGCGCGTGTCGATCGGAAATCCCGGGTTGACTAAGACGACCCACCGCGCTCCCTTCAATCGGAGCGGCTTGACGATTTCGCCGCGGCCGGTAACCAACGCGCTGGGGGCGAAGAAGAAAAACGGCACGTCGCTCCCTACCTGTTGACCCAACTCCGCCATGCGAGCGACCGTCCATCCCAACCCCAGAAGGCGATTCATCCCCTGGATCGTCGCGGCCGCGTCGCTGCTCCCCCCGCCGAGACCAGCGCCGTGGGGAATCCGCTTCATGAGCTCGATCTCCAATCCGACGTTGAGGCCGGCCCGCTCCAGCGCCAGCGTCGCGGCGCGAGAGACCAAATTCCGATGATCCGTCGGCAGCGTCGGGTCGTCGCATTGGAGCATCACCCCCGCCTGGCCTGCTCTCACCCGCAGCCGCAGCTCATCCTCCAACGCCACGGTCTGCATCACCGACCAGAGGTTGTGATACCCGTCCGGCCGGCGATCCAGCACCCGCAGGATCACATTGATCTTCGCCGGCGCACAGACCCGCACCGCTCCGTCTCCCACCGTCATGCTCGTTCACCCTCGTGGCTCGCGACGGACGCATCGTTCGTCAACATGCACTCCCGATTCTTCTTGCAGTTCACGCCTCTCGCCCTAGTCCTTTCCCCCTTTGATCGCATACTTTTCCAGCCGATAACGGAATGACCGGGTGTTCAGCCTCAGCAGGCGGGCGGCCTTTTTCTTGACCCAGTTGGCCCGTTCCAGGGCTTTCAACAGCAATTCCTTCTCGATGGAGTTGATCAGCGCCTCCAAATCGAGCCCGTCCTCCGGCAGATCGGTCGGATACGTCTGTTGCGGCGTCACCGGGCGATGGAGCCAGCCGCGGATCTCCTCTTCGGTCACCGGCTGGCCGGAGGAGAACGCTACCACCCGTTCGATGAGATTTTCCAATTCGCGGACGTTCCCTCTCCATTCATGCTCCAGGAGCGCCCGCATGGCTTCGCCGGTAATGGCAGGAACGGGCTTTCCGCTTTCGCGGCAAAACTTGTCCAGAAAGTGCTGGACCAAGAGCGGAATATCCCCTGTTCGGAGCCGCAGGGGCGGCAGGACAATGGGGATCACATCCAATCGATAGTACAGATCCTCGCGGAAGGTTCCTTCGGCTACCGCCTTTTCCAGATCTTTGTTCGTGGCGGCGATGATCCGCACATCCACCTTCACATCCTGCGTTCCGCCGACCCGGCGAAATTCGCGCTCCTGAATCACCCGCAGAAGCTTCACCTGCGTCGCCGGCGACGTATCCCCGATTTCATCCAGGAAGATCGTCCCGCCGTTCGCCACCTCGAACAGACCGGCTTTGTTCGAGACCGCCCCTGTGAACGAGCCCTTCATGTGACCGAATAACTCGCTTTCCAGCAAGGTTTCCGGCACCGCGCTGCAATTGACTGTCACGAAGGGCATGGGCGCGCGCGCACTGTTGTAATGGATGGCTCGTGCGACCAGTTCTTTCCCGGTTCCGCTTTCGCCGAAGATGAGCACGTTGCTCTTGGAATCGGCTACCTTGCGCACGACGTCGAAGACCTTTTGCATGGCCTCGCTTTTTCCGATGATTTGCGCGAAGGAGGACTGACTGGCCATTTCGCGCTTGAGCAGCATGTTTTCGGTCGACAACCGACGCCGCTCCAGCGCGTTGCGGATAATGAGCTGGACTTCGTCCACTTGAAACGGCTTGGTGAGATAATCATAAGCGCCGTGCTTCATTGCCTCGACGGCCGACTCCGCCGACGCAAACGCGGTGATCACCAGCACCACCGTATCCGGCGAGGAGGCCTTAACCGCCTTGAGCACGTCGAGCCCGCCCACCTTGGGCATCTTGAGGTCCGTGATCACGAGATCGAAGATTTCTTTGCCGAGGTGGGCAATCGCCTCATCGCCGTCGGAAGCCGCCGTCACCGCATAGCCGGCCCGTTTGAGCATGATGCTCAAGACATCGCGCATGCTCTGTTCGTCGTCGACGACTAGGATCTTTTCCACGGTCCCCTGCCTTCGTGCCACAGCCTCGGTCCGGCTCCGGCCGACCTCGGCAGGCACACCGTAAACCGAGAACCCCTGCCTTCCCGGCTGTCGACCTTGATCCACCCGCCATGCAGATCCACGATCCGATGCACGGCCGCCAGACCGAGTCCGGAGCCTTCTTTTTTCGTCGTAAAGAAGGGCAGGAAAATCTTGTCCAGGTTGCCCTTCGGAATCCCAATGCCCGTATCCTGGAACGCGATTTCGATCACTTCCCCGCTGCGCCCGCTTGAATCGACGCGCCGGCGACCGGTGGAAATGGTTAATTGTCCCCCGGACGGCATCGCCTCAAACGCATTCGTCGCCAGGTTCCAGAACACCTGCTTCAGCTGGTCCTGATCGACCTTGGCCGTCAGGGCGCCCTTGGCCAAGGTCGTGGAGATCGTGATGTTGACCTTGGTCCGCGCTTCATGCGCGATGAGGTCCAACGTGTCCGACAGGATTTTGTTCACATCGCACTCCGCCAGATTGAGGGCGGGCGGCCGCGCATACAGGAGAAATTCGGTGATGATCGTGTCCAACCGCGTCGCTTCCCGGACGGCGATGTCCATAAGCCGCCGGCTGGTCTCATCCGATGCGACGTCTTTGCGCAACATTTGCATGGCGCCAGCGAGCGCGCCCAGGGGGTTCCTGATCTCGTGGGCCATACCGGCGGACATCTCACCCAGCGTCGCGAGCCATTCCCGGCGCCGCATTTCCTCTTCCATGTCCCGAATCTCGGTCAAGTCCTTGAACACGCCAACCAGACCGGTTTGCTGTCCCTGCTCCTGAAGCGGGGACAGCGTCATGCCGAGGATCAAGCGGCGGCCGTCCGCGCGTTTGCACTCGACTTCGAATCGAGAACAGGCGAAGAGAGCCTCCGCCTCTTTCTCCGACCCGTGGTTCGGACGCCAATTGAAAATCTCCCGCCAGGGTCGGCCCTTCACCTGTTCGAGACCGTAACCGGTGGCTTCCTGAGCCGCCCGGTTGAAGGACGTGATCAATCCCGCCGCATCCGTCGTAAATACGCCGCTGCTGATGCTCTGGACGATGTTCTCGTGGAACGCCCGGAGCCTGGTCAGCCCCTGCTCCTTTTCTTTGAGGCGTAAGTCCGCCCGATTGAGTTGGTCGACAAGCGCGCCGCTGAGGAACCCGACCACCAGGAACGCAAGCGCATAGACCCCGAACGTCTGAAGCGTCTCCGCTGCGGACAGCCGCGACGGATGCAGCCAGCCGAGCGGCTCCAGCACACCGTACAATTGCAGATTGGCGACGACGCCGAACAAGATGATGCAGAAACCCGCCGTCACCAATCCGATCCGCTGGCGCGGCACCAGACTGGCCAGCGTCACCGAGATCACGTAGAGCACGGCAAAGGGACTTTCGACCCCGCCAGTTCGCGCGACCAGTACGGTCTCCAACACGAAATCGACGCCGATCTGCACCCAGGCGAACATTGTCAGCGACCGGGGCGAGGACAGTCGCCGAAGAACCACAACGTACGGAATCGTGATCGCGTACGTGAACGCGATCAGGGCGTAAAAGGTGGGAACGCGCTCGCCTTTGGCGACTTGGAAGGTCAGCGACAGTCCCAACAGAAGGGTGACGACCACCACCCGCAGGGCCATTAACCAATGGAGTCTTGTCCGGAGTTCGTCCATGCATCCAGCGGGCTGCCCGTCCGGAAACGTCGTGCGGCGTCACAAGAGTCGGCTCGTCAAGTTCGCAATGCTCCCGAGCGGACTCGAACGCGAGGCCCCGAAGACGCTCCGTCCGCAGAACTGAGGCAGGATCCCTTCGGAGGCCTTTGCGGTCAATCCCAGCTCCGACCGCCGATCCAATCGACTCAGAGGAGGGGGGGAAAGCGGTTCTGCTTCGGCGTCCGACGACCACCGTTCCCGCAAGCGGACGGTTATCCGATCGCCGACGCCATCTGGAAGATCGGCAAATACATCGCGATTACGATGAAGCCGATCACCGTCCCCAGAAACACCATCATCATCGGCTCGAGCAGCGCGGTCAGTGACGCGACGGCTTGATCCACTTCATCCTCGTAGAAGTCGGCGATTTTGCCGAGCATCGCATCGAGCGCGCCGGTCGACTCGCCCACTGCGATCATGTGGGTGACCATTTTGGGAAACGTTTCGCTTTTTGCGAGTGGTTCGGCGATGGTTTTCCCGCCGCTGATGCTCACCCGGGCCCCCAGAATGGCTTCTTCGATGACCTTGTTTCCGGAAGTTTTGGCGCAGATGCTGAGGCCGTCGAGCAGTGGCACACCGCTGGTGATCAACGTGCCGAGCGTCCTGGTGAATTTGGCAACGGAGGCTTTTCGGATCAGTTCGCCAAACACCGGCGTCTTCAGCAGCAACCGGTCGATGACCAGCTTCCCTTTCGGCGTTCCGTAGTATTTCTTGACCCCGTACATCGCCAGCACCAGAGCGATCACCATATAGATGATGTAGGCCTGGACGAAATTACTCATGTCGATCACGAGCTGCGTCGGGCCTGGCAGACCCATTTTTCCACCGGACATTTCCGCGAACATTTTGGCGAAGATGGGAATCACCCAGATCATCAGCACGGTGATGACGATAACGGCCACGCCCATGATGGCGGCTGGGTAGACCATAGCCGACTTGATCTGGCCCTTCAGCTTCATGGCCTTTTCGATGTGTTTGGCCAACCGGGTTAGGATAGTGTCCAACAGACCGCCGACCTCGCCCGCATGGATCATGTTTACGTACAAGTCGTCGAAGATCTTGGGATGTTTCTTCAACGCATCGGAAAAGGTCGATCCGCCTTCCACATCGATCTTCACCTCCCCGATGGTCTTGGCCAGTACCTTGTTTTCCGACTGGGTCGACAGGATCTCCAGGCACTGAATCAACGGTAGGCCGGCGTTGATCATGGTGCCAAATTGGCGGGTAAACACGACCAAATCCTTGTCGGTGATCGCGGACCCCAACGAAAGATTCAGCCCGCCTTTTTTGCCCGCCTTTTCTTCCAGGCTGGTGACGATGACGTTTTGCCTGCGCAGTTGTTCGACGGCTTCATCACGGGTTTTGGCCGTCAATTCCCCCCTGCGGATCGCGCCCGTTCTGGTTCTGCCCACATATGCGAAGGTGCTCATCTGGTGATCTCGGTCCCGCGGTTCTCTCAGTGAATCAGAAGCGCTGCACGGAGAAAAACGATGCAAAACGAAGTCTACTGGACGACCTGGGGCTTGTCAAAAAAATTGCCGGATCGTGCGGCTCGCGCGCAGCCGCACGGGGGAAGCGCTCGGAAGACTCGGTCAGGTACCGCTGGTGCTGACATGAATATAGCCGCGATAGAGATAATGGAAGCCCGAGGTCAGTGTCAGCCCCACCATCACGTACAGCAAGGGCTGAAGAACCCCGAGGTCTATCTGCCGCGAGGCCAAAAAGACCGCGAGAATGATATAGGCGAGCTGAAGGAGCGTTGTTCCTTTTCCCAAAATCGTGGGGGAAATATCGACCCGCGAATCGGCGAGTTGAGCCAGCACAGTGCCGGCCATCAGAATCAGGTCGCGACTGACGACCACGATAGCAATCCACGAGGGAATCAGGTGCATCACCGCCAGTGTCACGAATCCCGAGGTCAGCAACAGCTTGTCGGCCAGCGGATCCAGAAACGCGCCCAGTCTGGTGCGCTGGTTGGCAACCCTGGCGATGGTACCGTCGAGCCCGTCCGTCACACCAGCCAATAGTAGGATCACGAGGGCCTGGTCGTACCGTTCGTAGATCAGGAACCCAACGTACACGGGAATCAAGAGAATGCGCAGAATCGTCAAACTGTTGGGAATGTTCATGGCGTCGCGTGAGGCCCGCTGGCGGCGCGTCAAACTCTCCGTCCGTCGAGAAGCCGGGTCATCTTAGGGATGGGGCCGGAATCTTGTCAACGCGGTTGCAGTCGGCGGGACAGGCCCCTATAATCCCGTCGGATCGCGCAGACGGAGGTCATTACGATGAGCACCCTCCCGCTGATATTCAAGAAAGAAGGCTTGGTCGAACGTCATCAGATCGAAGGGGTCGACCCGAGCGACCGGTACTTTAACCGTTCGATCCTGGTCCATCGGACCGCCAACGGGTATTTCGCGAAAGTCATGTACGAGGCGCTCACCGTTGAGGGGCAGACGCATCCTTCGATCGCCGCAGCGGTGAAAGACGTGGTGGACAGGCTGAGGACGTTGGGGTTCCGGCGGATGAGGACCAGACCGAACTTCAAAGGCCGCCACTACTTGGCCGAAAAGGAAACGTGGATCGACTATCCAGACGAGGCCTAGGCTGGAGCAAGCAGCGAACAGCGAATAGCTGTCAGCTACTGGCTCCTCGCTACGAGCTCCTGAAAGATGAGATCATGAATGAAGGGACGGAAGCGCTGAATCTGATTGTTTCGGCGGGTCGGGTGGACGCGGTTCGACAGTAATACCACTTCCAGCTCCCGGATCGGATCGACCCAGAGTGACGTGCCTGTGTATCCAAGATGCCCGAACGACCGCGGCGAGAATTGGCTCCCCGCCGACGATAGCGCCGAAGGCGTATCCCATCCCAGCGCCCAAGTGGATTGCGGGACGCGATTCTGCCGGGTCACGAATCGGCGTGCGAATTCCGGCTTGAACGGACCCGGCCGTCCGTGATAGGCGTCCAGCCACGCTCCGGACACTGCTAACACCGCCTCCGCCGTCCCGAACAGCCCCGCGTGCCCGGCCGCGCCGCCCAACGCTGAGGCGTTCTCATCGTGCACCTCCCCGCACAGAATCCGCCCTCTCCATGCATCGCGTTCGGTCGCGGCGACCGCATCCCGGTCGGACACTAATCGACCGCCCACGGTCATCCCGTCCGCAGTGGGCGTCGCAAACCCTAACGGGTCGGCGCCAAGCGGCTCGAAGAGGTGTTCCCGACAAAAGGCCGGGAACGACTGCCCGCTCACGCGTTCCACAATGAAACCGAGCAACATGAATCCCAAGTCGCTGTAGACACTGCGCTCTCCGATGTTGTGCAACAAGGTTTCCTCGCGGATATAGCCCATGACCGCCCGCCCGGCGGCCTCACTGCCCCAAAAGCCCGGGGTGAGGCGATCCTGTTCCGCTATCCGTTCGTAATAGGGCCTCCACGCCGGCAACCCGGAACTGTGCGTGAGGAGATGAAAGACCGTCGCGCTCCCGATTGGGCGATCCTTCAGCTCAGGAAGCAGCTCGTCGAGCCGATGATCGAGCGTCAGCCGGCCTTGCTGGACCAACCAAAGGACGGAGGTGGTCGTCGCGAGCGGTTTGGTCAAGGAGGCAAGATCGTAGATCGTCCGGACCTGCGCCGGCGCCCCCGGCGGTTCCGATGAAACGCGGCCGACGGCCCGGTGGTAGACGAGTCGCTTCCGCACGCGCACCGCCAGCACCGCCCCGGGAAACACACCCTCCTGCACGGCGGTTTCGAGCGCACGGTCCACCGAGTCGGTTCCGCTCATGCATTCCTCTTACGATGGTCGTGAAATTTCGCGGGACAAAATCGTTATGCCGATACGGCTCTGGAGGATACGCGCGGCGGCACGAGACCGGATGGCGGGGTGATGAGCTGTCCGGACGGCGACGGTCTCTTCAGTGATTGGAATCGCCGGCAAGTTTGTCATCCGGAGCAGCCTGGTCGGGGTGGTACGTCTCTCCCTCCTCGATCTCCAACATCCGTTCGAACGTGCGGATCGTGGCGCGCAGCCGTTCGATCATCAACAGCCGCTGCTTCCGTAGTTCGGTGAGGTCGCGTTGCGTAACAACCAACTCCCCCCTGGCCTGCCGGAGCATTTCTGCGGCTTTCAACTCGGCTTCCTTGACCACCAACTCCGCGTCCCGCTGCGCCGAGCGCTTCATCTCATCGGCCAATGACTGTGCGGACACCAGCGCATGCGACAGCGTCGCCTCCGTTTTTTTCATCTCGGCCAGTTGCTGTTCGACGAAGGCGAGTTTTTCCCGCAGCACCGCGTTGTCCCGGTTGAGCGCTTCGACGGTCTGTGCGAGGTCCTCCAGAAATCGGTTGACTTCCTGACGGTCGTAGCCCCGGAACGCAGTTCGGAAGACCATTTGCTGGATATCGAGCGGTGTGATCTTCATGGATTTCTCCCGCGCGGAATTATTCGATGTGCATACGCGTCGCCATTTCAAACAACGACCGTACGAGCGCATACTGCAGGAAGACAATGATCAGGATCGCCACCACCGGCGAGAGATCGATGCCCATTCGCCATCCAAGCCACCGACGGATTGGACCGAGCACGGGCTCCGTGGCGCGCTCCAGAAATTGGACGATCGGATTCCAGGGATCGGGATTCACCCAAGAGATCAGCGCGCGCGCAATAATGACATACATGTAGAGGGTCAGGATCCAATCCGCCACATGGGCGATCCCTTCCAGCACGTTCGCCGCCACAAACATCAGCGTCCCAATTCCCCCGACCGCCGCGCGGCCGCCTCCACTGCCGCGATCAAACAGGCCCGCGCGCCGCCGCGTTCCAACCGATGCAGCCCGGCGATGGTCGTTCCTCCGGGAGAAGCCACCCGGTCTTTGAGCGTGCCCGGATGTTCGCCGGTTTCGAGCACCATGCGCGCCGCGCCCAACAGCGTCTGGGCGGCCAGCAGTTCTGCCACGGCGCGCGGCAGCCCCATCTTGACACCGCCGTCCGCCAGGGCTTCGATCGCGACAAACGCATAGGCCGGTCCGCTGCCGCTTAGGCCCGTCACCGCATCCATCACCCGTTCCTCCACCGTCACCACCCGCCCCACGGCCTCAAACAGCGCGCGTGCAAGCCGGCCGTCTTCTTCTTCGATTCCGGCACCCCAGCACAGCGCCGTCATGCCTTCACGAACCAAGGCCGGCGCATTGGGCATCGCGCGGATGATTCTCGTCTGCCGCGGCACCCGGTCAGCAATCCAACGGACGGAGACACCGGCCGCAATCGAGACGACCAGACGGCCGGCCAAGACAGGAGCGATCTCCTCCAGCACGTCGGCCAGAACCTGGGGCTTCACGGCCAAAACGACCACCTCGCCCCATTGAGCCGCATCCCGATTGATCGAGCCGACCTGCACGCCGAAGCGCCGCTTCATGTGGTCGAGGCGGACGGCGTTGAGGTCGGTCGTCCACACGTGACCGGGGTCGCAAGCCCGCGCGGCGAGCATGCCCTCGATCAGCGCCTCGGCCATTTGGCCGGCACCGATGAACGCAATGCGCTTCCCGCCTCCGAGACTAGACACGGCGCGCCCCGAAAATCGCGGTGCCGATTCGCACCATCGTCGCCCCTTCTTCAACCGCAATCTCGTAATCGTGCGACATACCCATCGAGAGTTCGTCCATGCGGATCCGCTCCTGCCCGGAACGCGCGAGCGACTCGGCTAGCTCTCGGAGCCGCCGGAAATACGGGCGCGCGTCTTCGGGATCGGTTACCAACGGTGGAATCGTCATCAGCCCCCTGATAAGCAGGTGCGGCATGGCGTTCAGCTCTGGGAGAATTTCTCCCACGGACTCCGGAGCGAACCCCCCTTTGCTGTCCTCTCCGCCGATATTAATCTCCAGTAAGACTGGCTGGATGATCCCGGCCTGGGCCGCCCGGCGGTTGAGCTCCACAGCTAGCTCGACACTATCCACCGAATGGATAAGCTCGAACAATCCGACGACCGCCTTGGCTTTGCGTCGCTGCAACCGGCCGATGAAGTGCCAGTGCGCTTGCCCAAGACCGATCTGCTTGATTTTTTCCCGCGCCTCCTGCAGCCGATTCTCGCCGAATTCGGTCAAGCCCGCGGCCATCGCTTCGCGCAAACGGGGTACGGACACCGTTTTGGTCGCTCCGATCAACCGAATGCGGTCGGATTGACGCCCGACGCGCTCCGCGGCACGGCGAATGTGCTCGAGGACAGTTCGGATGTTTCGGGCAATCGCATCGGAATCAGACGCCTGAATCAACGGAATCGACCATCATCAGGTACGCGCATCCACCGGACCGCCAACCGACCTTGGCATGATCCCAAACTTATGCATATAGTACCGGAAACCGGCGGCGCTTGTCAGGACTTTACGGTTTCACGCCCGCGCCTGCCGGCGCAAGAGGACGATCCCACTGACCATCGTGCCGTTCACGACCCCCTCGCGACGATACGAAAAGAAGAGGTCGGGATGGCAAATCGTGCAGACGTTCACGCTGTGGATCCTCCCTTCTTCGACTCCGACTGATCGGGCCTGTTGTCGCACCAACTCCCGGAGGTCCAACATCGCCTTGTCTCTCCCGCATTCGAGCACCACGGAGCGCCATCCGCGAAAGCTCGCCCTCAGCCGGGCCAGAACCGGCTCGTCCACTTCATAGCAGCAGGGTCCGGCCGCCGGTCCGATGCCCACGCGAACCGAAGAGGGCTCGGACCCGAACCGCCGTTTCATCGCCTCCAACGTCTTGAGAACGATGCCCGCCACGGCGCCGCGCCAGCCTGCGTGGACGGCCGCCACCACGCCGCGTTGGGGATCATGCAGCAACACCGGCACGCAGTCGGCCGTGCGGACCGTCACAAGCACGCCCGGTTGATCGGTGATCAGGGCATCCCAGGCGCCGTCGAACGTCTCGTCGGTCCGTAGGGGTCGGTCCACAATCAATGCGTCGGTCCCGTGCACCTGTTTCACCGCCACCACCGTCACGCCGGCATCCGTTTCAAGCCGGTCCGGCTGGTTGCGCGTGCCGAAAAAGTGCCGCACGCCGTCGCGCACCGTGGCAAAGGCTGGCAAGGTAATCACGACATCCTTCATTATTTGCAAATGGACGCGTTGGCCCCTCGTCATTCGACACACACTGCACATTGACGAGTGACCCACGCGGGTTGACGAATCAGTCCGCCTGCTTGCGCAGAAACGTCGGCACGTCCCATTCATCGTCGGCCATCAGACTGAGCCGCTCCTGCGCCTCCCGCTGCTCGCTCAGTTTCCGCAAGAACGCCGGTCGGTCCAGGTCCCGATGCGGCAGGTCTGGTCCGCCCGCATGAACGCCCGCCAATACCTGTTGGGCGGTTCGAGGACTTCTCGCCGCCATCCGCTCGGCGGCCGCAACGGCAGGCTTAGCTTGCGGCTCGTCACGATCGAACCCTGTGGCGATGACGGTCACGACCAGGTCGTCGCCCAAATCCGGATTGATCACCTGGCCGACGATGATATTGGCTTCCGCATCGGCGGCCTCCTTGATGATCGACGCGACTTCATCCACCTCGTGCAATGACATGTTCGGCCCGCCCGTGATATTGAGGAGGACCCCCCGCGCCCCCTCGACGCCACCGTCTTCGAGCAGCGGACTGGAGATCGCTTTCTGCGCGGCTTCCATCGCCCGGTTGGCGCCGCGCGACACACCCATGCCCATGACTGCCCGGCCGGTGTGGCTCATCACCGTGCGCACGTCGGCGAAATCCACATTGACATGGCCGGTCGTGGTGATGACGTCAGCGATGCCCTGAATCGCCTGCCGCAGCACGTCGTCCGCGACCTTGAACGCGTCCAGCAACGGCGTGGACTTGTCCACGATGCTCAACAGGCGCTGGTTCGGAATCACCAGCAGCGTATCAACATGCCGACGCAGATCGCGCAGCCCCTCCTCGGCATAGGCCATCCGCCGATGTCCTTCGTATTGGAACGGCTTGGTCACCACGGCGACCGTCAGGATTCCCAGCTCGCGGGCGATGCCCGCCACGATCGGCGCCGCCCCCGTGCCGGTCCCGCCTCCCATGCCGGCGGTCACAAAGACCATGTCCGCCCCTTCCAGCGCTTCCCGAATTTGGTTCTGGCTTTCCAAGGCCGATTCCTTGCCGATTTCAGGCTTGGCGCCGGCGCCCAAGCCCCTGGTCCGTTCCGGTCCAAGCTGAATCTTGAAGGGGGCATGGGCGCGTTCGAGCGCCTGCACATCCGTGTTGGCGGCGATGAATTCGACCCGGCTTAATCCGGCCCCGATCATCGTATTGACCGCGTTGCAGCCGGCCCCGCCTACGCCGATGACCTTGATCCTGACCGGCGTCAGCATATCCTCCTGAAATGCAAACATCGCGACACCTCCCTTTGTGCGATGCGCCCGCTCAAAAGCCAGCAGGCGAGGTTAAAACAACTCGAACATCCACGACCGCATGCGTTCGAAGACCCGACCCAGAGGACGCCCGCGGCGCAGCCCGGCGGTTTCCAATTCTTCAGCGTGGTGCCGGGCGTGCAGCAACAGGCCCACCCCCGTCGCATGCATCGGGTTGCTGACGATGTCCCGCAACCCGCCAACGCCGCTGGGCGTTCCCCGCCTTGCCGGCAGGTTCAGCACCTTCTCCGCCGCCTCCGGCATACCCTCCAGCAGCGAAGTGCCTCCGGTGATCACCACGCCCGCGCCTAACATCCCCTCGTATCCGGCCCTGGCGATCTCACGCTTTACCAGATCGAACATTTCTTCCACGCGCGGTTCGAGGATGTCGGCGATGTCCCGTCGCGAAACGGTCCGCGGCGGCCGGTCGCCGACTGACGGCACCTCCACCATTTGATGGCCGTGGATCAACTCGGTCCGCGCGATGCCGTGCTGGATCTTGATCTTCTCCGCCTCGGTCTGCGAGGTGAGGAGCCCGATGGCAAGATCCTTGGTCAGGTTCTGCCCGCCGATCGGCAGGATCGCCGTATGTCGAATGCTGCCGTCCAGAAAAATGGCGAGGTCCGTCGTGCCGCCGCCGAGATCCACCATCGCGACGCCCAGTTCGCGCTCTTCCTGGTTCAGCACCGCCTCGCTGGAAGCCAACGGCTGGAGAATGATGTCCACCACATCCAGACCAGCCCGGTTCACGCTCTTGATGATGTTCTGCGCAGAGGTGACCGCGCCCGTGATCACATGCACATTCACCTCCAACCGGTTGCCGGACATCCCCAACGGTTCACGGACGCCGTCCTGATCGTCCACCACGAACTCTCGCGGGAGCACATGCAAGATGCGCCGCTCGTGTGGGATGACCGCCAGCGTGCGGGCGCTTTCCACCGCCCGCTGAATGTCTTCGCGCGTCACCTCTCCCTTTTTCAGGGCCACCACGCCTTTGCAATTCTCTCCGGAGATATGGCTGCCCGCGATTCCGGTGTAGACCGAGTTAATCTGGACAGCGGCCATTAGCTCCGCCTCCTCGACCGCTTTCTTGATCGACTCGACAGTGCTCTCGATGTTGACCACGACACCCTTGCGCAGCCCGCGCGACGGACTGGACCCGACGCCGATGATGTTCAGCGCCCCCTCCTCTGTCACTTCGGCGACGATGGCGCAGATCTTGGTCGTCCCGATATCCAGCCCTACGAGAATCTGGTCTCGTTTCGGCACCGTTTACCCCCTTTCGCGGACAATGACGCGGCCGGAATACCGCAGGTCAATCTCGTTAGGCCCACGCCCGTCTCCATCGAAGGTCACGAAGCGGAGCGCCGGTCTGACCTTGCGGAACCGCTCCCATTGCTCGTCGACCGGGGACCGCCCGAATTGGAATCGCAGGCCGCGGACGGAGGCGACAAGATTGGCGGGGTTGCCGACGTCCACCTCCACCCGGCTGTCGAGCGTCTGGGTGACCAGATTCGCCAGGTCAATGCCGACCTTCGCCGCGCGGCGGGCGGCGGGATCGCCATGCAACAGCCCGTGGGAATCGATTCCGGTCAGCAGCGGGAGCGCCGGCTCGTCACCACTTTCCAACTTGGACAGCACATGTCCCTCGTCGTCGGTGAGCCAGTCGCCCGAGGCCGTCCGGACGACCGCCGCCGGCTTGCGCTCGGCGACCGTCACCTGCAACTCATGGAACGGCACGCGCCGGATCTCCACCGCCTTGATCCAGGGATGCCCCATCAGCCGTTCTTCCAATGCCTGCGGGTGCACGGAAAACAGCGTCGCGTCATCACGCAGCGACAGCCGATCGAGAATCTCCTGCCTGGTCACGCGATCAAGCCCCTGCACTGTCACAGTCTGGATAACAAACCACTTGCGGACGACCGGAACGGCCTCTCGTGAGACAACGGAAGCTCCCCACGCAGTCAGTCCGCTCAACACCAGCCACCCGGCCAACCGAAATCCGCGGCGAAACGAACGGCGCCGTCGCTCGCGCATCCGCTCCCAGGCGGCGCTTCCCGGTTCGGGCCCGTCCGCCCGTCGATGGTTCGGTCTGGGGCCTTGCGCCCGTTTCTTCCTCCCCGCCAGCAAAACCCGTCTCTTTCTCATGCTCATGGACGTGAGGTCCCTCGCGCTCAACCGGTTCCGACTCGCCGATGAGCGGCGCGCCTGAGCGCGGATTCCAGAATCCGCTCGGTCAAAGCGTCATAGTCGATCCCCGCTTGCGCCGCCGCCATCGGCAACAGACTCGTCTCCGTCATCCCCGGAATGGTGTTGATTTCCAGCACATAGGGACGGCCGCGCGGTGTGACTCGGAAATCCACCCGCACTGCGCCCTCACAGCCGAACACCTCGTAGGTCTTCACCGCCATCTCTCGCAGTCGGCGGGTCACGTTCGCCGAGAGAGGAGCCGGACACAGATACCGAGTCTTCCCTTTCTGATATTTGGCGGCGTAGTCGTAGAACCCGCTCGGCGCCACGATCTCCACCGCCGGCAGGACGGAGAGCTTTCCCTCTCCTTCATCGAGGAGAGAGACCGTGACCTCATGTCCCGGAATGTAGGCTTCGACCAGTGCCTGCCGGTCATATCGGTGGGCGAGCGCCAGCGCGTCTTTCCACTGTGACGGCCGGCGAACGATGCTCACCCCGATGGTCGATCCCTGCGAAGCCGGTTTCACGACGACAGGCCAGGTCAACCCGGCCGAGCGGAGGACGCGTCCGCTCGGCGTCGACTCGCCCCGCTTGACCACCGTCCCTGGAGGCACCGACACGCCGTGGTGGGCGAGCAGCGCCTTGGCGGTCACTTTGTCCATTCCCATCGCGCTGGCCAGCACCCCGCAGCCGGTATAGGGGATGCCGATCGTCTCCAGGAATCCCTGGATGGCGCCGTCTTCACCGCCTGGACCGTGAAGCGCCAAAAAGGCCAGCTCGATCTTCTGTTCTTGCAAGTCCTTATAGAGAGACGGTCCGACATCGATCGGCACCGCGTCATAGCCGCGCCGAAGCAGAGCTCGATGAACGGCTTGACCAGTCCGAAGCGAGATCTCCCGCTCGGAGGATTGTCCGCCCATCAACACGCCGATGCGGGCTCTGGTCAGCGGCATATTTGCTCGCTCATCACAAGTTGGAGTAACGGGGTAGCGGGGCATCGGGCTGGGGAGCCGTTCTCCGTTTTCTCCTTACCCCGTTATCCCTTTACCCCCTTACCTCTGGTCTCAGACTTGCCCGACGATCTTCAATTCCAGTTCCAGGGCGATGCCGGTCCGCCGCCACACTTGGCGGCGGACTTTCTGAATCAACGCGATCACGTCCGCCGCCCGCGCCCGTCCCAGATTCACGATGAAATTCCCGTGCTTCTCGGACACCTGGGCGTCGCCGACGCGCGCGCCCTTGAGCCCTACCGCCTCGATCAGCTTCCCCGCCGGCTCCTTCCCGGGATTCTTAAACACGCAGCCGGCGTTAGGAAGCGTCAGCGGCTGCGTATCCTTGCGATAGCGCAGATAGTCCTTGACCACCCGCTCAATGTCGCGCCGGGACCCGGGCTTGAGCTGGAGCCACACGCCCACCACGACGCCTTTCGGTAACTTCGCGCGCCGGTAGCTGAATTCAATCTCCGACGCGGGGCAGTCGACGATCCGTCCCAGAGGATCCACGATCCGCACGGCTTTGACGGCCGACCGCATCTCGCCCAACCTCGTGCCTGCGTTCATCACCACGCAACCCGCCACCGTGCCAGGAATCCCCGCCGCCCATTCGAGTCCGGAGAGCGAACGCCGGATGGCATGGCCGATGAGTGTCGGCATGCCGACCCCCCCCTCCGCATAGATGACGTGATCCGGCTCGTCCTCGATCGCCCGGAGCCGGGACAGACTGACGACCACGCCGCGGATCCCCTTGTCCCGCACCAGCAGATTGGTTCCGCCGATGACGAAGATCGGAACCTTGGCCGCGGCCGCTTGTTTCGCCAACTGGCAGACATCCTCGACGTCAGCCGGCTCGACGAGCACATCCGCCGGTCCACCGATCTTGAACGAGGTGTACTCCCGCAGCGGCGCATGAAATCTCACCGTCCCCTTGATGCCGGCGACGACTGTGCGAAGGTCGCGCATCGGCAGGCTTCCCGACCGTTGTGATCGCCCGCGGCGCCGGTCCATAACCTTCATGGTTGAGCCGACGACGCCAATCGATCCAACACCCCCAGGCCTGCCTTCCAGATATCTCCGGCGCCTAGTGTGATAACGAGGTCTCCAGGCTTCAGCACCGGCAGCACTTGATCCGGTAGCGTCTCTTTCCGTTCCACCCAGGTCACAGAGGGATGGCCGGCGGCCCGCACGGCCTCTGCCAATCGTTCGCCGGACACGCCGGGGATCGGCTGTTCACCGGCTGGATAAATGTCCGTCACGAACAGTACCTCCGCCTGGTCGAAGGCATGGGCGAACTCATCGATCAGGTCCCTCGTACGGCTGTATCGATGCGGCTGAAAGAGCACCACCAGTCGGCGATCCCAACCTTGCTTCGCCGCGGCCAGCGTGGCTTTGATTTCCGTAGGATGGTGGCCGTAGTCGTCCACCACCATGATCCCGCCCTTTTCGCCCCGCAGGTGGAAACGGCGCTCCACCCCGGTGAAAGCCGCCAGGCCCTTGCGGATCAGGTCGATCGGCACCTCCAGTTCCATCCCAATCGCGATGGCGACCAGCGCGTTGGCGACGTTGTGCACGCCCGGCGTCGCCAAGCGGAAAGGCCCGAGATTTTTTCCGCGGAAGTACGCTCGAAACTCCGAGCCCCACTGCCTGAGCGAAATGTCCGTCGCTCGAAAGTCCGGCCCCCCCTCTTCCTGTTCCCGCAACCCATAGGTCTGGTAGCGCTTCACGACCCGGGGCAGGAGCGACCGAATCCGCTCGTCGTCAGCACAGAGGACCGCCAGGCCGTAGAATGGAACCTTGTTGATGAATTCCAAAAAGCTTTCGTGGAGCCGCTCCATCGAGCCGTAATGATCCAGATGCTCCCGGTCGATGTTCGTCACCGCGACGATGGTCGGCGACAGCCGCAGGAAGGAGCCGTCGCTTTCGTCTGCTTCGGCCACGAGCAAATCCCCACGTCCCAGGCGCGCATGGCTGCCCAGCGCGTTCACCTTGCCGCCGATGACGATCGTCGGGTCGAGTCCGCCCTGAGCCAGCACGCTCGCGACCATCGAAGTCGTGGTGGTCTTGCCGTGTGCGCCGGCGATGGCGATGCCGTATTTCAACCGCATCAGCTCGGCCAACATTTCGGCGCGCGGAATGACCGGAATCTTTTTGGCCCGGGCTTCCGTCACTTCGGGATTGGTCGGCGCGACGGCCGAGGAAATCACCACCACTTGCGCCCCGCCCACATTGGACGCCTGATGACCGATGAAGATGCGGCCGCCGAGTTCCTGCAACCGCCTGGTCGTCTCGGATTCATGAAGGTCGGAACCCGTCACCGTGTAGCCCAATGTCAACAGGACTTCGGCGATGCCGCTCATGCCCGCTCCGCCGATCCCCACCAGATGGATATGTTGCGTCTTTCTGAACATGGACACCCGGGTTACAACTCCGCGATAACCTCGCCTCTCGTTCGGCCGCATGACGACCTGTTCACGTTCCCCCCGCTCCAACAGATCGGTCGATCTCATGATCTCCCCCTATGAGCGCGTAGCATTCCTGCACGATCGCCGCCGCCGCATCGGTTCGCCCCATCGCCCGGCTCCCGGCGCTCATCCGGCTCAACCGTTCGGGATCGCGCACCAATTCCTCGATCGTCCGCGCCAGCTTCGGCCCGCTCAACTCCGCCTGCGGCAGCACGACGGCGGCTCCGGCCGACGCCATCGCTTGCGCGTTGCGCGCCTGATGGTCGTAGATCGCCTGCGGGAGCGGAATCAGAATCGCCGGCTTGCCGCAGGCGGTGACTTCGGCGATGGTCACAGCCCCGGCGCGGGAGACCACCAAATCCGCTGCACGCAAGACCCGCGGCATGTCGTAGAGAAACGGCGCGACTTCCGCGCTGAACCCCATCGCCCGATAGGCGGCCTGGACCCGCGCATAGTCTGCGTCTCCCGTCTGGTGCGTCACTGCCAGGCGTTCCCGCAGGTCCATCAGGTCCGGCAACGCGTCGATCACCACCGAGTTAATCGCGTTCGCTCCCTGGCTTCCGCCGAAAATCAGCAGGCGGAAGGCACCCGGCGTGCGGCTGATGGGTATGGATTGAACGCCCGCAGCCTGTTCTCTTGCCGGCCGCTCGCTCTTCGTCTCTCGCCCTTCGCCTTCTTCATAGAACGCGCGCCGGATCGGCGTGCCGACTACACGGACCTTTGACGACGCAAAGGCTCCGGCCGCGGACTCGAAAGCCAGAAACACGCGCTGTGCCAAGGGACCCACGACCGTGTTCGCCATCCCGGGATGCGCATTGGGTTCCAGAATGACTCTCGGGATGCCCATGAGAAAGGCCGCCGCCAGCACCGCAGGACTTGTGTACCCGCCCACGCCGATCACAAGGTCCGCCCGCCGTTCACGCAGGATGCCGAGCGACTGCCGGATTCCGGCTGGGAGGGAGAGTAGAGCCATCGCTCCCCGGACGACCCCCCGCCCCATCACCGGCTTGGCTGCAATGAGCCTCAATTCGAACCCTTCGTGCGCCAAGACCTTCGATTCGATGCCGCGAGCCGTGCCGATGAAGAGAATGGCAGCGCGCGGATCCCGCCTCTGAAATTCGTGGGCGAGGGCCACAGCCGGATAGAGGTGGCCACCCGTTCCGCCCGCCGCGATGACGATGTTCATCTGCCGACCGATCCGCTCCCATAGCCGCTTCGGTGCCCGCCGGCCTGTCGGCCTCCCTGCCGATCCCGGGAGATGCTGAGCAACAGACCGACGCCGATCAGATTGACCACCAGCGACGAACCTCCGTAGCTCACGAACGGCAAGGTCAACCCCTTGGTCGGCAGCAAACCGGTGGCGACGCCAGCGTTGATCAGCGCCTGAATGCCGACTAGGAGCGTAATCCCCATGCCCAGATGCCGACCGAACGGCATCCGCGCCCGCTCGGCGATCTGAAATCCCTTCCACATAAAGATCGCGAACAGCAGGATGATCGCCGACGTGCCCATCAACCCCAATTCCTCGCCGACCAACGCCAGCACAAAATCCGTATGGGCTTCCGGAAGAAAGAAGAGTTTCTGCTTGCCCTCTCCCAGCCCGACGCCGAATGGACCGCCGCTGCCGAAGGCAAGAAACGATTGTGTCATCTGAAAGCCGGTATCGGAGGCGTCCTTCCATGGAGAGAGAAACGTCAGCAGCCGTTGTCGCCGATAACTTGACTTCAGCATCAACGCCAAGCCAATCGGCAGGGCGCAGAGAGCTAAGCCCATCAAATGCGTCAGCCGCGCTCCACCCAGAAACAACATGACCGCCGTCATCAGCCCCAGCACGACCACGGTCCCCAGATCCGGCTGCAACAGCACCAGCCCGCTCAGCACTCCGACGACGACGAGGGGCGGCAGAACCCCCTTGGCGAAGAGGCGAATCCTATCCTCCTTCTTCGCTAAATACGCCGCCAGATAGATCACCGAAACTAGTTTGACGATCTCCGCCGGCTGCACCGAAATCGGCCCCAGCCGCAGCCATCGCCTCGCACCCTTGGCTGCCACGCCGAGCGAAGGAATCAACACCAATATCAAAAGCACCGCGGTGAGCCCCAGCATCGGTAGGGCCAGCTTCCGCCACACCGGGTAGTCGATGCGCGAAGCCACATGCAGCAGCACAAAGCCGCAGGCCAGCCAAGCCACCTGCCGCTTTAGGAAATAGCCGGGATCCTGAAACCGGTTTCCCGCCACCACCGCGCTCGCGCTGAACACCATCACGAGTCCGAGCAGCGCGAGCACCGCCGTAATGACCAATAGAGTGCGATCCACGGGTACCCGCTTGCGGGCTTTGCGACCGGATGATGGCCAGGGAAGCGCCAGTGTGCCGGTTGTTTTCTGCGACATTCATGCGCCTCTTAACACATCATGCGCCACGCGTAACACGACCGGTCACGGCAAGGCAGTGACCAACGCCTTGAACTGCCGGCCGCGGTCTTGGTAGTCGGTGAACATGTCGAAGCTCGCACAGGCCGGCGACAGCAGCACGACGTCTCCCGGACTCGCTTCCCGCGCGGCCATCTCCACGGCCTCGCGCAGCGAGGCGGCGCGGCGCACGCGGTCGTATTCCCCCAACGCCTCCTGGATCCGCGGCGCCGCTTCGCCGATCAGAATCACCTGTTTGGCGCGCGCCTGGACGGGATGCCGGAGTTTCGAAAAGTCGGCGCCCTTGTCTCGCCCGCCGGCGATGAGCCAGATTGGTTGGTCCAGGCTTTCGAGCGCCTTCACTGTTGCATCGACATTGGTCCCCTTCGAATCGTTCACGAACCGGACGCCGCCGCGCTCGCGCACGAACTCCAACGCATGTTCGAGTCCGGGAAAGGTCTTGAGCACACGCCGAACGGCGTCCAGCGGGCAACCGCAGAGCAGCGCGAAGCTGACAGCCGCGAGCGCATTCTCGAGATTGTGCGCGCCGAGCAGTTTCAGCTCGGTCCGCCGGCAGACTTCCTGCCTGTGCCCTGTGACCGTCGACACGATCAGATCGCCCTCCAGAAACGTTCCGCCGCTGAACTCATGGCCGATTGTCCCGGTTCGGCTGAAGCCGAGCGCCGCAGCGCGAGTCCGAGCCCGCAGACGCATCACGCGCTCGTCATCCAGGTTGAACAGCGAGTAGTCGCCGGCCGTTTGATTGTCGAGTATTCTAGCCTTGGCGGCGACATATTCTTCCATCGACTCGTAACGGTCCATGTGGTCCGACGTGATATTCAGCAATGCGGCCGCCCAGGGATGAAAACGCTCCACGGTTTCCAATTGAAAGCTGGAGACCTCCACGACCAGATAGTCGTACGGCGAAGACGCCCCGCCCGCTTGATACGTTGCGAGCGCAGCCTCGCTCAAAGCCGTCCCGATATTGCCTCCCACGAACACCCGTTTGCCGCTTTCGGCCAGCAACTTCCCGATCAACGTGACCGTGGTGCTTTTTCCGTTCGTTCCCGTCACAGCCAGGACAGGCGCCGCGACAAAACGAGCGGCCAGTTCGAGTTCACCGATCACCTGCACGCCGCGGGCGCGGGCTCGCTGCAATTCGTCGGCGCGGGACGGCACGCCGGGGCTGATCACGATCAGCTCGGGGGACTCGAACGCCGATCCATAATCTGCTCCCACTCGGACCGTGATTGAGCCGGCATCCAGTTCGGCCAGCGCGCGTTCTAGCTCGCTCCGTTCCTTCCGGTCCGCGATAGTCACCCGCGCTCCGGCGGCCAAGAGCAACCGAGCCGCCGCGACCCCGCTCCTGGCCAGCCCGACCACCGTGACCCGTTTCCCGGCGAGGGCCTGCACTGCGGTCGCGGTGTTTGTGACAGTTGGCTTTGCGTCTTGCATTCTGGTCTATCTGGTCTGCCTGGTTCATTTGGTTGGTCCGGTTCTCCGGTTCAACCAAAGAAACAAATAGACCCGACTAACGTCGTCACCGTAACTTCAACGTACTCAGGCTCAACAGCGCGAGCAGGATCGCGATGATCCAGAGCCGAACGACGACCTTCGGCTCCTCCCAGCCCTTCATCTCGAAATGGTGGTGAATCGGCGCCATCAGAAAAATCCGTTTCCCTCTCGACTTGTAGGAGAGGACCTGAAAAATCACCGAAATGGCCTCGATGACGAACACGCCGCCGACCAGGAGCAAGAGCAACTCGTGCTTGCTGATCACCGCCACGGTCCCCAGCGCCGCGCCGAGCGGCAGCGAGCCGACGTCCCCCATGAAGACCGACGCCGGATACGTATTGAACCAGAGAAACCCCAGGCTGGCTCCCAGGATTGCGGCCGTGAACACGGCGATTTCCCCCGCGCCCTCGATGTACGGAATGAGCAGATATTCCGACATGATCCGGTTGCCGGTCACGTAGGCGACGATCGTGTAGGCCATTGCGGCGATCATCACGGGACCGATGGCCAAACCATCCAAACCATCAGTGAGATTGACGGCATTGGAGGCGCCCACGATGACCAGGATCGCAAAGGGGACATACAGCCAGCCCAAGTCCGGCGAGAAGTTCTTGAAAAACGGCACGCTGAGCTTGGTGGTGTAGCTCGGCAGGGAGTACAGGAACAGGCTGATGCCCAAGGCGACCAGAATCTGCGAGGCGAACTTTTGCGCGGCGGTCAGCCCCTTGGACCGGGCCTTGACGAATTTGAGGTAATCGTCCACGAAGCCGACCGCGCCGAAACCGATCGTGGCGATGATGACCAACCACACGTACCGGTTGGTGAGATCGGCCCAGAGCAGGGTGGAAAGGACCACGGCGAACAGGATCAAGAGGCCGCCCATGGTCGGGGTCCCGCTCTTGGCCAGGTGTCGCTTGGGCCCGTCGTCCCTCACCTGTTGTCCCAATTTGAGTTCCTGCAGCTTGCGGATAAGCCAGGGCGCCAGCACGAACGCGATCAGGAACGCCGTCACCGCCGCATAGATGATGCGGAAGCTGAGGTAGCGGAAGACGTTCAGGAAGGAAAATTCCGTGTGCAGGGGATACAGCCAGTTATACAGCATGGGAACTCGGCGCTACCTCACCGCCTGACGATGTCCTCTCAGCCTCTGTCCGGATCCTGCCAAAGCCTCGACGACCTGCTCCATCCTCATGCCCCGTGAGGCTTTCACCAGCACCACGTCGCCCTTCCTGACCAGAGATTTCACGGCGACCGCCGCGGCGCCGGCGTCCGGCACCTCCAGAATCCGGTCCGCTGCCATTCCGCCCCGCCTGGCGCCCTCCGCGAGACTCTCTCCGAGCGCACCGCAGGCGACAAGCAGTGAAATGTTCCGCTGTGCCAGAAAGGCCCCGACGTCCTCGTGCAATGCCCGAGCTTCCGGACCCAATTCGAGCATGTCACCCAGCACGGCAATTGTCCGCTTGGAGGAGCCCAGTTCTGCCAATAATTCAATGGCCGCCTTCATTGACGCCGGATTGGCGTTGTAACAGTCGTCGATGACCCGCATGCCGCGGTGGTCGGCAACCCGAGACCGCATCGCCGCCGGGCGGAACCGCGCCAACCCCTGCGCAATCGCCGCGCCGCCCAGCGACAGCACATGCCCCACCGCCGCCGCCGCCAAGGCATTCAAGACATTGTGCGCCCCATGGACTCGAAGCGCGACCGCCGTGGAGCGGGCCTTGCCCGGCAGCGCCAACCGAAACGCAGCGCCCGTGCGGGCATCCGTCCGCACGTCCAGCGCCCGCACATCTGCCTTGGGTGAAAGCCCGAAAGACACGACCCGGCACTGGGCCCGCGAAGCGAGGTAATCGAAGTACGGATCGTCGGCGTTCAGCACGATCGCGCCGTCTTGCGACATCTGATCGAGCAACTCCGCTTTGGCTTGGGCAGAAGCCTCTATGCTGCCGAAGAACTCCAGATGGTCAGGGCCAATATTTGTGATCAGCCCGATCGTCGGCCGTACGATCTCGCACAGCCTGGTAGTCTGTCCCTTCTGATCGACGCCCAGTTCGACCACCGCGGCCTGATGCCGCGGCGTCAATCGGAACACAGTCTGCGGAACTCCGATGCGGTTGTTCAGATTGCCTTCGGTTTTGAGCACCGTCCAGCGCTGAGCCAGGACGCTGGCAACCATTTCCTTGGTGGTGGTCTTGCCGTTGCTGCCGGTGACCGCGACGACGGGAATCGTAAAACGGCTGCGATGGTGGGCGGCCAGTTGCTGATAGGCGAACAGGGTGTCCCGGACGCCGAACAGGAGCGGCTCTGTCCTTTTGGTCCCCTGCTTGTTGGAGCTCGTGAGGCTCGCGGCCGGAGGGCGATACTGGTCCTCGACGATCGCCCCGATCGCACCCAGTCGGAGCGCGGCTACCACAAACTGATGACCGTCGAACTGCTCTCCCTTTAAGGCGACAAAGAGATCGCCACGACGGACTGAGCGGGAGTCGGTGCAGAGTCGGGCAATGCGCCGTTTGAGCCAACCGTCGCAGCGCCCGGCGAGCACTTTCACGCTGATCACTTCGAGCAATTCTTCGACGGTAAAAAGCGACATGGTAAGGTTCGCGCTCGGATGGGTGATCCATGATCGGCGCCAATGAGAAATGACCTCTGATGAATGCGCCGCTCCTCACGGATTATCCGTCATTCATCACCCATCCCTCATCACACCTCTGTTCAGGATGGCCTCTCTCGCCACCTCGCGATCGTCAAAATGAAACTTGGTGGTGCCGATGATCTGGTAATTTTCATGCCCCTTCCCGGCAATCAGTACCATGTCCCCCGGCCGAGCCTCGCGGACAGCCGCCTCAATGGCCTGTCGGCGGTCCGCGATCATCTCGTACCGGACATTGGATTTGGCCGCCAGCGCCTCTCGGACGCCGGCCTCCACCTCCCGCAGGATCGCCATCGGATCTTCGGTACGGGGATTGTCGGAGGTCAGCACCACCACATCGCTGTACCGGACGGCCGCGCGCCCCATCTTGGGACGTTTTCCGCGATCCCGGTCGCCGCCGCAACCGAAGACCGTGATGATCCGGCCGGTCTTGAGCGACTGTGCCGTCGTCAGGAGCCGCACCAGCGCATCTTCCGTATGCGCATAGTCCACAACGACCGTGAAGTCCTGTCCGGCCTCCACGCGCTCGAACCGGCCGGGAACATCGCGCACCTGCTCGAGGCCACTGCGCACCTCGTCCGGCGACAACCCTTCCTGCAGAGCAACCCCGATGGCTGCTAACACGTTGTACACATTGTGCTCTCCGACCAATCGACTTTCGACCGGAAACCTACCAGCCGGCGTGACAGCCGTGAATCGCGTACCGTCCAGGGAGAGGTGCACGTCCTCGGCGCGGATATCCGCCCGGTTTCGGATGGAATAGGTCCAGACCGGCACGGCACAGGCGGCGCGGACCAGTTCCCCGCGCGGATCATCCGCGTTGACCACGGCCCGCTTGGACATTCCTTTGGTCCCGCTGACCGAGAGGCCGACGAAGAGCTTCAATTTGGCCTGAAAGTAGTCATCCATGTCTCTATGGAAGTCGAGATGGTCCTGCGTCAGGTTGGTGAAGACTGCGACGTCAAACTCGCAGCCGACGGTGCGATCGAGCGCCAGCGCGTGCGAGGACACTTCCATTACCGCGGAGTCCACCCCGGCGCAGACCATGCGGGCCAACAGCGCCTGCAAGTCCAACGCGCCGGGCGTCGTATGGGAGGCGGGGATCACCTCGGTTCCAATCAGGTACGCCACCGTGCCGACCAGCCCGACCCGCCGGCCGATCGCTTCCAGAAGAGCCTTGCAGACATAGGTGACGGTCGTCTTGCCGTTCGTTCCGGTCACCCCGATCATGCGAAGCCGGGAAGACGGGTTCCCATAAAACCGGCTTCCGAGCAAGCCTAATGCCAGGCGAGAATCCTTCACGCGAATCAACGGGATCTCGCAATCGACCACCTCGCTCTGAACCACCACGGCGCCAGCGCCGGACCGAATCGCCGATCCAATGTAGGCATGACCGTCCGCTCGTTCGCCCCGGACGGCAACAAACAAGGCCCCCGGCTTCACGCGTCGCGAATCGTCGGTCACATCGGCGATCGGCACCTGAAGATCGCCTCTCCGCTCGACGATCTGGAGTCGATCTTTCAACGGCTCGATCAGTTCGTCCAGCGTCATGGTCCTTTATCCCAACGAGGATCCGGCTTGCGCCGTTCACATCGCCATCGCCAACTTGACCGTTTCGTTGGACGTCACCCCGAGATATGGGAGCACCTGTTCGGCGACCCGACGGAAGACGGGAGCGGCCACCGCGCCGCCCCAGGCCTCCGTCTGCGGCTCATCGATGACCACGATCATCGCCAGCCGTGGATCTTCGGCCGGCACATACCCGACGAACGAGCCGACGAACTGCGTCGGCGAATATGCGCCGGTTCGTGGATCGATTTTCTGTGCCGTACCTGTTTTCCCCGCGACGCGGAATCCAGGAACCGCCGCTTTGGTCCCCGTCCCCTCCGTCACCACTCCTTCGAGGATACGGGTCAGCGTCCTGGCCGTCTGCGCAGAGATAATCCGGCGTTTGACCTGCGGGACGGACTGCTTGACCAGTCGCCCTCCGGCGTCACGGATCTCGGATACGATGTACGGCTTCATCAGGAGGCCCTCATTGGCCACCGCCGACACTGCGGTGATCAGTTGCAACGGCGTCACACCGACCTCCTGACCCATCGCGATGGATGCGAGCGAGCGGCGTCCCCAGCTACGCGGATTCTTCAGGAGGCCAGTCGCTTCGCCGGGCAGGTCGATGTCCGTGCGCTCACCGAACCCGAAGGCTTGCAGGTACCGGTAGAAGCGGTCCGGCCCCAAGGCCATGGCCGCCTTCGCAGCCCCGATATTGCTTGACCGTTGAATGACCTGGGCAAAAGTCATCCAGCCCGACTTCTCATGATCGTGGATGACCGTGTTCGCGACCGTCATCCGCCCATATTCGCCGAACACCAGGGTCCCGGGCGTCATGACGTGTTCTTCGAGTGCCGCGGCGGCGACAATCACTTTCATCGTTGAGCCCGGCTCGTAGGCGTCGGTCAGCGCCTTGTTGCGCCAGCGATCAGGAGACAGCGCCGCTACCGCGTTCGGGTCGAAGCGAGGACTGACGGCGAGGGCCAGTATCGCGCCGGTCCGCGGTTCCATGGCAACGAGAATGCCCGACTTCGCGTGGGCGGTATTGACGGCTGCTTCCAGCTCCTTCTCCGCCACATACTGAATGACTTCGTCGATCGTCAGTGTCAGACTGTGCCCGGGGGCCGGAGTCTGTTCCCTCAGATCTTTCGGAAACACGGTGCGCCCCAGCGCATCGCGCTGCAGCACGACCATCCGTTTTTCTCCGTGCAGATAGGTTTCGTACCGACGTTCCAACCCCTCCAACCCCTGCCCGTCCATTCCGGCGAACCCCAGGACATGCGAAAGCAACGGACCTTTGGGATAAAAGCGACGACCCTCCATAACGAGCCCGATACCATCGAGGGGCATTTGTTCCAGCCTTCTCCCCTGATCCGGATCCAGCTTGCGCGCCAACCAAACAAAGCTGCGGTCCTGTTTGAGCTTTTTTTCGATTTCAGCGGCCCGGACGTGCAGAACAGGAGACAGGTGGCGGGCTACCCCGCTCGGGTCGTCCAGCAAGGTCGGCATACCGAAGACCGACGGCACTTCGACATTGATAGCCAGTACCTTCCCGTGTCGGTCGTAAATGGCACCCCTCGGTCCTTCCAGCGTGACCGTCTTGCTGTGCTGCCGATCCGCCTTCACGGTCAGCTCGGCCGCCTGCAGCACTTGCAGGGTGAACAACCGGATCAGGACGGCGGCAAAGCCGGCTATGAACACCAGCGCGACCGCGAACCGCCGCCCCCGATAGGAAAAAGCATCCGCCATTTACCGCACCTTCCTCGACACGTCGTGCTTAGCCAGTTTGATTTCGAACTCCGCCAGTGAAGTGGGTGACGGCGCCTCAGGCTCCAAGCGGACCACCACCACCTGATCCTGCCGAGGCGGAACCATACCCAATTTTTCCGTTGCCACCTTCGCGATCCGCGCCGGCGACGTGAGCGACGAGACTTTGACCCGCAATTCATCCCGCTCCCGTTCGAGGCGAACCTTGTCCGATTTAAGCCGCTCGATTCGGTAGCCGAGTCTCACCATGTCGACCCGTTCCCAGACAAATGCGAGCAGGAGCGACATGGTCATCAGGAGCGTCAACGTTTTCATCGGCGCATCCCCTTATGGCAGGCGTTCGGCCGCGCGCAGCTTTGCGCTGCGGGACCGCGGGTTCCGACTTCTTTCTTCTTCGGTCGCCGTTCGCGGCTTTTTGGTCAGAACGGCCAACCGAGCGTCCGGTCCCCGCGATAACGACCGGAACGCCTCCTTCACAACGCGGTCCTCCAGCGAATGGAATGAAATCACGCACAGTCGACCCTTGGGGGCCAGCACATCGACGGCGTCGCGGATCGCGGGGCCGAGCACGGCCAGCTCTTGATTCACGGCGATCCGCAACGCCTGGAACGTGCGTGTCGCGCAATGAATGCGCCCATGAGCGTACGAAGCCGGCACGGCTTGCTGGATCACACCGACCAACTCGGACGTGGTGCGAAACGGTTTTCTTTCACGAGCCTGCACCACCGCTCTCGCGATCCGCCGCGCGTACCGCTCTTCGCCGTAGCGATAAATCACATCCGCCAGATCGCGTTCAGGCAGACGGTTGACAAGCTCTTCCGCCGTTGCCCCGCGTGTTCGATCCATCCGCATGTCCAGGGGACCGTCGGCCATAAAGCTGAATCCTCGCTCAGGCTGATTGAGTTGAGCCGAGGAAACGCCGAGGTCGAACACCACTCCGTCGACCTGTTCGATGGCCAGTGAACGCAGGCAGTGCTTCAGGTCGCTGAAGTTCGCCTTCATCAGGCGCACCCTGTCTTCGAAGAGGCGGAGTCTACGCCGTGCGGCCGCAACCGCGTCGTCATCCCGATCTATTCCGATCACCATTCCATCCGGTCCGCAACGCTCGAGGATCGCAGCCGCGAATCCTCCCTGTCCCACGGTGCAGTCGAGGTATCGTCCTCCGGGACGACACGCCAGGTAGGCCAACACCTCTTGCAGCATGACCGGAACATGGCTGTAATTCTGTTCGCTTATAGTCTTTCCACTATCATCCACTTTTTCCCACTGCGGGTTGGAGTATACACTCCGGAAAAGACTTGTCAATAGAAATTTCATAGACTTGGAAACATCTTTGAGATCCAAATTTTCCGCTCGACCGCGTGCCAGTGCCTGAAGATTTCAGTTTAGAGTTTTTCTTGCCTTATCCATGCATGGACTCCTCCCGACGCGCCGTGATGTTGGCCAAGATTCCGGCACTGCAAGACCACCGGCTCCTGTGGGAAGCGTCGGCTTCTTGTGCCCGAGAGGGGATGAGCGAAAGAATGGTCCGGGCGCGCGGGACAATTCAGCTCGTACAAGAACGAGGAGGAAACCAGGTCCATAACCGCGACCCCGCTGTTCAGGGACATCGCGAAGAGAGAATCTCCTTCAGGGGTAGAGCTTGTACAACAAGCGGGGGAAAGGAATCGTCTCGCGCACGTGGTCGAGGCCGCAGATCCAGGCGACCACGCGCTCGATCCCCATACCAAATCCGGCGTGGGGCACGGAACCAAAGCGCCGCAGGTCGAGATACCATCGAAAGGCGTCTTCCGGCAGCTTATGCTCTCGAATGCGAGCGAGAAGCTTGTCGTATTCGTGGATGCGCTGTCCGCCGCCGATGATTTCACCGTACCCTTCCGGCGCCAACACATCCATGCAAAGCGCCAATTCAGGCTTGACGGGATCGTTCTGCATGTAGAAGGCTTTCAATGCGGTGGGGTAGCGGTGGACAATGACCGGACGATCGAATTCGTTCGATAACAGGGTCTCCTCGTCTCCGCCGAAGTCGTCTCCATGCTGAATCGGATTGCCCTTTCTTCGCAGGAATGAGACGGCTTCTTCGTAGGTGATGCGGGGAAATGGACGCTTCACCCGTTCAAGTTTGCCGACATCGCGCTCCAATGTCGCCAGTTCGGCACGTCGAGCGGAGAGAACCCGCTCCACAATGTACACGAGGAACTCTTCGGCCAGATCCATCATGTCCGGCAGTTCCGCAAAGGCGACCTCCGGTTCGACCATCCAGAATTCCATCAGATGACGGCGTGTCTTCGATTTTTCCGCCCGAAACGTCGGCCCAAAGCAGTACACCTTGCCGAACGCTGCAGCGGCCGCTTCACTGTAAAGCTGCCCGCTCTGGGTGAGATAGGCCGTCTCGTCGAAATACTGGGTCCGGAACAGCGTGGTGGTGCCCTCGCACGCATTCGGCGTGAAGATCGGCGCATCGATGAGCACGAAGCCCCGCTGGTCAAAAAAGTTGCGGCAGGCGCGTATGATTTCGTGCCGAATTCTCAGAATGGCATGTTGGCGGCTGGACCGGAGCCAGAGATGCCGATGTTCCATCAGGAACCCGACGCCGTGCTCCTTGGGCTGAATCGGAAAGGGTTCGGCAATCTGGATCGGCTCGATGCGCGAAACCTCCAATTCGTACCCGCCGGGCGCCCGCGAGTCCTGCCGCAATCGGCCGGTCACCATCACCGAGGATTCCTGGGTCAGTCGGGCGGAGACGCTGAACTGCTCCTCTCCCACACTCCCTCTGCTGACGACAGCCTGCAGGTCTCCAGTTCCATCCCGAATGATCAGGAAGTGCAGCTTACCGCTCTCGCGGCGATGCCTCAGCCACCCGCGGATGGTGACTTCCTGACCGGCATAGCGAGCCACATCTTCAATGTAGACCACCGCCATCTCGTCTCGTGAGCCCTTGATTTTCCAGGATCTTTGCGGCGCTGGCAGCCTATCTGATTCCGGCCAAGCTTTTCAAGGCTGCTCAAAGCGCTTCTTTCGTTGACATTTCGTTGAGCTGGAGATGACAATGACACCGTGTCGGATCGCGTACCATGCCGCCTCACGCTACCGCTACGGGGTCGTGTTCTCGTAGCCTTCGCGATTGCCGCCCATGGGGCATCTCTAGAGCTCGTGCTGGCCAAAGAGTTCAAGCTCGATAACCCGTTGAATGCGCCTCCCTCTGTCTACTGGTGTCCGAACCGGACACCCGATCAGCAAATCGCTGTAAAACCGGAACCTGGCTGCAAGCCGTTGTACGACGAGCAGGAAGAGGTACGGTTTAGGAAACAGGCGGAGCAGAGGGGAAAAGAATTCCAGGACCGCGAACTCCTTAAAGTGGTCGAAATCCAGAATGCTGCCTCGGCCTTCGCTAAGCAATACCGGGACTTTCTGACATGCTGCGCTACCAGGGTCGCTTCCGTTGAAGAGATCGATGACTTGATTGACGAAGCGAATTACATATTGAAGTCGGTCCAGCAAAAGGGCATTTTTAATTCAACAGGGTTTGGAATCGGCTTGGGAAGCGATGGCCTGGGGGGTGGCCCTGGAGAAAGTCCCAAGCTAGGTACGTTCGCCCGACAATGGACGCTCAGCGAGATTATCGGCACAGTCGCCCGCGCGCGAGACGATCTCTCCAAGCTTCAGGTTAGGTTGCAACAACTCGGCGAAGCGAAGGAGAAAGTTGAAACGCTAGATTTTGAATCCGCCGGGCGTGAACGATACAGAATTCAGCAGGAGGAGGAGGCCATCGGAAAAGAGTTTCGGGCCAAACGGCCACCTCCTGCCGCCGCAACCGGTATGGAGATTCAAGATACAACACTGCCGACACGGATTGGCGGCGACATCGAAGACACGACCCTTAACCCGAACTTTGGAGCCGATATCGGTTACACCGTCTCACCTTATAGCAACGTTGGAGAATCCTTGAAGCCGAGAAGGGGCGAGGATGTTCAAGACACAAACTTACCGAACCGTTTCGGCCCAAGCACGCAAGACACGACCTTGCCCTACAGTTTTGGTTTCGAAATCGATAAGGCCCAGAACCCTGAGGGATCCTCGACCGTTCCCCTGCGCGGCATTGGGCCAGCCATCGGCGATTCAAGCCTGAACGACAAGCGCAAGTAACCTCAAACTTTCTCACCTTCGTCAGTCACTTCCTGATGAGAGACTGATCACGGGGGTATCTCTCCGGTCTCCTTCACCGGCGGCATCGGCTCCCATGTCTCGCCGCCGTCGCGGCTGCGATACAGACCACTTCCGTTGGTTCCCACAAAAAAGGTCTTTGGATCGAGCGGACTTTGGGCGATCGAGCGGACGTTTAGCGTCGCCAAACCGGTGTTGAGCGCTTTCCATGTTGCGCCGCGATCCTCACTCCGAAACACTCCTTCTCGGCCGATCACGTACAGTACACCGGCGCGGGCTCGGTCGAGCAGTAGAGAAATGATCATCTGGTCCGGCAACGACTCCCCGATACGAGTCCACGATCGAGCCGCGTCGGTCGATCGGTAAAGCCCGCTCAACGTGGCAGCGTACACCGTATTCGGTTCGTAAGGATCCACTTGAATCGCCGTCACATTCAATGCGCGGGAAGATTTCACCATTTCCGGCGGCACCAGGCCGTTGTTGACCTTTTCCCAATGCGCCGCTCCATCGACCGATTTATACACGCCGCCACTCGTCCCCGCGTACAGGATCGACGGACGGTTCGGATCGAGGCAGAGGCTGACGACCATTAGCACTTCCTTCATCCCCTCCATCCGCTTCTCCCAACTCTCCCCGCCGTTTTTCGATTCGAACACCCCCATCGTCGTGGCCACAAAGAGATGGGTGTTATCGGACGGGTCGAACACGAACTGATTCACCACGGACGTGATCGTCGCATCGTCCAGCCCCGCCCGTAGGGACGTCCACCGCTGTCCCCCGTCGTAGCTCTTATACACCGCGTCGCCTTTGGTCCCGGCGTAGACCGTCGCCGGATAGGCCGGATCGACGGCCATCGAGATGACGCGGGAATGACTCATGCCCTTGGAGATGTTCCGCCAGGTCCGCCCGCTATCCCTGGTCTTATAGATATAGTCGTTCGTCGCGACGTACATGATGTTGGGATTCGTCGGATGAAGCTGAATGACGACGATCGGATCGCTCCGACTGCAGCCGGTCAGCACGATGACGGAGCAGCACAAGACCGCGACCGCCCACCTGCGGAAGAAATTGCGGGCGGCAGTCGCCGGCGCCGCAAAAGGCCAGAACGCGTGCACGTTCGAACGCCACGGCGTCCGCCGCCGTCTTACGGCAAAGGGAGGGAAGCAACCGGGGACACGGTTGGGGGCCGTTCCAGCATACCGGTTCAGCGGTAATTCACGAACTGGAGATCGATGCCGAAGTCTTTCTGCTTGAGCAACGCGATCGTCGCTTGCAGTTCGTCTTTGCTCTTGCTCAAGACCCGAACTTGATCGCCCTGGATCTGTGTCTGGACCTTGAGCTTGGCGTCGCGAATCTCTTTGGAGATCTCCTTGGCTGTTTCCGAGGGAATTCCACTTTGGATCGTGATCACCTGCCGCACAGTTCCGCCCAGCGCCTCCTCGACCTTTCCATAGTTCAACGCCTTCAGCGAGACATTGCGCTTGACGCATTTGGTTTTCAGGATATCCAGGACCGCCTTGAGCCTGTATTCGTCATCGGACACCACGGTCAGCTTCTTGTCTTTTTCCTCCAGCGTTAACTCGGTCTTGGAGTGCTTGAAGTCGAATCGCTGCCGAATCTCCTTCAGGGTTTGATCCACCACGTTCTTCATTTCCTGCATATCCACGCGCGACACAACATCGAATGAGAACTGATCCGCCACCGGAACGCCTCCCCGTCAACACCACGATCGATCTAACAGCAGCCGTTGATGGGAAACTGCGATCCTCCGCACGCTGTCGGATGCGCCCGCGCGGCCGACCCGCCCCCCATCACGACCACTTCGCTGCTGGTGAAGGGCCGCTTCAAGACCAGGTACCCGTACCATTGCACCGCGCTATCCGCCAGCGCGATGACCGCCAATGACGCCACGGCTGCGACCAGCCCGGCGTCCAGATAAAGCGCAACCGCTTCTCCCGCCTCGCGGGCCATAGCCGCCTTCCCCAGAAACAGACCAAACATCTCATAGCAGCCGGTCAGCGTGATTGCGCCGACGAAGACCATCGGCACTGATGTCACCCACAAGAATCGCCATTTCCGCATCTTAATCAGCACCGTCGTCCCGATACACAGCGCCAATGTCCCCAGCAACTGATTCGCCGCGCCGAACATCGGCCAGATTGTCGAGATGCTCCCAGTCGCGATGAGATATCCCCACGCCACGACGACTGCGGCGCTGCTGGCGATCACCCCGGGCCACCAACCGATGTGCCCCAACGGCGCATAGACCCGCCCGCCCAACTCCTGGATCAGATACCGCGCCACGCGGGTGCCGGTGTCGATGGTCGTCAAGATGAACAACGCTTCAAACACCAGCGCGAACTGATACCAATACGCCATCAGGCCGGCCATACCGGGCAAGGCCGCGAAGATGGACGCCATGCCAACTGCCAGCGACACGGCGCCACCGGGCCGACCGGCCACCTCGACCTCGACCAGCCGCGAGAGGTCCTGAAGACGTGCAACGGGAAACCCCATCGCCGCCAGCGCATCGGCGGACAGCGTCGTGTTGATCGCCAGGTAGTCGCCGGGGATCAACACCGATGCCGCGATCAACGCCATCACTCCGACGAAACTCTCGAGCAACATCGCGCCGTAGCCTATCGGCGCATGCGACTCGCGTTCGATCATTTTCGGTGTCGTGCCGGATGAGACAAGCGAATGAAAGCCGGAGATCGCCCCGCATGCGATCGTGATGAAGAGAAATGGGAATAACGCGCCGGGAATGATCGGCCCGCCGCCGTGGGCGAACGCCGTGAGGCGAGGCATTTCCACCGTCGGAGCCATCGCGATCACGCCTAGGGCGAGCAACGCCACGACGCCCAGCTTCATGAACGTCGACAGATAGCCCCTGGGGACCAGCAGCATCCACCCTGGCAGAACCGAGGCGAGAAACCCGTACCCGGCCAGCAACCATACCAGCGTGGATCGTTTATATTCGAACCAGTGTGCAACGGATGATTGCGCCACAACCCGCCCCAAGATCACCGAGGCGATTAACAGCACTACGCCCAGCGCCGACACCTCGCCCACCCGACCGGGTCGGAATTTCTGGAGATAAGAGCCCATGAGGAAGCCGATCGGGATCGTCATCGCGATGGTGAAGGTCCCCCACGCATTACGATGCAAGGCGTTCACCACCGCAAATCCCAGACCGGCCAACGCCACGATGACGATAAACAGCACGGCCGCCGCCGTCGCGGTACCGGTCACGGTCCCCAACTCGTCGCGCGCGATCTCCGGCAACGAGCGGCCGTTTCGCCGCATGGAGGCGACCAGAATAACGAAGTCCTGGACCGCGCCAGCCAGCACGGCGCCGATCACCAGCCAGAGAAACCCGGGCAGATAACCGAACTGGGCCGCCAGCACCGGACCCAGCAGCGGCCCCGCTCCGGCGATCGCCGCGAAGTGATGACCGAACAAAATGTACCTGTTGGTGGGATGAAAGTTGACGCCATCGTTCAGGCGGTGCGCCGGGGTGATGCGCAGATCATTCAGTTCGACCACCCGGCGTGCCAGCCAACGACCGTAGAACCGAAACGCCAACACATAGAAGCAGGCCGCCGCGACAACCAGCCACAGGCCGTTCACCCGTTCGCCGGGGTTCACGATACCGGCGACGAAGCCGAATGCCACGGCGCACACCGTCGCGGTCAAAACCCAGACGAACGCCTTCAACGCCTTCATGCGGCGTATCCTAACAAGGCGTCAGATACCTGTAAATGGGAGCCGACGTCCGGCGACTCAGACCCTCCGGCACGATGAAACGAGCGGGCAAGTGCTCTCGCCCTCTCCAACCGGCGATCAGTGATCATGGCCCGACCCGAACCGGTTCCCTCCGGTATCCCAACGCGGCGAGGCACAGCAATCCGATCGCAATCCACACCAACTCCCGAAATCGTCGCAACAGCGCGAAGGTGATGCCCGTGACTTCGCTGTACCCGAAAGCGGTGAGGAGCAGCAGATTGCCGCCGTCCTGGGCGCCCAAGCTGCCGGGGATGAAGAACGTCCCGCCTTTAATGAAAACGGCAAGCGCTCCGATGGAGACAGCCGACAGAAGCTCAGCCGGCCCGCCCAAATAATAAATCATGACGTACACCTCCAACGCTTCGGCCAGCCATCCCAGGAAGAACATGCCTGTCGAGGAATAAAACCCGCGCCGATTGCGCGTATAAAATTCGAGGATCGTCTTGTCCAGGGACCGCAGTTTGTCCTCTCGCGCCTCAAGATAGGCGACATTGACGCCCAGTGCGCGCAGTCTCGTCAGCAGCCATGTAAAAATGCCCCGGCGCTGCACCATAATGAATGCCGCCGCCCCGAACGCGAGCAGGCCGACACTCACGAAAGCCGCCAGAACGGTCTGCCCCGATGAGCTCGCTCCCTCGAGCGACCAAAAAGCGAGCGCCACGCCGAGGAGGATAAAGCACACCTGGGCAACCGTCATCGTCGTCTTGGCGATCACAACCGATGCAAGCCCCTCCACCATCGGGATCCGATGCCGCTTAAGCAGATAGGCCTTGAGCGGCTCGCCGCCGAGGTACGCCGTCGGCGTGGTCATGTTCACGACCTCGCCGGCCGTTCGGATCACCAGCAAGCGCCAGAACGGCACGGCAGCCGCACCGGGACCCAGCGTCAGCCGCCAGCCGTAGGCTTCCAACACATACATCGCCGCCGACGGAAGGAGCATGACGCTTAGTGCCCCGGGGCCGAGCCGCGCCGCCGCGTCATAGATTCGACCTGGCCCGATATGCCAAACGAGCGCGACGAGCGTGAGAAGCCCGAGGAGCAGGAGAAAGAGTTTAACCACGCGAGCCCAGCGAAGGGCGGATGACCCACAGCAGAATCATCCAGAACGCCGTCGACCCGATCGCCGCCAGCCACAAGAACCAGTCGAGCTTGCCGAGCAGCGCAAAGAGCAGCACGACGACCGAGAAATCGCGGCTGGCCACATTCTTGAGCAAGAAATTCGACCAGGCCGCCTGGACGGGATTGTTCCAACCGCGGATTGTACGGATCCGTTGGACACGGCGCACGAGCCAGAACGAGCAAGCGTTCCCCAATATCGCGGCCGCGCCCAGAGCCAACGGGATCCACGCACCGTGGCCCTCACCATGTTGGGTATACGCCCCCCAAGCGATGCCGGCGAAGATCGCCATATGGACGACGTTGTCGGCGGTGATGTCCAGCCAAGCGCCGAGCGGCGACTCGGCGAAGGTCAGCCGAGCTACTTCGCCGTCGCAGCAATCGATGACCGCCGCCAGTTGAAACAGCAGCGCGGCGCCCACGCCGGCCGCGTAGCCGCCGACGGCGAACCCCGCCGCCGCCGTCAAACCGACGACCGTGGAGACGACCGTCACAACGTTGGGGGAAAACCGCAGCGCAAGAAACAGCTTGGTGAAGAGCTTCGAGACCTTCCGGTTGAAATGGCGATCCACGAAGCCTTCGAACTCGCCTTTCAAGGACTGGAACAAGGTCCGCTCGGCCGCTTTCACGCCGGACGCATCCCGCACATCCTGATACCACTGTCCGGATCCCGCTTGCGCGGGCACGACTTTAACCCGGCCGTCAAGGACGGCCTGCTCCAGAATGCGCCTGATCGGATGGGACGTGGACGGTCTTGCGACAGCCGCCAGACTCGAGCGGGAACTCGACGACGGATCCGGCTGGAGCGCAGTGCCGAGCCGGCCGGCCGACACAACCAGAAGATCGGCTGCGATGCACCCCCCGGTCTGTTCCTGAGAAACGGCCAGCGAGACCAGGCGATCCGCCTCATACCGAACGAGAGGGTTGCCGGGGTTCCCCTGTCGCCACGAGTCTGCGGCGCTATACACGACCAGCGCAGCTTCCCCCTCCTGCAGCCCATCGCACAGCCGCTCGATCAATCCCTTGGAGAAAACCGCCTGCACGCTCGCAATCAGGCAGAACCCTTTCACGTCCTCGGCCAACGCCTCCCAGGTTCGCGGATCATCCGGCGGAAATTCGCGGATTGGTCTCCATCGCACCGGAACGGTCACCGTCGGGCCTTGACGCAATGTCCGCCTAAGGGCTTCCTCCTCGCAGCCGGCCAGGACGATCACTTGATTGATCCCCGCACGCTCAAGCGTTAAGACCGCGCGCTGAAACAACGTGAGCCCTCCGACCTTGGTCAGCGGACCGATGTTTTCGGACAGGCTCCTTCTTCTATCGGCGAACAGGCCCGTCGTCGTCAGCAGGATCGCCGTGGTCAGCCCCTGTATATCCGTTCGCTTCTGAACCGCGCTTCCACCCATGCTTCACGCAACGTCGTCCGTCAAACGTCACTCGCGCGGAGATGCACAGGACGCCCTCGCTTGGCGATCGACGGTCGATGATCCCGCCGCCCTGTTTCTATTCCAGCTTCGGTAAGATGTCCCGCTCCGCCCGCACGACATCTTCGGGAAAATCGATCTCGATCCACGGCAGGCCGCCGATTTTCTCGCACCCCACCGTGACGTCCCGAAAGAATTCCAATAGGCCGTCTTCATACTCCATGTCCCACAGACCCCGATCCACATAGCCTTTGAGGGAGTTCACCAGGTGTTGCGCGTCACGGTGCCGGACTTTCAGGAATCCCACCCCCTCGCCCGCATAATCATACTGCAAGGGCATCTGCTTGGTCAGCGCGATCACCCGCCCCCCGCGCACTACGACCATGCATTCCTCTCCCCGCTGCAAGACCGTCTCGTCCATCAGCAACGCGTTGGGCCACGGCGAGCGGACCAGCCGCCGAAGGATCTCCCGATGAAACAGCACGTCCGCGTCCATGATGAGCGCGTCGTCGTCCAGTTCTGTCCGGGCCAGCCACAGAGACGAGATGCTGCCGCGATGGTACTGCTCGTTGACGAGATAGGTGATGCGAACGCCGCAACAAGCCGTTCCCGCAACAGCCCTGATCATGTCTTGCTTATATCCGACCACAATCGTCGCTCGCCTGACGCCCGAGCTTCCCAGGGCATCCAGAGACCGCAGAAGGAGCGAGCGCCCGCCGAATTCGATGAGGCACTTCGGGCGATGCTGCGTAATGGACCACAGCCGTTTACCGACTCCGGCTGCGAGGATGACGGCTTTCATGTGCGAACGGCCGCGCTCTCCAGAACACGCTCAAAGGCCTGCAGAAACTCTTCGATCTGCTGAGGCGCCAGGGCGCCCATATTCGCGACGCGGAAGATCTTGCCTTCCAGTTGCCCCTGGCCGGCGTAGATGACGTAGCCCTGCTCCTTCAGCCGATCGTGCAGGGTCTGGTAGGCCAACCCCGTGGGGAGATAGTAGGACGTGACTGTGTTGGATTGCAGCTCTGGCGGGAGCACCGGCTTGATACCTAGCGCGCTCATCCGCCGGCGGATGAGTGCCGCCGCCTTCGCGTACCGTTGAATCCGGTTCGCCACCCCCTCTTCCAACAGTTCGTTCAACGCCTCATCGAACGCATAGTACAACTGAACCGCTGGCGTGAAGGGAATCGCCTCCCTGCCTTCCTCGTCGAAATAATGGGTGAGATGGAGGTACCAGGAGCGTTTCGGATAACCCTTCATCCGTTCCATAAATCCCCGTCGGACCAAAACAAACGACACCCCGGGAAACCCCTGGATGCACTTTCCCGCCGTTCCGGCCACCATATAGATATGCGATCCGGCGATGTTCAACGGTTCGCCCGCCAGACCGCTCACGGAATCCAGAATGAAGACCCGATTCTGGCCGTCCACCACGTCCGCGATCTCTTTGACCGGGTTGATCAAGCCGGTCGTCGTTTCGTGATGCACCATGGCAACCGCGTGGACCTCGGGATGCTGCCGGAGCGCCACCCGGAGCTTTTCTGGATCAGGCCGCGTTCCCCATTCCAATTTGAACTCCGACACGCCGAGGCGGTGGAGCCCCACTATGTTGGAAATTCGTTCGCCGTATACCCCGTTGTTGACGACCAGGATCCGCTTCCCGTGGGGAATCGAGGAGAGGACCGCGGATTCGACCGCAGCCGTGCCTGATCCTGTCAGGATGATCGCCGCATATTCGGACTCGGCCCCCGGCACGAACGCCTTCAGGAGTTTCTGGCGGATGCCGCGTAGCAAGTCCGCGAACTCGGATTCGCGATGGCAGATATCCGGGCGGCTAAGCGCCTGCCGCACCCGCTCAGACACGTTGACGGGACCAGGATTCAGCAAAATCATAAAAGCCTCTGGCACCAGGCGATGGGTGGAAGGCTATGGGCAGAGGGAACATCCGTCCTTCAGCTTATAGCCTATAGCCCTTAGCCCATGATATTCATGCAATCGCCTTCATAAACCGCCTGGTGATCTCGGGCGGCTCCAGCATCACGCGGCCCGCGTCTTCCGCCATCTCATTGACCTTCACGAGCAGGAAACTCGGGCCGTCTTTCTCCAGCATGTCTTTGAACTCGTACACCAGATCTTCGCGTTCGCGCACCCGTTCGACGTTCACATACCCGGCCGCTTTCGCCACTAGGTCCAGCCGCACGACATTCGAGATCGTCGGCTGGTTACCCGTACTGCCGTAGACTTCGTTGTCGAAGACGATGTGCACAAAGTTCTTAGGACGCAGCGCCCCGACCGTCGCCAACGTCCCCAGACCCATCAGGACATTCCCGTCGCCGTCGAAGATCACAACCTTTTTATTCGGCTTTGCCAAGGCCACGCCCAATCCAATGGCCGGCGCCATCCCCATCGATCCGATCATGTAGAAATGCGTCGGGCGATCAGCGATTTTGAACGCTTCACGGGACGGAAAGCCGTTGCAGATGATCACCGGTTGATCGGTGAGCAACTCCAACGCCGCCGCGATCGCCTGAGCCCGGCTGATAAGCGTGCCTTGTTCCGGTCTCATTCGAATTCCCTTTGTCAACCGTCAACCGGCAATCACCCTCCGATGATCGACGATTGACGAATGGCCACTGACGCACGGTGCCTTCACGGCTGCAGCCCCCTTACCACACCCTTCTTGATCAGCAGGGCCACCGGAATGCTCTGTTGCATAAGGGTTTCCGCTACCCACTTCAGATCATTCATGACCGCCTGTTCCGACAGCGTCCGATGCGGGATCCGCACTGTGTCCAGCAATTGCGTCATGGTCTGCCCCATAACCAAGTGTTCCGGCGCGTCTTTGCCTTGGAAACCCCGCCACGAGACGATTAAGAGACAGGGCTGGCGGTAAATCAGATTGAGCGAGATCAGGGTGTTCAGCGAGGTGCCCAGCCCGGAGTTTTGCATCAACACCGCCGGGATCTTGCCCGCCATATAGGCGCCGGCCGCCATGGCGACGGCCTCGTCTTCCCGCACCGCTGGCACATAAAGGCGCCGCTCCAGGAGTTCGGCGATAATTCCGCCCAGGATGGAATCCGGCACGCCGGTGAAAAAATTGACCCCCATATCCTGGAGCGCCTGAACGAACGTATCGCTTTCGATCACATCCACCCCGCCAGAGAGGCCTCGTGCAAGTCCGCAAAAAAGCGGGTCGCATTATAGCCAAGCATCGGGTCATTCTCAACCAAGGGGGAGTTGCGTTGCCGTCACGCCCATGGTAGCGTGCTCCTGCAATGCAGGAACGTGGCTGCACGGTTTTGATCCGACACCTTCACATCAGCGTCGCGCTCGCCTGCGGACTGATCGCCGTCGGGTGGCTCGTTCCGCAGTTCGGCCTTCTACCGGCCCACGCCGTCGTTACAATGGTGAACGACCCCAAAGGCTTTCACGACATTCCCTGGGGCCTCCCACTCGCTAGCATCCCCAGCCTCACGCTGACCCACGCCGGCATGCTGATCCAAGATTATGAATGGAAGAACGGTCCGCCCAAGCTCGGTGACACGCCCGTCGACAGCATGCGATTCTCCGCCGTCGAGGGGAAGTTCGCGCGGGTCATGATCCGTTACCGCGGGCAGAAAACCCATGAGCAAGTGCTAACCTATCTGCAAACCCGCTTTGGTCGCATCGAGCGCATTCCGGGGCAGATGCTGCGCGGTTTGAGCCAGCAATACACCTGGCGGGGCACGGATACCGAGATCAATCTGATCTATGAGGCCAACGGCGAGCGTGGCTTCGTCTTTTTCGAGAGCCGCACGCTGGCGCCACGGTTCAACGAAGGAATGTCGGAAACCGGCGAATGAATCGCCTGCGACGGAACCGACAGCGGACTTCTGAAACTGGCCGAGAAGAGACGAGAAGAGAATAGCGGAAGGCCGGTGACAAGTTGCGCATCGCTCTGGGCATATGGCGCGCGTGAAGCCCGTCCCGGAGCAGGATCGAACGCAACCGACAAGGGTGCAGACATGGATGCTTTCTTGACGCATCGCCCGATCCAGCACCTGATCCCCCCCTCCGGCCCGGCTCGGCTCTCCTCTACAGCCGTCGTCTTCTTATCAATCTTCTTCTTCGCGGGATTTTTGCTCACCGCATCGCCCGCCAGCGCCGTACCCATGACCAACGATCCCAACGGGTTCGAAGGTATCCCTTGGGGGGCCGTCTTTTCCGAGACCGCCAACTTTGTGGTGGCCGAGGAAGCGGGGCGCATCAAGGGCTATGAACTCAAGGGCGGACCCCCGCCGTTAGGCCCCATCGTCATCGACTCCATGCGGTTCATGACCGTCGACGGGAAATTCGCACGGGTCATCGTCAAGTATCATGGAAGCGACACCCATCAGAGAGTCGTCGAGTATCTCCAGGCGAGGTTCGGTCCTCTCGATGCGACACCGGGACAAATCGCCGGCGGCGCGTTTCAGGAGTATGCATGGCAGGGCGACGAAAGTCAGATCAGTTTGACCTACAACAAGCGACGAGACCTTGGGGTCATCTTCTTTGAAAGTCGGGCCCTGGCATCCTCTTTCGCCGAAGGGATGATGCCGATCCCCGATCTCGGCGGCGCGACGTATTAATCATCGAATTGCGTGCACACACGAGGTAGCGCTATGAACACCTTCTTGCTTCCGCGGCCTTCGCTTTACGCGCACGCCATCCTCGACCGGACCACGCGTGCGCGGACAACCAGTCCTTTGTTCCTGCTCCTCGCCGGGCTTGCGTCATTTCTTCTTGAATCACCGGCCGGGGCCGTGCCCATGACCACCGATCCCAAAGGATTCGAAGGCATCCCCTGGGGCGCGACATTCTCGGAGACGGCCACATTTGTGAAAGTCGAAGAAAGCGGGCGATTCCAGACTTACGAATTGAAAGCGGGAGTGCCGCCGCTTGGCGGGGTCTCGGTGGACTCGATGCGGTTTACGACCGTGGACGGAAAATTCGCCCGCGTCACGGTCCGCTACCATGGTCAGGCCGAGCACGACCGAATCATAGCGTACCTCGAATCCCAGTACGGTCCCCTGGATCGGACACCCGGTCAGATCGCGGCCGGGGCCGTGCAACTTTTCTCCTGGAGCGGACCGATGACCGAGGTCACGCTCCGCTACCGAGGGCGGGAGAGTCAGGGTATTATTTTCTTCGAGAGCCAGTCGCTGCGCTCCTCATTCACCGAAGGCGCTTCCTCCACCGCGCAGTGATGGAAGCGCACTGCAGTGCGGACCCGACGAAACTTTTCATTGACAAGCGGCGAGCGTTTTCGCAAGATGCGTCCCCATGCATAACGCCACGAAGCTCCGCCGTCTCCTGCAACGCCCGGGTATCATCAAAGCCGTCGGCGCCCACGATGCACTCAGTGCGAAGCTGATCGAGCGCGCCGGCTTCGACGCTGTTTGGGCCAGCGGGTTCGCCATCTCCGCCTCCCTCAAGTGCCTCCCCGACGCGAGCTTCATCACCTCAACCGAACAGCTCGAGGTCGAGCGCAATATGGCCGAGGCCGTCACCATTCCGATCATCGCCGACTGCGACACGGGTTACGGAAACGCGCTAAACGTGATGCGGACCGTCACCGACCGGGAACGGGCCGGCGTGGCGGCTATCTGCATCGAGGACAACGTGTATCCGAAACGGTGCAGCTTCTACGCCGGTGTCCGCCGCGAGCTGGTCCCGATCGAAGAACACTGTGGAAAGATCAAGGCCGCCAAGGCGGCGCAGACGGTGCCCGACTTCGTGGTGATCGCCCGGACCGAAGCGTTGATCGCCGGGTGGGGACGGGAGGAGGCGCTGAAGCGGGCCGAGGCTTACGCGGAAGCGGGGGCCGATGCGGTGCTCATCCACTCGAAGTCGCCGACCTTCGACGAACTCAAAGCAGTCGCGAAAGCCTGGTCCGGCCGCATTCCGCTGGTCGTCGTGCCAACGATCTTCGATCAAGTGACCGCCGCCGAACTCGAAGACGCCGGGTTTAAGATCGTGATCTATGCCAACCAACTGGTCCGGGCCAGCATCAGGGCGATGCAAGACGCGCTCGACCTCATCAAACGGGACACGCGGCCGGGATCCGTTAACGACCGGATCGTCGCGCTCAAGGACGTGTACGAGATCGTCGGCGTGCCGCAGATGGAAGAGGACGAGCGGCGCTTCTTGCCGGTCGGCGGCGAGAGGATCACGGCCATCATCGCAGCCGCCGGCTTCGAGAAACAATTGCTGCCGCTGATCGAGGACAAGCCGAAGTGTCTCCTGGACATCAAGGGCAAGACGATTCTCGAACGGCAGATCGCCGCCTTGAACGAGTGCAACATCAAGGACATTGTTTTGATCAGGGGCTATAAGAAGGAAGCCATCGCCCTGCCCAATATCCGGTATTACGACAACGATCGCTACGAAGAGACGGGCGAGCTGTATTCGCTCTTCTGTGCCGAGAACGAGATGAAGGGCCGCACGATCGTTCTGTACGGCGACATCATCTTCGAAACCGCGGTGCTGGAGAAATTGCTGAAAAGCCCGGCGGACATTACGCTGGTGGTGGACCTGGCGTGGCACGACGAGACACAGCGGGGAAGGCCACCGATCCACCTCAATCCGGACCTGGTCATGCTCCAAGACCCGCCGGGGAAAAGCTACCTGTACCGCTACGTTATGCCGGACGAACAGAATCGCGTCATCAAAATCGGCCGGCACCTGCCGCCGGACCAGGCGCACGCGGAGTTCATCGGTATGGCGATGTTCTCGGAAAACGGCATCAAGGCCTTCACCGAGTGCTACCGCCAGGCGATGGGCAAGTACCGGAGCAGGGGCTTCCACGAGTCTGGCAGTTTCCTCAAAGCCTCCCTGACCGATTTGATTCAGGAACTCATCGACACCGGCCACACGGTCAACTGCGTCCCCATCTTTAAAGGCTGGATGGAAGTAGACTCCTTTGAAGAGTACCAGAAAGCCTGGGCCAAACTGCGGCAGTAAGCTTCGTTCGGCTGCCCGCCGGTACGCGCCTCCTCACCGATTGGATCGACATCCCAATAGTCGCGCCGCTTGTTGGGCGCGGGAATCCTGTGATAGCATGCCAAGTGAGTAAACACTTACTCACTTGACCGGTATGGCACGCAACTCCAACGGGGCCCGCGCCTCATCCCGCGAACGGCAGGCCAGCTTGATCGCCGCCGCGGCCTCGCTCTTTGCCGCCAAAGGCTTCAAGGGAACGACGACTAAGGAAATCGCCAGGGCCGCTGGGGTGAGCGAAGCGCTGGTGTTCAAGTACTTTCCCAACAAGCGCGCGCTCTACGCCGCGATTCTGGCCGAAAAGGCAAGCCTCTCCGAGCTGCTCGAAGCGGTGGAGGAGGCGGCGCGGAAGCGCGACGATGTCAGGGTCTTCACGCTGATCGCCGGCTACCGTATCCGGCCCGGCGCCGACCCGACCTTGATGCGGCTGCTTCTCTTCAGCGCGCTGGAGGGTCACGAGTTGTCAGACATGTTTTTTCGCAAGCACCATCGCGTCTTTTACGACTACCTGGCGGGCTACATCAAACAACGGATCAGAGACGGCGAGTTCCGCAGCGTGAATCCACTCCTGGCCGCGCGGGCGTTCATCGGCATGATCGTGTACCATCGCCTGCTGCACGAACTCTTTCATGTTCCCGTCCAACACCCGCACGATGAAATCGTCTCCACCTACGTCACGCTGTTCCTAGACGGGCTGAGGGTCCGCCGATCGAACGGCAGGGCATTGCGACGCAGGGTACCATGAATCGCGTCAGACAACATCCCATTTTGACCCTCGCGGCGCTGCTGGTCGCGGTCGTCGCAGGGCTGGTTGTCTTCCGGTTGACCACCAGCAGCGCAAAGGGCGACGGCCGGAAGGGCCGCGTGATCACGGTCGGAACGGTCACGCCGATCCGGCAGGATTTGGATGTGCGGCTCACGTACACGGCGGACCTCACGCCCAACCAGGTGGTGAACCTGTTCTCGCGCGTGGACGGCTATATCTCTAAGATTCACGTGGACAAGGGCGATTTCGTCAAAGCCGACCAGTTGCTGGTCGAAATCGACCACACCGATTTCATCCACGCGGTCAACCAGGCCAAGGCCAACCTGGCGGCGGCTCGTGCGCGGGTCGCGCAACAGGAGGCCACTCTCCGGAACGCCAAACTGACCCTCGACCGCATGCAAGCCCTCATCAAGGACCAGTTCGTCTCTCAGCAGGATTTGGACAACGCGCAGGTCAATTACGACGCGGCCGTCGCACAGATGGACACGTTTCGCGCACAAGTCCGGCAGATGGAGGTCGCACTGGCCCAGGCCCAGACCAACTTAACGTATTCCTATATCCGGGCACCCTTCGCCGGATACGTGGCCGAGCGCAACCTGGACCCCGGGGCGTATGTCAGCGGGGCGACCGCGAGTACCAGCACCTTTTCGCGGGGAATTCTTAGTCTGCATGATATTGAGACCGTGCGCACGTTGATCGAAGTGGTCGAAAAAGACGTGCCGCTCGTAAAGATCGGGCAGAAAGCGGAGATCAGAGCCGAGGCGTATCCGGATCGGATCTTTGAGGGGACCGTCACCCGAGTGGTCCAGGCGCTGAACCGCGCGACGCGCACGATGACCGTGGAAGTCGACCTGCCCAATCCCGACCACGCGCTCAAAGGCGGGATGTTCGCCCGCGTCGAAGTGATCGTCGGCACGCATCCGAACGCGGTGCAGATTCCGCTGGACGCGCTGACCCGTCTCGAAGACCTTCAGTACGTCTACGTTGTCCGCGAAGGGAAAGCCCGCCGCGTTCCAGTTGAGGTCGGAAATCGGGTCGAGAACCGCATCGAGGTGACGAAAGGCCTGTCAGGCGACGAGGAGATCATCGTCTCGGGGAAGGACCTGGTCACGGACGGCACCGCGGTCCAGACCAGACCGCTTGATACCGAGAAACGTGAGACGTGATGCGGTACGTGCAAACGAGGCGCGAGAACATGCTCGCGAAGCCATCCACCACCTATGACGCATCACCGGGACCCTTTGCATTCCGCCGCGCAATAGGCGCCCTGCGTCACGCCTTCGAATTATGTGGCTGACCCTTCTCGCGCTCAGAAATCGCATCGGGATTTTGATGCTGTCGCTGGCGATGGTCGTGTTGGGCGCGACCTCCCTGGAACGGTTGCCCGTCGACCTGTTTCCTAACATCCAGGTCCCGGTGGCCTTCGTCGGCGTCATCTACAAAGGCGCGCCGCCGATCGACATCGAACAGAGCGTCGTCTATCCCATCGAGAAAGCCGTCAGCTCCGCCTCCAACGTCGAGCATGTCGAATCGTTTTCCAAGCAAGGCATCGGAGCGGTGCAGATTTGGTTCAACTGGGGAGCCGACATCAACGTCGGTCAGATGGAAGTAATGCAGCGCGTCACGCAGATTCTGAATCAACTGCCGCCCGGCATTCTGCAGCCGTTCATCGTCAAGTTCGATGTGTCCAACATCCCCGTGGCATTCGTGACGGTCTCCGGCGGCAACCTGGACGAACGCGCACTGTACGACCTCGCTTATAACACCATCGCCCCGCAGATCGAACAGATCGCCAACGTCGCCGCGGCGACGGTCGAGGGCGGCAAGATCCGCCAGATCAACATTAACCTCGACCCAGCTCTCCTGCAAGCCCGGGGGTTGTCGATTCTCGACGTCGTCAAGGCCGTCAAAGCAGCGAACCTCATCCTGCCCTCGGGCGACATCAAAGCCGGTAATCTGGACTACAACGTCTTCACCAATACTCAGTTCAAGACCATCGAGCCGATCGCGGACGTGGTCGTCAAGGTCAACCAGCAGGGAAATCCGGTGCGGGTGCGCGATCTCGGCGTTGTCACGGACTCATCGGACATTCAGACCAACATCGTGCGCACGGACGGCCAGCGGTCGGTCTACCTCCGGGTGAACAAGCAGCCGGTGGCCAACACGGTCGAGGTCGTCGACGCGCTCCGGCGGGCGATTCCGAAGATGGTAGGCATTCCGCCCGGCGTGAAGCTGGGCATCTCCTTTGATCAGTCCGTGTACATCCGGCAATCGATCAAGAACCTTGGCGAACAGGCCCTGCACGGCTCCGTGCTCGCCGCCGCCGTGATTCTGGTGTTTCTCCGCAACCTGACCAGCACGCTGATCATTTTCGTCGCGATCCCGCTCTCAATCATGGTGACGTTCATCGTGCTCTACTTCACGGGGCAGACGCTCAACGTCTTCACGCTGGGCGGGCTCGCCCTGGGCGTCGGGCGTCTGGTGGACGATTCGATCGTGGAACTGGAGAACATCCAACGCCACCTCAACGCCAATCCCCGTCGGTGGGAGGCCATTCTCGACGCCGCGCGCGAGGTGGCCATGCCGATTTTCGCCTCCACCGTCACGACCGTCGTCGTTTTTCTTCCCATCTTTTTCGTCGTGGGCATCGCCAAGCTGCTGCTGATTCCCCTGACGTTCACGATCGCCGTCGCGCTGTTCACCTCGTTCTTTGTCTCGCGGACCGTCACCCCCGCGCTCTGCTACAAGTTCCTCAAACCGGAACGCGAAGCGCACCGCGCCATGCCCGCGTGGTTCGTCCGCGTCATGGACTGGAGCCGTAGCCGGTATGAAGCGTTGGATCAGGGCTATGAACGGAGCTTGCGGTGGGTTCTGGCCCACCGCCGCACGCTGATCGCCACGATCGTCCTGTTGTTTTTCGGTTCGCTGGCCTTGCTGCCTCACATCGGAACCGAATTTCTTCCCGTGACGGACGAGAGCCAATTTCGGATCGTGCTGCGCGCACCAGTGGGTCAACGGGTCGAGAAGACGGAGCGACAGGTGGCGGAGGTCGAACGGGTCTTGCGGGAAAACATCCCGCCCGACGAACTGGAGACCATCGTGTCCAGCACCGGCGTGCTGGCGCAGGGCCGGTCGTCGCTTTTCAACCCCAACACCGGCCCGCACACTTCGATCATCCAGGTCTATCTGAAGCCTCCGGACAGGCGAAAGCGCAGCCAGATTCAAATCATGAACGACGTGCGGCCCAAAGTGGTGTCGCTCTTCCCCGGCGTCGCCATGTTTTTTGACCCTGGTGGGTTGGTGAAGCGGGTGACCAGCTTTGGCTCGCAGAAGGCCGTGGACGTGGAAATCTACGGGTATGAGTTGGACAAGGCGCGGGACGTCATCCGGCAGGTCGAGGCGATCATGCACCAAACGCCCGGCCTCGCGGATATCGAAGTCAGCCGGGAAGAAAACTATCCCGAGGTGAACGTCCTTGTGGATCGCGAGAAGGCCGCGCTGCTCGGCATCAGCGAAACCGATGTGGCGAATGCCGTGCTGTTTTCTTTGAACGGGAACGGCCAGACCGACCCGATCATCTACACCGACCCACAAAACGGCAACGAATACTACATCAGCGCCTGGCTCGCCGAGGAATACCGGAAGGACCTGACCGATCTGGAAAACATCGTCCTGACGACCAAGAACGGCGAACCGGTCCTGCTGAAGAACGTAGCGTCGCTGAAGCTCAACGCGGGACCCGTGAAGATCGACCGCAAATACTTCCAGCGGGTGGTGCACATCACGGCCAACCCGGTCAACCGCGACCTCGGTTCGATCGCCGCCGATCTGGAGACGGCCTTCGCCGCGCTGCAGTTGCCACCGGGCTTCAGCATCCGGTTGGCCGGCCAGATCCAACAGCAACGGGAGACCTTCGAAGGCCTGATCTTCGCCAGCGCCCTGGCGTTGATCTTGGTCTATATGGTGATGGCCGCCCAGTTCAAATCCCTACTTGACCCCTTCATCATCATGTTTTCAGTCCCCATGGGCTTCCCCGGCGTCATTCTGATCCTGTTCCTCACAAACACCACGCTGTCCACCACCTCCATGATGGGCGTCATCATGATGCTGGGCATCGTGGTGTCGAACGGCGTCCTGCTGGTGGACTACACCAACGTCCTGCGCCGGCGGGGCACTTCGCTGCGCGACGCGGTCGTCCTCGCTGCCCGCACCAGGTTGCGGCCGATCCTCATGACCTCGCTGGCGACGGTCTTCGGCCTCCTGCCGATGGCCATCGGACTCGGCACGGGCGGCGAGACTAACGCGCCGCTTGCCCGCGCCGTCGTCGGCGGGCTCAGCGTCTCGACCGTTCTGACGCTCTTTCTGATTCCGACGTTGTACCTGATTTTGGAGGAGCGTTTCCCCCGCAGGCTGGAGGAAGACCTGTCCGACACGAGCGGAAACGGACGATCGCTCCAACCAGCCGAACTGCCTACGCCGGTCCTTCGTTGACGGGAATTACCGCACGGTGGGAAACAAGGCTTTGAGATGGAGTACTAAGCCGATGTCGCCGCTGATCCGCAAGCGCCCGGACATCGCGACCGAAGCGCCGTCAAGCTGGCCGTTTAAGATCTGAAGACAATCTTCGCCGGACATGGAGAAGATGACGTGCGGATCGGGATGGACGCCCGGACGCACCGCGCAGGCGCCGTCGTGAATCTCCACATAGTACTGCCCGCCCTGAGGTCCGCTCAAATCGAACTGATAGACAGCTGCCAGCCCCTCCGCCGCTTCGGCATCGAACTTGCCCGGCAGCGCATCGAAGAACTCCTTGACCGTTTGCGGCTTCATCATCCCCAGATCCTTGGACAAGACAGAACGCGTTTAGCTTGTGCGGCTCGCCGAGCGAGCCGCAGATGGGGCGGCACTATAAAGCAGCCCCCAGACCATGTCCAGATTTTCACAGGATCGGTCGTTGACAAATTCTCGACCCCTTCGCGAGAATGCCTGTTATGCTCGAAACTCCGTCCGACCAGCCGGGCGAGCCGACTGGCTCGCCCGTCGATCTTCCCGATCGACTCTGCACCTGGTGCAGGGTTCCCATGCGAAAGCGCCTCGTCGGCAAAGGGAGGTTCATCCATTACGTGTGCCCCCGGTGCGTATTCCAGCATACGACCAAGCGCACCGCCTCCGAGAACGCGTAATCGCGGGACGGGTTTCCCCTTCGAGTTCCTCTTCGCGGAGACATGCACACGGCGGAACGCCGTCGGTTACGCACAGAGGAGACCAGCCGGTGTTCCTCTCGCACGCGATTCACGCAACATGCCGTAGGTGTAGACTGCCAGATTCATAAATTGATAGGATAGATGATGTTAGAGAACCCGCTGATCCCGGCAAGGGGATCCGGAGCAGATTTGAGGGCTTGTTGTGGCGGACTCGGACACACGTCGAGACGCTGGCGAATCGTCCCCGCCGTCGTATCGAAGACAATGGCCGCGCGGCGCGCTCGTGACGTCCTGTTCTTATTTCCTGACCGATACGAGCAATCCCGGCTCCGTCCGATACTTGCAAGGCAATGCGCTCTCAATCAACGTGAGTTCCGGTGGCATGTTGTTGCTCGTAGGCCATCCCGCACAAGAACGCCAGATCCTGGAAATCCGCGTGCCGACACCGGCCGGCACGACGATCCCGACGCTCGCCGAAGTCCGCTGGTCCAAATCAATCCCTGTTGAGGAAGGCGAAAGTCTCTGGCTGGCGGGCGTCCGGTTTCTTTTCGCCTCCGCTCGCCCGTAAACGACGACGCGTCCGGTTCCGAAGGCGGTGCGAGCGGAACTACCCGGATACGCCGTCTGCGGTAGTCGGCCCGGAGCACGCAACAACGCTGCAGGAGCCCCTTGTCAGGACCGAGCGGTCGAAACCAAAAAGACAGCGGGGTCAGAAGACGATCTGTCCCGTCGTCGGACTCACGCCACGTCCCGCATGGGCATGGATTGATCGATAAAGAGGTCTCCGTCGTCGCCGTGATTCAACGGCGCATCGCGGAGTTCATCCAGTACGATCACGATGCGCGAGTGCGGGAAGGACAACCGGTTCGGCAATCCGAACGCGTGAATGTGAACGCGCCGCCCGAATTCACCGACCACCCGCCTGTATTCGAACGGTTCGGACCAGCAAGACTCGGCTCGGGCCTCCAAGCCGGTTCGCACGATTGCGCAGACTTCGGCGACGACCGGAGGAAGCGCACGATCGGTTGAGTCCCACAGGGCAACCTGACTGAGCCGACCCGCGAGTTCGCAAGCCCGGCGGTTAATGTACAAGATTTTCATCGTCGGAGCGAGCACCAGAATGCCCGGGCTCCCGTTCTCGCGCGTCAACCGGCTGTTTTGAGCCGTTGCAGGAAACGCATAATTGATGTTGCCCACGGTTTTCATGGTGACCTCCCGTATGACAGGACCGTTATCGCACCGATGAAAGCGATGTGCGACGATGACTCTTCCGAAGAGGCGATGCCAGGCGCCCAACGACTCGAACGCCGTCATGAAAGCTGAAAAGAAGGGTGTCGGAACGGAACGGTCCGAAGGTGTTCATAACCTGAGGAAGGACTGTCGACAGGAGGGTAACGGTAACAATTCGGGTCTCACTGTACAATGCTACGTAAGCGTCAGCCTTCCCTCCAAAGGGTTACGTATTTGCCGGTCACCACAATGAAAGGATTTTCCCGCCAAAAGAGAAGCAGCGAGTACCTCTTAATAATGAAGAGAGTTCGGCGCCGTTCGTCGCAAGCCGCAGGCGTGGTCCAAGAATCCGTTGTCTTCTCAATGCGACAAGTTGAAAAGAGAAGCGTTCCGCTCGGGTGAACAATCAATACGTGATGGTTTTCAACTCCAGCGCTTCTCCCGTCGTCGGCTCCACCCGGAAATTGACCCGCCCGATGATCCGGCCGTCCGCAGCTTCCACATCGACCCGCCATTCACCCGGCGTCAGACGTTGCTTGACGGTGTAGGCACGGTATCCCGCCTCTCGGCCGCCGGAGATGCTGATCGGGATACGATCCGCGGTCACGAACGATCGTTTGCCTCTGGCGCCAGTCGGTCGATATTGCCAGTGATGATAGATAGTCGTCTTGAGATCGACCGGCGCAAAGACGGCGGTAAAGCAGTACGCCGGCTCTTCTCCGCGGAACGGATCGTCCGAGCGTTTCCAGATCTGAAACCACCGGCCCCGCTCAAACGACAGCTCGTACGCATCCGCGACCTTCGTCACGTTGTGGTAGATTCCGCCAAATTTCATGGAGAGCGGGACCGGCGGAATCCAGTTCAGAAAATAGAACCCCACCAAGACGACGATCAGCACGATGGGCGGCAGACTGGTGAGGACGACGTCGCGTCTCGTGTCACGCGGCCTGCCGCGATAGACCAGCGCCACGAGACGCAGCGTCACGAGCCCGGAGAGCACGGCGCCGAGCAGGAAGACGAACGTGTTCATCATCCGGGTGACGACGGGTAAAAAAAACGTGAAGAATCCGAAGCAGACGAGCGCGTATAAGCTGACCAGCAGCCGCAGGTTTGTGAGTCGGTCGCGCAAGAATTCGTTGGCGACCAGCAAGGCGACCAACAGGCCGAAAAACACTGCGGTGCCCGTCAGTGAGGCGCTCCGCGAATAGAAGATCGTGTAGGCGCTGAACAATCCGCCGAAGAAAAACTGAATCGCCATCGGGTAATAGGGCCTGGCGCGGAGGAGCGCGCCGGGAAGGTGCCAGTTAGGGACGCTGTCTGCCTCCTCCAGATCCCTGGTCATCCCGATGCGCCCGACCAACACGATCAGAACGCCAAGCAGCGCGAGATACAGCAGCAGGATCAAATTGTCGAGCAGCCGGTCGATGCGGGTCAGCGTCACGATGTCGTAGGTCACACCGGCGAAAAAAAACACGACCGGCAGAAACGGCTTCGCGAGCGTGGCGCGGATCTTGGCGGCGGGAAGCATCAAGGGCGTTTCTCGCGGAAGTCGTTGGACACTGAATCTCTGTAAGAATAGCAGAACCGCGCAAGAGGGCGGGCGACCGAAGGGAGAGACGACCTCGTTTTCAGGCAAAAGGTGGGAGCGGCGCGTATGTAACGGGCATCCCCAGCAGCCGTTCCAGCCAGCCGGGCATGAGGTCTTCCCGCAACGGCGCCCGGTTCAGACGGACTTCCATCTGAAAGCCCTCATCAGTCCCAATGAGACCGACGACGGCCGACGCATCCTCTCCCTCAGGAAGCAATTTCTGGGTGTGGAACTCGCACAGGGTGGCGTAAAGACGGCCGTACGGCCGAATCGCATCGAGCATTTCCGGCACCTCGTCCAAGGGACAATGGGCGGAGCAGCGGTAGGCCAATCGTGCGTCGGGTAGGATCGCGTGAAATGCTCCCAAGGCTTCCTCAGAAAAACCGGTCAAATAGGCGCGGATATCGGCCGGCTTGCCGCCGTATGTCGCGGCCAACCTGCTGGCGGGCACCAGAAACTCATACGGATCGGCGGTGTTGTATTCGAACTGGCAGGGCCCGAAGGCGTCGGGCCAGGAACAAAAGAACGGCACAGTCTGATCCGCAACCTGCAACACGACGTCGCCCTTTTCGACCGTCGTGCGAATCGGCAGGTCCAGGAGGGTCACGGCTTCCAGGAAAGCCGCGCGGCGTTCCTCGATCCACCGCTCGCGCCGGTCGTCAGATCGGGTCTCGCCCGGTGTGACCACTTCGACCGTGTTCAGACGAACCCGGATGAACGCATGCAGGTGACGGAATCCCAGCCAGAACATGCTTCGTTGATGGTGTAATTCAAGCGGTTCTCGGATCCTCCAGGGATGGCTGATCGAACAGTACGTGCCGACCGCCTGGAATCGCTGATAGACGGAGTGGTATCGGCCGGCCAGGAGGAAAAAATCGCCCTGCCAGCCCTCGCGCACATGAACGAGCGTCACGTCTTCGGTCGACCACGGGTCCAGCCGGTCGAAGTCTTCGAGCGAATCGACCGTCCATTCCTCGATGTAGCAGATGACGTCCTTGGCTGGCGCCGCCGGTTTCAGCCCCAGCGCCGCCAGCCGTTCTCCGATTTCCAGCACCTCGCTGAACGTCAGCTTCGAACGGGTTTCCCAGCGCCGTTCCCGCACCGACTCCACCCCCTTGTCGTCCCAACTCGCGACCCCGTCATTTCAATCGCCAGGCCCGATTCTCGATTTTCGTATCCGCCATGAGCCGATCCAAGCTTTCTTTCAGTGTCTCGTTCAGGAGACGTTGGACATCCCCCAGATCGAACCAGAAGACGGTTTCTGACCGGGAACCGTCCAGGTTCATCGTGGTCGTGCTGCCATCGACCGCGTTGCGCGCGCGGATGACAAACCTCGTTCCCGCGGTGATGGCCGTGGAGAAAAAGCGACTCTTGGCGTTGGCGGAGAACTCCATGACTTGTCCGGTGAGGAGAATGTCCGGTTCACCTTCAGCGGTCGTCACACCCGGCGTCCTGACGCCGACCTTCCAGCCTCGCAGTCTCAGGTAGTCGGCCAGCGCCTGCGCCGCGACTTCTCCCGGCCTGCCGCCCGGGACATTGAAGTAAGTCACCCCGCCCCAGAGATGCGTCCGAAGCCCCAGCTTGCTCTTGTCCGCCCGCTTGTCTTCGAACGTCTCCACGACAATCTTCAGCGGCTCCGTATCGACCGGCTGCACGTCCGTCGGTTTGAACCGCACGTCCAAATGCACCACCTCGCCCGTGCCGGCACAACCGGCCAGCCAGAGGAAGCCGCCCATGACCACGAGTCTGAGTCCCCCTCGCATCGCGTCGCCTTTCACGTGCACCTCCTTGTCCTTAAGGGTTGATGCTCGCTGATAGGGGCTCAGTCTACCCAACTCGCCGCAACGATGACAATTCCACCTGAAGCGACAGAAATCAGGATGACACGATCGGGAGGATCGCTTGAAAGGTCTCTCGACTGATCCGGGGGAGCATCCCTTGCACAACGGCGGGGTCGGCGGGAGGAACGAAACGGAGGATCTTGAAGAACGACCGCTCGGCCAGGACCGCCGCGACCTGGGCCTTCCGGTCATGAGTGATCGGAAGCGTATACCCTTCTCCGCGCTTCCATTCCCACAAAGTCGGCGCCAGCGAAAGGTGGAGCTCACGCCCCGCGACGTGATGAAACCGATCGAGGAGGTTCCGCTTATACTGTCCCACCGCTCTGCCCTCCAGGATCAAGGCAAAGGCGAAGTGGTGCCCCCACCAAAACAGCGAACGGAAGGTGAAGGCTTCGCCGCCGACGAAATGCTTGGGGTAGTCCAGGTACTGATACGGAAAGTCTTCCAGATGTTCGCCTTTGACGAACTGGTACTTGTGCGGATCAAACCCTGGCGGCACTAGCAGTGAGGCCTTGGTCATTTCCTCCCGCAACTCCTCGTGCACAGTTTCCAGCAGCCTCCGCACCTTGCGCGCGATCTCAGCCTTGGCGTGAAAAAAATGCACGTCGGCGATCAACGCGACTTCCTCGATCGTGAATTGCAGGGACGCGGCTGCTCCTTGCTCGACGCGTTTCCCGTCGCTCATTGCTGCCGGGTTTCAAAGGCGGAGACGCTGAGATTGTACAGTCGGCGACAGGCCGCGCACCGCAGACCGACCGAATCCTGGAGGACGTCCATTTCGTGGACCATCAGCGCCGTCGGATGCACGGCAACACAGGCGCCCACACAGGCGACCGGGAGACATTCCTCCCGAGCTCGCGGGAGGTCGGCCGCCTGACTCGCCGCCGGCGTGCGCACGGTCACGACACTGATCGTCAATCGGTGGACCATGTTGCACGAGTCGCAGGTCAGAACGAGGTGTTCCTGCTCTTCAAGACGTGTGAGCGACAGGCAGCGCGGGTGTATGGCGAAACACTGCTGTAAAAAGGCGCCGCTTTTGAAGATGGGAGCCATCGGGAGACTCGTCCCGGAGACGAAGAACGACCAGGTGATCGGCGGCCGGGCGGTTCCCATGCGAAACACCCCGATCGCGCGGGCTGTGATGATTCAACCGGCGGCAAACCGGGCCAATCCCAACAAGAGCAGAACCCCGGCCGTATAGGGTAGGACACACGAGTAAAGCACGGCGCTCAGGGCGTGCTCCGGCGCGGCCGACCGCGACCGCAGTTCTTGATAGACGAACTCGTAGGACAGCACGATAACCGTAACGGTCAGCACCAGGACCCGGCTGGTCTGCGGCCAGGTGTACTGACCGCTCAGCAGGAAATTCGCGGTAAAAAACCCGCTGGACAGCAGGACCACAGGAGCGAGAACGAACCGGACCGTTGCGGCGAACAAGGTCTGCCTCCCCGAGCGGGACAGCGCGCGTCTCCAATCCGAGGAAAACATCATGATCCAACTATCACCTGCGCCTTGGTCTCGACCGCGCGGGAAGAGGCTTCGGCCGTCTCATCCTTTTGCGTCGCCCGGCAAAGCTTGCAGACTCGCGGCCGCAACTTGAAAAACTTCACTTTGCCGCTGGCCAGGCAACTATAGTGGACGAACTCGTCGCAGACCGTGCACCTCGACCACCCGCCGCGGAACAGCGTCTTGTCTCGGTAGAGGTCTTGATGGCAGACTTTGCAGGAACGGGGCTGAATCCCCAGCAGGAGAGGTTCCCATTCTCCGCCTGCTTTGCGGATGCTCATGGCGGCGCAGTATACCGAAGGCATCCGCGAAATGACAAGCCGCCTCTTGGCCGTTTGACAGCCTCACAGCCATTTGTTACTCTCTGCGCGGCCCGAACGTCCGCGAAGGCGACAGATACGCCGTCCGCCGGCGAGCTGGTCTCACCGGCACCCGCTCGCACGGCAGGCTCCACGGCACATGGACATCCGGCACTACCTCGAGCAGAAGCGCGAGGAAATCGATCGGTTCCTCGATTCCGTCATCCCCAGTGCGCAGACCGACCCCAAGACGCTCCACGAAAGCATGCGGTACAGTGTCTTTGCGGGAGGGAAACGCATCCGCCCGATTCTCGCGATCGCGGCCGCCGAAGCCGTCGGCAATCCGCCCAACGCCGTTCTTCGAATCGCCGCCTCCCTGGAATTGATCCATACCTATTCCCTGATTCATGATGATCTGCCCGCCATGGACAACGACGATTATCGGCGCGGGAAACCGACCAACCACAAGGTCTACGGCGAGGCCATGGCGATCCTTGCCGGCGACGCGCTGTTGACGCTGGCGTTCGCGCTCTGTAGCCGTCCGGACCCCGATGACGGGCTCGAGCCGGCACAGCAGGTCCAGTTGATCCACGAATTGGCGCTCGGCGCGGGCAACTTCGGCATGGTCGGCGGCCAGGTACTGGACATCCAGGCGGAAAACAGGGACATCGACCTGGCCATGCTGCGTTCCATCCACAAGCACAAGACCGGCATGCTTATCCGCGCGGCCGTGCGCATGGGGGCCATCGCCGCGGCCGCGACATCGGCGCAACTGGACGACTTGACCGCTTACGCCGACGATGTCGGATTGGCATTCCAAATCGCCGACGACGTGCTGAATGTGACGGGCACCCGGGAGGAACTCGGGAAGAACCCCAACACCGACGCCCAACGCGGCAAGAAGACATATCCCGCCTTTTACGGCGTCGAAGGCGCCCTCGCGTTAGCTAACGAATGCGTGGACCGCGCGACCAAACGCCTGGCCTCTTTTGGTCCATCCGCCGAGCCGCTCAGGGAGATCGCGCGGTATATCACAGCGCGCAAGAACTGACCGTCGTTCGTGAAACGTATCTCGTGAAGCGCATCATCGCTCATCTCGACAATTACTCCCGATCCAGGCGCTTCACGCTTCACGTTTCACGCTTCACGTATTTATGAAGGCTCTCGTCACCGGAGCGACCGGATTCGTCGGAGCGGCTGTGGTCCGCGCGCTGTTGGCGGCCGGTGTCGAGGTCCGGGTCCTGGCCCGACGCGGGAGCGATTTCACCAACCTCCGCCGATTCAAGCTCGAACACGTGTATGGTGACCTGCGGGACCGGGAGTCCCTCCTCCGTGCTCTGTCCGGCTGCCAACAGCTCTACCACGTCGCCGCCCATTATGCGCTCTGGGCCAAGGATCCGTCGATCTTCTATGAGGTCAACGTTGCCGGCACCCGCAACCTGCTGGAAGCGGCCCGCGAGATCGGAACTGAGCGCATCGTGTACACCAGTACCATTGGCGCCATCGGGTTGCCGATCGGAGGAGGAATGGGAACGGAGGACACACCGGTGTCGCTCGACCAGATGGCGGGCCATTACAAGCGATCCAAGTACCTGGCCGAACAAGAAGCGCTCGCGTTCGCCCGCCAAGGGCTGCCGGTGGTCATCGTCAACCCCAGCGCGCCGGTCGGCGAAGGAGACGTCAAACCGACCCCGACGGGCCAAATCATCGTGGATTTCATGAAGGGCCGCATGTGGGCCTACATCGAGACCGGCATGAACCTCATCGACGTGGACGACGTCGCCGCCGGACACCTGTTGGCGATGGAGCGCGGTCGCGTCGGTGAACGCTATATTCTCGGCAACCGAAACCTGACGCTGCGCGACGTGTTCGACATGCTCGCGAAGATCACCGGCGTCCGCGCTCCGTCGGTCAAATTGCCCCGCGGCGTCGTGCTGCCGCTGGCCTACTTGAATCTCGGGTTCTCCTACTTGAGCGGCGTGCCGCCCCGCATCCCCCTCGACGGCGTCAAGATGGCCAAGTACAAGATGTACTATGATTGCGGCAAGGCGATCCGCGAGCTGGGCCTTCCGCAGACGCCCGTTGAGGTCGCCTTGGAAAAGGCGGTGAGGTGGTTTCGCGATCATGGCTACGCCTAGCGCAAAGCGCGCTGTTTTAAACCCTGAGTTCTGAGTGTTGAGTTTTGCTCGAAGAGTTTCCACCTCAGAACTCAGCGCCCGGAACTATGGACACCCTGACCCTTCTGATCAAGACCGTCGAGCTCAGGCCGTACGTCTTCCTCTTTCTCGTCATCTTTTTTTTCTCAGCCAAGGCGCTGATCGGCGTGAAGCGGACGGGGTTGTTTTTCGGCGTCACCTGGGCCACCGCGTTCGCCTGCGAATTCAGTTCGACGCGGATCGGCGTTCCGTTCGGCCGATACTCCTACACAGGCGCGACAGTCGGCCAGGAGCTGTATCTCGCGGACATTCCCTTTATGGATTCGCTGTCCTTCACCTTCCTTCTCTACGCCAGTTATTGCCTTGCGCTGCTCTTTCTGCTGCCGACGCACCAGGGGAACCGGACCGGAAAGACCGCCGCGACCAAGCGGATCTTGCCCCCCCTCGTGTTCGACCCGATCGTTCGATCGAGTTGGCCCACGCGCCTGCTCACCGCCCTGTTCTTCGCCTTCATCGACGTCGTGATCGATCCGGTGGCGTTGAGAGGGGACCGCTGGTTTCTGGGCAAGATCTATGACTACCCCGACGCCGGCATTCACTTCGGCGTGCCGATCGCCAACTACATCGGTTGGATGATCGTCGGACTTATCGCGCTGTCATTGTTCGTTTCGTGCGAGCGCGGGCTTCCCCCGCCGCCCGTTCGTCGGGACGAATCGGTGACGCTTAAGCTGTTAGGAGGCTGCGGGCTTTATTATGGAGTACTAGCCTTCAACTTGTCGGTGACCTTCTGGATCGGCGAACCGTTGCTGGGCGTGACGGGCGTCTTGATCCATGTTCCGACCACCGTCTTGTTGCTCCTGCGTCTGTTCGGGCGAGCCCCCGCTACGCTGTCTCATGAGTGGCGGTAGCACCTCAGAGCTTGTATACTGCGGAAGAAGCGCGGAGGTGCGATGAAGACGCGATCTAAACTGCTCGTGATCCTGTTCCTCTTCGTCGCCACGCTGGCGGGTGTGCTGGGCTGGGTTGGATACCGGTCGTTCAAGACCGGCTTCAGCGCGAAGGCCGAGCCCCATGCGCTGGAAGTCTTGTTGGCCCGCCAGATTCGGCGCCTGGCCATCCCCATCGAGCAACGCCACGCACCCAATCCGGTGCCGCCCAGCCCGGAGGCACTAGCCGAGGCGCGCGCGCATTTCGCGGATCATTGCGCCACCTGTCACGCGAATGACGGCAGCGGGAAGACCCCGATCGGACAGAACGTGTACCCCAAGGCCCCAGACCTGCGTTTGAAGGAGACGCAATCCTTGTCCGACGGCGAGTTGTTTTTCATCATCCACAACGGGATTCGGTTTACCGCCATGCCGGCATGGGGTTCGGGCGATCCTGATAAGGACCTCGACAGTTGGAAGCTGGTTCATTTCATCCGGCACCTGCCGGACCTCACACCCGAGGAATTGCAAGAGATGAAGGCGTTGAACCCAAAGACGAAAAAAGAACTGGAGCAAGAGGCGGCCTTCGACCGTTTTCTGGAAGGCGAGGACGCGCCCGCGCCGGCCTCCTCGCATCGCCATTGACGTGCTCTGGAAGGAGGTGCCCGTTGGCGAAGTTGATCATCGGCCTGCTGGTGTCGTACCTGGCTGTCGCAGGGGTCAAGGCCTGGGCCCATGGGGGCGGCGAGCATGTGCTCGGAACGGTAACCGCGATCGACGGCGGCCGCATCGAGGTTAAGACTCCCAAAGGCAGCACAGTGTCGGTGCGCCTGACCGACAAGACTCAATATCGGACCAAGGGTCAGGCTGGCGCCCAGGAAAGGCCTCAAGTGGGCGACCGGGTCGTGATCGAAACCATCGGGGACGGCCAGGCACTGACGGCGACGGAAGTGCGGTTCGCCAGGCAGAAGGGTAAATAAGCCACTTAACCGAGGCGGAATGAGGGCGTTGCTGATCCGTTTCCTCGTCACCGGTGTCGCGGTGTTTTTGGCCATCACGATCGTACCGGGCATCGACGCGCAGAGTCTTTCCGCCGGTCTCGCCGCGATCCTCCTGCTGTCGCTGCTGAACGCGGCGGTCAGACCCGTCCTTTATCTGTTTTCGCTTCCGCTTATTATCCTCTCGCTCGGCCTCTTCATGGTGATCATCAACGCACTCCTCCTGCAATTGGTGGGATGGCTGGTGAAAGGGTTCGTCGTGGAGGGATTCTGGGCGTCGGTGTGGGGCGCCCTGCTGATCAGTATCGTCAGCTTTATTCTGAACCTCTGGATCAACGAGCAGGGGAGCGTCGAGTTGGTGATTCATCGGTCCCGACCGCCGCGCATCGTGAACCCGGACTAGCAATGGACGGTCCCCGCTGCTACAATGCGGCTCCCATCTCGAGAGACCTGTGGTGGTGACGCCGTCGGCCGAACAGACCAAAGTCTCGCAAGAGACCCATCTCCAGCGAACCTTGACGTCGGTCCTTAACGACTTGCCGGTGGACGCAGCGTTGGCCGCGATTTTTCACCGCGAGAAAGGCCCGCTCGTGGCCCAAGTCTATCGAGGATTCACGCCGCGGGACGTTCAAGCCATCATCAGGACCCTCTCCGTGCCGGAGACCTCGTTCCCACAGCCCTCGTCTCCTGAAGAACCGGACGGCTCCCGAACCATTCGCCTCCGGTTGATCACCCCCGGCGCCAAGTCCTTGCTGGCTGCACCGCTGCGTTACCGCCAGCGGACGTACGGCTATTTGGTCATCGGACGGAAAGAGAGCGTGTCTTTCGCCAAAAAAGAAAAATCGCTCATCGAGACCGCCAGCGAGGAGATCACCAAAGCGCTGGAGCGCGAAGTCCTCTTCGACAACTCCGTGGTCCTGAGCCGACCGCTCGTCGCTCAGGAACCGCTGACCGCCCCGGCAGGAGCCGACCTGCTGGCAGCCTCGCCCTCGCGCGCCACGCCGGAGATGCAGGAACAAGTGGGCGCGGTGCTGGGAGAGATAGCGCCGCTGCTGCCATACGATCGCGCCTGGGTCTGTTGCTATGATCCGCTGGTGGGCAGCGTGGAAGTCATCGCCATCGCCGGAGATCAGAAAGGGGAACATAAGAAGGATCTCCGGCCCGGCCAGCGGCTCGCGCTCGACGCGTCGGCGGCCGGGTGGGCTGTGCGCCACCGCAAACCGCGCGTGGATCACGACCTAGCCTCCACGCAGGGTCGTTTTGTCGACCACAAGCACCTCTATAAGGACCGGTTTCGCTCCTCGTTGGTCGTGCCCTTCTTCGTCCGCGGGCAGGTCGGGGGCACCCTGACGCTCGCTTCCAAAGAATCGGCCGTCTATTCCGTCGCTGATGCTTGCGTGCTCGAACCCGCCATGCTGAAGTTGATCGAGATCTTTCAACACCCGCCGGCCAGCCAACTGGCCAAACCGCAGGAAGCGGCTTCGGGGGATGGTCAGATCGCCGCCCCAGCCGCACCGGCTCCTTCCGAACCCATGATCCGGAAACAAGAGCGGCAAGCGGCGATCGGCGAGTTCAGCGCCTTCCTGGCGACGGAAATACGAGAACCTTTGGCCTCTATCCGAGCCCAACTTGAAGAAGTGACAAGCGAGGGTGTTCTGGATTTCGATCCGCAGACGCGGGTGGAGAACGCCATGCGCGATCTTATCCGGATCGAAGCCATTCTGAACGAGATCCTGGATTTCGCCAAGCCGTTGGAGTTAAACCGGCGGCTCTGCCGCGTGCCGGAAATCATCGAAAACGCGCTGACCGTGGTAGCCACGGAACTGGAAGTCACCCGCATTCACGTCACCAAGGACTATGCGTCCCACGTTAGCCCGGTCCGGTGCGATGAAGCCAAAATGCAGCAGGTATTTCTGAGCATCTTCAAGAACGCCCTCGAAGCCATGACGCCCGGCGGCCACTTGGAGATCCAGGTGGCGAATCAGCGGGCCGGTCGCCATCAGGAGGTTCAGATCCTGATCAAGAACGACGGCGCTCCGATCCCGACGGAACACGTTGGCAAGGTCTTCGAACCCTTTTTCACCACCAAACGGTCGGGAACTGGACTCGGGTTGGCGACGGTCAAGAAAATCGTCGAGGAACATCAGGGACACATTTCTATCGCCAGCGGGCCCGGGCAGGGCACCACCGTCATTATCCGGCTCCCGGCCGCCGGAAGAACCGGTGCTTATCGCCACCGAGGCCGGGGCCGGCGGCCCTCCCGGCGAGCTCATTAAACCAACACGTCCGCGAAGCCGCCGTGGCCTCCTCTTGACACGATCAGGGTGAGACGCTATGATGCCCGCCGCTTGATCGGTTCTTATGCGCTACATGTCGTTCAGCCACCTTCTTCAAAAAAGGAGTAGGGGTATGAAGCTCTTAATCGGCACTGTTGCTGCGCTGTCGGGTGTCCTGTTCGTGCTGTCGTTGGCTTCTGCCAATCCGGCGCTGCTGCCCAAGCATCCCGGATATCCGGCAAAGGAGGCTGTGAGCCCGGTGACTGGCCAACCGTTGGCCAATGACCCGGGCCAGACCAACGCAACGGGTGAGAAGGCGGTCCTCGAATCGGCGGCGTTCGACGATAAGCACGTGAAACAAAACCTGCAGGATCCAAACAACCAGCGGATCACGAAGAAGGAAGGCGCCGGTCGACTCCCGGCGGTCCAGGGTCCGCAGATTAAGATTGAGCCCCCAGTGCAGTCGGCTACCAAGATCGGGGCCGATCGCCAAATTCCGTAACCATCGTTTCCAATTTGCAAGCGGGGCCCTGTCGACCGACAGGGCCCCGCTTTTTTTCGCTACCCGTTCGCTGCGAGCCGACTTCGGTCCCGCGTAGGCCACACCGATTCTCGGATAGGCCGCGATTCGGTCTCTCGACCATCGATCTCCTCGATCCAGAGCATCCGGCCTTGCGTGAGATCGAGCCGGTTGAAACGGCGGTCGATCCGCAGCGCGCGGCACACATGCCCAGGGCCGTCCACCAGACCGGTGTGCAATTCGATTGCCCGGATCAACACCGCAGCCGGATAGCCTTCCCGTTCGGTCACCACGTTCAGGCAGTGATGCAGACCGTAAATCAAGACATAGGCGACGCCCGATCCTCCGGCCCAACGTAGGCCTCCACCTCGACGATCTTCCCGGCAATCTTTCCCTCCTCGTTCTCTCGCACCAGATATTTGCCCAGGAGCGACCGGGCCACCTGCAACGTCGGGCGGTCGAAATAGGCGCAAGGAAGTATCGTGCGTACCATCTCCTTCACAAGGGCTCGAGCGGCGGCGACGCGCGTGAACAGTGTGATTGGTGACGGCTCGCGATGCTTCCCTTTCGCGCGTCGAACTAAAAATACCACGCCAGCCCACCCATCACGAAGCGAGGATTCCCCGGAACGAAATGGATGTCATGGACCGGCGCCGCTTCGTTCGGGAGCCGGGATTCGAACGCAAAAACCGCTTGTTCCCATTTCGTATTGAACAGATTCTGGACAAACAGAAACGCTTCCATCCGGCCGTACGGCAACTTGATGGGGAGTCGGTACCGTTCGCTCACGTCGAATACGAGCCACGACGGCGCCTTGACGCTGCGGTCTTCGATCAGCGGTCGGATGCCAAGATAGGTCGCCTGTACTTGCGACGTCAGGCCTTCTGGCCAGTGAAGCAGCACCGAGCCGTAGGCCGTGTATTCGGGAGCGAGAGGAATCGCATCGCCGTTCCGAAATTCGGCCTGAGTCCAAGTCACGCTGCCGTTGAAATACAGCGGACCCCACACTTGCCCGCGGGCCGCGGCCTCGATGCCATGGCGCCGCGTCGCGCCCCGGATTTCGGTCGTCCCCTCGTCGCCCACAAAGACCAACTCCTGCTTCAGATCCAGAGCCCAGGCCGTGGCGATCAGTTCTATCCCCTCAGGTCCCCAGGGCCTTGAGCGCAGCCCGACCTCATAGGTCTTGGCCCGCGCGAGCGGGGATGAAGCGGGAGCCACGGCCGACCGCGCGTCATTACTGTGAAAACCTTCTCCGTAGTTGACAAACAGTTCCGTAGCGAGCCAGGGTCCCAGAACAAGGTTGGCTTTCGGCAAGACCAGACCGGAGGTCGTCCGTCCCGCCGGTCGCTCGGAGCAATCGGGACAACGATTTCGGACGTTGAACGTAAAGACTTCGCTGCGCACCCCGCCTCCCAGGCGCAGCCACGGCGTCGGTTGAATGTCCGCTTTGACAAACGGTGCATAGGAAGCTTCCTGGATAGCGCTATCGACCGTATCGCCGAGTGGCGCCCGCCTGATCTGCCGCCCGAGCCGCGCGTGAATGGTGTCCACACGGCTTTGGATGCCGATCGTGGCGGCAGCAGGGACATCGAGCAGCGTTCCCGCTTGCCGGTATCCCACATCACCGCCGTAAAGGACCCGTCGGTCGGACTGCAGGATTCCGTCTCCGTTTACCGGATTATGTAAAAAGAACGTGAAGTTGCTATAAAGGTCGAATTTGTAATACTGGACATAGGCATTCGCGAAGAAGCGCCCCCCTGCGGTCGTATCGAAATGATAATTGAGCTGGGCGGTGCCGCGGATCGTTTTTCCCCCCTCGGAAGGATCGATCGCCCCAAAGCGATCGAGCGATCCATCCTGCACCGCTCGTAGGGGAATCTCCCCGGAGCCATTCCACTGCGCTTTATGGAAGGTGCCGGTCAGACTAAGTTCGTCCCGGCCAAGCGGATTCAACGTGGCCTTTCCCAGCAGATTTCCGCGGAAATACCGATTGTCATGGAGAAACGGTCCATTGGTATAGTAGGTCTCTCCCGCGAACAGGGTTCGGACCTTCTCCTTCGTCGGGGACAACATGAGCAAATGCCTCTGGGTATCGAACTGACCGCCAGCCAGTTGCACGACACCCTCCCTGACCACGTCCTTGGTTCTGAAATTCACCGCCCCGGCGGTTGCGAAATCTCCGAATTCGGGCAGGTAGGCACCCTTATAAACCTCCAGTCCCTCAATCGTTTCCGGAATAATGAAATTCAGGTCGGTATAGCCTTGGCCGTGCGCATGGCTCCGGAGGTTGATCGGCATCCCGTCGGTGAAAAAGGCGACATCCGTTCCATGGTCCGCATCGAAGCCGCGCAAAAAATATTGATCGGCCTTTCCTGCGCCGCCGGAATGCTCGACCGTGATGAAGCCGGGAATCAAGCGCAACACCTGCGCCGGCCGTCCTTGCGGCTGCAACAGATACTCTTTGTCGGGGATGAACTGTTGGGAGGAGGCAGCGATCGGTCGGTCGGTTATCACCGCCACTTCCGGCACGGTCACGTCCGGCGCATCGGGATCGTGCGCGAAGGATGAAATGGGGGAAAAGAGGCCGAGCGTCGCAGCCGCAACAGAAATTTGTGCTCGGTAAAGAATATGCTGGATCATCAGCCCACGCGCTCCTTTCATCAAACCGTGGGCTCGATGACGCCCACGACGATCGTGAACGGCCGTTATCTCGGCCGGCTCAGACCCTCGTGGCCTGGCTGTTCAGGGTGCAAAATGGAGATTCCGTTCAGATGCTTGCGGCAGCCCTCAGCACGGTTTGCACTCGGTCAATGGCATAATGGATCAGCTTCTCGAGTGTGAAGGCGTCCGTACCGACGACCTCGACCTTGCAGCCATTGACCGGGAGCAGCAGCTTCCTGGCCGTGGCGCGAAGAATCGCCTCGGCAATACCGGGGGTGATTTCCCCCAACATCGATCCGGGCAACACGACGTTCAGCGACGCCACAATCACACTAACCGCCGGAACAGTCCGCGCGATCGCACCCTCTCCGACATCGACTCGGCAACCTCCGGCGTGTCGCATCGCCGCTGCCGCAGCGCGATTCGTCGCCAGAGCGACGAGTTCATGTTCGCGACCGATGCGAGGTAGCAATCCCAGGATCAGCCGCCGACCGAGTCCGCCGCCACGCCCGTCAATCACGCATACGCGCATGGCTCAGCTCAGTCCTTTGCCAGTCGTCGTCATGGTCAGTTTCCCGTGCTTCACGCCCTTGACGCTGACCAGCGCATCGGAGACCTTCTTGATCTCGGACCCCTTCCCTTTCACCACCAGCACTTCCAGACAGTGATCGTGATCCAGGTGCACGTGCATGCCGGAGAGGATGAGCTTTTGGTACCGGTGCTGGATGTCGGTGAGTTTCCTGGTGAGATCGCGCACGTGGTGGTCGTACACGAACGTGACCGTGCCAACGGTCTCTTTATCCTCATCCCACTCCTGCCCGACTAAGTGATCCCGAATCAGATCCCGCAACGCCTCCGACCGGTTCGTATATTTCCGCCGTTGAATCAACCTATCAAAGTCATCCAGCAAATGATGATCCAACGACACTCCGAACCGGACAAGCTTCTTCATGACAGGCACTTATAAGTGCTACGAATGATCAATTCGTGGCACGCACTTTAGCCGGTATGAAAAGGGATGTCAACGGGCTTTCTGACGGACCAGAACCAGGTTGAACGCTTTGCGTTACAGCAAAGCCTACGACAAGAAAGGCTCAAACTGTACGCTGCACAGCTAGCGATGAGTTTTGGGATCTTCCGGTTTATGTGCGGGCACACAGTAACTCTCCTCGCTTGAGGATGGCTGCTCTTTCTGAGCGGGGGCTGGGTCGGCCTGCATTGCGCGCACCGCAGTTGCCCGCTAGGTCGCGGCTCCCGCGCCGCGGCGATTCGCGACGTAGACCGACCCAGGCCCTTGGTTGGACCTACATGAGTGCTCGAAGAGCGCCTTTCTGTTGTGCAGGAAGTCTGAGGAAGGGATAGCACCATAAAGTTAAGTATGGAACGCCGCTCAAAGAGACACTTGACATTCAGTTCAGGCAAGCGGACGGCGTAGAAGAAAGCATCGTTTATCCAGAGAGGCGCAGAGGGATCTGGCCCGATGAAGCGCCCGGCAACCTGGTGAAGCCGCCAAGGTGCCAACGCCAGCCCGGTGACGGGGACGATAGGGCTCAGGCCGAGCAACCAACGGCACGAGGCCCCTCGCTCCGAGGGGGTTTTTGTTTTCCTTCCCTCGCTTCATTCGGGCACGGCTGCCGGGTCCCTCCTCTCAAAGAATAAGAATAATAAGGAGGGGACTATGGCAATGACGAAGGACTTCTCCGACAACCTTTCCGGTTTTCCTCTCACGATCGCCTACCAAACGCCGGCGGAGTTTTGGGCTCTGGGTTGATAAGCCAGATAGGATGCTTGAACTGCTCCAGCACGCGCTGGACGCGGCTCTGTGCCCCGCCTCCCTAGCGAATCAACTCCGTCGTTTCGCGGTTTGGTGCGCACGATCCGCATGTCATCTAAATACGGCTGAGCCTTGCAAGGTTGCTCTGGAAACAGCAGAGCGTTTCCTTGCGGGGAAGGCAACCCCGGAGCAACTAGACCGATGCTGGAGCGAGAGTCACATGCCACAGCTCCAGCCGGATCGGTCTGATTGGCACACCAATGTCCGAACGCCGCAGCCGCGATCGCGCGCGCCCACTCGGCTATCCCAAGCCCAGCTGCTGCTGCCCAATGGGCAGCCTATTACGCCGCGACGGCGCAAGTCTGGGATCGCGTGAAGGTGCCGGAGGAATTCCGTTATCGGTCGGTGACGTTTGATTTGCATGGGGCTTGTGAGATTCAGGAGGCAGCCGTACAAGCAAATCCCAATCTGTACTCGGCTGCAGAGCATCAGGTACGGAGTGAGATAGAGGCTGCCCAAGCTCAGGAACTGAGACGCTTGATACCAAATCCGTTCGTCGAATTGACATGGGCGAGGTTGGTCGTAGCCACGGATCCAGGGCGGCACAGCGACGGAGGCGACATCAATGAAGAGTTGGGAAAAGAGACCGTCTCCCGCCCTTGTCCTTGGTATAGGAGAGGGTAGACAGCGGAACCCGGCGATCGGATTGTGTACGGCTGCGTGGATAATGGCTTGGTCTTCATCTCGGTAACACAGGCTGAACGGCTCGCAGGAATCTACGCGGCGTTAGGGTCTGCTCGCACGTGGGGTGAATTCAGGAAGATCCTTCCCAACAGGGTCTACTCAGAGATCATAAACATCCTGATCGAGAATGGACGAGGGTTCGACGAATTCTACTCCGATTGGATTGATGAGCATCCCGAAGGCACAAGGGAAGAGGCGTTTCGCGAGTATCAGGGGCTTCCGTTCCGTGAGCGGTTGCCGGACGAACGGGACCCTTTTGACAGCGCTGACATTCCGGGGTTCTGCGATGGCGACTGGCCGGATTGGCCCCAGCAGGAAATGCTGAACCGGTACCGACAGTGATTCAGAAGACCTATGGCCAGCGCCTGGACTCCACGTTTAACGTGGCCATTCCTCACCTTTCGAACCGAGGACGAGAAGGCCATCGTCGAAACGTTCACCGAATTGGGCTATCGATGTCGGAGGGATGACCACTTCGTCAGACGAGCTTGCGATCACAACGGCTGATTGCCGGCCCAACAGATGTTCGGTCAGCCAGTCTGATGCGGCTTACGGAGCTCGGAGTGAAAATTGGCGCTGGAGTGACCATCGAAGTAGTCTTCTTGATCGTGCAACCCGACAAGGAGAGTAATTATGGACCAGTCTTTGACACTCTTGGTCGTTCTCAGAACTATCGCAGTGGGAGCTTTCTTGACAGGTCTTTTAATTCGGGCTTCTCCGGAAATTGTGTGGGTCCAACCTGGGGCCGGGTCGGGCGACGTCGCGAATCGCGGAGGTGCAGGCATCGCGACTGGGCGGGCAGCGACGGTGCACGAAGCGCAAGCCGAGGACTGTTCGCCGCTGGGTTCGCGCCGGGACCCGTTGCAGCTTCGCTTGCAACGGGTGGAGGGACACCAGCAAGTTCCGCAGACCAGGAGAGGCCCGCTTCGTGCGGTCGCGCCGGAGCGTCTGAGCAGCGCAGGCCGGCCCGCCCCCTGTCAGAAACAGCAGATGCCACGAACCCCTGGTGACAACGGTGTACCCACACCGAATCCGGAAAAGCCTGGATAATGCGTTCTTGTGTGCGCGTTCTGCGAGCACAGGAGGCTGCCTGGCCACCCATGCCCTCATTCCCCTTGGATCGGCACATACAGCACCGTCCCCTGGCGGTTGACGAGGAGGAGAGTCACGTCGGTGGGCTTGATCGGCTCGGCGAGTCTTTGAAACGTGGCGAAGTTGGGGAGCGGTTGTCGGTTCAGCTCGAGGAGCACGTCACCGGGCATCAGGCCGGACGCCTCCGCCAGGCTGCCTTCTTCAACGTCGGTCACGACCACGCCCGAATTCACGGTCAACCCCATCTGCCGCGCCAACGCGGGCGTGACTTCGTCAACGAGCACCCCGGACAGCGGATGCACCATGGTTTCCGCGGGCGTCGTGGGTTGAGCACGGCGCACGCGCTCGCGCGGCGCCTCCTGAATGATCAGTTCTGTCTGTGCCAGCTTGCCGTCACGGATGACATCTAACCGATGCTTGCTCCCGATCGGCGCCGCAGCGATCAAGTTGCGCAGGTGGCCGCTATCCATCACGTCCTTGCCGTCGAAGCGCACCACCACATCGCCCCGGCGCAGGCCGGCCTTCTCCGCCGAACCTTTGGCCATCAAATCGGTGATGATGGCCCCCTTCACGTCCGGCAGCTTGAAAATCTTGCCCAGCAGTGGCGTCACATCCTGGGTGGAGGCACCGAGGAAGCCCCGGACGACGCGGCCGGTCTTGAGCAGGCTCTGCATCGCCGCCCGCGCCATGTTGCTCGGAATGGCGAACCCCACGCCTACGCTGCCGCCGGTCGGACTGGCGATGGCCGTGTTAATACCCACCAACTCGCCATGGATGTTGACCAGCGCGCCGCCCGAGTTGCCCGGATTGATCGGCGCATCGGTTTGGATGAAATCTTCGTAGTCGGCCACACCGACATCCGCCCGGCCCACCGCGCTCACGATCCCGAACGTTACCGTGCGGCTTAACCCCAATGGATTGCCGATGGCGAGCACGAAGTCTCCTACGGCCAGGGTGCCCGAATCGCCCCACGGCACTGTCGGCAAATTCGTCCCGCTGATCTTGACCACCGCCACATCGGTCTTCGGATCAGTGGCGACGACACGGCCCTTGAATTGCCGTCGATCGGCCAGGATCACTTCGACGTCCACGGCGTCCGCCACCACGTGGTTATTGGTGATGATGTACCCGTCGGGCGAGACGATCACGCCGGACCCCTGCCCGTACTGCCGACGCGACGGCGGTTCGCGAAAGAGTCCGAATGGCAGACCTTCGTCGCTGAAGGCTTGATCACGCACGACGACCGTGGAGGCAATGCTCACGACGGCCGGGATAACCTTGGCCGCCGTCGCTTTGACCTGCGCCTGCAGATCGAGGGCTCCGACGACCGGGATCAACCGCCCGGCCGCGAAGGCCTGGTGCAGCCCCGAGCCACCTCCCGCCATAAGCGCCAGCAGCGGGATACACCGCCACAGGACTCGTAGCACGGCCGCCGTGCGTTCAGAAGGCAAGGGACGGGCGCTCATAACTCGACATGTCGCAGCCTCAACGCATTGGAGATAACCGACACGGAGCTGAAGGTCATAGCCGCGCTGGCGATCATCGGGCTGAGCAACAGCCCCCAGATCGGATAGAGCACGCCGGCGGCGATGGGTACGCCGAGCGCGTTGTACAGAAACGCAAAGACCAGATTCTGCCGGATGTTGCGCATGGTCGCGCGACTGAGCCGCCGCGCGCGGACGATCCCGCGGAGATCTCCTTTCACCAGGGTGATCCCAGCGCTCTGCATCGCCACATCCGTGCCCGTGCCCATCGCAATCCCAACATCGGCCTGGGCCAGCGCCGGCGCATCGTTGACGCCGTCGCCAGCCATCGCGACGATGTGCCCCTCGGCCTGGAGCTGCTTCACGATCAGCCCCTTTTGATCCGGAAGCACCTCGGCCCTCACCTCATCGATGCCCAATTGCCTGGCCACCGCTTCTGCCGTGGACCGATGATCGCCGGTCACCATGATGAGCCTGAGACCCTCGGCATGCAGCAGCCTGATGGCTTCCCGCGTCGACGCCTTGATCGGATCGGCGACGACCAGCAAGCCGGCTGACTTGCCGTCCACAGCGACGAACACGACGGTCTGCCCCTCGCGGCGCAACCGCTCCGCATCCGCTTCGAGGTCGCGCAGGTCTTCCTGCGCGAGCCCCACCTCCTGCCGCAAAAAGGGGAGCGTGCCCAAGGTGACGACCCGGCCGTCCACAGTTCCCTTCACGCCTTTCCCGGTCACGGACCGGAACTCCTGAGCAAGTGAGAGTACCAAGCCCCTGGTTTCGGCTTCCGCGACGATGGCCGCGGCCAACGGGTGCTCGCTGCCTCGTTCGAGCCCGGCGGCCAGCCGCAGCAGATCGATCTCATGAATCCCCGGCACGGCCTTGATCGCCGTCAGTTTCGGTTTGCCCTCAGTGAGGGTACCGGTCTTGTCGAACACGAGGGTATCGACTTTTTCCAAAACCTCCAGCGCTTCCGCGTTCTTGATCAACACCCCGGCGGTCGCACCGCGTCCCGTGCCGACCATGATCGACATCGGCGTGGCTAACCCCAATGCGCAGGGGCAGGCGATGATCAGCACCGCCACGGCGTTCACCAGAGCATGGGCCAGCTTCGGCTCCGGTCCGAACAGGGCCCAGGCGAGCCCCGAGACGAGGGCGATCCCGACGACCAGCGGCACAAAATAACCGGCCACGACGTCCGCCAGCCGCTGGATCGGCGCGCGGCTGCGCTGCGCCTCGCTCACCATCCGCACAATCTGCGCCAGCAAAGTCTCCGCGCCGACCCGCTCGGCCCGCATGACGAAGGTGCCTGTACCGTTTACTGTCCCCGCTGTCACGCGATGGCCCTTGGCTTTTTCGACGGGGATTGGCTCGCCGGTGATCATCGATTCGTCCACCGCGCTGGCGCCTTCCACCACGATACCGTCCACCGGCACTTTCTCCCCGGGGCGGACGCGCAGCCGATCCCCTGGTTTCACCTGGTCCAGCGGAACATCTTCTTCCGTCCCGTCGTCCTGAAGCCGGCGCGCGGTCTTGGGCGTCAACCCCAATAGCGCCTTGATCGCACTGGTCGTCCGGCTGCGCGCCCGTAACTCCAGCACCTGACCGAGCAGAACCAACACCGTAATGACGGCTGCCGCTTCGAAATAGACGGCGACCGAGCCGTCGGATCGGCGGAACGAGGACGGCACCAGGCCAGGGAACAGCGTCACGAACGCGCTGTAGAGGTACGCGGTACCGGTGCCCATCGCAATCAACGTGAACATGTTGAGGCTGCGATTGAGAATCGAGCGCCATCCGCGCTCGAAGAAGGGCCACCCGGCCCAGAGCACCACCGGCGTCGTCAGCAAGAACTGCAGCCAACCGAGCGTGTCGTTCGACAGGATTCGCTGAATCGGCCGCCCCGGAATCATGTCGGCCATCGCCAGGACCAACACCGCCGCCGCCGGTCCCAGACTGATCCAGAACCGGCGGGTCATGTCGGTCAGCTCGGGATTCGTTTCCTCTTCAAGCGACACTGTGCGCGGCTCCAGCGCCATCCCGCACAGCGGACAGGTTCCTGGCTCGCTCTTGACGACCTCCGGATGCATCGGACAGACGTATTCGGTCTTGGTAGCAGACAGCACGACCATCGCCGGCTCCAGGGCCATGCCGCACTTGGGACAGGGGCCCGGCTTGTCCTGATGCACTTCCGGATCCATCGGGCAGGTGTAGTCGCGGGTGAGGTTACCGGCTAATGTCAACGCATGAGACTCTGGTTTCGCGCTCGGCTTGAGGTATTTGGCTGGGTCGGCCTGAAACTTGGTCAGGCAACCCTGGCAGCAGAAATAATAGGTCTTACCCTCGTACGCATACGAGGCGGCGGCCGTTGCAGGCTGCACGGCCATCCCGCAGACCGGATCGACTTCCCTGGACGCGCCTTGAACCGGCACGGTGGCAACCATCACCGGCAGCGTCTTCTTCACAGACGGCGCCTCAACCACCGTCAGCGGGACGGATTTCACGTATTGCGCCGGATCGGCGCGGAAGGTCTCCAGACACCGCCGGCTGCAGAAATAATACGTCTTGCCCCGGTATTCGTGGCTCCCCGCCGCCGCTTCGGGCTCCACCGTCATGCCGCAGATCGGATCAACGGCCATCGGTTCATCCTCTTGCCCACGATGTGTCCCATGTCACACATGACGAGTTAGCGCTTTTTATCCGCATCCAGAATGCTTTGGATGATTGTCTTCAGATTCTCGGGATCGATCTGCTCCACCTTGATGTTGCCGTCCAAGAGGATGGTGGGCGTCTGTTGCACTTTGATGCGCTCGCCCCATTTTCTCCCCTCTTCAAACGCTCTCGCCGGTTTGCCGCTGGCTAGACCGGCTTCGAACGCAACCGGATCGAGCCCCACTTCCTTGACCAATTTCTCTCGAATCAGACGATCGAAGATGTGCACGCGGTCCTGGTGAATGGTGCGGAAAATCGCCCGCTTCATCTCATTGCCTTTGCCCATGCTCTTGGCCTGTTCATACATGTCGAACACAGTCGGGAGTTTGCCTTGAATGACCGGAAAGCCCACCATGGTCACTTCCAACTTGCTGCCGAATTCCTTCTCCAAAATCGGCAACCCCTCCGCGTCGAACCGATGGCAATGAGGGCAATAGAAATCCAGGAATTCCACCAACTTCACCTTGCCCGGCGTATGGCTGGAGGGCTCGTTCAACTCTTCGTACTTTCCTTTCAACTGAAGTGTGCCGGCCGCACCGAGGGAAGGTGCCCCTCCCCACACCGGTACTACCAGAAGCAGCCAGACCATTATCGGCCAAGCGGCGTGTCGTCGATCCGTCATTTCGTCACTCCATTTGGGTACGCGTTCCAACGTGGCTATTATAATTCATGCGGCGGCGCAGCGTTTGCTTGTTATTTTTAGTTTATAATGAGCATATGAGAGACAGGTTCGCGTGGCCAGTTCTGTGGCTCCTCCTGCCGGCGCTCCTCTCCGGATGCGCATCCACCGCCCCTGAGCCGTATTCCGATCAAGCAGAACGCGTGTCGTTCACCGAGATCAAGGCCTCTCCGGAATCGCACAAAGGCCGGGTGGTCGTGTTGGGTGGAGAAGTGCTGGCGGCGAAACGGCTCAAAGAGGGAACGAGAATCGAAGTGTTGCAGCTTCCGCTCAACGGATCCAACGAGCCGGGAACCGACCTGACCAAGTCACAAGGACGATTCGTGGCGATTCAGCGGGACTTCCTCGACCCCGCGACCGTACCGCCGGGAACGCGGGTGACGATCACGGGCGAGGTAACCGGCTCCATCACGCTGCCGTTGGACGAAACGGAATACACCTATCCGGTGCTGGAAATCAAGAATTTGAAAGTCTGGCCCAGGACCGTGGACGGTCCCCTCCGCATCCGACCGCCCTACGGCCCCTATTGGGGGCCGCCTTATTGGGGCCCGTACTATTGGGGGCGATATCCCTACTAGTAATCGCCACTCTTCGTCGCCACGCCTTTGTTCTCGCTGTTCAGAACCTGTACTCGACCCCCGCGTAGCCGCTCACACCCTGCGCCGGATTGGCGAAACGAAAGAACGGGTCATTGACCACAACCGCGCCGGCGTAGGTCTTGTCGGTCAAGTTCCTGCCCTCGGCAAAGAACATCAGGCGGTCATTCACATTCCATCCGGACCGCAAATGCAGGACGAAATATGAAGGGGCCTTGACCGTGTTGAGGTAGTCCACATAGATGCCGGTCGGCACCCACTCGAAATTCGGGGCGATCCACCACCCGCGCGGATGATCGTAGCGAACCTCGTAGGCCAGGCTATGCTCCGGAGCACCGGCGACCCGATTGCCGCTCTTGGCGATCGGTACGTTGGCCGGACCGCCCGCCGCCACCGCTCCGACCACGTCATCCGTGAACTTGAAGAGCGACCAGGTATAGGCGGCACGCATGGTGACCTGATCAACCCTTCCTCCGGGTCCGCTGGCAAACATGCCGCGAGTGACGACGGCACTGGCCCCAGCCTCAATGCCCGTATGGCGCGTGCGGTTCGCGTTTCGGAAGGTATTCGTGTTGTTCACGATGTTGGTCAGAATTTCCTTTTCCATTTCCAGGTTGTACACCGTGAGATCCCATGTGTAGCGTCGATCAGTCGATGTCCCTCGATGCCCCAGTTCGAATTGCCACGCACGCTGAGCGTCGAGATTGAGAAATCCGGTGTTGCCGCTGCCATCGGCATTGAACGCCGATAACAATTCCAGATTCAGCGGCGCTTCGTAGGCCCGGCTGGCGTTGAAATAGAGTTGCGATGTCGGCGAGGTCCGGTACACGAAGCCGACTTTGGGGTTCAACGCATCGAACTGCGCCAGTGGCTGTCGCGTGGTTTGCAGCACGGACGGTGTCGTTTGCGTCGCCGGAAATCCGACCGGTCCGAAGTTCTGGACGTTCCCTTGCCGGCTCGAATAATCCCACCGGCCGCCGACGACCAGCGTCAAACGCTCCGTCGCGTCGAACTGGTCTTCGGCATAGGCGCCGAAATAGAGCGTTCGAAGAAACGCGTTCTGGGTCATCGCGCCGATGCTGCCATTGATGTTGACAAAGCGGGTTTGGTGTTGGTCACCATAGCGGGGCTGGACGCCGACGACGAAAACGTTCTCGTGTCCGAACAATCGGTTGGCGTTCCGATAGCGGATTTCGCCGCCCACGTTGTTGTTATCTTGCCGAATGGTCTGGAAGATCGGGTGATCGAGATATTGATACGAATAGTATGGGATGATCTCGATGAACTGATCGGCGGCGAACTCGTTGCGGTAGGCCACGCCGATCCGCTGCAGATTGTAATAGCGGCCGTATTTGCAGGTTTGATTGTCCAGGTTGCAGGCGAAGAAATTGCCACCGGCCGGGTTCGCCCCCGGCGTCCGCCCGCCCGCCTGCTGCGGATTGGCAAACAGTTGCGCGTTGGTCAACGCCCCCGGGATACGTTCCGATACGTTGGCTTGCAGGAAGTAGGCGCGGATTCCCTGGTACAAGCCCAGTTGCAGGCCGAGGTTCGCATTGATGCGCTGTCGGCCCTGCTGGCTATTGTCCTGAAACCCATCCTGGCGGTTGCCGGAGACGCTGATGTAGTAATCCGCCGTTGCGTTCATGGTACCGACCTTGAACGGTAGGACCTTGCCACTGGACACTTGCCCCATGTACATGCCGAAGCTCCCGCCCATGCCCCGCATCTGCAGGATCGACGCGCTGTAGCCGGTCCTCGGCACGAAGTTGATCGCGCCGCCGATCGTGTTGGCCCCGTATCGCAAGGCATTCGCTCCCTTGTAAATTTCAATCCGCTCGTAGGCCATGAGGTCGATGGCCTCGAAGTCCGAGAATCCGTCCGCATCGCCGAAAAAGATTCCGTTGATCAGGATGTTGATGCCGCGGTGGTGGAAATTGTTTCGCAGCGAGGTTCCGCGGATCTGAAACTGCCCTTCATCCGCACCGAAGCGGGATTGAAAGCGGACGCCCGGCGCGAATTGCAGCACATCCTGCAGGTTCAACTGGCGCGACTCCACGATCTGTTTTTCTTCGATGAGAATGTTGCTACCAGGACGCCGCGCGAACTCCTTCCTGACATCTTCGACGTTCTCGATCTTCTGCCCTTCGATACGAACATCTTCCATGACGACATCGGGGGCCGATTCCTGTTCTTGCGCGGCGGCCGGTGCCCCCGCCGCGACCATGCTCATGCCCACCGCACTCCATGCCACGATCATGAAAATAATAATAACGCGGTACGCCCGGCGGACATTCCGCCGGAGACTCGGCAGACGCATAATCTCCTCCTCGCATGAACTCGGGAACGTTGAAGCAGACGGGCTAACGGCTGAGTCGAGACAGGGGCGGGGAGCGGGAACAGCCCGACCGCAGATCGGCGAGCGGCGGTAACCAGGAGGTCGGCAAGAGAAAGCCGATGAGCAGCAGAAGAATCGGCAGGCCCGCGCGGGACGGCATGAGAGATGCCGAGAGATCGGCCTGGCAGGCCCAGGCGCAAAGCGGAGAATGGGTCAGGCCGTTCTGGTTGTGGTGGCCGTGCTGATGAGGGTGCGCCTGCCCGGCCTGCGGACCGGCATCGGGCGGACAAGAGACCGCCGCAACGCTCAGAACAACGTAAAGGGCGATCAGCACGAGAGCAAAAACGCCGGTGGCGCCGGGGATCGGTACAGAACGTTGAGCGCTCTTCCCGTGCATGTGGCCGCCCTTATGCGCACTCGCCTTATCGCAAGGCATAACTGATCGGAATCTGCACCACAACTTCGGGGCGCCCGAGCGGATGTTTCAGATGCAACGGACAGACCCTACGCACTAGCTCCATTGCATCCTGGTCCAAGACCTCGTAGCCAGAACTTTTTTGGATTCGCAGATCCCCAAGATGGCCATCTTCCCGGATGACCGCTGTCAACACTACTTTCCCTTCCCATCCGTTCAGCCTGGCTTCAAGGGGGTACCGTTTCAACTCCGCCACCCGACGCCACAACGATTCCGCGAGCCAACTATAATCCGCTTTTGCCGCGGGAGCGGAGCGAGGAGTGAGAGCAACCGGCGAAGCGGCCTCCTGCGCCGACGGAACGGGAACCTCGGGCTCGTTACGGTCAGTCACCGCGGACCTGGCTGGCGGTCCGGCCTTCGCTTGTGCGGGCGCTGGATCAGGAATCGGCACAGGATGGCGGGTGACAGGTGTCACAGCCGATTGCTCCACCACCGGCGGCCGCTCGATTGCCACTGCTGATTGCGTCGGCGCTGTGGCGATGGGAGTGATCGAGGTCGGCTCCGGCTGCTGAATGACCGACGGCATGGCAGCCACGATGGACGATTTCTGGACCACCGGTTGGGCTTCAGTTGTCTCCGCCTCGGTCCGACGAACTGGCTGAGACAATACCTCCAAGGTTTGGACGTTCGTTCCCTGTTGAATCGGTTCTACCGCACGGACCATGTGGTGTTCCGCAACTTGTTGAACAGGGACACGTTCTCTCAGTACCATCTCGGTCGGTTGGACCGGTTGGGAGGGTATCGATTGGGGTTCGACCTCCATGACCGGAGTGACCGGTTGAACGCGCGTGACCACTTGGCGGATCTGCCGTTCGATCGTCTCAACATGCCGGACGATCGGTTGCGGCGACGGCCAGACCCGTTCGACTGAAGCCGGCTGCGTGTGTGGTTGCGGGGGTTGCGATGGCGGTGTCGCCCTCGTCATGCGCATCGGTTCGGCGGCGACATCCTTCTGTTGGAGCGCCTCGACCAGCGACACCTCCCATCGAAAGGGTTCCTTTTCCGGCGCCGGGCGCAGATTCGTCATAACACCGAGTGACACGGCCGCGACGAAAGCATGGAGCAGCACGGAGCACGTCCAACCTAGCGCCCATCGCCGCCGCTCGAAGGACGTAACCACCCAATGTTCCGGTCCGTTCATCGAGGAGCCTCCGTCAAGTGTTCAAACAGGGTCATCATGGCCGGACCGTCCCATTCCCGGGGACCGACCGCGCGACCCACCCAACGGCCGTTCCGATCGATCACAACCGTCGTCGGCAATCCCCGCACACCAAAGGCCGCACTGACGTCCCGGGTCTCGTCCAGCAGAATGGGAAACTCCAAGTTCAGCGTCCGCGCAAAATGCCGAATCGCTTCCGGCTCCCGGTCGGCCGTCACAGCCAGCACTTCAAACCGGCGATCGCTCAAACTCCGCCGGAGCCGCTGAAGGGCCGGCATTTCATCTTTGCAGGGCCCGCACCACGTCGCCCAAAAATTGACCAGCACGATCTTGCCGCGGAGACTGGCGGAATCCACCGTGCGCCCATCGAGGGTGGTCATGGCGAACGGCGGCGCCGGCGGCGCTCCGGTGATCCGTTGCACCCCTGCGGCCCAATAGGGATCGAGGCGGTCTACCGAGGCCGCGCCCGGTGAGCCGAATGCCGCGAGCACGACCACGGCGGCAATGACCCGTGAGATTCTCATGACGGGTGCCTCGTTTCGCTCACCGGCAGCCGGCCTTGCCGCACCACAATCCGAGTGTGGGGGAAAGCATGTTCCACCCAACTCACGGCGAAGCGACCGTCGTCATGAACAGCCACCGCCGGCTGTTCCGCCTTGGCGCCCTCGCTTAAGGTCACGACTGGGCCGAAACTGCGACCACGATCTTCTGAGACGCGCATCACCACTCGCTTCCGCACACCGGTCACTTCTTCCCACACTGCGATCACCGCCCCGTCCGGATGGACCGCCATTCGCAGATGATCAGGCAAGGCCGTCGTCGAAGTATGAAGAGAGACCGGTTCGGAAAAGGTCAGGCCCCGGTCATCCGATGTCGCCAGGTAGATGCGCGGCTGCTCATCCGTGCCTTCGGTGTACCAACCGACATACAGTCGTCCCTGAGGGTCGAACGCAATAGACGGGCCGCGATGAGGACAGGCATCGAACACCCATCCGTCCCTGCTTACCCGCATCGGCTGCGAGAACGTCGCGCCCTTGTCCGTTGAGCTCGCCACCACGATGTCGCGGACATTCCCGGGAAAGGTCTTGCGCCACGCAACCCACAACGTGCCGTCCGGAGCCAGCGCCGCCATGGGACGGCAACAGGGGCAGGCCATCCCGTCGATGACGATGTTGGCGCCGATCGTCGCGCCCTTGTCGCGGGAACAGGCGAAGACGGCGCTCGCCCCGCTTCTATCCTTCGCCCGCCCATCCAGCCACGCCACATAGACGCGTCCATCCGCGTCCGCCGACACATCTTCAAACGTGTGGCTGATCGCTTGACCGTCGTCATTGACGAGGACCGGGTGCTCAAAGGTGCGGCCCCCGTCCATGGAGCGTGCCAGGTACAAGTCCGAGGCAAAGAGCGCCCCGGCAGTCCGGTTGGGCGCTGACCACGTGACGTAGAGTTCGCCCTCCGGCCCTGTCGCCAATCCGGGGGACTGATGCAGCGCCTCGGGTCCGGCTCCATCGGGATTGACTCGTACCGGCGGCAAGAGCGGCTGTCCGTCGGGACCAACGCGGAGGAGGTCCACTTCACCGGTTGTCGCATGCTTTTCGAACCAGGCGACGTGCAGCAAACCGGTTCGATCGAAGCGGATCGCCGGCGGAGAAACCGGTCCCGGACCCTCACGAACGGTGCTCTTTGCTTCCAGCAACGGCACCGTCCGATCCTGGGCAGCGTGAACGAAGGCGGCGCCCAAGGCCCCACCCAGCCCGAACGTAAGCGAAAGAACGAGCGGGCAGCCACCCGCCGGCCGTATTCCGATGCGCTGCTCCTGACTGACCATACGCTTACCGTGCCGACGCTGCCTTGAGCTCACCGGCCGCTTGGATGCGGCTGACGACTTCATGGATCTTTTGCTCGGTCAACAAGCCTCCCTTGAGGTATTCCCGCACCACGCCGAACTCGTCGATGAACACACTGACCGGCAGGCCAAACACCCCGAACTGGTTTGCCACGTGGTTGTCGCGATCCAGCAACACCGGGAACGTATGGCCATAGGCTCGAATATGGTCCCGGACCTTCGCCTCATCTTCCAGTTCGTTGACAGCCAGGACGACGAACCCCTTGTCACGCAGCCGGTCGTAGGTCGCTTGCATGGCCGGCATCTCGGTCGTGCAGGGCTTGCACCAGGTCGCCCAGAAATTCACCAGCACGACCTTGCCTCGATACTGGCTCAGACTATGGGTGTGGCCGTTCAGGTCGGTCAGGCTGAAGTCCGCGGCCGGCGTGCCGACGACCGGAGGCCGTCCGGACATCCCCCATGCCACATCTGCCACTTGGTTGGACACAAAAATTAATCCTGTCACGATCATGACAGCAATCAGGAGCGCTCTCATAACCATCCCCCTTTGGGCGACTTCGCCCGGACAACTCTGGAACTAGGGTTTGACCATCTGAAATGACTTGGTCATTCCGAAGACGAAACTGGTCCCCTGCGCCAGATTGTTGTTGGCATCCCGCGCAACCGGAATCTGCGAATAGAAATACACCGACGTCATGCTGGCCCAGTCGGCCTCGATCAGCGAACCGAGGTTGATCTGAAAGCCCGGCGTATAGGCCAAATAGGTGGAGCCAGTGTTCGGGACTCGACGGTCTCTGATGACCGGATCGATCTCAATTGTTTCACCGGGAAATCCCCCGTCTGCAGGAATCCGTGACCGTTCCAACGACGCGCTGATATTGTCATGCACCAGATACCGATAGTTGAGCTGGTTGGTCAGCACCAACCACGGGACGGTCACCAGGTTGAGCCCTACGTTGAGGAGGTACTCGTCGCCGAATTGGTACCCGTCGTTGTTCCGGAAGGTGTGCCGGTAGCTGCCGAAGGCAAATTGATTCAGACGATGGGGAATCAACTCATAGGTCTGGTAGATCGTCCCGATCAACCCCACGTTGCCTCGTCCGAGCTGCGTCGGCGACTCCATAATCCCGCCGCCGCTGTCCCTCGCCCGCGTGTCGCCTGTGGGCAGATCCACCCCAAACCCCAACACCACCATGCTTCTCAGCGTCGGGAACACGTTATACTTGGCGGTGACCCTGATATCCCCGATCCCGTTATCCGCAAAGTGAACGGGCTCGCCCTCGCCGATAGGGCCTTCCTCACCAAGGCCATCGAGGTGGCCGTGCTTCCGCTTGAGATACGGGATCGTCAGTTGCAACCCGAACCGGTCCGTCACACCGTAGTTGAGATCCAAGGTATAGGTCTGCGTAATGGTCCGCGTCTCGCGATGATGGTCCAGAATCAGCCGCCGCTGTTCCTGATTGATAGCGGGTATGATGCCAGAGGTCCCGCCGAGCAACCGCATCGGTGTATAGTTGTAAATGCCGTTGATCGTCAGTAGGCCTTGCTGCGGCACCTGCTGTTGAGAGCCGATGACGACGAAGCAGGTGACCGCTCCGCAAGACGCCTGGACACGGGATGACTCCGCAAGGCTGCACAAGATGATCGTGAGAAAGCCAAATAAGATGACTGCGCATTTCCTCGTCGTTTCGCCCATGTTTGCTCCATCTCATCGCACCGGCCCTTGTCGCGACGGCCACACACCGGCACTGAAGCCCCGCGAATGCTGGTTGACTATGGGCTGAAGGCGTGCGCATCATCATGTCTCCGGTGTTGAGAGACCTTTCACGGAGAGCCTTTCTCGGCTGGCCGAACGGCTAACCATACGGCTCCGTTCTTCATTGGGCCGGCCGACTCCACAAACATGACCGACCTTCAACCCGGTTGTCTCTGTGACGAACTAGAGGGAGAGAACGGGAGGAGGACCGCGGGAAGCAGGAACCTTACTGGCTCCCTCTGAAGGCTCTTGAAAGATCGGGAGACTGCCGAATGTCAGCGGACCGACACCGACTTGAAAGACGACCGGAATCCCTCCGAACACATGACCCGCCGCGCACATCCAGGCGCAGATCCCGGTGCTGTGCAGGCCGGCCGCGTGGTGCGCGGCATGCTGGAGGTCATGCGCGACGGCGCTGCCGGTGGCAGCGACGAGCATCGTGACGACTGCGACGACCAGCAGCCAGGCTGTCGAACTGAGAAGAGAACGCCTCATGAGCTTCCGGCTCTGATCGCTGAAACGGCAACCGCGCTGCATGGTAGCAAAGTGGCTGTGGTCTCGTCAAAGCCGCCGGAGTCGATTCACCGCCCTCCCTGTCCCACGATCCGTTCGACCCGGTCGTCTTTTCCCCCGAGCTCGCGGTATTTCCGGTACTGAGCGAGGGCCTTGCCCGCATCCTTGCGATGCAACTCGTAAAAGACGCCCAGATTGTAATGGGCTTCGACGAAGTCCGGCTTCAACGCGATCGCGGTTTCGTATTCGCGCTCGGCCTCGTCCAACTTATTCAGACTGGTATAGACGACACCCAGGTTCATGTGGGCCTCGGCATACTCGGGCCGCAATCGGATGACTTCCTGAAACTCCTTCGCGGCATCCGCGAGCCGTCCCTGGCTGCGGTAGATAAACCCGAGGTTGTAATGCGCATCGACCAGGTTCGGCTTCGCCGCAATCGCCTGCCGATACGCGTAGGACGCTTCGACGAGATCGTTCGCCCGCTCGGCGAGACGTCCCAGCAGATACCAGCCATCCGCATGTGTGGGACGGGTTTTGACGAGCTTCCGCAGAAGCTCCTGAGCGCGGCGGCTGTCGCCCTGGGCGTCGTAGAGGCTCGCCACGCTGAAAATGGCGTCGACGTGATCCTGGCGGAAGCCGAGCAGCGCTTCATACGTGCGGATCGCCGCCGCGCGGTCGTGACGCGCCTCATATAGTTTCGCCAAATCCAAATAGGCCTCTTCGTCGCGCGGCGCGACTGCGATGGCTCGCGTCAGCGCACGCTCGGCCTCGGCCGACTTGCCTTGCGCGAGGTAGACATCGGCCAGATGGTTCAGGACCTCGACCGAATCAGGCCTGAGCGCGAGCGACCGTTGAAGCGCCTCAGCCGCCTCGACCGGTTGTTTCTTGCCTTGGAAGTAGACGAGCCCGAGCAAGTGGTAGGATTCAGCGGAGCGGGGATCGATTGCGAGGGATTGCTTCAGCGCGTCCACGGCGCCGTCGAAGTCTCCTTGACGGAATAGGTCGGACGCTCGGTCATAGTGCCGCTTGGCGGCGTCGGGCGGGGCGCCGTAAGCGGCACCCATCAATGCAAGACTCACGATCAATGTTCTGAAAAACGGCCGCATGAGTCTCGGCCATCGTTGTCTTTGACCCGGCATGACGCCCGACGCCTTCTCTGTCGTCCGTTCGCTCGCGCAGCCGGACACCGCGAACCGATCCCGATGGTGCTCGGACTATAGCCGGAGCGAGAGATGAAAGCAACGGACCGGTTTGCCGTAGGATTCCCGCAGGAATTGCTGTATACTTTCTTCGCTCTGTACGATCGTTCACCTCTAACGCGGTCGACCGACGCCTATGTTCACCAAAATTCTCAACCTCATTTTCGGCAGCAAGAACGACCGGGAGATCAAAGCGCTGCGGCCTATCGTGGACCGCATCAACCAGCTCGAGCCCTCGCTGACGCCTCTCTCCGACCATGCTCTGGCGGACAAGACGCAGGAGTTCCGCAAGCGGTTGGAAGCTGGCGAGACACTGGACGACCTGCTACCGGAAGCCTTCGCCGTCTGCCGGGAAGCCTCGCGGCGCCGGCTCAACATGCGGCATTTCGACGTGCAGTTGCTAGGCGGCATCGTCCTGCACAGAGGCCGTATCGCCGAAATGAAGACCGGCGAAGGCAAGACGCTCGTCGCGACGCTGCCTCTCTACCTCAACGCGTTGGAAGGCAAAGGCTGCCATCTCGTGACCGTGAACGACTACCTCGCCAAGCGCGACGCGCAGTGGATGGGGCCGATCTACCATTCGCTCGGCCTGTCCGTCGGGGTGATCCAGCACGACGCGTCGTTCCTGTTTGACCCGACCTACGATGCGGCGGACAAGCGGCTGCAGCACCTGCGGCCCTGCACGAGGCAGGAGGCCTACCGGGCGGATATCACCTACGGCACCAACAACGAGTTCGGCTTCGATTACCTGCGCGACAACCTGATCGTCACCGACCTGAGCCAATGCGTCCAGCGGGAGCTGCACTACGCAATCGTGGACGAGGTAGACAGCATTCTTATTGACGAGGCGCGGACGCCGCTGATCATCTCCGGGCCCACGGAACAATCCACGGACCTTTACTACCGCATCAACGCCATCATTCCTCAGCTCAAGCTGGACCGCGACTATACGATCGAAGAAAAGACCAAAACCGCCGCGCTCACCGAAGAAGGCAACGCGCGCGTCGAAAAGTTGCTGGGCGTCGACAATCTGTACGACCTCGCCCACATGGATCTGGTCCACCACGTCATCAAGGCGCTGCAGGCCCACGCGCTCTACAAGCGCGACGTGGACTACGTCGTCAAGGACGGCGAAGTTATCATCGTCGACGAATTCACCGGCCGGTTGATGCCGGGCCGACGGTGGAGCGACGGCCTGCACCAGGCGGTGGAAGCGAAGGAAGGCGTCAAGATCGCCAACGAAAACCAGACCCTGGCGTCCATCACCTTCCAGAACTATTTCCGCATGTACAAGAAGCTGGCCGGCATGACCGGCACGGCGGACACGGAAGCGGGCGAGTTCGCCAAAATCTACAACCTCGACGTGAACGTGATCCCAACCAACCGGCCGATGATCCGGAAAGATTATCCGGACGTGGTCTATCGGACCGAACGGGAGAAGTTCAACGCGATCGTCGAAGAAATCAAGGATTGTTACGAACGGGGTCAGCCGGTGCTGGTCGGCACAATCTCCATCGAGAAGTCGGAACGGCTGTCCTCATACTTGAGCAAGCACGGCATCAAACACAACGTGTTGAACGCCAAGTACCATGAGAAGGAGGCCGAGATCATCGCGCAGGCCGGCCGCAAGGGCGCCGTCACGATCGCCACCAACATGGCCGGCCGCGGAACGGACATCCTGCTGGGCGGCAACCCCGATTTCCTGTTCAAGCGCATCCTCTATCAGGAAGAGAACCTGCCCGACGAGAAGAAGCTTGAGATCTACGAACAAATTAAAGCCGATTGCGAGAAGAACAAACAGGAGGTGGTCGCCTTGGGTGGCCTCCACATCATCGGCACCGAACGGCACGAAAGCCGCCGCATCGACAATCAGCTCCGCGGCCGGGCCGGTCGCCAGGGGGACCCCGGCTCCTCGCGCTTTTACCTCTCCCTCGAAGACGATCTGCTCCGCATCTTCGCGTCCGAGCGCATCTCGAACCTCATGCTCAAGCTCGGTATGGAGGAAGGTGTCCCTATCGAGCACCGGATGGTGACCCGTTCCATCGAGAACGCGCAGAAAAAGGTCGAGGCGCACAACTTCGAGATCCGCAAGCAACTGCTCGAATATGACGATGTGATGAACAAGCAACGCGAGGTCATCTACCAGCACCGCCGCACCGTGCTCGCCGGCGAGAATCTCAAAGAAGACGTTCTGGAGATGATGGACGAAGTGATCCGGTCGCTGGTGGATGTGTACTGCGCGGAAGATCAGTATCCCGAGGAGTGGGATTTCAAGGGTCTGGCCGACGCCATGCAGGCCCAGTTCGCGCTCGACATTGCGCACGGCTCGGGCGACCCCGCCGCGCGCTTCAAGGATCTGGGCCGTGACGCGATCATCGAGGATTTGCTGAACCAGGTCCGCCAGGCGTACGAACAGAAGGAACGCGAACTCGGCTCCGACCTCATGCGCTACCTGGAAAAGATGCTGCTCCTCCAGGTGATCGACCACCATTGGAAAGATCACCTGCTCGCGATGGACCAACTGCGGGACGGCATCGGCCTGCGCGGCTACGGCCAGAAAGACCCGCTGATCGAGTACAAGCGTGAAGGCTTCGACATGTTCGCGGCCATGATGTCCCGGATCAAGTCGGACGCGCTGGAACGGCTGTTCCGTGTCCAGGCCGTCCGCGGCGAAGAACCGCCGCCCGCCTCCCGTCCGGCCGCGCCTCCTCGCCTCACCCTCAACCGCGGCGACACACCGGCCGCGCCTCGCACCGTCCAGCGTCAGCATGAAAAAGTCGGCCGCAACGATCCCTGTCCCTGTGGCAGTGGGAAAAAATACAAAAAGTGCCACGGGGCGTAGAGCGCTCAAATCTTGTCTCTCGCCTCTCGCCACGCTTGGTTTCGACGTTTCCTACCTTGACTTGGCTTTGTGACAGAAGCTAATGTAGGTTACTTTTGGGCTTGAGACGGGAGGGCGACGCTTGCCCTGAAGTCGACCGGCGCTGATGAGCGAGAAATCGTTGAGCAGCGGACAACCGGACCTGATCGCAGAGATCGCGGCGGAAATTTCTGATACGGGGCCGATCCCTTTTGCCCGGTTTATGGAGCTTGCGCTCTACCACCCGCGGTTCGGGTACTACATTCGTCCGGCGGACGGTCCGGAGATCGAACGCATCGGCTGGTCGGGCGATTTCTATACGAGCTCGGATGTGCATCCCCTGCTCGGGCGGGCGCTGGCCAGACAGATCCGGCAGATTGACGACCTGCTCGATCGTCCGGCTCCCTTCACTGTCATCGAGATGGGCGCGGGCAAAGGCCTCCTCGCCCGGCACATCTTGGACGCGTGCGCGGGCGAACCCGTTTCCTTTTCGAATCGCCTCCGCTATGTCCTGATCGAGCGCAGCCCGGCCATGCGGGAACTGCAGCGCCGGAACTTGGCGCCCCATCTCACCCTCCCTGCTCGGGTTTCCTGGGTCTCCGGTCTGTCCGATTTCCCGGATGCAAGCCTCATCGGACTTTTTTTGTCGAACGAGCTGGTGGATGCGTTCCCCGTCCACCGCATCCAAGTCGTCGACGGCGAACCGAAAGAGATCTACGTCGATTATCGGGACGGGCGGTTTGTCGAATGTCTCTGTTCTCTGTCCACACCGGAGATCGAGACATATCTGCGCCGCGTGGGAACGGATCTGCCGTCCGGATATCGGACCGAGATTAATCTCGAAGCGCTCCGATGGATGAGAGAGGTCGCCCGTGTCATGAATCGCGGCGTTGTCATCACCGTCGATTACGGTCACAGCGCGCAGGACTTCTTCGCGCCCGAGCGACACCGGGGAACGTTCCTCTGCTACTACCGTCAGATGGCGTCGGAAGATCCGTACACCCGCGTCGGCGAGCAGGACATGACTGCCCATGTCGATTTTACTAGTTTGGCGACGGTCGGCGAAGAAGCGGGGCTCGCGGTGACCGGGTTCACCAATCAGATGAGTTTCCTGATCAGTCTGGGAGCCGAGCGTATGCTTGACACGCTCGATCCCGAGTCGCCGGAGTTTCGGGCCGCGCTGCATCTGCTCAGGCCGGAAGGCATGGGCCGCACGTTCAAGATTCTCGTACAGCATAAAGGCATACCCCGGCCGGAGTTGGAGGGACTGACGTTTAAACCGTTCTTCGGATCGGCGCTCGTGGCGGCCAACGCCGCCGCGAACACGCCGAAGTCGTAAGCTGTCGGCTCATAATGAGCAACGAATCCGTTCCGCTGAATTATATCCCGATCCTGGCTTTCATCGCCATCGCGCTGGCGTTCGGCATGATGTCGCTGTTGATCGGCTGGATCGTCCGCCCGCATCGACCATATCGGGCCAAGCTGGTGCCCTACGAGAGCGGGAGCCCGTTATTCCAGGATGCCCGCGTGCCGTTCCCGATGCGATACTACATCATTGCGATGCTGTTCGTGATCTTCGATGTCGAGATCGTGTTTCTCTATCCCTGGGCCGTCGTGTTCAGGCAGCTTGATCTGGCGGGCGTCCTCGGCATGGGGTTTTTCCTACTGATCTTGATCGTCGGCTTCTGGTATGAATGGAAAAAAGGGGCGTTGGAGTGGGATTGACCGGCATCGCAGCCGCGATGCCGGAATGATGAATTCCGATCTCTTGGTTTCAGGTCATTCCTCTTTTCTCATGCCACATGGGAGCGAACGCAGTGAGCGTCTTAGAGCGGCAGCTTGAACCGAACATTCTAACCACCAATCTAGACGCCTTCGTGTGCTGGGCGCGGAAGTCGTCGCTGTGGCCGATGACGTTCGGATTGGCCTGCTGCGCGATCGAGATGATCGCCACCGTGTCGTCCCGATACGACATCGACCGTTTTGGCGCGGGCGTGTTCCGCGCCTCCCCGAGGCAGTCAGACCTGATGATTGTGGCCGGTACGGTCACGCGGAAAATGGCACCGGTGATCCGCCGCATTTACGACCAGATGGCCGAACCGCGCTACGTGATTTCGATGGGATCCTGTGCCACGTCCGGCAACCACTATAACAGTTACAGCGTCGTTCAAGGCGTGGATCAGATCGTGCCAGTGGACGTCTACGTCCCCGGCTGCCCGCCCAGACCGGAAGCGTTGCTGGACGGCCTGCTCAAGCTGCAGGAAAAAATCCAACGGGAGAAGGTGTTTGTGAAATGATCCGCGAGACGCGCGGGATCGGCGATTCTCGCCCGTCGCGCGAGTCGCGCGCCTCTCGTCAATGAGACCATGCATCCAGTTCTCGAACGGCTGAAAACACAATTTCCTGACGCGGTCCTCGCGGTTCAGGAAGACCGGGATCGAGCGGAACTCTCCGCCCGCGTCGCCACCGACCGTATCGTGGACGTGGCGCGGTTTCTTCACGATGATCCGGCGATGGCGTTTGATCACATCACGGATGTGTGTTCGGCCGACTTTCCCGACGACCTCGAGCGGTTCGAAGTAATCTACCACCTGCTGTCGTTGCCGCATCGCCGGCGCATTCGGCTCAAGGTCCGCGTCACGGAAGACAATCCCAGCATTGATTCGGTCACCGGCATTTGGAGAGGCGCGGAGTTCATGGAGCGGGAGGTGTACGACTTGATGGGCATCCGCTTCAACGGACATCCGGACCTGCGCCGCATCCTCATGCCGGAGGATTACGACGAAGGCTACCCGCTCCGGAAAGACTTCCCGACCGAAGGCAAGGGTTGGCGCAGTTCCTTCGAATTCATCCCCCGGCTCGACGAGCCGCCTGTCGCCGTTGAAAGCGAGATTCCCGAAGACCGCAAGCATCCTTTCGTGACCGCCGACGGGGCCGGATCGTCCGTCCGCAAGGAGGAGTTGCTGCTGAACATGGGGCCGCAACACCCCAGCACACACGGCGTGCTGCGGGTGGTGCTCGAACTGGACGGCGAGCGGATCGTCAAGGCGACGCCAGATCTCGGCTATCTGCACCGTGGCGTGGAAAAGCTGGCGGAGGGACTGCACTACCTGCAGATCATCCCGCATACCGATCGGCTCGATTATGTCTGCGCTATGGCGAACAACTACGCGTACGTGCGGGCTGTCGAGAAGTTGGTGGGCATCCAGGTGCCGGAACGCGCCGAATATATCCGCACGATCGTCGCGGAGATGCAGCGGGTAGTCGGCCATCTGTTCTGGCTGGGTACGCAAGCGCTGGACATCGGCGCGATGACGGTCTTCTTCTGGACGTTTCGCGAGCGTGAAGCGCTGTTGGACATGTTCGAGAAGCTCTGCGGCGCGCGGCTGACGTTGAACTATTACCGCATCGGCGGCGTGGATGGCGACTTCACGCCCGAACTGGTCGCGCGGCTGAAGGCGTTCCTCGACACGTTCTACGACAAGATCCACGAATATGACACGCTGCTCGCGTCGAACCGCATCTGGCTGTCCCGCACGAAGGACGTGGCCGTCATCTCCGCCGAAGACGCAATCAATTTCGGCCTCACCGGGCCGGTGCTGCGCGGCTCCGGGGTAGCGTACGACGTGCGGAAATTCGAGCCTTACGGCGTGTACGACCGGGTGGAGTGGGAGGTGCCGGTCGGCAAGCACGGCGATACCTACGACCGGTACTGGGTGCGCATGGAAGAGATGCGGCAGAGCTGCCGGATCATCCGCCAATGCCTGGACCAGATGCCGCCCGGCCCGATCATGGCTGACCTCCCGCAGGTCATCCCACCACCCAAACCCAAGGTCATGCGGGACATGGAGAGCCTAATCCATCATTTCATCATCTTCACGCAAGGCTTCAAGCCGCCGAAAGGCGAGACCTATTGTGCGTCGGAAGCGCCGAAAGGAGAACTGGGGTTCTTTATCATCAGTGATGGAAGTCCCCGGCCCTATCGGTTGAAGATCCGGGCCCCGTCGTTCGTCCACATGGGCGCCTTCGACCACATGGCGCGAGGCTATCTGCTCTCGGACATCATCACGATCTTCGGCACCTACGACATCGTGATGGGAGAATGCGACAGGTGAATTCCGAGTGCTGAGTGTTGAGTGGCAACTCAGAATTCAGAACTCAGCACTCAGAACTGGATGCATAGATGCTCCTGGAAAAATACAAATCGGAAATAGACGCCATCCTGTCCCGCTACCCGGTTCGCCGCTCGGCTCTATTGCCGCTGCTCAACCTGGCGCAGCGGGAGGAAGGTCACGTGAGCGAGGCGGCGATGAAGGAAATCGCCGGCATCCTCAACCTGACGCCGCCTCAGGTGTATGAGACGGTCACGTTCTACACGATGTTGAGGCTGAAGCCGGTGGGAAAGTTCCACATTCAGGTATGCAAATCGCTCATGTGCGCCTTGGTCGGATCCGACACGCTGCTCGGCTGGCTCCGCGCCAAGTTGGGGATCAAACCGGGGGAAACCACCCCGGACCGTCTGTTCACGCTCAGCACCGTGGAGTGCCTGGCCGCCTGCGGAGCCGGGCCGATGATGCAGATCAACGATGACTATTACGAGAACCTGACCGAAGAGAAAGTGGACCGGATCCTGATGGATCTGATACGCAACGGCACATCTCCTTTGAAGAGCGGGCCGTTTATGCTGCCAGAACCTCAGAAGACGTAACCGGTTAGTCGTTATTCGTGGCTTGCCCGCGGTTAACGAGGCAACGGAATGCCGCCTTACGAACCGATTCTTCTGAAGAACATGCTCCAGCCCGGCTATACGGGCTCATTGGCGGACTACGAGCGGACGGGCGGATACCAGGCGCTCCGCAAGACGCTCGGCAAAATCGCGCCGGCGGACGTGACGGCGATGGTGGTCAAGTCCGGATTACGGGGGCGCGGCGGCGCGGGGTTCCCGACCGGCATCAAATGGGGATTCCTGCCCAAGGACTATCAGGGCCCTCGTTACCTGTGCTGCAACGCGGACGAGAGCGAGCCTGGCACGTTCAAGGACCGCCAACTGATCGAACGCGATCCTCACCAGGTCATCGAGGGCATCCTGCTCGCCTGTTACGCCATCGGCGCCGAAACCGCCTACATCTATATCCGAGGGGAATTTGCCCTGGGCGCTGCGATCCTGGAGCGGGCCTTGGCAGAAGCCAGAGCGGCCGGCTATGTTGGCCGGAACATTCTCGGCGCGGGCGTCACGATCGACATTTGGGTCCACCGCGGAGCCGGCGCTTACATTTGCGGGGAAGAGACGGCACTCCTGGAATCCCTCGAGGGCAAGCGGGGCCTGCCGCGGGTGAAGCCGCCGTTCCCGGCCACACACGGCCTGTACGGCAAGCCGACTGTGGTCAACAACGTCGAAACGCTCGCGAACCTGCCGCATATTGTCAACCGCGGCGCCGAATGGTTCGCCTCGATCGGTTCGCCGCCGAAGAGCACGGGCACCCGCATCTTCTGCGTGAGCGGCCACGTACGGCGGCCCGGCAATTACGAAGTGCCGATGGGGATCACATTCCGCGAGTTGATCTTCGAGCACGCCGGCGGCATGCGCTCGGACAAGGCGCTGAAGGCGTTCATCCCGGGAGGCGCATCCGCGCCGTTTTTGACGCCGGAGCATCTCGATGTGAAGATGGACTTCGAGTCTGTGGCCCAGGCTGGATCAATGCTGGGATCGGGTGGAGTCACAGTCATGGAAGAAGGCACCAGCATGGTCTGGGCCGCGTTGCGCCTGATGGAGTTTTTCTACCACGAGTCCTGCGGCAAGTGCACGCCGTGCCGGGAGGGGAGTTCGTGGTTGGTCCAGACCATGCGCCGGATCCTCGCCAAACGCGGCCGCCGGGAGGACCTTGAAACCTTGACCGATCTGTGCCAGAACATCGCGGGCCGTACGGTCTGCGCGTTCGGCGACGCCGAGGTGGCGCCGATCCTGAGCACTCTGAAATACTGGCGCCACGAGTACGAGGAGTTGATCCGGGAGGCGGAATCGTTGGGCCTGGCTGGCATCCCCGAACTGGTCATGCCGGCAGCGGCACGGCACGAACCTCACAAGTTCGAGGTGTGAGGTTCGAGACGAAGACACGAACGGAGATCTAGAACCCTCGCCCTTCGAACCTGACAGATGATGGCGATGACGGCGGACACAGTCCGTTTGACAATCGACGGTATTCGGGTGACCGTACCCAAGGGCACCTTGCTCATTGAGGCGGCGCGCCGGGTGGGGGTGATGATCCCGCATTTCTGTTACCACCCGAAGCTCAAGCCGGACGCCAATTGCCGGATGTGTCTGGTGGAGATCGAAAAGATGCCCAAGCTCCAGACCGCCTGCAGCACCCCAGTAACCGAGGGAATGAGCGTCCGCACGGCCACGACCGTCGTCAATGAAGCGCACAAGTCGGTGCTGGAGTTCATTTTGGCCAACCATCCCCTGGACTGCCCGGTCTGCGATCAGGGCGGCCGCTGCGACCTGCAGGACTTCTCGCATGCGTACACGCCGACCACCAGTCGGTTCATCGAGGTTAAGCGCATCTTCCAGAAGGAGTATTTCAGCCCGCTGATCGAGACCCAGATGAACCGCTGCGTCCAGTGCCTGCGCTGCGTCCGCTATTGCGATGAGGTCATGGATGTCAAAGCGCTGGCACCGGCCGGCCGGGGAACCATGACCGAAATCAAGCACTTCGGCTCCCATCCGTTGGAGTGCGAGTTCTGCGGGGGGTGTGTTCAGATCTGCCCGGTGGGGGCCATCACCAGCCGACTCTCGATGTACGAGTACCGGCCCTGGATGCTGAAACGAACCGACACCGTCTGCACCTACTGCGGGGATGGCTGCCAGATCACGATCCAGACCAAGGACAATGAGCTGATCGAAGTCATGTCGGCCTACGGCGCCGGCCGGAACAACGGTGATCTCTGCGCACGTGGCTTCTTCGGATATCACGCCACCAGCCACCCGGACCGTCTGGCGCGCCCGCTGATCCGCCGGGACGGCAAGCTTGTCGAGACGACTTGGGAAGACGCGCTGGAATACATCGCCGACGCCGCAATCTGCCTCAAGCTGAGGTACGGCCCGGACGCGTTCGGCGGACTGATCGCGTCCCGCTGCACGAACGAAGACCTCTATGTCTTCCAGAAATTCATGCGCCTGGCGATCGGCACCGATCGCATCGACAGCAGCGCGCGCTATGGGCACCTGAACGGCGTGCAGGCCATGCGCCGGGTGCAGGGCACCCATCGCTGGACTGTCACCTTCGACGACATCGTCGCCGCCGACGCACTGCTGCTGGTCGGCACCAACGTCACCGAAACCAACCCCATTACGGGCCTGAAAGTGAAAGAAGCGGTCAAGAAGCGGCGCGCGACGCTGGTGACGGTCGAGGCTCTGGAGCCAGCGATCGACACGATCAGCAACATTGCGAATCTTGCGCAGCACCACTTCGCCGCACGCCCGGCGCAGTTCGGCCCTGTCGTCGTGGGCTTGATCAAAGCGGTGATCGAGGACGGCCTTGTGGATCAGGCGTTGGCCCGGCAGGCGCCTGCCTACGTGAGCGCGATCGCCCAGGCGGTGCAACGCCTGTCCTGGCCGGAACTGGAAGCCGCCGGCGGCGCGACTCAGACGGCCCTGCGCGATGCCGCGCGGGTGCTGGCTCAAGCCGGTCGCCTGGTCGTCCTCCTCGGACCCGGCGGGTTGCGGAATCCTGGCGGATACAACACCGCCGTCAACCTGCTCGATCTGCTGCTGCTCACCGGACACCATGGTCGTCCGGGCTGCGGATTCGCGCCCCTGGCTGAAGAGAACAACGACCAGGGCGCCGTGGAAATGGGAACGGTCGCCGAGTTCCTCCCCGGTCCCATCGAGGTTATGGATCGCACTGCGCGCGAGCGGCTGGCCAACCTGTGGAAGGAAGAGCTTCCCAAGGGACCCGGCGCCACACTGATGGAGATAATCGAGCACGCGCGCGTCGGTCGGCTGAAAGCCTTGTTCGTAGTCGGCGAGAACCCGGTCGGGAGCCTGCCGGCCAGCACCGGCGTGAAGGAAGCTCTGGGCAATGTGGAATTGCTGGTCTGCCAGGAACTATTCCTGACCGAGACTGCGTCGATGGCCCATGCGGTCCTGCCGGCCTGTTCCTACGCCGAGAAGGATGGGACCTTTACAAACAGCGAAGGGCATGTGCAGGCCGTTCGGCAAGCGATCCAACCGGTCGGCGAGAGTCGCCCAGACTGGGAGATCTTTTCGGCCTTGTCGGTGCTGATGGGCTATCCGCTCGAATACGGCGACGCGCGCGAGATCCTTAAAGAGATCCGCGGTCTTATTCCCGGCTACGGCCTGCTGGGGCCGGCGCCGTCCCCTCCCACGGTCGATCGCACGGCGGTCGAGCGATATCTCCGCCAAGATTACGCCACCGACGTGGCCAGCCGGTATCAACTTGCCGGTGAGCGATCTGAGGAAAGGAGTGGGGGGACAGGCGGGGTGCTCACCCTGGTGCTAGGCCAGACCCTCTTCCATTCGGGTAAACTGTCCACGCGCTCCAAAGGCCTGCTTCAGGTCGAGAGCGGCGGCGCCTTGCGGATGAACCCCGCGGACGCCGCGCGGCACTGTCTTTCCGACGGCGATCGGGTCCGCGTGTTCAATCAGCGCGGCGAGGTGACGACAACCGTGAAAATCCTGGCCCGCGTGCCGGCAGGGATGGTTTTCTTCCCCGAGCATTTCGATCGGGACGCCAAGAACCTGGCCCAAGTGGAAGTCGATCCCGTGACGAAAGTGCCGTACTTCAAAACGACGCTGGTAACCGTGGAACGGTTAACGCGCGACCCATGACGCGTGAGGCGTGATACGTGGCGCACAACGCGCCACGTATCACGCTTTCCGTCTCGCACGCCACAAAATTCCGGAGGAGCCGTGGTGGAAACGAGCCTGAAGCTGGCGATCTCTCTGACGCAAATTGCCGCCGTGATGGGCGTGGTCCTACTCACGGTCATGCTGCTGACTCTGCTCGAGCGAAAGGTGCTCGGCTGGATGCAGGATCGGATGGGCCCGATGGAGGTCGGTCCGTACGGCATCCTCCAGCCGATCGCGGACGGGATCAAGCTCTTCTTCAAAGAAGACATCATTCCCGCCGGCGCGAACAAA
>DATLZU010000012.1:0-9502 GCA_035573855.1 Nitrospiraceae bacterium
GTCTTGAGTCTTGAGTTTGCGCGTGGAGCGGTGCGGGGCAATCATGTTAACGCCGTCCTGCTTGAGGTCGTCATCGAGCCCATCGCTGTCATAGGCGCGATCGCCAATGAGATGCTGGGGCTTGGCCTCCAGCATGTAGAAGTCGAAACTGAGGTGCACCAACGTGACCTCATGATGATTCGCCGCGGGCGTACTCACGGAGAGGGGCCGTCCATGGCGATCCACAATCGCAAGGATCTTGACGCCTTTGCCACGGCGGGTTTTTCCGATGTCGTCGCCCCCGCCCTTCGCCGAGGCAAACGTCGCGTCGATAAAGCTCTCACGCTCGTCGATCGCCCCTTCGTCGCGCAGCGTATTCGCCAACTGCGTGAGAATCTCGCGCAGCACCTCGCGTTCGCACCACTGCTGAAAGCGACGATGCACCGTTTTGTAGTTGGGGTAGCATTGCGGCAGCATGTGCCATTGCGCACCGGTGTTCAAAAGCCAGAGCACGGCTTCCAAGATCGCGCGGGCAGGCACGGGTTTGCGGCCCGGACGACTGTCCGGAATATGTTCCTCGGGAAAATGTTCGCGAATCCGTTCCCATTGGTCGTCGCGCAGCCGTCACATGCGGGCGCATTATAGGGACTTTTTTCATCGACACAACTATTTTGAGATAGGTTCTAGCCTTCCTAACCTCTCGCTTAGCTCCATCGATATTGTGGTCGCGAAGAAACAAATATGCCGCTCTTCCTAGATGTGCGTCATAATTGTTCGGATCGATTTCTTGAATTACGTCAAGATAGCGCTTCTTCGATCTAGATATCCATGAGGCCTATTCTTGTAATAAAGCCTTGTCGCCTCAAGTCCGCCCGTGACAAGAAATTTAGCCATTCTATACCGCAAGGTCTTATAGACAGCTGGCGTATTTTCGTCCAGTTGGACTTTCCGCGTAGCATCTTGCCAAGCACCGTAATGCAACTCGAAGGCTGTTATAGGATCTCCTGAGAGGAGGCTAGCGATACCAAGGGTGTATTGCGCTGCGATACCTACCATGTCTTTTGTAATTTCAAATCCTTCGACTTCGTTGGCCACTGGTATGAGCATTTTGTTAGGCAGCGCTAGCCGCATATCCTGACTTAGCTGAGCACTTACCTCTGGAGGGACAGGGGCATGCCTGACGGCTTCCTGAAGATCGAGTACATATGTGGCCTGACCTCGATGGAGTCGAACTCTACACTGCCCAAAGATGATGAGGTGAGCTTGCGTTACCCTCAGGTACTGGATAGCAGCTTCAACGCCCTGTGCGCGTTGGGCGTGATGTTCGGACAACTCAAATACATCAAAATGACGCCGGCTGGTCCTGGAAATCTCATCATTGATGAGCCCTCACGAAATCGGCTTTAAGCCTCATCCGTTCTCTGCGGGTTTCACACACGATAGCCACCACAATTCCTATTTTCCCGGGCAAAGTGCTCCGAGGTTTGCTTGTGGCGTACCACAAAGGAACCAATCGGATAGCCAGGGTTGTCACTATCACTGCTTCCGCAGAAGATATTTCACTTGGCAGACCAAACAAATCGATGCGGTAGGCCAGTATAAGCCCCCCCAACCAGTGCAATAACGAAGAGAATAGCGAGCGAAAGTGGGTTGCCCCAATTTTTCCTCAGGACGGCGATGGTCTCGAAAGCCTCTTTCGGCTCTTTAAATCACTAGCACCATTTTTGTTAAGGCTATCTCGCAATTAAAGAACGACTCGGTTGAGCCTACTGTTCGACAAACATAGTGTCAACTCATTAAGTTCTGTAACTTACCTAGTGTGAAAGGACTCGGTAGTGAGGTTTGCCATTGAACTCGTGAGCCTGACCAGCGAAGTGCGCGGAGGCTGATGTTGCGCACTTGCCGAACAGATACGACCGGCGATCTAGATCTTGTGTCTCACAGGCGCGTGGCGCCGACCTGGGTGCCCCGGGACCCGTTGTCAGGGAATGCAACGGGTGCCCCGCGGCGAGGTCCCTCCACCGGGCGTGGTGCGAGCACGGACGGGCTGGTCGGGGACAGGACCCGCCTCTCTTTGCATAAGAGCAGGCAGGGCTCACCATCCTATTTTTATTCCTCATGCAGCCGCCACAGGCCAGCTTCGCGCGCCAGGCGTACGGCTTCGTCCACTTCGCTGTGCATAACCACGCGGTTCAACGGCGAATGGCGGGTCGCTTTGGCGGCCGGATGGTACTGATCCATGACGTTGACGTAAGTGTCCCGGGAGATCTCCTCGGCCAGAAACCGCATCACCTCGGCCGTTCCGGCAAGGCCGCCGGGCAGCACGAGATGGCGAACCAGGAGACCCCGTACCGCCAGTCCTTCGTCGTCCAACACCAAGTCGCCGACCTGGCGATGCATCTCCTTGATCGCAGCCCGGGCGGCCTGCGGATAATCGGGCACCTTGGACAGTCTGCGGCCGATGTCGGCGTCGGCGTATTTCAGATCGGGCATGTAGATGTCCACAATGCCGTCCAAGAGCCTGAGCATCTCCACGTCGTCGTAGGCGCTGGTGTTGTACACGATGGGCAGTCGCAGGCCGCGCTGCGCCGCGACGAGCACGCCTTCCAGAATCTGTGGGACCTGATGCGAGGGGCTCACAAGGTTGATGTTGTGGCAGCCGTGCTCCTGCAACTCCAGCATAAGGCCGGCCAACGCCTCCGGTTCCAGCTCTTCCCCGTTCGGTTGGTGGCTGATGTCGCAGTTCTGGCAATAGACGCAGCGGAGATTGCAGCTCGCGAAAAAGATCGTCCCCGAGCCGTACCAGCCGCGAATCGGAAATTCTTCTCCGTGGTGCGGTCCTGCGCTCGCGACCAGCGCCTTGGCCCCGACCAGGCAGGTGCCCAGTTCCCCCTCGAACCGGTTGACTTCACAATGGCGCGGGCACACCCGGCAGGACGCGAGCCGAGCCCTTGCCTGCTCGACGCGATCGTACAGTTCGCCGCTCCGCAGGAGTGTCCGATAGCCAGCTTGCCGTCGGGTTCCGACATAGGGCATGGCAAGTTCACTCCCCCCCCTCACCCTACCCTCTCCTACCAAGGGAGAGGACCGGGCGTCCGCCTCATCGCACTGGCGTGCCTATTGTGCCGGATCGTCAGAACGTTTGCCAGCAGGAGGGTTGAGACAAAGGGGCGGTCAACAAAAAGCGAGAAAGGGACGCCCGGCAGCGATTCACTCTTGGCTGTTGGCTCTTCGCTCTTCTTACGGGAGCGTCTGCCACACACCGTCTCTTTTCTCTCGCTTCACGTGGTGCCTTACCTCAGCAACTTGGCCATCGTCTCGAAGCGATCCCAGGGCGTGGCGAGCCAGGTTTCGGTGGTCGCATGTCCGAAGGACCGCACCAGCAGCGCAACTTTGGCGGCCGTCTCGTTGTCCGGCGCCTCGAAAATGTCGAGATAATCGCAGGGACCGAGGACCGCATAATTCGCGATCCACTTCACCCTCGGGCACTCCTGTTTAATTCGCTGCTCGACTTTCTTATTGAGGTCTGCGACCAGTCGGGGCTTGGTCAGCGCCTCGGGCGAGAGTCTGGTTAACATGGCGAACGTAGCCATCGCGCCCTCCTTCCCGCCTTCACGCGGTGCGTACGCGACGAAGCGGACTTAGTCGATCTTCACCGTCACGGATTTTTTCTTGGCCTCTTCCGTCTTGGGCAAGCGAATCTCCAACACCCCGTCCTTGAGCGTCGCTTTGATCTCGTCGGATTTCACCTCGCACGGTAACGCGACGCTCCGAACGAAAGAGCCGTACGACCGCTCCCGGCGATGATAGTCGGGCTCCTTGACCTCTTTCTCCTCTTTCCGCTCACCTTTGATGGTCAACGTCTCGCCAGTGAGCGTCACGTCAATATCTTCTTTGGCCAGACCCGGCACATCCGCCTTGACCACAACTTCTTCTTTGTCCTGATAAACATCGAGCGACGGCATCCGCATCGACAACAGCGATTCCGGGAACCAGCGCTCTGGCCTGAACAGGCTGGGGAACGGTCGTCGCCAGAATTCCTCCGCCATGCGGTCGAACCACCGGTCGATGTCTTCCCATCGCGGGACGAGTTCGGCTGTTTTCTTAGGGATCACCGCCTTCGACTCCTTGTCTTTCTTAGCCATCGTCATTCCTCCTGTTTATCCATCGGGTGGGCAGGCGAACATTCTCTGCTCTGATTCCTTGCGTGTGCGGCTTCTTCCCGCAGCAAGGCTTTTGCTTGCGCGCGGCTGTAGCCGCGCGCGCCTTTCTTGGTACTGTGCGGCCTCGTCGGCTTGGCCGTCAGGCGAATCGGAGGTTTCAGCCGGCGTTTCTTCATCTCCGTCGAGTCAGGACCAGTATTGGCAGGCCTTCACGTACCCGAACAGGAGATCCCGCCTGGCCACCAGCCCAACAAGCTTCGTACCCCGCACCACCGGGAGTCGAGTGACGTACCGATCTTGGAAAAGATTGGCGATCTGGACCAAATTCATGTCCTCGGTCACGGAAAGAACCTGCCGAGTCATAATGTCCGCCGCGGAGAGTTTCCGCAAATCCCTGCCCTCGATCACCGCCTGGAGCACATCGTATTCGCTGACAAGCCCGACCAACGTTCGATCTTCTTCCACCACAGGCAGGCTGCCAAAGTTCCACGTGGTCATCATGCGGACGATCGATAAGACATCCGTGCGAGGCGTGCAGGTAAACACCGCGTCTTGCATGAGTTGCCCGGCCGTTAAGGTGGCTGGATCGCAGGCCTTATCGATGAATTCCGTCTTGCGCATCACGCCTCTGTGGACACACTCCCTGTGGTGGACCCGTCGCTCAGATAGGCGCGCAGCACATCCCGTCTGGCCACGATGCCGATCAGCTTGTCGTGGGCATCGACGACTGGCACGCGGATCAGGCCGCTGGCGCGCAACACATGAACCAGCGTCCCGATCTCCATCTCCGGACGAACCGAGTAGGGATTACGTGCCATCACGTCCTGCGCCGTCACCTCGCTCCACTTCTGCTTCCGGTCGAGCGAAACCAACAGATCATGCTCACTCACGATGCCAATCAGCCGTTTTTGGTCGTCCACGACCGGCACGGCGCCGAAGCCCTCAATCATCATCGACGCGATGACATCTGCTTTGGTGTGCGGATGCGCCACCTGGACCTGCGTCTCCATGACGTGAGCGACCACCAGTCGATCAAACCGCGATGGTTTGTCGTCCTGCATCATCATCAGTGCTCCTTCGCCTTTCCGCGATGCGGGTCACGACCCGTCTCCCTTTGATCTTTGATCACGAACCGCTGCCCAGCAGTGCCTGCTTTTTCCTTCTGGTGAATCCGAGTACAAGATACATGCCGTCAGGCGCCGCCCTCCTATCCCCTTGCCGATCTCCGAGAGTTCGGCCTTCTCTTGGATCTTCGCAATCCGAGCAGCCGGTTCGTCTTTCCGGCATCTTCTCGTTCAGTGTCGCGTTCCGCCACACAATCGGTTCGGTACCCTGTCCCAAGACTCCCCACCGTCGTCAAACGCCAGCAGCTGGTGGCCATTAGCAAACAACCGCCCGGGTCAGGTCCAGTCAATCGGGGGGCAAAGGGAATGAGGGGCCAGCCGGGCGCGAGCCCACTCATCTGGAGGTGGTACCATGCTTGCTGGTTCCATTGCTCTGGACGAGGGCTTTTCTATGAAGCAGCTCATGGCCATGTTGGATCGGGCGGCCGATGCAGCGATGGTGGTCGACGAGCGCGGCACGGTCATCTATTGGAATCGAGCCGCCGAACGTCTGCTGGGGTTCCGCGCCGGGGAGGTCGTCGGGCGCCCCTGTCATGAAGTTCTCTGCGGCATGATGCCGTCCGGCCAACCCCTGTGCTCGCCCACCTGCGCGATCGGTGCCCAACTGGCCCGGGGCGGCCCAGTCCGCCATTTCGACATGCGGACCCGGACCAAAGCCGGTCGGAGCCTGTGGATCAACGTGAGTTCGTTTCCGGTGCCAACCCGCAAGAGAAGCCGGTTCCTCCGGGCACACCTGTTCCGCGACGTAACTACCCTGGCCAAAGTGCGTCGGCTCGTGAACGAGCTCCACTCGGTGGTGTCTGTCCCGGTGGAACAAGCGCATCATCAGTTCAACCCGGCCCCCGCGTTGTCACAGTCCGAGTCCGCGCACCTTCCCTCAGCACTGCCCCTGAGCAAACGCGAGAAAGACGTGCTGCAGCATCTGGCGGCCGGACACACCACAAAGCAGATTGCGGATGAGCTGTGCATCAGTACGGCGACCGTGAGAAACCACATCCAGCATATCCTGGCCAAGCTCGGCGCCCACACCCGTCTGGAAGCCCTGGCTATCGCCTACCACCCCGGAGCATCGCCCACCTGAGGCTCCCGCGAGCCGTTCCTCGCTTCCTCTCTCCGCATGATACGCCTGCTCCAGCCTGCAAAATGATGCACTCGGCTCATTGTTGGTCAAGCGCCCATGCGCTACAGTTTAACCAAGCAAGAGCCAGTGGAAAGCAGAAAAGTCGGAGCAGAATCCATGTTTGGCAACCGTTCATATCTACCGCTCGTTGCGGTATTAGCCGTGGGCACAGCGGTGTTTACCGCATTGCTCCTGATTCCGAGGTCGATCCATGTCACACACGAAAGCGATGCTTGGGTCGATCTTCTCAGGGCGTTTGTGCTCAAGGAAAAGGCGGCAGAGCAGCCGGCCGGCGCCTTTGAGCCCTATCTGGGCCAACTGGCACTCGTGCACCACCTCGTGCGATCCGGCGACCGCCTAGGAGCTTACACGGCGATGAACCGGTTCATGGACATGCTGGAAGCGCGGGAGGGTGGGCTCAGCGACGAAGCGGCGGAGGCGATCTGGGAGTACTGCTACCAGGTGACGCCGGCGCACTACCACGATGTGAGCCGGCATCAGCGGGCTGATTGGAAGCATCTCCAGAAACTTCAATCCTACGGTGATCCGCCGTTGCTGTAGGCATCTCGATCGTCCGCTCGGTGTCGTCGCGCGGATCATGCAAGGGAGTTATTCGGCTTCGTCCGGTTCGTGTCGCCGGCAGTGGGACTCACAGACACACAGGAAGGGAGGTGAACGACGATGACATACAGACTCAACCATAAGTGGATAACCATCGCCTTCGCATGCGCGTTGGCGTTTGTGCCGCTGATCGCGGAAGCCGCATCGGGTGCGTGGATCGATGAGATCACGGCGCTCGTGCGCGACCATCAGGAACTGGCGAAGTTCGAAGCTCGGGAGCGGGCGTACGACCCCTACCTCGGCCAACTCGCCGTCGTGCGGATGGCGTTCAACCGAGGCGATGAGAAGGGTGTGTACGTGGCGATGAACACGCTCATGGATATGCTGGCGAACGATCCCAAAGGAAGCGGGATTCCCACCTGGTCCGCCAAGGAGATCTTCGACTTCTGCGGGAAGGTAACGCCAAACAAGTTCCATGATTTCGCCAGGCACAATCCGGAACTGGCGAAGGCGGGATTTGACTACTGGGATGACAACGTCATCGACCTCGGCGGCGGTGGATGACGCCGCCAGCCTGAAGTTAACACTGTTCGTGCCGTTGAGCCGGACGAAGCCGCAGAAGAGAAGAAAGTGAGGTGCCGCGATGAGATGCCTGGATCATATCGATATGGCTGTGATGGCGGGAGCGATCACCACCATCGGGAGCGCCGTGATGCTGATGGCTTATCTTGGGCTGGACCGAGGTCCGCTGGCGCAGCCTGCACCTCCGATCCCGGACCGATGGCTTGAAGAGGAGTTGAGCAAAGCCATCACCGAGGCTGTAATCACCCCTGCCCGGGTTGTGGAAGAGCGCGAACGGACCCAGGTCGCGCTCGGGAATGCGATAAAGAGGCTGACCCAGGTCAAGGTAGCCACCGACTCGTTCGTGCCGAACATAGCCAAAGGAGCCGCGAGGGATGCCTTGGCCAGGCGGGAGTTCCTGGAGGGTGTCTTCAAGCTCCCGTCGGATTGGAAGAGCCAGGAGTTCCTCGCAATGAAGAGCGCCAGTGACGTGACGGCGCAGGAAGCGCTCGGGCGACGGATCGTGAACGGGACGCGAGCCTTGGTCGACGACCTGGCGAAAGCGGAGATGAACTACGGGCAGGCGGTGGTGGCCGCGATGCACGCGATGGACCGCGCGGCTGGCGAACCGGCTGCGTCTACCGCCACCCTACTCGCGGCCTCGACCGTGATGAGCGATCTGGCCAAGCGGGCGCCATCGGCACCTGAATCCATCGTGATGCGGGAGCAAGGCTGGGGGTTTGGCTCGATCGGCGATGGCACCGTCCTGCCGATACTGTTGGCTGCAGCAGCGCTCTGTATGTTGGTCGCAGCTGGCATGGGCCTGCACGAACGCGGCCCATCCGTCCGAACGATCACGATGTTGTGTGACGAGCACAAGCGGGACGTGACGGTGGAGATGCTGATGAGCGACGACACGCCCTACGAGGTTGTCCGGTGCTCCGCTTTCAACGGAGCCCCCATAACCTGCGACAAACATTGCTTGATGCGGCCGACCGCTCGGGCGGCGGCCTGACGACCTTTCCCGCCAGGAACCGAGGCGGCCGGCAGTGACGTTTTGCTCGCCTGCAGTGCCGGTCGTCCCGGTGACCGAACTGTCGGGTTCCGTGAGGTGATGAACGGGTAGATCGTTCGGACAGGATCTCAGGCGCGGGAGGGAAGAGCCATGAAGCCGCGAAAACACAGCAGACTCACCGTCGTGCTTCTTGTCGGAGCGTTGGTATGCACGGTCAGCGGCCAGAGCGTGTTCGGCGGTACTTTCATCGGAGCCGAGCATGAGTGGATCGTGAGCATGACCCAGGCGGTTCTGATGGCCCAGGCGACCGAGGGTGACGGTGGCGCGGCGAAGTATGCTCCGTACCTGAGGAGACTCCAGGCCGTCATGGGCGCCTTGGAGCGTCGTGACGATCGGGCTGCCTATACCGCCATGAATCGGTTCATGGACATGCTGGAAGCCCGTGAACACGGCATCGCTCCAGAGCTGGCGGATTGGCTCCTCGACTACTGCTATCTCGTGACACCGGCCAAGTACCACGACGTCTCGCGTCACATTCGGAAGGTCACGGAGCGGCTTCCGCGGGAGATGATCGTGCAGACCTCTCCCTGATCTGAGTTCAGAACCCTCATCCCCGTGGCATTTTAGGGCAGTGCGTCATGGGCTGCCTGCCCCTTTTTGCTACGACGCGATGCCTGCCGACTGACTGCTTTCCCCTCCTTTCACCGTCAGCCACGCGGAATTTGAGCAGTTTCTTTTCCCATTGCGATGGGTATTCCCTTTGCCTCAAGAAGAGTTGGGGAGGTCCGAGGATCTGACGGAACATCACAGTGGAGGCCGGAGGAAAGAGGCGTTATGAGGGGGGGCGGCATACATGGCGAGGGCCTGCGATCCTAAGACGCTGACCGTCCGGCAACTCATGGAAGACGCGGTCGTGGCCGTGAGTCCCCAGACGACGGGGCTGGCCATCGCCGAGATTTTGAGCGAGCGGAACTTCGGG
>DATLZU010000013.1:0-129035 GCA_035573855.1 Nitrospiraceae bacterium
AAGGTGCTCGGCTGGATGCAGGATCGGATGGGCCCGATGGAGGTCGGTCCGTACGGCATCCTCCAGCCGATCGCGGACGGGATCAAGCTCTTCTTCAAAGAAGACATCATTCCCGCCGGCGCGAACAAATTCCTCTTCAGCGTGGCGCCGATTCTTGCGCTGGTTCCGGCCTTGATCGGGTTTGCCGTCGTGCCGTTCGGCCCAAACCAGACGGTGGAACTCTTTGGAGTGCAGTTCAAACCGTTCGTCATCAGCGACATCAACATCGGGATCCTCTATATCCTGGCGTTCGCGTCGATCGGCGCCTATGGAATCATCCTCGGTGGATGGGCGTCCAACAGCAAGTATTCGCTGCTCGGGGGTCTGCGATCCGCCGCTCAGGTCATCAGTTACGAGCTGAACGTGGGTTTGGCGATCGTCGGCGTGTTGCTTTTGGCCGGCTCCTTGAGTCTCGTCAAGATCACGGAAGCCCAGGCTGGCGGCTTTTGGAACTGGTTCGTCTTCGCGCCGCCGTTCCCGCAGATCTTCGCGTTCGTCGTGTACATCATCTCCGCAGTGGCCGAAACCAACCGCGTGCCGTTCGATCTGCCGGAAGCCGAGAGTGAACTGGTGGCGGGGTTTTTCACCGAATACAGCGGCATGCGGTTCGCCTTTTACTTTCTCGCCGAATATGCCAACATGATCCTGGTTTCCTGCGTCGCCGCGGCGTTGTTCCTCGGCGGCTGGAACGCGCCCTATCCGGGCACGATTCTGGCCCGGATCGGTTTGGAGCACATGGCCTGGATGGAGAACGTGGGCTGGTTCACCGTCAAGGTGTATTTTTTCCTGTTTCTGTTTTTCTGGCTGCGGGCCACGCTGCCGCGCCTGCGCTATGATCAACTGATGCGGTTCGGGTGGAAGGTGATGCTGCCGATCGCCCTGGGTAACATTCTGGTGACGTCGATCGCGGCGTACCTGTTCCCAAGATGAAGCAAGTAGCGGACAGCAGAACAGCCACTAGCTCTGCTCTGGCTCCCCTCTATACGCTATGCGCTACCGGTTCGGTCATGATGAAATTCAAACAGTGGCTCAAGACGATCACCTTTTACGAGATTCTGGTGGGCATGAAGGCCACGTTGACCCATTTGCTGCGCTACCGGCCGATTACCCTCCAGTATCCGCACGAAAAACGCATTTTGCCGGAGAGCTACCGCGGCATGCTCGCGTTGCTGCGCTATGACGACGGTACGGAGAAATGCGTCGGGTGCGATCTCTGCGAAGCGGCCTGCCCTTCCCGGGTGATCCGGGTGGTCAGCGGTGAAGTGCCGGGCGAACCCACCAAGCGATATGCGAAAGAATATTACATGGACATGACGCGCTGCCTGTTTTGCGGCCTGTGCGTCGACGCCTGCCCGGTGGACGCGCTCGGCATGACCCGCGAATTCGAGTGGGCGGTGTACGACAAACGTCAGCTCCTTCTGAATAAGGAGCAACTCCTCGCCATCGGCGATCGCTCATTCCCCGTGCGGGAAAAGCGGCTGGAGCTGCAACACCCGAATGTGGCGTTCTTCAACGTCGCATTCAAGCACGTGCCGCCGAAACCAACGTAAGCCAAACTCTCCTCGCCCTCGCTTGAGGTCACCACACAGAGGCGAATGGGGCGGAAGCGGTCCGGCGCGTTGACTTCCGGACTGTGCATGACTGGAGGCTGCGTCCGTTGAATCAGTTCTTCTTTTTTTATTTCGCCGGCGTCATCACGCTGACCTCGGTCCTCGTCGTCACGCTGCGCAATCCCGTCTATAGCGCCCTCTCTCTCCTGATCATGTTCTTTCACGTCGCGGGCCTCTATGTCACCCTGCATGCGGAGTTTCTTGCCGCGGTGCAGATCATCGTGTATGCCGGCGCGATTCTCGTGCTCTATCTCTTCGTCGTCATGCTGTTGAACGTCAAGCGCGAGGATCGTTACCACGCGCAATTGCCGGTCGCGGCATTGCTGGGGTTGACGTTTCTGACAACGGTGTTGCTCACGGCGGTCAGCCTTCGCGACGCCGGCGTTCACGCGGAGACGGCCGACGGCGCCGCCGGGACGCCTGGGAACACGGAAACAATCGGCCGGGCACTGTATTCGATGTATCTGTTCCCCTTCGAGGTGGCCTCGCTTATCCTGCTGGTCGCCATGATCGGCGCGATCGTCCTCGCAAAGCGGGACCTGTTCGAGAGGCGCGAACCGTGAAGCGTGGAGCGTCTCTCGCGAGACGAGATATAGGAGTTTCGTGATGATTCCCCTTTCCTATTATGTGATCCTCAGCGCCTTCGTGTTCATCACCGGCGTGATGGGCGTGCTGATCCGGCGGAATATCATCATCATTCTGCTGTCCGTGGAGCTGATGCTGAACGCCACGAACATCAACTTCGTGGCCTTCTCGCATTATCTCCAGAACGTGGCCGGCCAGGTGTTCGTCTTTTTTGCGCTAACGGTCGCGGCGGCCGAGGTCGCCGTCGGCCTGGCGATCATCATCGCGCTCTACCGCTCCAAGTCGAGCATCAACGTGGATGAGTTCCAATTATTAAAGTGGTGAAGACGCCGTTGGTCAACGGTAATGAACTGAACACCGGCTTTCAGAGCATCATTTTTCAGTGTTGGCCAATGACTCTTGACCATTGACCCATTACCTATGCTCTACGTCCTGATCCCACTCTTTCCCTTCGCCGCGTTCCTGCTGCTCGGTCTGGCCGGTCACTGGATCAGGGAACGGGCGCACCTCGTGGCCATGCCGGCCGTCCTCGGCTCGCTCGTACTTTCCCTTATTGCGTTCATGAACGCGGCCGAAGGCGACCGGATTTCGGTTCCGCTGTACACCTGGATCGATTCGGGCGAACTGGAAGTCCGCCTGGGCCTGTTCATCGACCGGCTGACCGCCGCCATGCTGTTGCTCGTGACGATCGTCAGCTCGCTGGTGCACGTCTACACCATCGGTTACATGCACGGCGAGAAGGGATATGCACGCTTTTTCGCCTACATTGCCCTCTTCACCTTCTCCATGCTGATGCTGGTCATGGCCGACAACTTCCTCCAACTGTTCATCTTCTGGGAGGCGGTCGGGTTGTGCTCCTATCTGCTCATCGGCCACTGGTATGAGCGGCCGGTCGCCTGCGCTGCGGCGACCAAGGCCTTCATCGTGAACCGGGTCGGCGACTTCGGGTTTTTGCTCGGGCTCCTGGTGATCGTCTACAACTTCGGCTCGTTGGACTATCGGCAGGTGTTTGCTCAGGCGCCGAGCTTCGCCGGCGACATGATGAACCTGCTCCGTCCATTTGGAGGAACGTGGGAAGTCTCCACGCTCACCGTGATCTGTCTTCTGTTGTTCGCCGGCGCGGTCGGGAAATCGGCACAGGTTCCGCTGCACGTTTGGCTCCCCGACGCGATGGAGGGCCCGACGCCGATCTCGGCCCTGATCCACGCGGCCACGATGGTGACCGCCGGCGTGTTCATGGTCGCCAGGCTGGCGCCGCTGTATCACCTCTCGCCGGTCGCGATGGACCTGGTGGCGGTGGTCGGGGCCATCACGATGGTCCTCGGCGCGACCGTCGCGTTGACGCAGACCGACATCAAGCGAATCGTCGCCTACTCAACCGTAAGCCAACTCGGTTACATGATGATGGCCTGCGGTCTGGGCGCCTATGCGGCAGGAATCTATCACCTGCTCACGCACGGCGCGTTCAAGGCGCTCCTGTTCCTGGGCTGCGGCTCGGTGATCATCGCGCTGCATCACGAACAGGACATGCGGCGCATGGGCGGACTTAAAGACAAGCTACCGATCACCTACTGGACCTTCGTCATCGGCTCACTGGCGCTGGCCGGCTTTCCGCTCACCGCCGGCTTCTTCAGCAAGGACGCATTGTTGTTGGCGTCGTGGTCGTCGGGGACGTTGGGTCAAGCGCTCACCGTCTTCGGGCTACTCACGGCGCTTTTGACCGCGTTCTATAGTTTCCGTCTTGTCTTCGTGACATTCTGGGGCCCGTCGCGTGTCGATCCCCACCTGATCGGCCGTATCCAGGAACCGTCCAAGACGATGACGGTGCCCTTGCTTATCCTAGCCGCACTCAGCGTGATCACCGGCTACTTAGGCATTCCTGAATTTTTGACGCCGATCTTTCCCGGCGGCGGAGAGGCCGGCCGTCACAGCGGAGCCGCCGCGAACGGCATCATGGCCGTGGCAACGTTGATGGCGCTGACCGGCATTGCGGCGGCCTATTACGTTTATGTAAAAGAGCCCGGGCTGCCAGATCGGCTGGCCGCTCGCTGGGAACGGGCCTATCGGCTCTCGGCCAACAAATGGTACGTGGACGAACTCTACCACGCGACCGTCGTGCGCCCCACCTTCTCGCTCGCCGACGGCCTGTGGAAACAGGTGGACGTCGCGATCATCGACGGCGCGGTAAATGGGGTCGCGCACGCGATCGCCTGGGGCGGATGGCTGTTGCGCCTGATCCAGAGCGGGCAGACCCAACATTACGCGCTGGCCATGACGGCCGGCGCGGTGCTGTTGTTGGCGGTGTATCTGTTTTTTTAACGGCGGATGGCGAATGATCAAGGAACGGCAGCACACAGTGGAAGCGCGATTGCATGCCGTCGGCTTTCAGCGCGAACCCCGTTAGCTCTTCGGTGACCGGATGAACGAAGCAAGCCTTCAGAGCGCGTTCCCCTGGCTGACCGTCCTAGTGTTCCTCCCCCTTGTCGGCGCCGTGTTCGTGTGTCTCGTTAAGGAGACCGCGGTTCGCTGGACGGCATTGGCGGCGACGGTCGCCGACTTGCTGGTGGCGCTGCCCGTCTGGTTTCAATTCGATCCCGCTGTGCCGGGCATGCAGTTCACCGAGCACGTCTCCTGGATTGCGTCCCCTCCGATCAGCTATCGGTTGGGCGTGGACGGCATCAGCTTGCCGCTGGTGCTCATGACCGCTCTCTTGATGCCGCTCTGCGTGCTTGCCTCCTGGCAGGCGATCGAAACCCGGGTCCGCAGCTTCATGGCCGTCATGCTGGTCATGGAAGCGGCGATGCTCGGCGTCTTCGTCGCGCTCGACTTCGTGCTGTTCTACATCTTCTGGGAAGCGATGCTGATCCCGATGTATCTCCTGATCGGCGTCTGGGGCGGTCCGAACCGGCTGTATGCGGCCATCAAGTTTTTCCTCTACACCCTGGCCGGCAGCGTCCTGTTGCTGGTCGCGATCATCGTTCTCTATTTTCAGGGCGGCCACACGTTCGACATCCTCGCGCTCGCTCGGCGCTCCTACGACGCCTCGCTCCAGGCTTGGCTGTTCCTCGCCTTTTTCGCCGCTTTTGCGGTCAAGGTGCCGATGTTCCCGTTTCATACCTGGCTGCCCGACGCCCACGTCGAAGCACCCACCGCCGGCAGCGTGATTCTGGCCAGTGTCCTGCTGAAGATGGGCGCGTACGGCTTCCTGCGCTTTTCGCTTCCCATGCTGCCGGATGCGACGGCGACGTTCACGCCGCTCATGATCGCGCTTTCAATCACGGCGATCATCTACGGCGCCTACATGGCGCTGGCACAGACCGACCTAAAGAAGCTCATTGCCTATTCCAGCGTCAGTCACATGGGATTCGTCACACTCGGCATCTTCGTTTTGAACCACCAAGGCATCGAGGGCGCGGTGCTGCAGATGGTCAATCACGGCATCACCACCGGCGCGTTATTCTTGTGCGTCGGCGCCGTCTACGAGCGGACGCACAGCCGGATGATCGCAGATAACGTGGGACTGGCCGGCCCCATGCCGCGTTACGCCACCCTGCTGGTGATCTTTGCGCTCTCGTCGCTGGGCCTGCCGGGCACGAACAGCTTCGTCGGCGAATTTCTCGTCCTTGTCGGAGCTTTCCTCTGGAACAAGATCGCGGCCGGCCTGGCTGCACTCGGCGTCATTCTGGCCGCGGTCTATGTGCTGTGGATGGTCCAGCGAGTGGCGTTCGGTGTACCGGCCGATCGCCACACCAGCCGACTGGCCGATCTGAACCCGCGCGAGACGGCCGCCTTCGTGCCGTTGGTCGCGCTGGTGTTTTGGATCGGCATATTCCCCAGCCCCCTCCTCACGAGAATGCACGCCAGTGTCAATGAACTGGTTGAACGAGCCGAGACAAGGGACCAGGGACCAGAGGCGAGGGGCAATCGGAATGATGACTCGGAGCCGCACGATACAGCTCTCCTACTCGCCCCTCGCCTCGCTTCTCATGCCCGGGAGAGTCATCCATGACGCTTCTTCCCAGCGACCTCACGGCGATTCTCCCCGAACTGGTCGTCGTCGCGGCGGCTTGTCTCGTGCTCGGGCTGGACCCGATCATCCCCGCGTCGAAGAAAGACGCATTGGCGTGGCTGAGCCTCGGCTCCCTGACGATTTGTCTGGGCTTCACCGCCTCCCAAATGGGCGGCCGGACGACCGCGTTCAGCGACCTGGTGATCATCGATCCGTACGCCTGCTTCTGGAAGCTGCTGTTGTACCTGGTGACGGGGCTGACCATTTTGCTGTCGTTCGCCTACCTCAAAGAGGAGCATCTCCACCTCGGCGAATATTACGGCTTCATCTTGTTGGCGCTGTCCGGCATGATGGTCATGGTGTCGGCCGCCGATCTGCTGACCATTTATCTCGGCACCGAACTGATGTCGCTGTCGCTGTACATCCTGGCTGGACTCAAGCGATCCGAGCCGCGCTCCCTCGAAGCTTCGGCCAAATATTTCGTGCTGGGCGCCTTTTCCTCCGGCCTGCTGCTGTACGGCATCTCGCTGCTCTTCGGTGCGGCGGGCGGCACCAGGCTCTCCATCATCGCCAGCGCCGTGGCGGCACGGGGACTCGATGACCCGGTCCTCTTGTTAGCGATGGTCCTGTTGGCGGTCGGCTTCGGCTTCAAGCTCGCCGTGGTCCCATTCCACATGTGGACGCCCGACGTCTACGAAGGCGCGCCGACCTCCGTCACCGCCTTCATGGCCGTGGCCTCCAAGGCGGCTAGTTTCGGCGCGTTTCTCCGGGTGTTCGTGGAAGGGCTGGGCGGCCTCAAAACGAACTGGCAGCCCCTGTTTTTGGCGGTGTGCCTTGCCACGTTAGTCCTCGGCAACGTGGTTGCGATCGTCCAAACCAACATCAAGCGCATGCTCGCGTACTCGAGCATCGCGCACGCCGGCTATGCCCTGATCGGCCTGGTCGCGGCCGGCCGGGCGGCCGATGGCGTCGGCGCCGCCGGCCTGGCCAGCGTCATGCTCTATCTCGCCGTCTATGCCTTCATGACCTTAGGCGCTTTCGCCGTCGTCGCGATGGTGCGTAAGGGCGGGCTGGAGGGAGAAGAGATCGAGGATTTCACGGGTTTGGCCAAGCGGCAGCCAGCGGCGGCGCTGCTCATGCTGGTGTTCATGGTCTCGCTTGCCGGCATCCCCCCGACGGCTGGCTTTATCGGAAAATTCTACCTGTTCATAGCGGCGGTCGACAGCGGGCTGGCTTGGCTGGCCGTGGTCGCCCTGCTTTTCGCCGCCGTGTCTGCCTACTATTATCTGCGCGTGGTGATGGTCATGTACATGCGGGAGCCTGAACCAGGCACCGCCCCGGTGCCATGCTTGATCGCCTCTCCGGCGCTCTCCATCGTCCTCGCTTGCGCGATCGCCGGCGTTGTGCTCTTGGGCCTGTTCCCTAATCCTCTTGTCTCCCTGACCACCCAAGCCGTCCTTGTCTTGAAGTAGCCGTCCCGTTCGTGTCTTGCATCGTTCATGCACACGCACCGCAATCGTGGTACGCTCGGAGCGTCAACGCGGGAGCTTCCGGGAAAGGATGATCCGGCCGTTGCGCTTCATGTCCGGCGTGATGACGGAGTTTTGCCGGCTCGGCTGTGCCAGTCTGGCCGCTTCCGTGGCCTCCTTCTTCCTGCTGTCGCTTTTTCCGATGGTCTTCCTGCTGCTCTACGCCGTGGGGTTCCTCGTCAGCCAGAACGTCATCGGCCACCAATTTCTATTGAGCTTTTTGAAAGGCTTTCTCCCCAGCCTCGGAGCGGGCCTGGCGGACGAAATCCGCCACGTCGCCGAGCTGGAACCCGTTCGGTGGATCGTTCTGCTCGCCTTCGCCTGGTTCGGCACCCTGGTGTTCATCGAAATCGATTACACGATCAACGTGGTGTTCGGATCGTCCCGGCACCGCCACCCGCTCATTTCCACCGTCGTCGCCGTCGTCCTGTTCGGCGCCATCGAGCTGCTGCTGATCGTGACCTATGTGGCGACCCAGACCATCGACGCCCTCGTCGCCCATGCACCCCGCGCGTGGAGCCTCGACTTGGTCGCGGTCGCGGCGCACACTTCGTTCTCGGCTACACGCTGCCCTTCATCCTGAGCTTGGCGGCGGTGACCTGCCTCTACCGCTACTTGCCCCGACAACGCCCCAGCCTGCGAGACGCCGCAACCGGCGGAGTCGTGTTCAGCCTGCTCTGGGTCCTGGCGAAAGTCCTGTTTGTCGCCTACGGCGGTCAGGCGACGATTTACGGCCGCCTGTATGGCTTGCTCCTGGACGTCATCCTCCTTCTGCTCTGGGTGTACTATTCGGCCAGTCTGTTGCTGTTCGGCGCCGTCATTGTCCGTCGGCTCCAACTTCGCGCGACCCCGCCTTCCTCACCCTGATTCTTATTTGCCGAGGACCAGCGCCCACGAACCGGCTTGCTCCGTGTTTCCCGACCTGCCGCCTTCCGACCTTTTTCTGGCGCGGATACGGGTTCGCAGATAGAATGGACCTCGTTCTCGGGAATTGAGCGGCGTCCTTATGCTAGAAATCGTGAATCGGGAGTTCCTGCTCTTTGCCGGGGCCATCATCGGATTCGTCGCCGCTGTCCTGTCGTTCATGGACAAGTTGTTGACGATCCAGGATCGGCTGCGGTCGGCCAAGACGAACAAGCAGATGGTCATAGAAAGCCGTGCCCAGGAAGAGCCGGTCTCTCGCGCGCAAACGATCAGCGCAAAAATCCTGGAAAAGACGTCCTATCTGTTCTTCTACGAAACCAGCGTGATCGTAGCCGCCGGAATCCTGCTGAACTATCTCGGCCTCACCCTCAGCCGGCATCTGCACAGCATGCTCTTCCTCGACATGACCGGCACCGCGCTGGCCGCATTTCTCCTGGGCCCCTGGTGGGGAGCGATCGTCGCGGTGCTGTCGAATTCGGTGGTGAATTGGCTGCTCTTCCCGGAAACCGGAGCCGATGTCATCATCTTCCCCTGGTCGCTGGTGAACATGGCGGGCGGATTCTTTTGGGGCTTCATGGCCCGGCGAGCCGGCTTCAGCAAGTATCTGCGCACCGGCCGCAGTTCGATCTTTTCGCATGTCTGGTTTCTGTTCACATTCGGCGTGCTCGGCGCCGTTGTCATGAGTGTGCCCGGCGCGCTGGTACAGACTGCCCTCGGAGAGAACGCAGTCCTTGCCCTTAATCCTCAGGTGGCGGAGACGCTCAGTCGGATCGTGATGGAATGGCAGCAGGCGATCGAAGCTCACTTGGATGTGTGGTTCGGGCTGGGCTACGGACAGAGTCTGGGCTGGACGGTGGTCAATTGGTTGCAGACCTGTATCCGCTACATCCCCGACAAGACCATGAGCGCAGCGATCGCCCTGGTCGTGCTGAAGTACGGCTATCCGCTCTTCGAGCGGGAATTGATTCACGGCGGGAGGCCAGGTGACGAGCGGGTCCTTCCGCTTGTTCTGGGGCTGCTGTATGCACCCTCATTCGCCGTGCTGCTCACGTCTGAATCCTACGGCGGACACCGGTTTTGGTTGCTCTGGTGCTCACCCTGGATCATGATCATTGGAGGCTACGTCGCGTTGCGTTACTGGGGACCGGGGGAATCGGGCCTGCGCGAAGCGCGACTGCAACGCGCGCAGCGCTATGCGAAGGCGTTGAAACCGATCAACCACGAATCGTCGTATGAATTCTGCCGACGGCTGACCTTCGCGACGTTAATCACCAGCTTGCTGTTCGCGCTCTTCCTCCCCATCTTGCTGGTGGATTTCTACCGGGTCGCCTTCAACTTCTTCTGCGTCGTTTACGGCCTTATGCTCGCCGTCCATCTCGTGCGCGTGGCGATCGCGCAAAACCTCTCGGTCGCGCGGGCGGATGACTGACCGTGAAAGGGACAAAGGGAGGGCTTTGCTCTAACTTTGGAAGCCGCGCAGTTGCAGATACCGCGCGACCGCTGAGCGCGTCACCAAGCCGACCAGCCGCCCGTCATCGACCACCACCAATCGGTCTTCACCCGTCTGAACCATCCGTTCCAGTGCCTGAACGACGGAACAATCGGACGCCACCGCCATGTCCGGCGTCCAAGGTCGCATCACGTCCTGCACCCGCCGCCACGCCCACAGCGATGTCGGAACGGCCCGGATTTCGCGAACCGTAACCATACCGACTGGGCGACCGTCCTGCACCACCGGAAATCCACCGTAGCCATAGTGCAAGAACCAGCCGTTGACGGCGTCTTCCACCGTCAGCCCCGGATCGATCGTTGTCACGGCGCAGACCATGAGGTCCCGCACGGCAACAGAGGAGAGTATCGCCTTCAGCGCCGCTTGCCGGCGACTGCCGCGCGCAGCCGTGAACAGAAACGCGCCGATCAGAACGATCCACCCGCCGTTCGTTACGAGCGTGCCTGGTAATGCGCCAGCCACCGCGGCAAAGACCACCAGGCCGCCGAGCAGCGCCAACGAGCCCCCGAACCACAGTCCGGCCAGCGAAGCTTGACTGGTGGCTCGATAGAAATCCTTGGTCCACGCCCACAGGCCGGCCCGCAGCACCCGTCCTCCATCCAGAGGAAATCCGGGGATCAAGTTGAACACGCCGAGCAGGAAGTTGGTGTGCCCCACCATCACGGCGAGAACCAGAAGACCCTGGAACCGACCGGCTCCGGGTACGGATTCGGCCAGGGACACTAGTCCGAAGCACAGCCCGCCCAGCAGGAAACTCACAAGCGGTCCCGCGATCGCAATGAGAAACTCGGCCCGCGGTCCCGGCGGTTCCCGACGCATCTGGGCAACCCCGCCGAAGATAAACAGTATAATCTGCCCGATGGGAATACGATAGCGTAAGGCTACATAGGAATGGCCCAACTCGTGGAGTAGGACTGAAGCGAAAAGCAGCACGGCGGACACGCCGCCCATCGCCCAATACCGCGCGGCGGAGTGCCCGGGCAAGACTGACGGCAGATAGCCGGTAGCCAGCGTCCAGGTCACAAACAGGAAGACGAGAAACCAGGACGCGTGGACTTTGATGGGGATGCCGAGGATCCGACCGATCTGCCAATCCGGACCGTGCATTCCGTGAACCCCTTTCCCGTCGCAGGCTAGCAGCCGGCCAGATCAGCCGTCAACGGGAGCCGTTCCATGCGAGGCGCCCGCATTTTTCGATTTGTTGGGATGCGGCCATGCCGGCGACCACCTGCCCCAACGCTGACCGTGCGGCGGCCTTACTCGGCGTTTCCGCTTCAGGTATACTCACCGTATGCCGGGTAACAGCGGACCATGTGTGGGCTTGGCCGCCGGCCTGACAGCGCTGCTGGGTTTTGTGTGGATGATCGCGCCCGGACAGGCGCACGTGATCAAGTCCGGGCCGCCGGCATGTAAGGCCGCCGCTTTGACCTTTGATCTTTGCCCGGTGCGAGGCGGGACCGGCTACGATGCGGAGCTGATCAACTATCTGGTGTCCAACCGGATTCCCGCCACCTTCTTTCTGTCCGGGAAGTGGATAGCCAAGCACGAGACGGAAGTGCAAGCGCTGTTGAACGTGCCGTTCTTCGAAATCGGGACACATGGGCATGTGCACGCGCACCTACCGATGCAGAATGAAGAGGAGCAACGCCGAGAAATTCTCGGACCGGTCACGCTGCTCCGGACGAAGTACGGTCGGAACGCATCCTTATTCAGACCCCCTTACGGGGAATTTAACGAGCTCACCGTGGATGTCGTGAGATCCCTGGGGCTTCGGCTGATTTTGTGGAGCGTCGAGTCCGGCGATCCGGACCCGCAACTGACTCGCGCGCAGATCCTGGCGCGGCTCACGGCCAGGATTAAACCTGGCAGCGTGATCGTCTTTCATGCCAACGGCAAGGGCAGGCACACGCGCGCCGTAATCGAGGATCTGGCGCAGGTTTTGTTGCCCGACCGCGGGCTGACTCCGGTCACTGTTTCGGAGCTTCTCGCATGCGTGAACCACGCCCCGCAGCCGCACCGGTGATCCGGGCGTTTCAACCGGAGGATCGAGAGCCGGTTGTTCGATTTCTCAACGACTCCGATCCCTGGAAGCGGCTGAATTATACGGCAGCCGATTGGAACCGCATTTTCACACCGCTGCCGCAGGGGCGCGACGGGTATGTCATCGAACTGGATGGAGCCGTTGCAGGGGTGGCGTTGGTACGCCAGAAGTTTCTCATGGGGGACTATCTGGAGTTGCTCGCCGTGGCCCCGTGGGCGCAAGGTCGGGGCTTGGGGGCCGCGCTGCTGGCTCACCTGGAACGAATCGTCTTTGCCCGCACGAAGAACGTCTTCGCCTGCGTATCCGACTTCAATGAGGGCGCGCGGCGGTTTTATCGGAAACACGGCTACCAGGAGATCGGACCCATGCCGAATTTCCTGATTCCCGGGTCGGCGGAGATTCTGCTGCGCAAGACGGTGGGGCCGGCGAGAACAGCCGGGTAATGCGTCAATCGTCATGCGTCGACTGTGAGGAGCGGACGGCAAGGGTCATCGGCCTTCTTGAGAGTGACGCTTGTCCAGCGACGATGACGATCAGCGTCCTGAAGGACGAAGTACGAGGGAACGATGAAAGTCAAAAAACTGCTGCACACCCGCATGCGCGTCAGCGACATGGATGAGACGATCAAGTTCTACACGGATGTGCTGGGGCTTGAAGTCCTGGAGCGGAAAACGTCGCCGCGCGGTTCGCACCTGGCGTTTCTCAAGGTGCCCAACAGCGAGGAACTGATCGAGCTGTGCAGCTTTCCGCCGAGCGGCCCAGTCAAGGTCCAGGAGGATTTGGTCCACCTGGCGTTCGAAGTCGACGACCTGGATGAGATGATCCGGGCTCTTGAAGCCAAGCAGGTCAAGATCACCGACGGCCCGACCAGGACCTCCTCCGGCAGCCGCTTCATTTTTATCGACGCTCCCGACGGCTACGAGATCGAATTGATCGAACGGCCGCCAGGCACGGCGATCGTGTAACATCGGCCAGGAACTGACCGCTCATGACGAGCAGCGAAGAGATGATCGCGCGCAGGCGAATCATGGACCTGCTCGCAAGCCTCGGCCGAGTTCGCGCCCCTCGACGGCTGTGATTCACCCGTACGCGCGGTGAGCTGTTCGCTATTCGCTACTCAGCCAAGGAGAGATCAGCATGAAGAACGCCTTCTACCGGGGCCACGGTCTCGGCAACGATTACCTCGTTATGGATCCGAAAGACCTGTCGTTCAAGCTCACGCCCGCCAACATTCGGGCGATCTGCGACCGCCACTGGGGCCTGGGCAGCGACGGCATTCTGGCGCCCATTCCCTCCAAGAACGCCGACTTCGGCCTTCGCATCTTCAACCCCGATGGCAGCGAGGCGGAGAAATCCGGTAACGGCCTGCGCATCTTCGCTCGCTATCTGCACGCGACCGGCCGCGTCCGCCGGAAAACGTTCACCGTGGACACCAAAGGCGGGCGGGTTGCGGTGGAATTGCATCTGGATCGATACGGAGAGGCCAGCGCTGTGACGGTCGAGATGGGACGGGCCTCCTTCGCTCCCGATGCGCTCCCGTGCAAACTGGCCGTGGACGAGGTGATTGACCAGCCGATCACAGTGGCCGGACAGCAACTTCGCTTTACGGGCGTCAGCGTCGGCAATCCGCATTGCGTCGTCTTCAAGCCGAAAGGAGCAGAGTGGACCACAGACGAACTCCGCCTTCTCGGCCCGGAACTCGAAAACCATCCGCTGTTTCCCAAACGGACTAACGTCCAGCTTGCCGTGCCGACCGGTCCGCGGGACATCTTCATCCTGATCTGGGAGCGAGGCGCAGGAGAGACTCAAGCCTCCGGGTCCTCTTCCTGCGCCGCCGCCAGCGCGGCCGTGCGGTTGGGCTTGGTGCGAAGCCCGGTCACCGTCAACATGCCGGGCGGCGCCTTGCGCATCGACGTAGCCAAGGACTTCGCCCTCACCATGAAGGGACCCGTCGCGGAAGTGGCGCGGGGTACCCTGAGCCCGGCCTTTGTGCGGGGATTGCGGTAAACAAGCTTCGCACCTTCCACCGTCGGTGATCACCCCCGCAGCCGAGTTGCCGCCGCTCCTTCCAGGCCGTACAATGGGTTGGCGCCGCAGGACCGGTTCTGAACGAGTCCTGGGCGGACCAGTGAGAGCTGAAGGCTGACCGCCCGATGTCTCCGGACCTTCAATCCAAACTCGACCACCTTCCCCAACAGCCGGGCGTGTACCTGTTCAAGAACGCCAGCGGCGAGATCTTGTACGTCGGCAAGGCCAGCGTGTTGGCCGACCGGGTGCGGTCGTACTTCCAGCGCGGGACAGATCACACACCGAAGACCGCCGTCCTGGTCGGGCAGGTTGCGGACGTCGAAACGATCGTCACCCGATCGGAACTCGAAGCCCTCATTCTGGAAAGCAACCTCATCAAACGCCACCGTCCCCGATTCAACGTCGTGCTCCGGGATGATAAGCAGTATCCCTACCTCCGCTTGCCGGTCAAGGAGGACTTCCCGCGTTTGTCGATCGTCCGCCGCGTCCAAAAAGACGGCGCCCTCTACTACGGCCCCTACACGCCGGCCGGCGCGTTGCGCGAGACCTTAAAGGTCATCCGCAAGGTGTTCCCCCTCGCCACTTGCGAGATCGACATCGACGGCAAGGCCGAGCGCGCCTGCATCGAGTTCGAGATCAAGCGCTGTATGGCGCCTTGCATCGGCAACCAGACCCGCGAGGAGTATCACCGAATCGTCAAGCAGGTTCGCCAATTTCTGGAAGGGCGCGACACCGAACTGTTGGAAGACTTGCGGGCACATATGCATGCGGCGGCCGAGCGGGAAGAATTCGAAGAGGCCGCACGGCTGCGCGATCGGATCTTCAAGATCGAGCGGACGCTGGAGAAGCAGCGCGTCACGCAGACCTCCTCAACGGACCAGGACGTCCTCGGGCTGGCGCGGCGGGGGGCGGCGGTCGATCTGCAGATGCTGTTCGTGCGCGGCGGCCTGCTGATCGGGCGTAAGGATTTTTTCTGGACCGAGTCGGCGGAGGCGAGCGACGAGGAACTTGTGCGGTCGGCCATCGAACAGTTTTACAACAAAGACGGTCTCCCGCCGAAAGAGTTGCTGGTCCCGACGACATTGGCGGATGCGCCGCTGATCGAGCGGTGGCTGTCCGAGAAAAAAGGCGAGCCGGTACGGGTGCTCGCCCCGGAGCGGGGCAAGAAGCATCAGTTGGTGCAACTCGCGGAGGAAAACGCGGCCGCCGCGCTTGCCGACCATCTCCGCAACGAGGAGACCGATCGCCTGGCGACGGAAGAACTGAAACGCCTGCTCCGCCTCGACAAGGTCCCGCGCCGCATCGAGGGGTTCGACATCTCGAACACGATGGGCGACCAGTCGGTCGCCTCGCTCGTCGTGTGGGAAGATGGCCAGGCGAAGAAGTCGGACTACCGGAAGTTCCGCATCCGGACCGTCGCGGGGGCAAACGACTTCGCCAGCATGCAGGAAGCGGTGATGCGGCGGTACGGCGAGGCCGAGGATCTGCCGCTCCCGGACCTTGTGTTAATCGACGGCGGGCTGGGCCAACTCGCCGCCGCGATGGAGGGCTTGAAACGAGTCGGGCGCGCGGAACTGCCCGTCATCGGACTGGCCAAGGCCCGTGGCGAGAAAGCGGACCGCGTGTTTCTCCCCGGCCGCAAAAACCCCATCGTGCTCAACCCCTCCTCGCCCGCCGCGCACCTGCTCCAGCGCATCCGCGACGAAGCGCACCGCTTCGCCATCACCTATCATCGCAAACTCCGTGGAAAGGCCCTGATCGCCTCACGACTCGACCAGATCATTGGGATCGGCGAGATCCGGCGGAACGCTCTGCTCAAAGCTTTCGGCGACTTGGACGCTATCGCGCAGGCAACCGACGAAGAATTGCAACAGACAGGCATCGACAGCAAGACCGCGGCTGAGATTCGCAAGGCGCTGTCCAGAGCTTAACCATTCGTTGTCCGCCGCTAACTTACGTAAATCGCTTGCCAGAGGGCGATCTTCCGCACCAAGTGGGGCAACGCTTGCGGCGAAGAAGGCGGGCTACTATAATGAGGTCGTTCTGGGAGGAAGTCTGCGCAACTCTCCGCTCCCCAATGTGACACTGAACGACCGCCCGGGCTTGGGTCTTCGGTTTACGGGAGGGTAACCGATGGTGCAATCCAGAACGCCTTTCCCCGCCAGACTCTTCACCGACTTCACCAAACGCGAACTCCAGGACTTTCTCGAAATCTTCCACTATTCTGTTGAGGCCGAAACCAACGAAGACGTGGTCTCGGTGCTGCGCCTTCTCCAGAAAATTGTCCCCTGCTCTCACATCATCGGCGGTCTGGTGCGCGTCGACCAGACGGGACGGGTTAAAGAATTCGCGAACGTGCTCAATGTCAGTTACCCCAACGATTGGCTCCACCGATACGCCCAGAACGGATATGCGCAAGTCGATCCGGTTTTGAATTCTCTCATGACCAGCTTGGAGACCCAGGTGTGGGAACATACGTATCAGAATGTGACCTCCACCAAGCAGAAAGAGTTCATCGAAGATGCGAAATCGTTTGGGTTGGTCAACGGCGTCACGACCGGCTCGCTGGAAGCCCGGCGCGGCTTGGCGAGCTTTTTCTCCTTCGCCGGCGGCGGATCCAGCGATAACCGGCGCTACGCGGGCATTCTGGAATACGTCATCCACCACCTGCACCAAGCCTTGATTAAGAACGCGCCGAACCCCGCCTACAACCGCGTGAACGGCCTCTCCTCCCGCGAACTGGCCGTGCTGAACTGGATGAAGGACGGAAAGACCAACTGGGAGATTGCTCGCATTCTTGGTGTCACCGAACGCACCGTTCGCTTCCATATTGAGAGCATTTTTATCAAGCTTGACGTGACATCGAGGACCCAGGCGGTCGCCATGGCCATTGAAAGCGGCGTCTTGACGACCACGTGACGCCGTTCCTTCGTTCTGCGGTTCGAGACCTGTCTCAGGCCTTTACCAATTCTCCGTCGATCGGGACCGCCTCTTCACCAGCCTTGACCTGGACGGTCTGTGGCACGGCCGCCTCGTCACGAACTTTCGCGTTGTCCAGCAACGTAATCCACCGTAGGAACTCCGGTCGCTTCTGAGCGCTTTCATCCCGGAACTGGTCCCAATCCAACACCGCCGCCACGGAAAGTGCGCCAGCCGGCGGCAGCGCCACGGCCGGGCTGATTGGTTCACAGGGAAAGCCGATTGCGCGGAGCACGCGGAGAAACCGTTTCTCGACGACCATGTAGAGGTATCGGACATCATTAAAGACTGACCACTGATACACGCCTTTGAACAATGCCAGCATCATACGGGACGAAAGTCCTTTATCGTGAATGCCCGGATCCACGGTCAGTCGTGTGATTTCCACCGTATCCGGTTCCTTCCGAAGACGATACCCCGGAAGCAGACAAGGTCGGAACTCCGATTCCAACATGAAGGGCCCGGGCGGTACGAGGATACGGAACAAGCCTGCCAGGGTTCCATCGCCCATGAACAGACCGACCGATATGGCCCAGGCATCATACGCATCCACCTCTAATTCGAGGGGCGAGGCGGACACCCATTGCAATCGGTCGACAAACACTTTGTGGCGCAGCCGATAGGCTTCCACAAGATCTTGTTGCTCCGTGAGTGTTTTGACCAGGAACCGTCCTTCATAGAACGCAATCGTCCTCCATCTCACCATGGTCGCCTCCCTTGTTTTGCGTAAGAACCCAGGCCAGGGAGAGCGTCATGGTCGAAATCCCACTTTTTGTCACCTGGCGGAGTCGCCAGGTGTTCCGGGTGGCTTCCTTTGGCATGCTGGCGGGAAGAGACTGCCCGGTTTTTACCCTTAGGGCATCATGATTTGGAGGGCCCCATGGACAAACGCAATGGCAAGCCCATTCGCGCGTACATCGTGGACGATCATGAAGTCGTGCGAGCAGGGCTCCGAACAATCCTTGAATCCGCCCATGAGATCGCCGTGATCGGTGAAGCAGGCGCCGGAACGGAAGCGATCGAGGATGTCATTCGGTTCAGACCCGATGTTGTCCTTATGGACGTGCGTTTAAGACAAGGCAACGGCATCCAGGCCTGCCGGGACATCCGAAAAATCTGTCGCGAAACCCGCGTGCTGATGCTCTCCGCTTTTACCGAGGAGGGCCTTGTCCTGGACGCTGTGTTGGCCGGCGCCCACGGCTATCTTTCCAAATTCGCAAGCCGCGCGGCCCTGATCAGCGCCGTGCGGGCGATCGCGGCGGGCCGGACGGTGTTCGAGAGGACGGCCGCCTCGCGGGTGACGGAAATGCGCCCTGTGCAGACCGTGAAACCCAGGACCGGCCCGGAGAGCCTGACCGCGCAAGAACAGCGTGTCCTGACGCTGGTTGCAGAAGGGAAGACCAACAAGGAAGTCGCGGCCGCGCTAGACCTGAGCGAAAAAACCGTCAAGAACTATCTCGCCAATATCTACGACAAACTCAACATCTCGCGTCGGGCCCAAGCCGCCGCCCTTTATGCGAGAGGCATGAGCACCGTTCATCATTATTCCGTACGAATGCATTGATGTCGCCGGCTCGGCGGCACCGGCCAACCTCGATACCGTCACCATTGTGCCGGGCGCCTCGCCTGATCTGAGGCGCCCAGGCCCCTTCAGTCCTTCCCTCCAGCACACTTGAATGGTCTTGCGGTTGCGACCTTCGTCGTCGGGCCCACCGGAGCGAATTGACAGATGGCGATCAGCTCACTAGGATACGCCTCGGAAACGGAACTCGAGTCGATGGACGCCCGAACGTGTAGAGACCGTTGATCCTGCCATCCGCCACCCCATGCAGCGAACGCGATCCGCCGATCAGCAAGGAGACCGTATGTCCAACGTGACGCATTCCTCTCATTCATCGGCCACAGCCACAACCTCCGCCGCGACGGCCACGGCCATCGCCGGCCGCGTCGAGCGCGGATTCGAGGTTATCGTGTTCGCCAGCCGGTGGATTCAGGCGCCGCTTTATGCCGGCCTGATCGTGGCCGAGCTGCTGTATGCCTACAAGTTTCTCGTCGAGCTGTGGGAGATGATCCACAACATCCGCGAGTTGACGGAGACGATTTTCATGCTCGGCGTCCTCTCTCTCGTCGACATCACGATGGTCGCCAACCTGCTCACCATGGTCGTGATCGGCGGCTACGCGACGTTCGTCAGCAAGCTCGACCTGGAGGGGCACCGGGACCGACCGGATTGGCTCAGCCACGTGGACCCGGGTACGATCAAAGTCAAATTGGCGGCTTCCCTCATCGGTATCTCCAGCATTCATCTCCTGAAGGCCTTCGTGAACGTGAGCAACGTATCGCCCGAACATATCAAATGGCAGATCTTCATTCACATGACATTCCTGGGCTCCGCCATCTTGTTGGCTTGGACCGACAAGCTGATGCTGAAGGATCGTAAGCATTGAGCCGCCGCGGTGAGCCCGATTCCCACCTTGTTCAAGCGCAAGAACGACTGTCACGCCGCAAGGCTGATTAAAGCCGCGCAGAAGGTCGCGGTGAAATACCGGCATCAGCTCGTGGACTTCATCGAGGCGGGACACCGACCTGCGCCGTACCCGAGCCGAAAGAGAATGCTATGAGTGCGCCGTCTGGCACGAGTGGTCCATTCCAATTGAGCCAGGTCCTCGCGGAAGAATATGAGCGTCTCCACGGTTCACGCGTGGACTTTCCACCGGAGATAGGCGAACCCGAACGGCTGAAGGACATCTGCCGGCGCATCCATGCCCTTCCCTACGGGCGAGCGGCTCTCTGTTTGTCTGGCGGCGGCATCCGCAGTGCGACCTTTGGTCTCGGCATCATCCAAGGACTGGCGCGCCTGCATCAGCTCGACCGGCTCGATTACCTTTCGACGGTCTCCGGCGGCGGGTACATTGGGAGCTGGCTCACCGCCTGGATCAAGCGCCATCCGCGCGGCCTTGCCGGCGTGACCCAGGAACTCAGCGTGCAGACCCGCGCCCCGCTCGAACCGGAACCCGACCCGGTGAACTGGATCCGACGATACAGCAATTACCTAAGCCCGCGGCTGGGGCTGCTCTCGGCGGATTCCTGGACGGTGATCGGCATCTATCTCCGCAACTTGCTGCTGAACTGGCTGGTTCTGTTGCCCCTCGCGCTTGCGGGATTGGCGATCCCTAGACTGTATCTCGCGCTGGCACGGTTGGAGATGCCTGATTGGATGCCCGAGTGGGCGCTGCTCACGGTAGTCGCGATCGGAAGTTTGCTCATCGTCCTCTCGCTGACCTACATCCACCTGTACCGGCCCAGCCTGGCCTATCTCCGCGTTCACGAACGATGGAAGACGTTCGAAGAACAGCCGTGGTTCCTTCTATGCTCGTGGCTTCCTCCGCTGACCGCGTCTCTGCTGCTCATGCTCGTCTGGGCCTGGTTCCACAACACCGGGAAGGACCTCGGCGCCGTCTCGTGGAACGGGTGGGCGATCCGGCGGACCCTGATCCTCTTCACCGTCGCCACGTCGGCCATCAACGTCGCCGCCTGGACGATCGCCTGCTTCTGCCTGGATCGCTTTCGCAAGGGCTAGGAACCCCTGTTGGCCGAGCTGGTTGTCATCGTGATGAGCGGAGCCTTAGGAGGCTTGTTGGCCTGGACCGGACTGGAGGGCCTGACCCACGAACAGCGAGTCAGGGAGTATGCTGCCTGGTATACGACGTTCGCCGCGCCGGGATTCCTGGGCGGCTTTCTTCTCGCGGCAACCTTTTTCGTCGGGATCACCAGCCTCTACACGCGAGATGAGGATCGGGAATGGTGGGGACGGTCCGGCGCGTGGGTGCTGATCGGCGGCGTCGCATGGACGGCGGCGAGCGGCATCGCGATCTTCGAACCAACCGGGCTCGCCGAGTTTCCCGTGTTGCTGACCTCGCTGGGAGGCCTTTCCGGTCTCGTCAGCGTTGTGCTGGGATTCAGTCGGAACACCGCCGCGGTGAACTCGCGGGAGTCCGGGGCCGGTTTAGTGAACACGGCGCTCGCGGTGGCGGCGCCCGTGGCGGTGGTGTTCGTCCTGGCGTTGTTGGCGGCGGCCACGAGCGCGCTCTTCGCGCTCACACTGGGCCTCATCATATTGACCGGACCGGCGCAAGACGGAGGGTGGACGTATCAGCAGATTCTGGAACGGACACGATGGGACAGACTGGTCGCGTTTATCGTCACGCTGGCGCTCACCAGCGTTTTTTTGTCACGCTACGTGAATATCAATAAGTTCTCGTTGCACTCGATGTATCGCAACCGGCTGATCCGCGCCTATCTCGGCGCCTCGCGGCTTGGGGAATATGGGCATCGGCGTGATCCCAATCGTTTCACCGGCTTCGACCCTAGGGACAACTTCACGATGAAGGACTTGGCCCCCGACGGAGCGCCGGCGCAGAAGCCGTTCCACGTGGTGAACATCGCGTTGAATCTGGTGCGGGGAACCAACCTCGCCTGGCAACAGTGAAAGGCCGTGTCGCTCACCGTATCCCCGCTGCACTGCGGCAGCTTCCTGCACAAGGATCTCGGGTAACGCCGTTCAGCGGAATACGGCAAGAATCACGCGTACAAGACCGCCATCACGCTGGGAACCGCCCTGGCCATCTCAGGCGCCGCGGCCAGCCCCAACATGGGCTATCACTCGTCGCCCGCCGTCGCGTTTCTCTTGACCCTGTTCAACGTCAGGCTCGGGTGGTGGCTGGGCAACCCTGGAATGGCCGGCGCCAACACGTTCGATCGATCCTGCCCAGATTCATCGATCCGCCCGCTTCTGGCGGAAGCGTTCGGGCTCACCGACGAACACAACCCCTACGTCTATCTTTCAGATGGCGGGCACTTTGAGAACTTGGGTCTCTAGAAATGGTTCTTCGACGATGCCGCATGATCATCGTGAGCGACGCCGGGTGCGATCCCCAATTCGTGTTCCAAGACCTAGGCAATGCCATCCGCAAGATCAGGGTGGACCTCGGCACCGACATCGACATCAACGTGGACATGCTTCGCCGGCGGAATCAGGAAGGGCGCAGCCGTTGGCACCACGCGATCGGCACCATCCGCTATTACGAATGTAGATGCCGGCGGGCGGGACGGCGTGCTCCTATACCTCAAACCGTCACTTACCGGTAACGAGCCCGCCGACGTCCTGGAGTACGCCGCGCAGCACAAGACATTCCCGCATGAAACGACGGCCGACCAATTCTTCGATGAATCGCAGTTCGAATCCTATCGGCGCTTAGGCCAACACGTTGTCGAAGAGGTCTTCGGCCAGGCGGCCGCCCAACCAGCCGAAGGGCTTGGTCCGGTCTTTGACCGCCTCCGTTCCGACTGGAACGCCTGACCCGTTTGTCTTCTGCGGACCGGGTGCCGCGCGATTACCGCCAGGCGGGCGTCCAGCGTCCATCCTGATCGGCCCAGTGCGGCGTCCAGGCGATGGCAACCAGGCGGACAGCGATGTTGGTCTTGGAGGGCCGGAGCGCGATGGTCTCGAGCGGCTCGGTCAGCGGATCGATCTTGGACAGCAGGGCGTCCGTTTCCACTTGAAACTGCGTCTCCAAGTCGGCGAGTTGTTTGCGGATTGCCTCGATGTTCTCCTCTGCGCGGGCGACGTCTTTGGCTTCCTTGATCGACCGGCCGACGCCCCGCGCCGCGGTCGCGGCCTTCCCCAGCGTGGTCGCGCTGATCGTCTTTCTGCCAAGAAACGCGCCCAGCAACGTCGCGCCGAATGAGATCGCCGTCTGCAGATGTTGCGCCTTGGCCTGCTCGGCTTCCCGTTCCTTGGCCTGCTCGGCGCGACGCAGACGTTCCTGCAACGCGGCCATCTTCGGTCCATACTTGCGCCGGAGTTGCTCCGTCACCTGATCCCGCCGTTCGTGCGCGAGCTGGTGCAGCCGGATGCGAAAATCTCGCTCCGACTCGCCGGGCTTGGACATCTCCTTCAACGATGGGCTCCTGAACAACTCGACCTTCTGCGTGCGGTAGAGCCAATTGGCGAAATCTTTGCTCCACAGGTCGAAGCTCTTCCTGTTGACAACCGGAGAAGGAAGCGGTGCATACCGCGCCGGGTCCTGCGGAGTCCGCTCGAGCTCAGCCACCGTTACGTCGGCCTCGACCGCATCGTCCCAGTCCACCGCCACGGGCGCGTCGGTCATCGGGGCCAGGAATACGCAATCCTGGGCAACGTCCACGCCCGCCTTCGCGTCGGCCACCCGGATCTGCGCCGCCCCCAACAATCTCGGTCGGTAGACCAGATCAGCGCCTGCCGGACGGGCGCCGCGGACAGGGATGAAATATTGTGGAATGTCGGGCGCAAGAACAGGACGAGCGGCAAGGGGCGAGGAGCTCAAGGTAACCGATGGAAGGTCAGCTTCGGGCTTGCGACCTCTCGCCTCTTGTCCCGTGCCTCGCGCTGTCGACCGTTTATAAGGGTCCATCAATTTCTTGATTTGATCGCGGGTGAGCGGGCCGCGCAGGTAGGAGAGCGTCCAGCGTGTTTCGAACACAACCGGCGCGTCCTCATGGACGTTGTGCATCAGAAAGATCCGGCTGCCCAGCCCGGCCAACAGCTGCTCCATCTGTTGCCGATCGAAGCGTTGGCCGCCGCCGGCCGACGCGCCCTCGAGCCCTTCCAATACGCGCGCCTTGTCCCGCTCGGTCTGCAAACGGCCGATGAACCAGGTGCCGGTATTCGCCAGCCCCTTGTAATCGAGATCGACCGGGTTTTGGGTGGCGAGCACGACCCCGAGGCCGAACGCGCGGGCCTGCTTGAGCAAGGTGAGCAGCGGTTGCTTGGAAGGCGGGTTGGCGACGGGCGGGAAATAACCGAAGATCTCATCCATGTACAGGAGAGCGCGGAGGCTCGTCGTGCCCGTCTGGGAACGGACCCATCCCAGCGTCTGGCTCAGCAGCAGCGTAACGAAAAACATGCGCTCGGCATCGCTCAGGTGAGCGATCGAGAAGATCGCAATCCGCGGCTTGCCTTCCGATGTGTAAAGCATCCGTCCGATGTCCAACGCGTCGCCTTCCAGCCACACCGAAAAGCCCGGCGCAGCCAGCAGATTGTTGAGTTGCATGGCGAGCGCGAACCGGTCCTTCGCAGGATAGAACGATTCCAGGTCGAGCACGCCCACGTGAGAGACCGGCGGAACTTGAATCTGCCGGATCAGCGTCGCGAGGTCGAGGTCCTCCCCTTGCTTCCACGCCGCCTCGAGGATAGTCGAGATGAGGATGTGCTCACGGCTCCTGATCGGATCGGTCTCGATGCCCAGAAGGCCCAGCAAACCGGTTGTGGTGGTGCCGATCCGCTCGCGCAGCGCTTCGGCGTCGTCGAGCACCGCACGCGACGGCGCGGCGAAGGATTGCACGATCGAGACCGGCAGGCCTGCGGTGCTCCCTGGCGTGTAAATGACAAACTCAGCAGCGTCGCGCAAACGCTGGATGCGGGTGCCGTCCTGCCCCCACTCGGCCAGGCCCTTCTTCCACCACTCCGCTTGTTGCTGGGCGTACTCCGGCGGTGACAGTCCTTTCTTCTGCGCCTCGCCTTCGTTGATCCACGGCTCGAAGTCTTCCCCGCGGAGTTGCGGGAATGTCAGCAGCAAATTCCCCAAATCCCCTTTGGGATCGATCACGAGGGCTGGGATGCCGTCAATCGCCGCTTCTTCAAGTAAGGCGAGACAGAGACCAGTCTTGCCACTCCCGGTCATGCCCACGCAGACCGCATGGGTGACCAGATCTTTCGAGTCGTAGAGCAGCCAGCCCGGCTTGGGCTTGTTCTTTCTCAGGTCGTAGGGGCGTCCAAGATAGAAGACGCCGAGCTGTTCGAAATCCTGCATTGCGCTGGTATGAAAAAATAGGCTGGAGGCTGGACCGTGGAGTCACGCCCCGGCATCCCCCGGCTCACCTCTCTATGACTCCATGGACTCCACTGCAGCGTGGATGCGCCGAAGTCCCAGGCATCTCCGCCGCGAATATCGAGACGGCCGACTCACAGCCTACCGCGAACGACCTGCGATCGGATTCTCCCAGCGCACCCCTGGGAAACGGGCAAAATCGGCGTCAGTAGAGCACAACGCCAGACCATGTTCGATGGCCAGAGCGGCCAGATGGGCATCGGGAACCAGATTCGGGCGTCCCCCGATATGCGCGAGAAGTGGCCCCAGAACCTCCTGATGCCGCTCCGTGGGCATGGGCACCCAGGATGGGGAACATTCCAGCCATTCGATCACTTGCCGCCAGGCATCCTGTATCGGTTCGGGTTGTTCAAACACCCGGGGGTTGGAAACCAGCCGAAGAAAACTCAAGAGACTCAGCCAGGGCAACCCGACCGGAGCAGCCCCATTGAGTCGCGCATCCAGCCAGGCTCGTGCGGCCTCGTGTTGCGGCAACGACGACACGTGAGCGTACACCAGCAGATTTGCATCGATCAAAATCACCGAAAGGCGTCGTCCTCCGCGACGGCAAGCACTTCCGCAACATCGTCGATACCGCCGATCAAACAGCGTCCGAGCGACACGGCTGCCGTGTGATAAGGCTTTCGCGGCCCTGCCGGCGCCGTCAGATGCCTCAACCCCTGCCTCAGGGCCTCATTGATTAGCTCCTTCAGCTTCGCCTCCTTGCGAACCTTTCGCAACCGGCGAAGCTGAGCCGCCACATCATCATCCAGCGTCAGCGTCGTCCTCATGCATCAAAGCATAAATGTCGTGATGTCGAGATGTCAAGCTGGTGACTCACCTTCCAATCCCCGCTTCTCGGAGCACCTGCCCCGTGTACGATCGCTTCGACCGGGCCACTTCCCGCGGCGTTCCTTCAGCCACGATCTCGCCACCGTGGTCGCCACCTTCAGGACCCAGGTCGATGATCCAGTCGGCGTTCTTGATCACGTCCAGATTGTGTTCGATGACCACGACCGTGTTGCCAGCTTCGACCAGCCGGTTGAGCACGTCGAGCAGGCGCTGGATATCGGCGAAATGCAGGCCGGTGGTCGGTTCGTCCAGGATGTACAGGGTGCGGCCGGTGGCGCGTTTGGACAATTCGCGCGAGAGCTTCACCCGCTGCGCCTCGCCGCCTGAGAGGGTGGTCGCGGATTGGCCGAGCTTAATGTAGTGTAACCCCACGTCGTGCAGCGTCTGCAATTTCGCCTTGATCAGCGGGATATGTTCAAAAAATTCCAGCGCCTCGTCCACCGTCATGTTCAGGATGTCCGCAATGCTGCGGCCTTTGTAGTGGATGTCCAGCGTCTCCCGATTGTACCGTTGCCCTTTGCAGACCTCGCAAGTCACATAGATGTCCGGCAGGAAGTGCATCTCGATCTTGATGAGGCCATCCCCCTGGCAGGCTTCACAGCGGCCGCCCTTCACGTTGAAGCTGTAGCGGCCGGGCTTGTACCCGCGGACGCGCGACTCCGGAAGGTTCGAGAACACATCGCGGATGAACGTGAACAGGCCCGTGTAGGTGGCCGGGTTCGAGCGCGGCGTCCGGCCGATCGGGGACTGGTCGATGTCAATTACTTTGTCGAGCGCCTCGACACCGAGCAGTTCCTTGCAGCCGTCGATCTTCAGCTTTCCCTCACCATTCCCTCTCCGGGGCGTCCATGGGGCTTTGTGATGCAACGGGCGTGGGGGAGCAGATTGAGGAGAGGGGTGCTGCCTGAGCAGTTGAGAGAGCGAATGGAATAACACCTCCAGCACCAACGTGCTTTTCCCCGAGCCGGAGACGCCGGTGACGCAGGTAAACAGGCCGAGCGGAAAGCGGGCCGTGATGCCCTTGAGGTTGTGCTTCCGCGCCCCCACCACCGTGAGAAAGCCCTTAGGTTTGCGCTCCCGATGCGGAAGCGTCACCGAGAGGTCGCCGCGGAGATAGCGGCCGGTGAGGGACTCCGGATTCGCCATGACCTCGGCGGGCGCCCCTTGGGCGATGATCCGGCCGCCGTGCGCGCCGGCCCCGGGTCCCAGGTCCAGGATGTAATCCGCCGCCCGCATGGTTTCCGCATCATGTTCGACGACGATGACCGTGTTGCCCAGGTCGCGCAGGCGCAGGAGCGTCTCCAGCAGCCGCCGGTTGTCCCGCTGGTGCAACCCGATGGACGGCTCGTCGAGAATGTAGAGGACGCCGACCAATCCGGAGCCGATCTGGGTCGCCAACCGAATCCGCTGCCCTTCGCCGCCAGACAACGTCGCCGCCGGCCGGTCCAGCGTCAGATAATCAAGCCCGACGTTCACCAGGAATCCCAGCCGTTCGCGGATCTCTTTCAGAATGCGTTGAGCGATCAGTGTCTCACGCTCCGTCAACGTGAGCGACTGAAAGAAGTCCGCCGCCGCGCGGACGGAGAGTTGCGTCACGTCCGCGATGGATCGGCGGGCGATCTTGACGGACAGGCTTTCCGGTTTCAGTCGCGCGCCCTTGCAGGCGGAGCACAGGTCGAGTAGGGTGAAATCCTCGTCCTCGGGACAGCCCGGCGTCATCGCGTAGCCGATCCCGTCGCAGGCCGGACAGGCCCCATGCGGACTGTTGAACGAAAAGATGCGGGGCGTGATTTCCGGATAGCTGACGCCGCAGCGGATGCACGCCAGCTGCTCGCTGTACAGGAACGTCTTCCCGTCTTCTGTCAGCACCCCGACCAGGCCGCCAGCCAGCTTGAGCGAGGTCTCGACCGAATCGGCCAGCCGTCGCGCCAGCGCCTCGCCGGATTTCATGACCAGCCGATCGACGATGATCTCAATCGTGTGCTTTTTCTGTTTATCAAGCGTGATATCCTCGCCGAGATCCACAATGCGGTTGTCGATCCGCGCCCGCACGTACCCGGCCCGCCGCATGTCGAGCAGTTCTTTCCGGTATTCACCCTTTCGCCCGCGCACGATGGGTGCCAGGATCTGAAACTTGGTCCCCTCTGGCAGTTCACGGATCGCGTCGACCATCTGCTGCACGGTCTGCGCGGCGATCTCCTCCCCGCACTGGTAACAGAACGGCCGGCCGACCCGGGCGAACAACAGCCGGAGATAGTCGTAAATTTCCGTGACGGTACCGACGGTGGAGCGGGGGTTATGGCTGGTGCTCTTCTGCTCGATGGAGATGGCCGGCGACAGGCCTTCGATCGAGTCGACATCCGGCTTGCCCATCTGTTCCAGGAACTGACGGGCGTAGGCGGATAGCGATTCGACGTAACGCCGCTGGCCCTCGGCGTAGATCGTGTCAAAGGCGAGGGATGACTTACCCGACCCGCTCAAGCCCGTGATCACCACGAGCTTGTCCCGCGGAATCTCGAGATCGAGGTTTTTGAGATTATGCTCCCGCGCGCCGCGGATGACGATGGAGCCGGACATAAGGGGCGGAATTATATCATGGGGGCGAGGGACAAGGGCGTGACCGTGTCAACGCCGGCGGGCCGGGCGGTCGTTTCAACGCTTCGCCCCAGCGTGCCAGGAACGCGGTGACGAAGTCGTGTTCCTTGGCCGCCTCGACGGCCAACAGGGCCAGCGCCAGCGCCACCGTGAGGGCCAGGTGATAGCCTTCCGACCGGGAAACATCGGCGCGCCGGTAGGCGGGATGGGCGTCGTTCACGACAACCGTGGATTCGACCAGGCGCCCGAGCTCCGGATCGTCGGGCGCGGACTCAAACCGGATGTTCAACCCATACCGCGCGGGGCGCGGTCTGCCGCGCGCGCCGGGAAGGACCGTGTCGGTCGCGGGCGACTCCACCTCAGTCTCGGACTGGGCCGGTGGTTGAGTCGGCTCGCTTTGCGATTGCGGCTCTGTCGGAGGCGCCTCACGCTCCTGCCCGTCCGGCTGCTCCGCGTGCCGATCACCGATCGCTTCCTCCGCCGATGGAGTGACCGTCGCGCCCATCGGGCCTTGCCCGTTCTGAGCCTCTCCTCCGCGGCCGATCGGCAGCCGCTTTTGCCCGCCGGCCCGTCGCTCCACGAGGGACGCCAACAGCGGGAAGTCCTCCGCCAGATCCACCAGCACCCGCTCAAGATCGCGTTCGACCGGTCGCACTTCCCGGCGGCGCACCTCTTCCGCGGGCTCGCATCCGTCCCCCACGGAGAGCTGCGCTAATACCGCTTCCTGCAAGACTCTCCGGTACGCGAGATAGATCGCGCCGTGAGAACCGACGCGGACGAAATCGCCTTTATTGAGTGCGAGGCAGGCGGCCAGTGCCGGCGCTTTGACGCAGCTGCCGATCAGATTCAGCGCCGACGGAGTGAGCCCGAGCCAATCCCAGCCTTGCCTGATGACCTTGCCGAACGTGCAGATCTCGAGGCCGCGGCGCTCCTTGGACAACGGCGTCGGCTCCCGGACCAGATACTCGACCGCGGCCGGCTTGCGCTTGCGTGGAGGCACACCGCGAGCCCGGCTTTTTCGGGCACCTGCCAGGTCTCATGCTCCAGCGACCGCCCGTTCACCTCGAACATGACACCCCGGGGATAGTGCTGGGCGAGGATTTCGCTGAACTCTGGGTCCATGAGCGGCTGATAGCGGCGGCGCACCGTCGCCTCGATATAGCCTTCATCCAGCAGGGGCGAGAGCACGTTCTGGAGCTTGAGCCGGACGCCGGTCCCTCGCTCGACGACGAGACCCGGAGGCGGGATCCATTTCCACGGCGCCCGATGCCGCGACGCCAGTGCCCATCGCGTCGCCACATGGGTCTTGCCCAGGCGCGTTTCGGTCACCACCTCTTCGCAGACCAACAGCCCCAGCTTGATGCCGACGCCGGCAAAGCCGATCCCTTCTCCGCGCGTCTTGGTGCTCGTCGCCAGGTCGTGATACCGGATCAGGTCGCGCCGTTGCATGCCGGCGCCGTTGTCCACGACGGTCAGCGTCGCTTGCGCGGGGTCGGTCTGCATGGAGATGTGCGTGGCGCCGGAATCCAGGGAGTTCGCCACAATCTCGGTCAGGATGGTCTCCTCGATCGCGCCGGGATAGGCGTCGCGAAGGTCTTCCAAGAGGTGAAGCAGATCGACGCGGGTTTCGCCCATGGGACCGCGGTTCCAATCCAGGGAATGTTTCTCTTGCCTGCCAACGTCTACTAAAACTACACTTGTCGTCGCCTGTTGTTCCGATCAATTTTTAGCACGCGGAGTCTCCTCGGTCCTCTTCCTGGGAGTACCAGGTCTACTTCCTCGCCCTCAGCTTTATCAAGCAAGGTCTTCGCCAACGGCGTCGCCGCATTAATGATGCCTTGCTCGAAATTGCTGGGGGCATCTGTGATAAGCACCTGCTTCCTTTCGGTTGGGGTCTCGACATCGCAATAGGTTACTGTGTCACCGACCTCGACGTACAACTCTTCGTCTTCGTCCACAGGCCGGATTGCAAGGTCCACTTGGACCGGAGCCCCTTCCCTAACAGCAGTACTATCTGGCTCCTCCTCAACATGTTCCTCCGCAATGTGGGGAGTGGGCTCCTGTGCCGCCGCCCTGCGGCGCTCTTCAAGGAATGACAACAGTCGCGTGGCTTCGGCTTGTGGATTCCGGAACCAATCAGGCGACCAAATGCGCCAAATTTTCCCCTTCCAGCCAAGGCTCTCTAAAATTTCTTGCCGGATGCGGTCACGATCACGCACGGATGCCCCAGAGTGGTAAGTCGCGCCATCGCATTCAATGGCTGCCAGAAACTCTCCCGGCCGGTCAGGATTCCGTACAGCAATATCAATGAAATAACCGGCCACTCCGAGCTGAGGTTGCACCTCGTAACTCTTGCTCTTGAGAACATCTGCTACCACCACCTCGAAGTCGCTGTCAGGTTCTCGTTCAGTGATATCCGGACCTACGAGAACCCCCCGCGCGGCATATTCGAGATAGTTCTTCAACGTTCTGGTCCCCTCCGGGGTATTCTCATCAATGACAATGTCCTCCGGTTGCATTGAGGAGAAGATGTGGAGGCTCCTGCGGGCACGAGTGAAGAGGACATTGAGCCGACGCCATCCCGTCGGTCGGCTGATGGGGCCGAAATTCTGGCGCACAACCGTCGTTCCCGGTGCTCGGCCAAATGTGGTGGAAATGAAGATGACGTCTCTTTCGTCACCCTGGACGTTCTCGAGATTCTTGACGAAGAATGGCCAACCCTCTTGTTCCCATCGAGCCTTGTAGGCTTCTCCCTCCTCATGATTTTTAAGCCGATCATTCAAGAGCTCTTCAATGAGGTCGCGTTGGGTAATGTTCAGCGTAACCACTCCGAGAGATTCATCAGGACGGGAATGCATGTGGGCAAGAACGGCATCGACGACTTGTTGCGCTTCTTGGAGGTTCTGGCGATTCTGGTAGACCCCATTCTGGATATGGTGAAACCGAAGCCCCAGCCGTTTCGATTTTGGATAAGGAGAGGGAAACACAATCAAGTGTCCATCGTAGAAGTGATGATTGGAAAAGGCGATCAAGGACTCGTGTTTGGATCGATAGTGCCATCTGAGCGTACGATTCGAAAAGAGAGGGCTACATATATCCAGGATGCTTTCTGAGGTGGTTACAGCAGTCCCTTCGTCCAGTTCGTCATCGGTGGTCATCATCCGGTCAAAGAAGCTCGTGGGCGGGAGTTGCTTCTGATCGCCCACGACGACAAGCTGCTTTCCGCGCGCAATGGCTCCCAGAGCTTCCTCGATCTTCAGTTGAGATGCCTCGTCCATCACCACAAGGTCGAATTCGACAGCGCCTGGTTCAAGGTACTGCGCGACGGAGAGGGGGCTCATCATGAAACAGGGCTTCAGTTCCTGAATAGCTCGCCCCGCCCGGCGAATCATTTGTCGAATGGGCGTACGCGGCCGTTGCAAGGCCATGAGATGATTAAGCAGTGCCATCTCCGTTCTCTCTTCGACTCTCACGCCTGCAACTCCAGAGAGAGGAGAAGCTTGGCGGGCGATGCTGGCGGCACATGCTCTTCCCCGGAGCAAAATGACTTCCTTGTCGAGCCGCGAAAACTCTTCTCTCACTTGTGCGTGGGATATGCCAGAAAAACGTCCGAGTTCGTACCTTGAACCGAAAAGCGATATCGCGATCGAAGCGTAAAACCTGTATAAAAACGCATCCTCGAAGGTGTCGCTATTGATGTCACCGGATTCTAATTTCTCCGCGAATGACCTCAGACCAAGTTCAATGATTTCATCTCGGGCACGGTTGTACTGCGCCCATGACAACAAACCATCCATATTGTCCAGAGCCAGCCTTGCGCGGGCCCGCATTGCCTCTGTCGGAATTTGGTTACCGACAGGAGAACCCGCGGAATTCCATTGTTCCCAATTGAAGTCGCCACATTGTCGCATCTTGTCGCCAAACCGCTCGTCGAAGCTGGCGGCCTCCCACGCGTCGGCGGCTGCCTGTTTCAGGCTCACCAGGCGTTCAGAGGCTTCACCGGTTAACAGAGCATCCTTTGTTTCGTCTGGCAGGCTCGCTCGCATGACCTTCCTTCCCCATGCGATGGTCTCAAAGATGCTCGGGAAATCTGTGTTGAGCCCCCCAAAATGGTCTCCCAGAAGATTCTGAACGTCTGCCTGGTTTTCGATTTGCTCCAGCAACGAGGTATATCTTCGGCAAGCATCGACAGCATTCAGAATTTCCTCTGGCGTCAGGGTGGACGAACCGAGTGGCCTTAGCTGTCTGACAGAGGCCTCGATTTCGTTTAGGAACGTCTCAAGAGCGGTTAGGCGCTCAGTCCAAGGGTGACTGGTGTTTGCAGTATCGTCATATATCGCCGTATCGCGAAGAGCGTGGTTAATGCGTTCAGCCGCTTCCTGCATTTCTTGGTAATGGGCTTGGGCAGGCTCCATTCGTAAGGCAAGTCGGGATAACCGACTACTATCAAAGGTTGTTAGGTCGAGAGCTTCTGAGCTCAGGCCGTGTCGGAGCAGGGTTGTGCGTGCCTTTTCACACCAGGTAACCAACTGATCAATCTTTCCAAAATCAGTGTCCATCCCACAAAACAGCATGCCGAACGCTTCGCTGTATTCTTGGCTCCGTTGAAACTGCGCGACCGCTTTACGGTATCTGGCAAGCTCGGTCAGCTCCTCCAGCCGGTCGGCTGCTGATTTGTTCGCATTTTTATCGCGGGAGAGCGTTTTGTGAAGTCGGCACGCCCAGCGCCATTCTCTCTGAAAGACCCGGTACCACTTATCTCCTTGCCTGAGGATGCGGATGGCCTGTAGAAGTTCACTCCCATCGGGCTGGTCATCAAGCCAGAAGAGGCGCTCAAGAGCTTGCTGTTGTTGGTTCAGATTGGACAGTTGCTCCCGTGCTCTCGACAGGGTTTCTCTGGCCAAAGGATGGTCGAGCCTAGGATGCCGTAAAGCGAGCAGTTCCTGTGGGAGTTGATGGGCAATGGCCACAATATCATGGGTGCAAAGAATAGATGCATCAGTCGCGTCGAATGGAAGGCCAGTGAGCGCGGCAGTATCGCGGAAAAAATCCAACGCTCTTCTGATTTGAGTGACGGCACTCCGCACGTCTACCACAATCTTTTCAATGTATTTCAGGGTCCGCGTGGCAATTCTCTGGTACCGGAAGACGCGGAGTGCGGTTTGCACCTCACGAACTGTGGTTTCAGTTATGACTTCTGCGGGTTGCAACATGTTCTCGGTCGCCTGCGCCAGATGGCGTGCCTCGTCACAAAGCTTCTGAAGCTGCTCGATCAGGATTTGGCCTGAACGTGCCATAGGATCATTTGGGCTAAAGAACCGTGAGAGCAGTTCCGTTATGACACAAGGCCCGGGTTCCTCAAGCGCTTGGACGCACTGGGCAAACGCCTGAAGCTCTGCCTTACTGCCGGGAAGTTGTGCAAACGCATTCTGCCGCAACACTTGCATTGCTTGATCGAACCTTCTGGTATCTTCGATCAGGTCGGTAAGGAATCTTCGAAGACGGAGGTTGTCTCCAGGATTTAGACGATCGGGAAAGAAACCAAACCAAGGGTGTTGAGGCCCGTACGAGCCTATTTCACGGTAATGTAGCGCGAGGTCGGCAATAGCCCGACGCATTTCATCAAGTCGGGTCACGTTCGCATGAAGCGCCTCTTCCACTACCAAAGCTTCCAAACTGCCCTCTGATTCTGATAGGGATGCCTTCTTGCGATAGTGTTCGGCCTTCCAGAGAACTTCAAAGACCGACAGGCCGAGCTCGTTACCAAGCTTGGAGTTCATTAAATCGGCATACCCTTTGAGGCGTTTTCTGCGTTCATCTAAGACCCGCAACTTGTCCTCAAGGCCGCGTGGGGTGTCATGCCGGCTATCCCGGCGCTTCTTTATTTCCTCCACCACCCGCTTCTTGTCGGTCTTGTGGCTATGAAGCTCCAGACAGAAGTTTCCCAACCCTGCCTGATCGAGGCGGTGTTTGACCACCTCCAACGCAGCTAATTTTTCCGACACAAACAGCACCTTCTTCCCTCTCAGCATGGCCAATGCGATGAGATTAGTTATTGTTTGGGATTTGCCCGTCCCCGGAGGCCCGTTGATCACCATGTTTTTCCCTGAAAGCGCATCGATCAACGCACGGTGTTGGGAAGTGTCTCCATCGTAGATAAGCTCGAGACCGAAACCGTTCTCACGTTGGTCATCAATTGGATAAGGGGCCGCATCGTTATCATTGCTATCGCCAGTGCTGTTGCCCAAAAACAACCCTTGAACAATCGGATGTTCGAGAAGCTTGCTGTTCCCTCGACCTCCAGGCCAATTCTTCGGATCAATGTCCTGAACCAGCATCATTTTGGCGAACGAGAGGAGTCCAAGTATCATCTGTCGCTTGACTCTCCAGCGATGTTTGCGTGCGATAGCCTGGCGGACTCGGTCGACGTAGTCCTCTGGGCGCTCCTCTTCTTTTAATTCGGGCAAATGAATACCAAACTCCTGTTTGAGTTTCTCGCGCAGGGAAAGATTCTCGGTGATCTCTTCTCCGCTATAGGTCAAGTCATACCGGGACAGACGCGTATGTGGGTCGATGCCTCCACGTTTCAGGCTCACCGGAATGGCAAGGAGAGGAGCATTGAGGGGCCGGTCTGCATCATCGGATTCATAGAACTCAAGGAATCCAAAAACCAGGTACAGCATGTTAGTCCCGGTTTCCTCTATGGCACTCTGAGCTTCCCTCGCAATGCGCCGACATTGCCGTTCCAGATCTTCTGGATAATAAAGAGCCCGCAGCCGCTTTCCCTCTGCCCCGGTTGCCGGAACATTTTGCCGATAACTCGGAAGTTCGAAGTCGGTGTCTATTCCCCGCTGCCTTGCGTACTCGCGCACGTCCGGTTTGACGCGTCGTCCTTCGTGAAGAACGTACTCGGCCGGTGACGGATCAGGGACGGGGATAAACGTACAGGGTTCACCGTCGAGAAGGCGATCGTACACCGCATTGGGAATCGCCTCCACGACTTGAAGGCTTTTGGCAACGGAGGGTTTGAAATTAAGAAGCCGGTTGCGTGAGGTGAGATCAAGCAGTCTCAATCTGAGCTTCCTGAGCTCTTCTCCTATTTGGTCGCCGTTAGGCATCACTGCATCAGGAAATGAGGAATCTCCCGAGCCTCTGCCAAGCATAACGATGTGCAGGAACAATAAAAAAAGTCAACGTGGTTATCCCCGCACTTCTTATATCTTATAGGATACCTGGGCTGCCTTTTCGCCAAGCCACTCTCTTGTATCAATCTCTCTTGCGTTATACGTAGAGTCGGTCTATTCTACGTATAACTATACTCCCTGAAAAATCCATGGAACGCCTGCCCCTCGAAACACAGACCTTGTACGCCGAACTGCTGGAACAGCTTACGGCCCTGGAAACCCGCCGTTCCATCGGCCGGGTTCCCGGCTGTTTTGTCACGAAGACCATCAAGGACGAGACCTACTATTATTTCCAGTATTCCGACCCGGGTGGGGTGTTGCGCCAACGCTACGTCGGGAAACGGACGCCGGCGCTCGACAAGGTCGTCGCCGCGCTTCCAGGAGCAGCGCGGTGAACGGGAAGCCGAAGTCGCCCAGATTCAACGGCTGTGCGCCCAGCTTCGGGCTGGCGGAGCCCTGGCAACGGATTCGGCCGTCGCGAGGGTGATCAAGGCGCTGGCCGAGAGCGGCTTGTTTCATCTGGGAGGAGTGCTGATCGACACTCACGCATTTACGGTCTTGGGAAACCTACTGGGCGTTCGATGGGCACGGCATGCCGTCAAAACGCAGGATATTGACATCGCCGGTGGACTCCATCTCGACATTGCCGTACCGGACCTTCACGCCGATATTCCCAAAACTCTGGATGCCTTGAAAATGGGATTCCTGCCCATTCCCGCGCTCAATCCTAAGTCTCCCTCCACCTCGTTCAAGGTCCGCGGATCGGCCCTCCGCGTGGATTTTGTTACCCCCCTCAAGCATCGACGAAACGTCGCCCCGGTGTTCATTCGTCGCTTCAACATCGCCGCTCAACCCCTTCCCTACCTGGGCTATGTGATCGAACGATGCGAACGAGGCGCGTTGGTGGATGGCCAGGGCGTGTTGGTGAATGTGCCAGCCCCGGCCCGGTTTGCCTTTCACAAGCTCATCGTGTCGAGAACCCGCGACGTTTCGACGAGGACCAAATCCGACAAGGATCTCTTGCAAGCCGCGCAGATTTTTGAGGTCTTGGCAGAAGACCGCCCCGGAGATCTGGCGCTGGCATGGAACGCACTCGAATCGCACGGCAAGGCATGGACGGCCAAGGCAGTGGCCGGACTGTCTGCGCTCTTGCGGCGGCATCCAGCCGTGCAGCAACCGTTGCTCCATGTCCTGCCTATCCTGTGTTCCTATCTGCAGCGTCGCGGTTGACAATGCCCAGAGGCGGGTGCCACCATCGCGCATGCTGCAACTCGAAGAAAAACCCGCGGCACCGGTTGAACGATCGGCCTGCGCCGTGTCCGAATGGTCCGGTCCCGCTCGTGAGCAGGCCGTGCAGCGGATGTTCACGGCGATCGCCCGCTTCTACGACCTGAACAATTCCCTGCTGAGCTTCGGGCTGCATCATCGGTGGAAGCGAATCGCGGCATCGCTGGTTCCGCCCGTCACAGACGGCCGGGCGCTCGATATCGGCGCCGGCACCGCCGACTTGGCGCTGCTGATCGAGCGCCGCATGGGATCCAAGGGCTACGTCGTGGCGACGGACCTCAATGACGCCATGCTCCGGGAAGGCGCGAGGAAGGTCGCTCGCCGGGGTTTGAGTCACCGCATTCCTTGTCTCCGCGCCAACGCGGAGGACCTGGGCTTCAAGGACGAGAGTGTCGACGCCGTCACGGCCGGTTTCTGCGTGCGGAACGTCGGCAACCTGCGGCAGGCGCTCGGCGAGATCCGTCGCGTGCTCAAGCCGGGCGGCCGGTTCGTGTGTTTGGAGTTTTCCCAGCCGGTGCGGCCGTGGCTGTTGAAGCTTTACGATTGGTACTCGTTCCGGCTCCTGCCCTGCATCGGAACGCTGGTCGCGCACGACAAGACCGGAGTGTATCATTATCTCCCGGCGTCGATCCGAACCTTTCCGAATCAGGAACGGTTCAGCGCGCTGTTGCGGGAAGCCGGGTTCCGGCAGGTGGACTATCGCAACCTCAGCGGCGGCATCGTCGCGATCCATGTGGCCATCAAATAGCTAATAGCCAACAGCGAATAGCCAATAGCTCTGGCCCGAAGAACTGTTCGCTGCTGGCTATTCGCTACCAGCTACTCATGAACTCTATTCTTTACGTTTTTCTGCCGTGCAAGAAGGTCTATCCCATCGGGGTGACCTACCTGGCGGATTTTATCCATCGGCGGAAGCCGGAGGTGCGGCAGCGCATCCTGGACCTGTCGCTATATCCGGAGCGAGCGCGCGCGCGTGTATTGCGCGACGCGGCCTCTGCCTTTCGACCGGACCTCGTCTGCTTTTCCTGGCGCGACATTCAGATCTTTTCCCCACACGAGGGCGACGCTTCGCTGGAGCATGCCTTCAATTTTTATTTCGCCAGCAATCCGCTCAAGCGGATCGCGGCTTCCGTCGAGGGCTTGAAGCAGCTCTACCGGTATTACCGCCACATCCACGCGAACCTGTCCTACCCCTGGCTGATCCGGCGGGAATTTCCGAAGGCGCAGATCATGATCGGCGGCGGCGCCTTCACCGCCTTCGCGGATCAGTTGATCGAGAAACTGCCCGAAGGCACCATCGGCATCCTGGGCGAGGGCGAGGACGCCCTTCTCAAGGTGATCGAGGGGCACCCGCTCGACGGCGAGCGGTACATCATCCGCGAGAACGGCCGCGTGGCCAAGGGCCAGCAGAGCAGACCGGCCTTGCTGGATGCCCTGACGGTCGATCTCCCCTATTTGACGTCGATCTTCCCCCAGTACACCGATTACATCGGCGAGGCGATCGGCGTGCAGACCAAGCGAGGCTGCCCCTATGATTGCGCCTTTTGCCTCTATCCGTATATCGAGGGCAAGCGGGTCCGCTATCGACCGCCGGAGATGGTCGTGCGGGACATCTCGCAGCATTATCATCAATGGGGCGCGCGCCGGTTCTGGTTTACGGATGCCCAATTCATCACGGGTAAGGAGGCCTACCCGCAATGCACGGAGATCCTGGAGCGGATCATCAAGGAGCAATTAGAGATCGAATGGTCCGGCTACATCCGCACCTCGCTGATCACCCCGGACCTCGCCAAGCTCATGGTCCGTTCGGGGGTCGGGGACCTGGAAGTCGCCATCACCTCCGGCTCCCAGGAGATCCTCAACAACCTGCACATGGGCTTCAAGTTGGAACGCCTCTATGACGGCTGCCGGTACCTGGCCGAAGCGGGATTCAGGGGCAAGGTCATCCTGAATTACTCGCTGAATTCTCCCCAGGAAACCGAGGAAACTCTGCTGCAGAGCATTGAGTCATACAAGGTGGTGGCCTCGATCCTGGGAGAAGACCGGGTCTTCCCGCTGATGTTCTTCCTGGGCATTCAGCCAAACACCGACCTGGAGCACCGGCTCTTGGAAGAGGGCTATTTGTCCGCCGGGTACAATCCCCTCATGCTCACCCCGACCAGCATCCGGAAGCTCCTGTATAATCCTGCGCCGCTCAACAAGCTGATTGCCAAGGCTTGCCTGGCCGCGTGGGAAAGAAAACACGGGAGTCGCGACCCCCGAGCCTGGACTGGCTCCCTCTCTCAGGCTCAGTCCACAGCCAAGTACGCGGATGGCAATCTCATCCGCGGCATCGAAGGCAACTCCGGCCGCGATGCGCTCCTGACCCTCGAAGAAATCCTCCGCTCCCGCAAATCGCCCCAGTCCACAACGCCTTCAGAGAAGAAACCTGCTATGACCTCGGCTGGCTAGTTTTTCCGTTTACACGTTCCTCCCTTTCGTAGGTGGCGCCACCCTGGGAGCCCCTGACCCGTTGCCTGGACGCATTGCAACCGCGAGAGAGCAATGGGTGCCCCGAGCAACGGGTACCTCGTCGCGGGGTCCCCGGGTACCCGCCCGGCGGGTGTGGGCGGGGAGCGAGGACGGATGGGCTGGGTGGCGCCAGGACCCGTTCCTTCTCTTCCGATATGTCCCTTGCAATCCCCGCAATTCCGGTGCTATCATGCCTGCTCATTTCGGCTCAGGACCATTTTTGTTTGGATTTTCTTGGGATTAGAGTCTCCGGGCCGATGGGTTCCTGAAGGAGGCGCCTCGATGTACAAGACGATCTACATCCCGGTCGACAATTCGGACCATTCCAATATGGCTGTTGACCTCGGGATTCAGCTCGCCAAAACCTTCGGCTCCAAGATCGTGGGCAGCCACGTCTATGCGGCCAAGATGCACGATAAGCGGTTCAAGCAGATGGAGGCCGGCCTTCCCGAGGAATATCACGACGAAAAAGAGCTGGATCGGCAGCGGCAGATCCACGACTCCTTGATCACCCGCGGATTGCAGATCATCACTGACTCCTACCTGGATTACGTTGAAAAGAAATGCTCCGAAGCCAACTTGCCTCTGGAACGGCGCTCCCTGGAGGGCCGAAACTGGAAGGTCCTGGCGGAAGACATCAATACCAACGGCTATGACCTGGTCGTTATGGGAGCGCTGGGGGTTGGGGCCGTTAAGGACAGTGTCATCGGCAGCAACACCGAACGGCTTGCCCGCCGCGTCCGTAATTCCGACATGCTCATCGTCAAGCAGACGCAGCCCATGACGGGCGGGAAAATCGTCGTGGCGGTGGACGGCAGCCCTTACTCTTTCGGCGGGCTCATGACCGGCATCACGTTGGGCAAGGCGCTGAACAAACCGGTCGAGGCCATCTCGGCCTTCGATCCTTACTTCCACTACGCCGCCTTCCACAGCATCGCCGGGGTGCTGAACGAAGAAGCCGGCAAGGTGTTTCGCTTCAAGGAGCAGGAAAAGCTCCACGAGGAAATCATTGACAGCGGCCTGGCCAAGATTTATCAGTCTCACTTAGATATCTCGCGCGAGCTGGCGCAGGCTGAGCAGACCGACCTCAAGACCACCTTGCTGGACGGCAAGGCCTTCGAAAAGATCATCCAGTACGTCCGGAAGGACATTCCGTGGCTCCTGATTGTCGGCCGAATCGGCGTCCACAGCGACGACGACATGGACATCGGGAGCAACACCGAGAACCTCCTGCGCAGCGCCCCCTGTAACATCTTGATCTCCAACCGGAAGCATGTGCCGCCGATCGACACCCAGGCCGAGTACACCATCGCCTGGACCGAAGAAGCTCTGCGCCGGATGGAGAAGATCCCCATCTTCGCCCGCGGAGTGGCTAAGACCGCCATCCACCGCTATGCGATCGAAAAGGGCCACACCATCATCAGCAACTCGGTGGTGGACGCCGCCGTCGGCCACATCCTGCCGAAGGGCGCCATGGAAGCGATGAAGGCGCTCGGGGCCGGTCTCGAAGCCGCCGGCATCGACCGAAACAAGATGCAGGCGGACGACGAAGTGGCAAAGGATCTCATGGGTTCCACCCTGAGCGGCATGATGACCGAGATCGTGCAGGAGAAGCCGAAAGTCAGCGCCGGCACGCAGGCCTACCTGGACCGGATGAGCCAGAACTATTTCGTCTGCGACGGCTGCGGCTACATCGGCAAGGGAGACACGCCGGTGAAGTGTCCGGTCTGTGGCGCAACCGGCGATCGCTTCAAGCAGGTGGACAAGAGCATTTTCGAGGCCGCAGCCAAGGCCGAAGGCGGGTTGGAAACCGATGTGGCGTACGACGACGTGCCGATGCAATGGACCAAGGACGCCAAGGAAGCCATCCGGGCGGTACCGGCCGGGTTCCAGCGTCGCCGCGCAAAGGCGAAGATCGAGAAGAGCGCCCGTAAGCTCGGCATGACGACGATCACGTTGGAGTTCGCCGCCCCGATGATCAAGGAAGCCGCGGCGGAGGACTATACACCCATCTTCGCCAACAAAGGCGCCGGCACGGCGCCGTCCGCGGAAGCCAAGCTCGCAGTGGTCTCCGAAACCCGGGAATCCGGCCCGGCCAAGAGCGACCACAGCAATGGAAACAGCCCTACAGAGCCGGCCTCGCCGTACACTTGGACGCCTGAGGCCCAGGCCAGGCTGGAACGGGCGCCCGAAGGCTTCATGCGCGACTGCACCCGCGCGCTGATCCAAAAGCACGCCGATAAGATCGGCACAACCGTGATCACGCTCGAAGTCGCCAACGAGGGAATCGAACAGGCCAAGGGCTTCATGCAAGAGGCGATGAAGACCGGCAACCTGAAGGACATCATCGCCAACCTCACGGGCAAAACTACTTCAAGCTGAAAATGTGGAATTGTCCGAAGAGTTTTCTCAGTATTCCCCGGTTCTCATTCCCAATTCCACGTTGTCCCTAGCTTATGGGTAAGTCGCTGCCGATCATCAATGGCCCGCAACACCTGGCGAGGATGCGTGGATCGCTCGGAGAGCGGATCATGCGGTTCGCTCCCGGGCCCGGTGCCGCGGAAGGGTCGCGCGACGGCCGGACCGTGGATGATTTCAAGCCTTATCTCGTCGCGCTCAATCTCACCAAACGCTGCAACCTCAAGTGCGCGCACTGCTATCTCGACGCCACCACCAAAGCCGGCGGCGGCGCCGATGAGCTGACCACCGAGGAATGTTTCCGGCTCATCGACCAGATCGCCGAGGTCAACAACAGCTGCCTGCTGGTGATCACGGGTGGGGAGCCGCTGACCCGTCCCGACATTCTGGACATCGCCCGGCACGCCGTGAAACTCGGCTTCATGGTCGTTTTCGGCACCAACGGCATGCTGATCAACGACCGGGTGGCGAAAGAGCTGGTGGAGATCGGCGTCATGGGCGTCGGGATCAGCATCGATTCGCTCGATCCCGAAAAGCACGACCGGTTCCGGGGCCTGCCCGGCGCGTGGAAAGGCGCGATGGCGGGGATCGAAGCCTGCAAGCGGAACGGGCTTCAATTTCAAATCCATTTCAGCGCCCAGCCCATGAACTACAAAGAGTTGCCGGACGTCGTCAAGTGGGCCCACGCTCTCGGCGCCAAGGTATTGAACGTCTTCTTCATGGTGTGCACCGGTCGCGGCGAAGAATTGACAGACATCACCCCGGCCCAATACGAGGAAGTGCTGGGCTACCTGGTCGAATGCCAGGACAGGTACAAGGACATGCTGGTACGGGCCCGCTGCGCCCCCCACTTCAAGCGGCTGGCCTACGAGAAGGACCCCAACTCCCCCATCACCAAGGCGACCGGCTACATGGGCGGCGGATGTCTGGCCGGTACCAACTACGCCCGCGTGACCCCGAACGGCGAGCTCACACCCTGTCCATACATGCCGCTCTCGGCCGGCAATGTCCGCGAGAAGAGCTTTGCCGAGCTGTGGGAGCAGTCGGACATCTTCGACTCATTCCGCTATCCCCACCTCAAAGGAAAATGCGGCGACTGCGAATACAGCGAGATCTGCGGCGGCTGCCGCGCGCGGCCCTACGTGGACCACGGCGACTGGCTCGACGAAGACCAGTGGTGCCTCTACACGCCGAAGGGGGGCGAGAAGGTGCGCGTCGCCTTCAACACGCCGGAAGAGACGGCAATCGAGTGGGACGAAGCGGCGCAGACCAGGCTCAACCGCATTCCCTACTTCCTGCGCGCCATGGTCAAAAAGGGCGTCGAACGCCATGCCCGGGAACAAGGCATCCCGGTCGTTACCGTCGAGCTGATGGAAGAGCTGCGGAAAAAACGCTTTGGGAACGACGCGCCGGTCTTCAAAATCTAAATGGACGCACTCCAAAGTCTCCTCACTGACATCAATCAGCTCATCCCTATCATCAACCATTGGTTTCACCTTCTGTCCGCTGTCATCTGGATCGGCGGGCTCGCCTTTCTCGTCATGGCCGTGACGCCGGGCCTCAAGAAGACGGTCCCCAAGGAATACATCAAACCCATCACTGACGCGTTCTACAAGCAGTACAAGAAGGTCGCGGGCACGTTGTTGGTTGTCCTGTTGTTCACCGGCGGCATTAATCTGCACTACGTCAATCAGTTGCTGTTGTCGCAGACGGGTGAAGCCGTCAATCACCATGCAAAATATTTGACGGTGTTCTTCATCAAGCTCTTTCTCGTTCTCTGTCTCCTGACCCTCTTCCTCTACACTGTCATCTTCTCCAACCCAGGCGCCGAAGCCGAGGAAGAAGACAAGGAAGAGGGCTATGAAGCGATCCCCTACCAACGAGCAGCCCTCTGGATCGGCTTCTTCATCATCCTCTGCGCCGCCGCCATGAAGCACCTGCACCAGTAGCAGGGCGGGCATAAGGCCTCTATCCACACTGTATCTATCTAGATAACCTCGGTTATTGAATTCGATACGGTCCATTGGTCCATCAGGTCTGATCACTCACCGCGCTGTCCCGCTCGACCGAGCCCATCCTTTTGCAACATCAACGCATTCTTGCCCGACGGCAAAATGTCAGATTTTTGCTGACGCGATGGCACGGCGGTTGCTCAACCTAAGGCGTGTCGTTCAGCAAGTGGGCGGGATAAGGTCGATGACCAATGCTCAAACAGTTCACATGAGTCTTCGGTCGCGACCCGATATCACATCATGAACATCGCCCCTTCCCCGAGACCCTCCCCCTTCAAGGGGGAGGGGAAGGTGGGGGTGACCCAGGAGGGACGCCACCATGGACATCGCATGGGGAATCGCAATGGCAGGGTTCGCGTTGTTCGGGATGCTGGCGGTGTGGATTGCCGTCGAAACCATGGAGGACGAGACCTCCGAGACTGCCGCGATGCAGAGACCCCAAGCTCCGGCAGGCATCGCCCAGCGGCCGGCCGAACTCAAGAAAGCGGCGTAACGTGGAGTCCCTCCGGCGGGGCACGGAGCCGGCCGATGGCTCGTCGGTTGCAGGCAGACAGCCGCGAGCACAAGGGAAATCTCTGGAACTGTGCCCATCCAGAGTGACACGGCCGCCTCAACGCTCACGCCATCGGGCCGCGACCCTCCCATCACGAGGACCGCGGCCCACTCTCTCCCCATTTTCCTCTCCCCGTTGTGGGAGAGGGTCAGGGTGAGGGGAAGAGGCACTTACTCCCGCTCAGAACGAAAAGACGCTTCGCACGCAGGGCCGACGCACGAACCGTCTCCACGAGTCAACAGGGGTTCGCCGGCGGGACCGATTAGAATCCGAGAAGTCTCCGCGGATGGGAGGCCGTTCGAAGCCGCTAAGGGGTGCCCATTTCGGAGCCACAGCCGGCCCTCCGGGTCCTTCGAAAGCGACAGCCGGTCGACATAAAAGAAGGTGGCCTCCGGGAGGACCGTCAGCAACACGCCGCTCGGCTCAGCAGGCGGCGAGGCCGTGTCGGACAGAGCGGTGCATCCAGACGCGAAAGCGACAAGCAACAGAACCAGCAAGGACAAAGGGTTACGCCACATAGGGATCCTCCTGAAATAGGTGCTGGTCCTCTCTCGGCTCAACGGCCAAGAGATCGAAGAGAAACGGTCTTAGGGAAGTGTAGCAGGCGCTAAACAATGCGCCGGCAGAAGGAACCAGGGGCGAAGCCAGGAGGCCAGGGAAAGCGAGAGGGCAGGTTGAGAGGAGAAACGGTGGGAAGAGCCGAGGCCGACGACAACAGGCCGGTTCAACCGGTGCCCGCGAAGCTGACCGGGAAGGCCAAGAGGGAGATTCTCAAGGCGCTAAACGCAGACACCCTCCCTCCTCCCGATGTCATCCACCTGCTGTTGTACCGGAAGGCCGAAGGGACAACGGGAGGCAGGCGCCACTAACGCTTGTGTAGCGGCTTGGGCCTTCCGTTCTTCTTGAGTTCTTCAAAGGCCTGCTGAATTTCGAGGCGGATGACTTCCATGAGAGATTCTTTTAAGGCAGGGTCGCGAAAAGCGGCGCGCAGTTCCTCTTCCGTCACTTCCTGAATGACCGAAGCGAGGGTGTTGTGGATTGTTGTGCGGACTCCCTCTCGGATCAGATCCTTGAGGTTGGGCTTTGTGGGATTCATAGGCTCTTTCGGTTCTGTTGAATGTCAGTCTCGATTGCTAAAAGCTCTTCTGACTCAGGGAAGCTTACAACAATTCGAAGACGCACACAACACCTCACGCGCTGTCCGAATTCCATGGTACCGCGTCCAGCGAGCGGTTCTCTTGAAAAGACGGAGGGGAAAGGCAACGAACCAAGCGACTAGCTCTTCGCTACCAGCCAAGGAATTTGAGACCCGGTTTGGCTCTGAGCTGCTTCATGCGACGTGATGGTGTCTCTTGAGTCTGTCAAGAGAGCGCGAGATGACAAGGGCGGACACCTTTCGTTGCACGCTACCGGTTATGGCGGTGCGTCCGCCAATAGGTTGTGGAGGCCCCGATCACGGCAACGATGGCAAGGACGAAGAGGTTCCATTCAAACGGACTTGTGGGCATTGCCTCCATCGAGCCAGAAGGCCCAGAAAAAAGCCCGCAGGTTGCTGTCGCTCCAAAGAGTACGATCAACCACGAGGCTTATCCAGTGGCAACGTCCTCGTGTCTGGGTAAAACCGCAGTTGGTGCAAGCAGACGGTGGAGCATAAGTGCGATGAAGTCAGTGTCTTTGGGAAGGCGATGCGTGAAGTCGGCCTCCACGAGATATCTTTGCAGGTGTTTGGGCGACACCGAGCGATGACGCGCCACGAGATTCGGCTTCACATGGCCCCAATGGCCCTCGATGCTCTGGGTGTGGGTCTGCCCGCGCACGAAGCGTCGGCAGTGGGCCACGCGCCGGTGCCGGTCGCCCAAGCCGCGTACCCGGCGGGAGCTCCACAGCGCATCGGTAAACAGCCGCGCCCCCTTGGCGACGTGGCCCTGGAGGCTCTTGGGAATCTCGGCGGAGGCGACCGAGGGGATCACGAGCGACCGCACCCGGCCGTCGCGCACCTTCAGCCCGATCACCACGGTTTTGTGGGCCGCGCCCCGTCCCCGTTTGCCCTTCTGCCGGCCGCCGACGTAGGTCTCGTCCACGTCGAGCCGCCCGCGCAGCTTCCGGGCCAGGACCTCGCGTTTGAGCGCATCGCGCAGCCGATGCCCCAGCTCCCAGGCGCTCGGGCGGCTCACGACACGTTCCCGAGCGAGTGCGCGTGCCGAGAGGCCGATGCGAACAAGCCCGATCGCGAGCCCCCCGTGGGAAGCGGCAGCCGCGAGTCTGCCAGGGCCGTGCCGGTGCGAAGCGAGACACGCGACGCGCAGGCCGTGCACCGAGAGCGTACCGTCCCGCGCTCGCGCCGCGCGGAGAGGTGCCGCGCGCCACAGGCTGGGCCGGCCACGCCCATTGGCCAGCGCAACCGATGAATGACCCAGACGCAGGTCCGTTCGTTGGCAATGACAGGTCGATCGTCGTCGAGCCCCAGGAGAACACCTCCCGGGGCTCCACCGTAGCAGCAACCGTTTTACCCATTAAGTAGGACATTGCCTTCAAAATTGTTCCGAAGGTACTACCTCCGGGTCCTGTACCTCCGGGTCCGCTGGCTCCAAAGCCCTAATGTTCCTGGCGCACAGCAGAGTGGCGATGCGCAAAAGGAGAGCAGGCTTCTTGATACTGAATAGCTCGAGAAACCTTTTGTATTCGTCAGTCTTAGTCTTATGGAGCTCACAGTGCACGAGTCTTTACAGGCGGTTTTCGGTTCCAGGTTGCTGCACAGTGTTCGGTTACGTGTCTCAATAGGAGAGACGTCATGAGAGGCACGGAAGCGCTTTCCCAACTTCTACGACGCGATCCGACCTTGCGATTCCGGTATGACTCTGGATTAGACGTCATTCGTCATTTGCGGGGCAACCTGGATCGAATAGAGAACAAAGGCTTAGAGGCTTTGTCGTCGTCAGTCTTGCGATTCTTGAAAGCACACCGCGATCTGTTTGGAGATATCGGAGATATCGACATTGCCCGGTTGAAGATTCTTGCGGCACATTCGGATCTCCGGGAGGGTAAGCATCTCATTCTCCAGCAATATCACAACTGTTACCGCGTCTATGGCGGCACCGTGCGATTTCATATTTCGAAGGACGGGATCCTCGACACGATCAACAATCACCTCTTTCCTGATCTGGCCAGTGTCCCGCTCGAGCCACACGTGAGCGTTGAAGAAGCGGTGGAAGCCGCCAACAAGCGCATTAAACTCCCGGATCTTCCAAAGCAACAAGCTGAATTGCTTGTCTATCGCCACAAGGGAAGGGCGCATTTGGTTTGGGAGCTTGCCTTGGGTAGAAAAACCGGAGAGCCGGGCCCCTTACCACAGTGGATCGCTTCTGTGGATGCTATGACGGGAGAGGTGCTGGTCTGTTACGACAATGTCCCATCAGGGGCGCCGACATACGGGAGGGGAAGAGGGTACTATTCCGGAGATGGGGAACTTAACACCTGGCGGGATGACACCGGAACACAGCCTACGTATCAGCTTCGCGACACGACCCGCGTAACACAGACCCCTCGTGGTCCTGAAATTATCACCGACGACGCTGGGGCTAAGCCTTCGGAAGATCAAGACAACAATTGGGATGATCGGACCACATCGCCGCGCGAGGCAAACCAGGGGCCTGAAGTCGATGCCCATCGCTACGCAGCAGATGTGTGGCATTACTTCCAACTCCACCACGGTCGCAATAGCTGGGATGACAACGGGGGTAACTTCGAGACATTGGTCCATTACCAGACCGCCAAGTTCGGAGAATTTTTTGGAAATATTCCAAGAAGCGCGTCCAGCCCTGGCGTGGCACTTATCGGCCTCAGTGATGGCGATATGTCGTCTTTTGACTATTGCTCCTGCAAGGATTGGGTCGCTCACGAGTTTAGCCACGCTTATGAAGCAGCGACATCGAACCTGAAGGGAAGCGGTGAAAGCGGCGCGTTGAAGGAGGCGATCTGTGACATTTTCGCTGCCTTCATCACCGGTGACTGGCTCGTGTTTGAAGAGAGTTGGTTGAAGCAAGCCTCCGCGCCGGCCGCCCGCAACATGATGGATCCAACCAACGGAGACAAATGGGACAATTCCACGGAAGCGCGCGCCCAGGCGAGCTATTCAGACGGCCATTCCCCCAGCCATTATAACCGACGATATATCGGCACCTGGGACAATGGCGGAGTTCACGCTAACGCCGGAATCATTAACCATCTGTTCTACTTACTCACAAACGGCGGGACGCATCGCATCAGCAACATCGCAGTGACCGGTATCGGCCAGACAGCGGCCGAGCAGATGCTCTATCACTGTATGGCAACAATCTGGGCTGGTAGGGCAAACAACGAAAAGACATTTCTTGATTTCCGAGAAGCCATGCTGGACGCGTGCCTTGATCTGTTCCCCTGTGACCTCTTTGTGCTATCTCAAGTCAAGAACGCTTTCAACGCGGTCGGTATTGGGCCGGACGTCTACGTGCGGGACAATCTTGCGGACACGGGAGTAGAACCATATCCGTGGCCTTATCTGTGGGCGAGCCCGGACATCATTAATCGACAGGCCCGCTCGGCAAATCCCGATCCGGAGTTTGCGAATCTTAACGATGATACCCTGTCGCAAAATGTCGCCTCTGGTCAGGATAACTTTATTTACGTGCGGCTCCAAAACCGTGGGGCAGCTCCCGACGATGCGACGATCAACGTCTACTTTTCTTCCGCCACGACGTTCGGCACGCCGGTCTCGTGGACTCATATCGGCACCCTCTTCGAGACCGGAATAGCCCCGCGTTCTCTTCGAATCGCCGGTCCGCTGATCTTTCCCAAGGCTTTGATCCCTGGACCAGGTCACTACTGCTTGATTGTCGTTGTCACGAGCGCGCTCGATCCCGCTCCGGACCACACATGCATCGCTTCCATCTCCGATTATCTGAATTTCATCCGTAACTCGAACAATGTCGCCTACCGCAACCTGGAGGTCGTGGACCTCTCACCCGGAGCCGGTGGCGCCATTGACCTCGAAGTACGGACGATGCCGCAGACGCGCGAACCGTTCGATTTGCAAATCGACGCCGCTCGTTTTGTCCCCGGTGCACAGCTTCGGATCTATGGCCACCCACAGATACTGGATGGGACCATCGCCCGCGGGTTGAAGTTAGTCAAGCGTACTCGCGAGGCGAATATCTATGAACTGCTGAGTGGAGATCAATTGGCCAGACATCATGAGTTCACGGGGTACTGTGCGTCGGCGGATCAAACCCCGCACGGTTTCGAGCGTGTCATGGTCGAGCAGAAGTTCCGGCTAAAACTGGAGTATGCGCTTCCCGACAGAGATCACTTGGAGAAATTACGTCGGGCAGAGGACGATGCCGAATATATGCTCAGCGTTAAGCAATTGTGACACGGAGAAGCCGTTGGAGCTTTCACGGTAAAGTTCCGTGTACCGTCACATCTGTAGAGCCCAGGTTCTTATTGAACGGGCAGCTCACGTGGCTAACCAAGGGAGGGGGTTATGAACGCACGTGATGTGGTTCTGGGGCTTCTCATGGTGGGTGCGGCGGTGATTGCTCCACCATCAGGGTATGCCGACCATATTTACGCCACCGTCGACGGGGTAAACGTTGGGCCGGATAATCACGATGTATGTAGCCTCGGAGGAGATCCGTATCTGCTTTTGGCCGCAGACTGTAGTGGAGGTGCCAAGACATACGGACGTCTGGTGATTTCGGGAGCCGGCGCCGGTAACCCGGCACGGATCGTGGTCAAGTCCGATGGAATTCAGGACAATTTGACGCTGACCGGTGCGACGATCAGGACGAACGTTGCCACGGGTTCAACGCTCACGGATGGCCCTTTCTCATTTTGGACTGTTCCGCTGGCGCAGTTGCCCAACACATCGACGTATGGCGGAGACATCGGGTATCAGCTCGATGTGGTAGGAAGTTTCTTCCGACCGGGCAGCAAACCGCTGAACGACCGGATTTGGGTGGATACCTATCTGCAGCATCCCGTACCAGGCTCGTGGAGCCCGGCCATGAATCATTATGACAAGACGATGACCTCCGCCAGTTGTCCACAAAATAACGTCCCTTGTAATTTCTCCAATGCTCCCAGTACCCCGTACAATGTCAGTCCCGGATTCAACGACGACCGAGGGGCGAAGACCGCCTTGTTAATCACCATTAAGAGCGGCGACACACTGACGATTCCGACTGACGGCCTCGTCGTCAAAAGCACCGCCCCTGGTGGACAGCCTGGCGGAAGCGGTGTAACGAACGGCTGTCCGAGCGGGCCGTTCAGCTCGACCTGCTGGACGGCCAAGGCGCTGGGTTGTTATGCCTGTGCCGCACAGCAAACCGCAACGAAGGAACAGCAAGTCAAGATGTTTGCGTCCTCTAATTGGGAGAATTTGTCACAAGACATGGCCCGCGGCGGCGGTGAACATTTGGCTTCTCTCGCGACATTGCTCAGGGTACCGGCGGAACACCAGGCTGAATGGTTCGGTATCGCTCGGGATCGTTATCAAACGTTGGCGACACATCGGAGAGCCGCTCCTGAGGTAATGCTGAACGAATTACAAAAGGCAATGACGGAGCATCCGACTCTTGCCAAGGTCATTTTGAAACCTGCTGACTGAGTGGGCGGTGAGTATCGGACCGGATACATGATGTATCCGGTTCGATGCTCTTTGTTAGAGTTATTCGTTCGGGTCAGGATTGAGGATTCACCAAAGTTTTCCATTAGCATCATTGACTTTCGTGCAAGCCGTCCGCCTTCCGAGGAGCGAACAGATGAGGCACAGGAGTTGATGGTAAAAGAAAGAGACCGGTCTGGGGATCTTGTGAAAACTGGCCAGCGAAGATTGGTCATGAGCAGAAGAGCCGCAATCAGCTTGAGTCTAGCTGCCCGGATTTACCTCACGAGCGGTCTGTTCACGTCGCTGCTGTTCCTCGTTTGTGCTTACACGGACATGGCTCGGGCGCAAGCGCCATTACCTCCGATTACCTCTTCCGGGCTCAACACCCAGGTCAGTGCACCGATCCCTATCAACGGTAAGACCCAGTACGACATCACGGGAGGAACAAGGTTCGGGACGAACCTGTTTCATAGCTTCGGTCAATTCAATGTCCCGACGAACAACATTGCCAACTTTCTGAACGATACCCCACATCTCGCAACGTCGAATATTCTTGGTCGTGTCACAGGCCCGAATCCATCGAGTATCTTTGGAACCATTAAAACAACTGATTTCGGCAATGCGAACCTCTTTCTGATGAATCCGGCCGGGATCATCTTCGGTCCCAACACCAGTTTGAGCGTCGGCGGGTCGGTCACCTTCACCACGGCGAACTATTTGCGGCTGGCAGAAGCCGGCGGAACGAATGCCGGAATATTTCACGCCGACCCTAATCTGACAAGCGTGCTGACCAGCGCCCCTGTAATAGCCTTTGGATTTCTGAGCTCGAATCCGGCAACCATCTCCGTGCAGGGCAGCAATCTCTCCGTACCAACCGGCCAATCTCTCTCACTCGTAGGCGGGAACCAGGGGTTCATGTACGCCGATCCAGACACCGGCAATCTGGTCTCTGTGCCAAATGGGTTCCCCGTGGCCGGGGCTCGGCTCTCTGCGCCCAATGGTCAGATTCAGTTGGCCAGTGCAGCCTCGCCTGGCGAGTTCCTGCTGTCGAACCTGCAGCCGGCGCCGAACATTAACGGCGTCTCTTTCTCCTCGTTCGGCACCGTCAACTTAGCCCCAGGTTCCACGATCGACGTTAGCGGCACCGAGACGGTGTCCATTCGCGGCGGGCAGTTTGTCCTGTCAATGAACGACTCCGTGCTGAATACCTCGGCGAGCGAGCCGGCGACGCATATGGTCTCGTTGAGCACTGGCAGCTCGATCATCTCGTCGAACAGTGCTTCAGAACCGGGCTCAGATATACAGATCACGGCGGCGAACATTCAGATGGATGGAGCCTCCGTCACCAGCCAGACAATAGGAAGCGGGCCGGGTGGCAACATTTCAGTCACCAGGCAGAACATCAACCTCGCCAACGGGGCGCAGATCGTCAGCAGCACGACTGGCGCCGGTGATGGCGGGAACATCAGCATTTCCGCGACGGAAACGCTCTCTCTCTCGGGTTTTGACACAACTGGAACCCTGCCCGGTCTAAGCACGGGATATGTCTTTAGCCCGGATACAGGCCTTCCTTTGGTCACGAGCGGGGTCTTCACGACCACTTCAGCCATGGGGAATTGCCCAGGATGCTCAAAAGGGGGGGCGATTCAGATCACCGCCCCAACGATCACGCTCGATAACGCCGGCGCGGTTGCGACGATCACTTCCGGTGATGGGCGAGGAGGCGACATCACCCTCAATGGGGGCATTCTGAATCTGACCGGCGCGGCTCAACTCTGGAGCTCGGCCGGACAAGACCCTGTGACGTTTGAGTTCAGAGGCAGCGGCAACGGCGGCGATATCAAAGTGACGGCAGCCAATTCCGTCCTTATCTCCGGAGGCAACCCTGACCTATTTGCGAATAGTATCATCAACAGCACGGCGCTCAACACCGGTCGCGGCGGGAACATTTTCATCACTGCTCCCAATGTCTCACTGCAAGGTGGCGCAACCGTTCTTAGTAGCACGTTTGGTTCTGGAACGGGGGGAGAGATTGCGATCTCTGCCTCGAATCGGCTTTCCGTATTGGGGCTGGATGAAATCTTTGGAATTCCCAGCAATCTCTCCAGCCTAGCAGGATCGAGCGGGAACGGCGGAGCGATCACCGTCAACGCCGGATCCGTAGCCCTGGCCGGCTCAGGAAGGATTCACACTGAGTCGTTTGACGTGGGAAATGCAGGCGATGTGACCCTGCAAGTTCAGGGGAACCTGAGCATCACCGGTCTCGGGGTCATCGATTCAGCGGCATCCAGCAGCTCGTCGGGAAATATCAGCGTCAGTGCGGACACGGTCACTATCGCTGGACATGTCGGCGGCCCTTTACTGGGACAAGGACCTTTCCAAGCTAGTCAGATTGTAAATGCAGGAGGAAGCGCAACGGGAGACATTGACATCAATGCTCGGCAACTCCTCCTGACAGACGGGGCCAGAATCAACAGCGACGCAGGATTCGGAGCGCCTGGCGCCATTAGGATCGCGGCCACCGAATCGGTCACAGTCTCCGATGGGGCAAAGGTTCGGATGGATACCAGTTCAGCCTCTTCCGGTGGTGGCCTGATGGACATTACAGCTCCAGCCATCACGCTGGACCAAGGTATTCTTCAAACCCTGACCGTCGGCCGAACGGACGCCGCGTCTATCAACCTCCAAGCCGATAACCTGACGCTGTCGGGGGGCTTCATCGACAGCAGCACGAGATCTGGCAGTGGCGCCCGAGGCGGTGACGTCACGATTGCCGTGACGGACAAGTTCGTGACTACCGGGCAATTTACAGGCAGCGGTACTGATTCCCCACGTCCGGCAGGCATCAGCACCTTCACGGGATCGCTGGGCGGTAACGCCGGCAGCATCTCCATTTCGGCTGGTGCTGTAGATGTGTCCGCCGGAGCAAGGATCAACAGCAGCAGTGATAGCCCCGGCGGTGGCGGTGCAATGACCATCACAGCAGGAAACTTCATTTCTCTTCAAGGCTCGGGGACCGGTTTACTCAGCGAAGCTAATAAAGCCGGACCAGGAGGAACCATCATACTGCAGGCTCCTCAAGTCCAGATCACCGACGGCGCGGTGGTGTCGGCGAAAAGCACCGGCTCGGGGGCGGCGGGCAGCGTGACCATCGAAGGTCCGGCCAGCCCGGCTGAGTCCATCCTCATCGACGGCTCCGGCAGCGGGGTCTTCACCGCGACCTCGGGCACCGGCGCGGGCGGGGACATGTTCCTCCACGCCAACTCCGTCACGCTCCAGAACGGCGGCACGCTGTCGGCCACGAGCACAGGCACCGCGGCGACCGCCGTCGGCGGCACGATCGGCATCACCGCCACGGACTCGGTGAGTCTGACCGGCGGCGCGTCCATCGCGGCGAGCAGCAGCGGGCCGGCGCATGCCGGCAACATCGCCATCGACGCCGGCCACTCGTTCTTCATGCAGGACAGCTCGGTCACAACGAGCGCCACGCAGGCCAGCGGTGGGGATATCTCGGTCCAGGCCAGTTCGCTCTTCCGGATGATCAACAGCCGGATGACGGCCTCGGTCCAGCAGGGCTCCAACACGTTCGGCGGCAACATCACCATCGATCCGGAGTTCGTCATCCTCCAAAACCAGAGCCAGATCCTGGCCACCGCCGTGGAGGGCACGGGCGGCAATATCCTGATCGTGACCCCGGTGTTTCTCAGGGACCAGACCAGCATCGTGGACGCCTCCTCCCAGTTCGGCCGGAGCGGGACGGTGACGATCCAGTCGCCAACCTCGCAGTTGGCCGGGACGTTGGCCACGCTCCCGCAGTCGGTGCGCCAGGCGGCGGCCCTCACCACGGTGCGCTGCGCGGCGCAGATGGGCGGCCAGGCGAGCAGCTTCGTGGTAGCGGGGCGGGACACACTGCCCACGGAGCCGGGCGGGTGGCTGATGAGTGCGCTCGCGACGGCGAGCGCAGGCGCGGGGGAGCGCGGTCTGTCTGGTCTCTCTGCTCCAGATCGACCAGGAACTCCCTCGCACCAGACAGACCCAAGAGAGCAAACAGACCCAACTCCCGTTCTCCCATTGCGGCGGATGACGCCGACTGGGTTCCTGACGCAGGCGTTTGCGATCGAGGGGGCGGCAGGCTGCGGCTCGTAGTGACTGTATCGAGGTAGATACGCGGCGTATCTAGGTCGATACGATTGAGCTGCGTGGCAGGTTGACCTGTTTACCTACCCCAACAGAAATAGGACATTTTTCTACGCAGAAGCGCGGAGTTATCCTTCGTGCCGGTCGAAGGGTCTGGGCTGCTGGTGGGCACGGCAGTTGCGCTCTTCATCTTGGCAGTGAACGGAGCATAGGCCAGGGTTCATGACCGGTCGCGCAGGCGAGAGGGGGCAGGGAGCAGTTGCGCAGGAGGAGAAGGCTCCCTCACCCCATCCCTCACCCTGGCTCTCTCCCGCACGGGGGAGAGGGATATGGGTCAGGGTGAGGGGCATTGTCGGGTTTCTTATGATGGCCACTCTGACAGCCTCGCCGGTCTTTGCGCAGGTGCTGCCGCCGATCTTTGATCCGACGGGCCGGTCCGGCGAGCCGCCGGCGCCCTTGAAAAAAGAATTCAAGCCGCCGACGCCGCCGCCCAAGCCCGCCTTGCCGCCCGTGCCGGTTCCGCCGGAGGGCGGCATCGAAAAGCAGTTACCCAAAATCCGTGTCTTCGTCCATGACATCCATGTCGTCGGCAGCACGGTGTTCTCGGACGCTGAAATTGATGAAGTCGTCGCCCCGTTCCGAGGCCGGATGCTCACGACGGAAGATCTGGAGCGCCTGCGCCTCGCGCTGACCTTGATGTACGTGAACAAGGGCTACATCACCTCCGGCGCGATCATTCCGGACCAGGATGTGACGTTCGGCGTCATCACCTACCAGATCATCGAAGGGAAATTGACGCGCATCGACGTCGAAGGGAACGAGTGGTTCCGGACGTCGTATCTCCGCGATCGGGTTGCGCGCGGCGTGACGACGCCGGTGACCCTGCCGCCGCTCCAGGAGCGCTTGCAACTGCTCCAGCAGGACCCGCGCATCCAGCGCATCAACGCCGAGCTGCGGCCCGGCGACCAACGCGGCGAGAGCGTGTTGAACCTGCGGGTGACGGAAGCGAGTCCCTTCAAGGCCTGGCTGGAGTTCAACAACTTTCAGACACCGGTGGTGGGCGCCGAGCGCGGGCTCGGCACCGTGGCGCATCACAATCTGACCGGCAACGGCGATCCGTTCAGTTTCACGTACGGCCGGTCGCGCGGGGTCGATCCGATCATCGACACGTTCTACACCTTGCCGCTGAATCGATATGACACGACGTTCACGGCCTCCTACCGGCGCAACGACTTCCTCGTCGTCGAAGCGCCGTTCCGGCCGTTGGACCTGCGGGTGCAGGCGGAGATCATCGGCTTCACCTTGCGGCACCCGGTGGTCCGGACGTTGTCCGACGAATTCGCCGTCGCGATCGTCGGCGAACGCCTGTACAACAAGGTCACCTCGATCTTCGACATTCCCGGCGTCGCCTCGCTCTTCATTCCCGGCTCGTCGCCGACCGGCGTCAACACCGTGAGCGCGTTGCGCTTCGTCCAAGAGTGGACGCACCGCACGACCAATTCGGTCTTTGCCGCGCGGTCGCGGTTTACGGTCGGCCTCGACGTGCTGGAAGCGACGATCAATCACGGCCCCCTGCCCGACAGCCAATATTTCGCCTGGCTCGGTCAGATGCAGGGCGTGCGGCGCTTCGACGACTGGTGGGGCTTACAACTCCTCGGCCGGATGGACCTCCAAGTGGCGAACGATCGACTGTTCCCACTGGAGCAGGTGCCCGTGGGCGGACGGTTCAGCGTGCGGGGCTATCGCGAGAACACCCTCGTGCGCGACAACGCCTATCTGGCCTCGATCGAAGCGCGCTGGCCGTTGCGGCGTTCGGCGGCCGGCGAGGACCGATTGCAGTTCGCGCAGTTCATTGATGTCGGACGCGCCTGGAACGCGAAGGGCGGGACGCCGGACCCCGAGACCCTGGCCAGCGTCGGGCTCGGCGTCCGGTGGATGATCCTGCCGCAGGACCGCGCGCGGTTTGAGGTCTATTGGGGCGTGCCGTTGAATCACGTGAAGACCCCGGGAGGCAATTTGCAGGATCACGGGATTCATCTGCAGTTCGTGGTGCAGGCGTTATGAAAGCAACCGGCACGAGGCGAGAGGCCAGAGGCAATGGGGTTGGAGCTACATTCATGAAGCAGTGACACCCGCGAGGCTTTCCATGGTTCGGCTCATGTTCGTCGCTCTTTTCCTTTTCATGACCGTCCCCCCCGTCGCTCCTCCTGCGTTCACCGCGGGCTCAGAGTCCGCGGCGCCCGATGTTCTCGTGCAGCAAGGGGGGCAGGCGTTTGCGCACGGCGCGTTCGACCAGGCGCTGGCGGCCTGGAAAGAAGCGGCCCGGCTCTACGAACGGGACGAACGCGTCAAGGAACACAGCCGGGCGTTGGTCCATGTCGCGCAGGCCGAGCAGTCGCTCGGGCAACTCAGGCCGGCGCTCCAACACCTCGAGCTGGCGCTGAGCCTGGCCCAGCAGGCTGGCGATCCCGTCTGGATGGCGGTCGTGCTGGACGGCATGGGCAGAGCCTATTTCGCGAACCGGCAGCCCGAGGCGGCCGTGCATCACTTGACCCAAGCCCTGGAGATCGCGAGGCAGCAGGAAACTCGCGGTCTCGCCGCCGCTGTTCTCAATGACCTGGGCATTCTTCGCTCCGCTTATCAGCAGTACCTCGATGCGCTGGCCGCCTTTACCGAGAGCGATCTGTTGGCCCAGGGCACCAATCAGCCGGCGCTGGCGATTCGCGCGCGGCTCAATGCGGCGCGCGTCGCGCTGCGCTTGAAACGCCACCAGGATGCGCGCCTGTGGCTGGACCAGGCGTACGATCAACTGAAAGATCTCCCGGTCTCGCACGACAAGGCGACCGCCCTCATCGCACTCGGCTTGCTGTACCACGAGCTGCGCGGCGCGTTTCCGGACCTCAGCGATCCGCTCGTGCTGCGGGCGGCGGCGGTGTTGCAGGACGCGGCCGGGGTGGCGGAACAGATGGGCGACGCCCGCACGCTGTCCTACGCCTGGGGCCACCTCGGTCATCTCTACGAGACGGAACATCGCTACGACGACGCGTTGACCTTGACGCGACAAGCGGTCTTCGCGGCCCAGTCGGCCGGCGCCCCGGAGTCTCTGTACCGTTGGCAATGGCAGACCGGCCGCCTGCTCGCGGCGCAGGGGCAACTCGACGAAGCCATCTCGGCCTATCGCAGCGCCACGGCCACCTTGCAACCGATCCGGCCCGAGGTGGCGACCGCTTCGCAAGATGCCGGGTCGCCGGGACAGGGCTCCGTCCGTCCGCTCTTTTTCGAGTTCGCTGATCTGTTGTTGCAACGGGCTGCGTTGACGGAGGAGGGCCCTGCCTCCCAGGGCTATCTCAAGGCCGCGCGGGACGCGGTCGAGGCCTCCAAGGCCGCCGAGCTCCGCGATTATTTCCGCGACGAGTGCGTCGACGCGTTGCAGGCGCACACGACCACGCTGGATGCCATTTCCAAGACCACCGCGGTGCTGTACCCGATCATCTTTGCCGATCGGACCGAGTTGCTGGTGAGCCTGCCGACCGGGTTGAAGCGGGTGACCGTCCCGGTTCCTTCGATGACGCTGACACAGGAAGTCCGGACGTTCCGGCGCCTGTTGGAGAAGCGGACGACGCGCGAGTACCTGCCCCACGCGCAGCAGCTCTATGAATGGTTGCTCCGTCCGCTTGACGCGGACTTGAAGGCCTTCGCGATCGACACGCTGGTGGTGGTGCCGGACGGTCCGCTCCGGACGATCCCCCTCGCCGCCCTGCACGACGGCGCCGAGTTCGCGATCCAGCGTTACGCCATCGCCACCACGCCGGGTCTCAACCTGACCGATCCGCGGCCTATCAACCGGGAGCGGCTCAAGATGTTGGCCGGCGGCCTCACGCAAGCTGCGCAAGGGTTCCCGCCCCTGCCGCACGTAACCATCGAGCTGCAGGCGATTCGCACGTTGTACGGCGGCGATCAACTGGTCAACAAGCAGTTCCTCGTGTCCGGCCTGGAAAAGGAGTTGAAGGAGAAGCCGCTGTCCGTCCTGCACATCGCGTCGCACGGTCGATTCGAGAAAGACGTGGCGCACTCCTTCGTCCTGACCTACGACGACAAGCTGACGATGGCCAAGCTGGACCAGTACGTGGGGCTCTTCCGGTTCCGGCAGGACCCCTTGGAGCTGCTGACGTTGAGCGCCTGCGAGACCGCGGCCGGCGACGACCGGGCCGCGTTGGGCCTGGCCGGCGTGGCGATCAAGGCCGGAGCCCGGAGCGCGCTCGCCACGCTGTGGTCCATCAACGACGAGGCCTCGTCCACGTTGGTGGCCGAGTTCTACAAGCAACTCCGAGATCCGACCGCGTCCAAGGCCGTGGCACTCCAGCGCGCCCAACTGAAACTGCTGGGCGATCCCGTGTATCAACATCCGGCGTATTGGTCGCCGTTTCTGTTGCTGAACAACTGGCTCTAAAAATAGAGACCTCATAGCTCTGAGCGAGCGAACATGCTAGACTCTCACCGTTCCCGCCGCATGACATGGCCGGTTTCCGGAAGATCTATGCGTTCCCCCCTGATCCTGACGGCCGTCGCTCTCGCTCTCAGTTTCGGCGCTCCGCCGACGGGGCTCGCCGCCGAGCCTTCACCGAAGCCCCCGATCGAGCAGGTGCAAAACGCTCCCGCGTTCATCGAGCCCACCATGCCGGTCTATAAGCCGCGCAAGGGCAGCGTGCTCCGCGGCCGGGTGGACGGGGGCTTCCGCGGAGGGGAGAAAGGCGAGCCGGTCGTCAAGGTCCTCGCGCCAGCCGATCATATCGGGTTCACCATTCGCAAAGCGCCGGCGCTCTTTTGGTACCTGTCGCAGATGACGACACACCCGATTGAGTTCACCCTGGTGGACACTCGTCACTACCAGCCGGAGCTGCAGGTGTCACTGAAACCCCCGCCCTGCCCCGGCATTCAGATGGTCGGGCTTGCCGAGTACAACAAGACGCTGGAAGAGGCGGTGCAATATTGGTGGCACATCGCCGTGATCGTCGACCCTGAATCCCGGTCGAAAGACATCCATTCGGCCGCCGCCATCGAACGCATTCCCTATGTGGACGCCCTTGTCGAGGGCAGGACCTCCTGTAAAGACCCGCTGGACGTCTTCTGTCTGTATGTGGAGTCTGGCCTTTGGTACGACGCCGTCCAGGTGATTTCCGACTTGATCACCGCGCATCCGAAGGACCGCGTCCTGCGCCTGATGCGCGCATCCCTGCTGGAGCAAGTCGGACTGAACGATGTCGCCGAATACGACCGCTTACAGAACAGCGCGCCGTGTCCGGCGCGTAAGGCTGAGGCGGCCACGGCAACTGTGTCCGCTCAACGGTGAGGCGATGAACCCTCGGAGGCCGGCCATACGCTGGCTGGCGGTCTGCAGCCTAGGCTTCTCGGGCGCGGCGTTCGACCTCGTCGCCACCCCGGCCACAGAATTCCAGCACGCCTGCGAAGCGGATCCGCCGACTACGTCCCGCCCCCTGCTCTACAAACCTCGCGAGCGCGCCATGCCCCGCGCCCGCGTGTTCGGTCCCGCGCGCGGGATCGACTCCGACGCGCCGAAGGCGCTGGCTCTGGTGCCGGATCACATCGGTTTCACCCTCTCCGTACAACCAACCCTTTACTGGTACTTGTCGAAGCCGACGTCGCTGCCCGTCACCTTTACCCTGATCGACACGCGGGTCATCAAGCCCCTGTTTCACGTGACGCTCGCGCCTCCCCGGCGCGCCGGGCTGCAGGTGATCCGGTTGAAGGAGCACGGCATCACGCTAGAAGAACATGTGCCCTATCGTTGGTTCGTGTCCTTGGTCTCCGATCCAAATTCGCCGGCGCGCGATATCGTCACGGGCGGGGTGATCGAGCGAGTGGTGGAGCATGAAGCCGCCTGCGGGATGGCTGTCGCGGCCTCCCTGGAGGCAGCCCGATGTTACGCGGAGGAGGGATTGTGGTACGACCTGTTTTCCGTGATTTCCGACCTCATCGCGGCGTCCCCGGATGATCGGTCCCTGCGCCGCATTCGCGCGGCATTTCTCCAGCAGGCCGGCTTGCCGGACGTCGCCGACTGGGACTTGCGCCAAAGTGGAAGCGAGTAAATTGCACGAGGGCTTTCCTTTTCTCCTCTTCAGCGCCGCTCTCCTGGTCAGTGCGCTCGCCCCCGGTCGGCCCGGGTTCCCCGCGGCTCCTGCGCAGGCCGAGCCGGCCGCTGCTCAACTTCGTGAGCCCACGACGGCTTCCGAACGGCCCTTGCCGGCGTACAAGCCCAGGAAAGAGAGCATCCCGCGGGCGAGAATCGGCGGGGCGGCGCGCGGGGACCCGGCCGATCCGGCAGTGATTGCCCTGGTCCCCGACCATGTGGGGCTGACCTTGAAGAGCAACCCCTCGCTCTGCTGGTTCCTTTCACAACCGACGACACAGCCCTTAATCCTTACGCTCTTGGACTCCCGCGAGATCAAGCCGATCCTCGAAGCGACGTGGCCCCTCTCCCATCCGGGCCTGCAGTGCGTGCATCTCAAAGACCATGGCATCACATTGAAGGAACGGGATCAATACCGGTGGTTCATCACGCTAGTGCTCGATCCGGACAAGCCCTCGCGCGATCTCGTGAGCGGTGGCATGATCGAACGGATCCCGTTCAGCGAAGGATGCGCCTTGGGCCTGCCCTGTTCCTGGACCTGCGAGTTAGACGCGGTGTATCAGTACGCGGAAAACGGACTCTGGTACGACGCGATTGCCTGCCTGCATGAATTGATCACGGCCAATCCCGATGATCCATTGCTGCAACGGGTGCTTGATCACCTGCTGAAGCAATCCGACATTCACCTGCCTCCCGTTCGTCGGGCCGAATAATCGCCGTATTTTCCATGTCCGTTATCGTTTTGGATACGCCCCCGCATCGCTTTTGATACACTGCGCCCGTCGTCACCGGCCGGGCTGCCTTTGCCCGGCCTTCCTGCGCCTTTCCATGCGGTTGAAAAACTAGGAAGTCCATAGTGGCGCTGGATGACGTGCTGTTCTGAGACGCATGGCATGGGGGTTGCTGAATTCATGCTGTGAAAGCAGCGGGCAGTGAGAGTTGAAGCTCAACAAGGAGGCCACGCCATGGACTGGGAAATTGTCACCTGGGGATTGCTCATCGGGATGGCCGGCATGGTCTGGCTGTTGATTCTGGCCACGTGGAGCGAAGAGCCTGCCCGCACCCGCGCGATTGAGGCCCATCCTGAGGACTCCGGCGAGTCCGTTGCGCAAGAACCGAAGACCGGCCATCGATTGGTCGAGCGACGCTCCCAGGCGGCCTGATCTTCGTCGTCACCACTCGCCGAATGCTTCGGTAGCGCCATGCAGCCCGATGGCACCGACCAAGGGATGCCCGGCACCGGCCGGGTGAGAAGAGCCAAGCTGACTGTAAGGCCGGAGAAACGCCGACTGACGTTGAACCTGCCTGCCGACTTGCTGGAACGACTGCGCAACACAGTCTATTGGACACCCGGCTTGACGATGGCGAAACTGGTGACCGACGCCGTCAGCGACGCGCTGGACCGCCTCGAACGCCGCAATGGAGAGCCGTTCCCTCCGCGCATGGAAGAACTTAAACCCGGTCGCCCGCGCAGATGGAAGCCTGTATCTGAACCAATACGCCCCCGTATCCAGACAGATAACCCCGCTCCACGTCTGTAAACGAGTCCACCCAAGCCCTCTCGGTTTCTTTCCCCAAGTTCTTAATTTTTCAATCGTCCCCCCGCCTCAGCCTCACTAAGGCCGCCAGAAAGATAAGCATGCATTTTGCGTTGAGTCACGACCGCCTGTGTCCTGTTCCGCCAGACTTCCCATAGCTCCGGCACCTTATCTGCCTTCTTCCCCGCAGCAGAGAAGGCCGAAATGGCTGACCGAGACATTTGGGAATGCGGACTGTGGAATGAAGGATTCCACTCGCCCTCCTCCCCTGTGGAAAGAAGGGAACGGGAAAGCCGAGAAGCCGTCTCGGTCTTCAACGCACTGAACGACAAGCATCAAAAACATCCCTTATGAGATGAGATCGGCAGCCGGGTGATGGGATGGATCACCTTGAAATTTTGAATGAGGAATGTGGAATGGGCTGATGGGTAGCGCTGGAATTTTAAATCGCCTCCAGTTTAACCGGAGAGAATTGATTCTGTCCGGGCAACTCATTCGCTCCGGTACTTCGATCGGGGCGAACGGTGAGGAAGCTATCCCCGCCCAACGCAAAAGAGATTTTCTTGCGAAGATGTCCATTGCCATGAAAGAGGCGCGCACAACCCTTTTCTGGTTACGGATCATCCACGAATCCGGCCTGGCGAACAGTCCGGAAATCATCACGTTGCTTCAGAAGTGCCGGGAGCTTACGAATCTCCTCAGCAGGATCACGTTGACGACCCGTCAAAACCTGCGGTCGAATAAGCGCGTTTCCTCTCCCAATGCTATGAATTCTTCATTCCACATTTTTCATTCCACATTGGGATAGTGGAGGCAGCCATGACTATCGCAACGGCTGAACACTGCATTCTCATTGTCGACGATGAAGAGGATATCATCTTGACACTGCGGGACCTGCTGGAACACGACGGGTACCAGGTCGATTTCGCCGGTACCTGCGCCGAGGCCGTCGCCCGCGCCGCCGAACGCCATTACAACGCGGTGTTGCTCGACCTGACCCTGCCCGATGGCGACGGACTCACCGTGTTGAAGACGCTGCAGGAGCGCGACCCGACGCTGCCGGTCATCGTCCTAACCGCCGACGTCTCCACGGACCGGCGGATCGATTTGCGGACCCAAGGCGCCTTCGATTACCTGACCAAACCTTATAACCGCGACGATCTGCGCGCCACGCTGCGCAAGGCGGTCGGGGTCAAAGCCCTCGCCGTGAAGGCGGCTCGGGTGGAACACGCCTTGACCGAGAGCCAGGAACGGTTCCGTTCGCTGGTCGAGTCGGCAACGGACGCCATCATCGTCGCCGACCACCGCGGCTGCATCCTTTCCTGGAATCGAGCCGCCTCCACCTTGTTCGGCTATACCGAGGCCGAGATCCTCGGTCGACCGTTGACCGTGCTGATGCCGGTCCGTTACCGGGACGCGCACCACCAGGGGCTGCAGCGCCTCCGCGCCGGCGGCGAGGCTCGCCTCATCGGCAACGCGATCGAGCTGGAAGGGCTCCGGAAGGACGGCAGCGAGTTTCCGTTGGAACTCTCGCTAGCCACGTGGCAGACGCACGCCGAGACGTTCTTCAGCGGGATCATCCGCGACATCTCCGAGCGGAAGCGGGTCCAAGCGGCGCTCGCCGCGAGCGAGGGGCGGTTCCGTTCCCTGGTCTCCAACATTCCCGGTGCCGTCTATCGCTGCGCCTGCGATCCGCACTGGACGATGGAGTTCCTGAGCGACGGCATCCAAGATCTGTGCGGCTATCCCGCGTCGGATTTTCTCGGCAACCGCGTCCGGTCATACGCCAGCATTATCCACCCGGAAGATCGGACGATGGTCGAGCAACAGGTCCATGAGGCGGTGGCGCAGCGACGGGCGTATGTGATCGAATACCGGCTGCTGCACAGAAACGGCGACGTTCGATGGGTGTACGAGAAGGGCCAAGGAGTGTTCGGGGAGGACGGCCGGACGCGTTGGCTCGACGGGGTCATCGTGGACATTACAGATCGCAAGCGGGTCGAAGCGGCGCTCCAGGACAGCGAAGAACGGTATCGCGTGCTCTATGAAGACACGCCATCCATGTATTTCATGATCGATCCTGACGGCACGATCCTTTCGGTCAATCCGTTCGGCGCCGAGCAACTCGGCTACACCGTCGAGGAACTTGTCGGACAACCGATCCTTTCGGTATTCCACCCCGAGGACCGCCAAGCGGTGACCGGTGAGCTCGAGATGTGCCTGGAACACTTCGGCCGGCCGATGAGCGAGGAAGTGCGCAAGGTGCGAAAAGACGGTGCCGTCATGTGGGTCCGCGAAACGGCCCGGGCTGTGCAAACCGCCGCCCATGGGCCGGTCGTGTTGCTCGTCTGCGAGGACACTACCGACCGCAAACGGGCCGAAGACGCGCAGCGGGAAAGCGAGGAACGGTTCCGCCAATTGGCCGAACAGATCAGAGAGGTCTTTTGGCTTAGCGATCCCGAGAAAAACCGCATCTATTATGTGAGTCCCGGATACGAGCACATCTGGGGCTGTTCCTGTGACTCGCTCTACGCCTCGCCTCGCGCCTGGCTGGACGCCATTCATCCCGCCGACCGACCCCGCGTGCTCGAGGCAGCGCTGACCAAGCAGGTCAGCGGAGCGTATGACGAAGAGTATCGGATCGTGCGGCCTGACGGATCGGAACGGTGGATCCGAGACCGCGCCTTTCCCATTTGCGACTCGTCCGGCCGGGTCTATCGGATCGCCGGGCTCGCCGAGGACATCACTGACCGGAAGCGTGTGGAGGAAGCCCTGCGGGCGAGCGAGGAGCGGTTGCAGTTGGCGCTTCGCGCCGCCGACTTGGGGGTGTGGGATTGGGATCTTCGCTCGGGCCGCGTGTATTGGTCCGAAACCGTGGAGGCGTTTTTCGGCCTCTCGTCTGGTTCGTTCCCCGGGACCCATGCGGCCTACCTCGATCTCATATACTTGGAGGATCGCAGCCTCGTACTGCAAGCCGTCCAGGACGCCATCGAGAGGCGAGCGGCGTTCGAGGTGGAACATCGCGTGGTTCAGCCAGACGGCTCACTGCGCTGGCTAGCCTGGTCAGGCCGGGTGATGAAAGATGTGAACGGAACGGCGATCCGGATCCTCGGCACGGTGCGGGACGTGACGACGGCCAAGCGAATCTCCTAAAAACATTCTGAATGACGTGGAACGAGTGAACATCGGGCCATGAGGAGCCCAAGTTCGTGAAGCCACGGTCGCTGACCACCATCCTGTTCTTCGTCTGCGTGCTGGTGAGTGGCCAAGCCACCGGCTTGGTTCCCGCTCTCGCCGCCGCCGCTGAGATCGCCATTCTCAAATCCTCCAATATCAAGGCGTACAACGACGCCATCGACGGCTTCAAAGCCGCGGTGCCCAACGGCTCGACTTTCCGGGAATACGACCTGGACGGCGACCTGGATCGGGGCCGCAAGCTCGCGCGCAGGATCCGCGCATCGGACGCCACGTTAGTCCTGGCCGTCGGCTTGAAGGCGGCGATGGCCGCCAAACTGGAGATCGTCGATACGCCGGTCATCTACGTGATGGTGCTCGACCCCTCAAAGCACAACCTGGCAGCGCCCAACATGACCGGTATCTTTCTGGAGGTGCCGCTTGACCGGCAGCTTGACACGATCCGATCGCTCCTGCCCGGCCAACGGCGCGTCGGCGTCTTGTATGACCCGAGCAAGACTTCGGCCGTCGTGGAGGAAGCCCGCCGCCAGGCCAAGGCCTACGGTTTGGAACTCGTGGCCGCGCAAGTGGCGAGCGAAAGGGATGTGCCGGCCTCGCTGCGGACCCTGCTGCCGACCGTCGGGGCGTTGTGGCTGGTTCCGGACTCGACGGTCTTGACTGACGAGTCGCTCAGGTACATCCTGAATACGGCCCTGGATCAGAAAGTCCCGGTCATCGGCTTCTCGCCGGAATTCGTCCGAAGCGGCGCGTTGCTCAGTCTCTCGGTGAACTACGGCGACATCGGCCGCCAGGCGGGCAGTCTGGCCCGTCGGATTCTGGACGGCCAGGTCAGCCTGCCGCTGAAGGCGGTGCCGGCTGATCGGGTCAGGATGACCCTGAATTTGAAAACGGCGCGGTTCCTGGGCATCGACGTTCCCAAGGAGATCGAAGCCCGCGCCGATGAAATCTATTGAGCGTTGAACGCTAAGGCAGCCCATGGAGCGCCATCCGCATCCATGTTTCGTCAGCCTGCGGACGAAGTTCGTGGTGCTTTCCGGCCTGATCATTGTGGCGACCACCTCCAGCGTGAGCTGGTATTTCGTCCAGGAGAAGCGCGCGGCGATGACCGAGCGGTTGACCGGTTTGGGCTCCGTGCTGGTTAAAAATCTGGAGCACACGGCCCACTATGCCGTCATCAGCGAAGACCGGCCGACGCTGGCGACGTACATGGACGGCGTCATGGAAGTGGACGAGGTCGTGTACGTAGTGATCACGGGCTCAGACGGCACCATCCTGGCGGCCAAGAGCAAGGGGCATCTTACGAGCAGGCCGGATTTCTCCCGCTTTGCCGACCAGCCGCTGTATCCGGATCCGTCCATCGCGAGCCGCCTGCGCGAGACGTCCTCTCCCCAGCCGCGGATTGTGCATCTGCGGGACCGGGACGGGGAATCGTTCTACGACTTCGCCCTGCCGGTCGTGCAGTCCAGCCGGGAAAAGTTACGCTCCGACGCGTTGGTGTTGCAGTCGGAGGAAAGCCTGCACCAGGAACAGGGCGCGCCGAAGGAGCCGGTTTACGGCGTGATCCAGATCGGCCTGAGCGAGGTGAAACTCCAGCGCGCCCTGACCAACATCGTCAAGAATGTCGTGCTGATCACGTTGGCGATCATCGCCGCCGGCATTGTGGGGACGCTCCTGCTCACCGCGCGGATCATTACGCCGCTGCGCAGCCTGACGAGGGTAGCGCAACGAGTGGCCGAAGGGGATCTGACCGCCTCCGCCACGCCCACCACCCGAGATGAAGTCGGCCAACTCACGCTGTCGTTCAACCAGATGACGGAATCGCTGAAAGAGCGAGACCAGGCGATCTCCGTCAATCTGGACACCATCCGGCACCAGGTGAACCAGTTGACCACCCTGAACCAAGCTAGCGCGGTCATCACCTCGACGCTCGATCTCGACAAACTGTTGACGACCGTCCTGCACCTGCTGATCGACAATCTGGGCTTCGCCCGGACGATCCTGATCCTCTACGACAGCGAGCGGGGGATTGCTTACGCGGGTCGCGTGGCGGGCGTCCCGCCCGATGTGGAACGGAAAGCCCGGGCGCTGGAAATTTCGGTGCAGGACAACGGGAGCCTCGACGCGGACCTGCTGCTGCACGGGAAACCTGTGCTCGCGCTCAACATCGAAACGGTGGCGCAGCGCATGCATCCCCCGATGTTGGAGCTCGCCCGGGAGATCGGCGTCATCTCGTTTGTCGCGGTGCCGCTCCGCAGTAAACAGCGCATCCTGGGCTACCTGGCGGCGGACCGAGGCCTCCCTCGCTGCACACAGGAGGATTTCGAACTGCTGATGACGGTTGCCAGTCACGTCGCAGTCGCGCTCGACAACGCGCGCGCCTATCTGGAGCTCGAACTGCTCACGCAGACGCTGGAAAAGCGCGTGCAGGAACGGACGCAGGAACTGCAACGCATCAATGACCAGCTGGAAGAAGAATATCAACGGCGGATGAAACTCATGCGGGCGATTACGCACGATATGCGGACGCCCTTAACCTCGATCACCGGATTCGTCGACAACATGTTGGACCTCATTGCCGGTCCCCTGACCGAACGACAGGCAGGGTACCTGAAGCGGGCGAAAAATAATCTCACGAAACTCAAAGACCTCACCGAACAGCTTCCTGCTGCGATCAATCCGGTGCTGCGGCCAGAGCAGTTGGCGCTCGGTGTTCACTCCCTGTTCGACATGGTGGCGGACGCGGTGGACAACCAGCGCGTGACGGCCGACAAGAAAGGCGTGGCCTTGCACATAAGCCGAGCTGACAATCTCTCTCCTGTTAGAGTCGATCGGAACAAGATCGAACGGGTGATCATGAATCTCGTCAACAATGCCGTCAAATTCACTCCTTCCGGCGGCGAGGTACACATCCGGGGTCTCGTCCGTGACGACGGCTTTTGGGAAATCTGCATCGCCGACACCGGATGCGGGATTCCCGAAGAGGAGATTCCGAAGCTATTCGAAGAGACGGTCAAGCTGAAATCTCCGCTCCCGGACGAGCAGGGCTCGCACCTCGGCTTGCCGATCTGCAAGCAATTCGTCGAATTGCACGGCGGGCAGATTTGGGTGGAGAGCCGGCTCGGCGAAGGCAGCCGCTTCTTCTTTACGCTCCCGCTCGAACGACAGGCGACGTAATTCAGCCGTTAGCCTTCGGTATTACCTCCTCCCTCTCTCCCCCCATTTCCTAATTCATCATTTCCCCAAGGGTGTATCCCTTCCGATACCGTCTCGTATTGCATTCGATACCATTGAATCCGCCGATCTCAGAACAAACCCTGTATTCTCCAACAACTCGTTGCCCTCTTCCTTTATAGAATCAAGGGGTTCCTGCCGGCCTTCTCGGCCCGCGGAAGATTCCTGCCATGGCACGACGGTTGCTCCATTTCTTCTGCGATGCACGCGGAACCGACGATGATTTCACACCCTGCGCGCGAGAACAGGCGTTCTGGCATGCCCGTTCCTTCCGTCCTCATCGTCGATGACAATCCCGACATCCGCGATTCGCTCAGCGACATGTTGATCCATGAAGGGTACGCCGTCGAGAGCATCGGGCACGGCGCCGAGGCCATCCGGCTTGTCAAACAGAAGCGCTACGGGGCGGCCATCCTCGACATGCAACTCCCCGACCTGGACGGCTTGTCGGTGCTCAAGGTCCTCACGGAACTGGACCCGAATCTGCCCATCGTCGTCATCACGGCGCACGGCACGATGGAGACCCGCTCGGGCTCGCTGACTCGCGGGGCGTTCGCTTATCTGACCAAGCCGTATGATTCCGGAGAGGTCAAGGCGATTCTCCGACGGGTCTTCTCCGTCAAAGGTCTCGAGGTGCGGGCCGAGCACGTCGAGCAGGCGTTGCGGGCCAGCGAGGCGCGATTCCGCACGCTGGTCGAATCCGCCACCGACGCCATCGTGCTCGCCGATCACCGAGGGCACATCATCTCCTGGAACCAGGCAGCGGAACGGTTGTTCGGCTATTCCAAACAGGACGCGCTGGGCCGGCCGCTGACGATTCTCATGCCCGCGCGGTACCGACCATCCTACGAGGCGGCCCTGGCGCAGCTGGAACGCACCGGCCGGTCTCCGTTGCTCGGGAAAACCCTGGAGTTCACGGGCCTCACGCAATCCGGGCGAGAGTTGCCGCTGGAGCTGTCGCTCGCGTCGTGGACCACGCCGGACGGCACCTATTACAGCGGCATCATCCGCGACATCAGCGAGCGCAAGCGGGCCGAGGACGCGCTGCGCCGGCTCAGCCGCCACAACCAACTCCTGCTCGATTCAGCCGGGGACGGCATCTACGGCCTCGACCGCGAAGGCCGCACCACGTTCATCAACCCGGCCGCAGCCCGCATGCTGGGCTGGGAGATCGCCGACCTGCTCGACCGTCCCATGCACGATGTCGTCCACCATTCGCATGCCGACGGCAGTCCCTATCCGCTGGAAACGTGCCCGATCTACGCCGCACTCAAGGACGGCGCCGTCCATCAGGTGCACAACGAGATCTTCTGGCGAAAGGACGGCACCCGCTTTCCGGTCGAGTACGTGAGCACGCCCGTCCACGAGGACGGCTCACTCGTCGGCGCTGTCGTGGTGTTCAAGGACATCAGCGAGCGGAAACGGGCCGGAAGCCTCCAGCAGACCCAGTTGGCGGTCAGCCACGTGCTGGCGGCGGCGGAGACCCTCGAGGACGCGGCGCCGCACATTCTGCAAGCGGTCTGCGAGACCGCCGAATGGGAGATCGGCCTCCTGTGGCTGGTCGATCACCGCGCCCGCGCGCTGCGGTGCGAAACGATCTGGCAGAAGCCCGACGCCGGTCTGGACGAATTCGCGGCGCTCAGCCGGGCGACGGCGCTACCGCCCGGCGTCGGGTTGCCGGGCCGTGTGTGGGCCGCGGGCGACACGGCTTGGGTGCTCGATGTGGTCAACGATCCGAATTTCCCGCGGGCGCGGGCGGCCGCTCGCGTCGGCCTGCACGCCGCGTTCGCCTTTCCCATCCGGGTGGGTGGGCACATCCACGGGGTTATCGAGTTCTTCAGCCACGCCGTGCGCGAGCCGGACGGCACGCTGCTCAAGATGATGGCCGACATTGGCTTGAAGATTGGTCAATTCGTCGAACGGAAACAGGCCGCCCAGGCCCTGGTGCGGGCGTACGAAGAGACCGAGAAGATTCTCGCCAGCCTTCCAGGCGCCATCCTGATCGTCGATGGCAGGCAGGAGATCGTGTACGCCAACGCGCTGGCCGTGCAATATTTCGGGGGACACCATCGCGCGACGCTGGTCCGGCGCCGCCTGCACGATGCGCTCAAGCTTCCGCCGCCTGCCCGCGAACGACTCGATCGCGAGCTGGCCGCCGTCGGTGCAGGCAAACCCCGGCCGCCGGACCCCGAGTTCGAGGCGGACAAGCGGGTGTACCGGTACCGCCTGTTTCCCCTTGTATTGCGCGCCGGCGAGCCTCCCAGAACCGGCATGATCGTCTGGGACGTGACGGAGGAACGGCAGATCCAGGATCACCTGCTGCAAGCGGAAAAACTGGCCAGCCTCGGCACGATGGTGTCCGGCATGGCCCATGAGATCAACAACCCTGTGCAGGCCATCCTGGGCATGGCGGAGTTGCTGCTGGAAGAGCGCGAGATGGAAAAGGTCCGCGAGTATGCTTCGGACATCATTGGCTATGCCAAACATGTCTCCGGCGTCGTGCGCGACTTTGCCAGCTATACCCGCGTGACGTCCCGAGACGGCGAATGCGAGGTGGACCTCCACGAGCGGTTGGCCGAGGCGGTCAAGATGGTACGCCGCGGGCCGCACTTCGGGTACGTCGAGGTCGTCACGGCCTTCGAGCCGGTTCCGCTGCTTCGGACCCGCAAGGCAGAGATCGACCAACTCTTCATCAATCTGATCAACAACGCCGTCCAGGCGATGAACGGTCGCGGACGCTTGACCCTGTCCACAGCGGTCGAACAGGAGCAGGTCGTCGTCCGCATCGACGACACCGGGTGCGGCATCCCGAAGGCGATGCTGCACAAAATTTTCGATCCGTTTTTCACCACCAAAGAGCCGGGAAAAGGCACTGGTTTGGGATTAAGTATCGTGTACCGCATTGTCGCCAAATACGGGGGGACGCTCGGCGTCGAGAGTGAAGAAGGAAAAGGCACCCAATTCACCATCCGGTTTCCACTCCGGGCACGGGTAACGGCCGGCAGCACATAGCCGATAGCGAACAGCTCGTGGCTGTCCACTGCCCGTTAGGTTTTTTCAGACAAGGAGGAGGGTATGCACACGCAGTTGGAGAGTTCACCGGCCGAACGGCTCGGCCGCGTTCTGCTCGTCGACGACGAAGCGTCGGTCCGGAAGCCGATTACCCTGTCGCTTCAGAAAGCGGGCTACGAAGTGGTCGAAGCAGAGAACGGCGAGCAGGCCATTGCGGCGTTGAACGCGGGGGACAACCCACTCATGGTGGACACGATTCTCTGCGACATCCGCATGCCGAAGATCAACGGGATCGACGCGGTCACCTATTTCCGATCGCAATATCCGTCTGTCCCGGTCGTCGTGCTGACCGGCTATCCGGACGTCGAGCTGGCCGTGACGTTGATGAAGCTAGGGGTGCGGGACTATTTGGTCAAACCGGTCACGAAAGATAACCTGCTTCGCGTGATCCGAAGAGCGATCGAGCAGCACGAGCTGTTCAAAGATCAGTTCGTCGCGTAACGCTTGCTGCCAGCAAAACACCACCCCCGCCCTTCCCCTCTCCCTGCAAGGGGAGGGTCTGAAAGACGGGGGTGAGTTTCATGGCACGAGAACCCTTCGCCGGCTATTCGCTATGAGCTCCGCGCGATTCGCTGCTTGCTTCTCCCGGTGAAGACGGTCCGCAATCCGAAGTAGCCGAAGGCGTCCTTCAGGTTGGAATAGATCCGCTTGAACGGGCCCATCTCCGGGTTGGTCACATACTCCATCGTCAGGACGATCCGCTCCTCGCCCTCGGCCAACGGCGTGACCGCGTGCCGGAGCTTGTCTCCGTTGAAAATGACCAGGTCGCCAGGCTCGGTCTTAAGCTCGAGATACCGGGGGGCTCTGGTCGAATCGCCTTTGTACAACTCGCAGACGAGCCGGCAATGATCTGACCGATCGACTAGGCCCATCAGGACCGTGTACCGCGCGCCTTTATAATAGGATGTATCGTAATGAAATCCGATGTGATCGCCGGGTTCCGTGTAGTAGTAGAGAGCGCAGGAATGAGGATCGCTCTCCGGACAGAGTTTCACCCGGGTATCGACCAGCCGGTTGAGAAAATCCATGAATGCGGGCGAGCGGTATAGATCGAGAAAGCGCGGTGCCTTTTCGATGACCGTGTAATAACTGACGCTGCCCCCCTTCTTGCGGCCCGGGATGTAATTGCGGTTCAACTCCGGTTTGACGACCTGGGCCTGCGGCACCAGGAGTTCCTCGACCACCGTCCGAGGCAGGAACTCCCTGAGATAGACAAATTCGTTCTGGTCCCAGTACTCCTGCTTCACCCGCTCGAAGTTGAGCGCGCTCACCGCCTGCTCGACGGCTTCTGCCACACTAATGGTCGTTGTCATTGTCCACCCTTGTGCTTCTCGTTCCCTGCTCCCTGATCGACTAACCAATCGGCGGCGTAGCTCATCGACCATCTCTTGTGAATCGCAAGCAAGGCAGAGCTCCTGACGACGAGCGACGCTTCACGATGCACGCAGCACGCGCCCGCTCACGGCGGGCTCAGCGTCGGCGCCTTGACCACTTCGACGCCGGGCGGAACCTGGAAGTCGAACAGCCCGTCCTTCAGACCCGCGTTCGCCTTGAGTCCGTTGAATTCAAAGGTCACGACGTTCCCGCTGATCTCGTGTAGGATCAGACTCTTGATGAAATAGGTCTTCGGCTGAACCTCCATCACGATCCGGTCCAGCGTGCGGACCGCTTCCGAGTCTCTCCGCTTGGGCCGCAGCGTAACGAGCGGCAGCCCTCCCGCGCCGCGAGTCTTGCCGGGCGTCGGTTCGATGTCGAACTGTTCCTCCAGCTTGGCCGCTCCCTGCAGCAGTTCCAGCGGCGCCTTCGAGGCCGCCATCTGCGTCAACTTGCCGACCAGCACCTGCTTGTGCTCGGGCACGTACATCTTCACGTCGTCGTGGTTGACGTAAATCTCCTCGATGGACGGCTCTGCGTACTCCCACCGCAACCGTCCCGGCTTCTTGATATACACCCGGCCGGAGGACGCAATCGGTGTGGCGAAGCCCTCGATCCTGGTTGTCTGCGCAAACTCGGCTTGCAGGTCCTTCGTCTGCTCATACCGCGCCTGCACCTTCTTCACGACCTCTCGGACTTCCTTGAGCGCCTTGTCCTCACTCCCCTCCTCGGCCCCACGGGCTGGCGAAAGGATGACGAGGCTCAAGACCGCTGCATAAATCACTCTCCACAGCTTCTTCATTTCTCTACCTTAAGGAAGGGGAGGCAGACTTGGCGGGCCGCCAAGCCTGCCTTACACCCCCTCTTCCTCCCCCACCGGCCCCCGCCGCACCAGGACCTCGCGCCGCCCATCCCGCGCCGGCGCGCTCACCAACCCTTCCTGCTCCATCCGTTCGATCATCCGCGCCGCCCGCGGATACCCGACGCGCAGCCGCCGCTGGATCAGCGAAGCCGACGCCTGCCCGGAGGACAGTACGATTTCTTTGGCCTGCTCGTATACTTCATCCTGCTGCTCATCCTGGACTGCTTCTTCTTGGCGCAGCGCCTGTAGTTCTTCGCTATAGGTCGGCGCAGCCTGTTTCTTGACGAACTCTACCACGCGCCGCACGTCGTCGTCGGCCACGAAGGAGCCGTGGAGGCGGGTGATCCGTCCGGTGCCAGAGGCGAGGTACAGCATGTCGCCCTTTCCCAGCAGCGCCTCCGCCCCGTTCGCGTCGAGAATGGTCCGCGAGTCGGTCTTCGAGGACACCTGGAAGGCGATCCGCGCCGGGAAATTGGCCTTGATCAGCCCCGTGATGACATCGACCGAAGGACGCTGGGTCGCCAGGACCAGATGGATGCCGGCCGCGCGGGCCATCTGCGCCAGCCGCGCGATTTTGTCTTCCACATCTTTGGGTGCCACCATCATCAGATCAGCCAGTTCGTCGATCATGACGACGATGTACGGCAATGGCTCCGGCGGCGTCTGCGGCGGCGTCACCGGCACGGCCGTGCTCCCCTCGGGAACCAAGCTCTCGCCGGCAGACAGCCTTTCTTCGTCGGACAGGAAGCGGATCGGCAATTCGGTCTGCTCCGGAGCGCCGGCCGACTTGCCGTTCGGCAGCACACCTTGGGCCGCAGCGACCCGGCGGTTGTACGCGTCGATATTGCGCACCCCCGCTTCGGCCAACAGCTTGTAGCGCCGTTCCATCTCCTGCACCACCCAGCCGAGTCCGCGGGCCGCCGATTTGGGATCGGTGATCACCGGCCGCAGCAGATGCGGAATGCCGTCGTAGGACTGCAACTCCAGCATCTTCGGATCGATCAGGAGCAGTTTGACTTCGTCCGGTCGGGCGGAAAACAAGATACTCAGCAGCATGGTGTTCAAGCTGACGCTCTTGCCAGCTCCCGTCGCGCCGGCGACCAGGAGATGCGGCATGGCTTTCAGATCGGCGGTGACGGGCACCCCGAAAATGTCCTTGCCCAGCGCCAAGGTCAGCTTGGACCGCGACCGCCTGAAGGCGTCACTCGTAACCACCTCCTTGAGCGAGACGGTCTCTCGGTAGCGGTTCGGCACCTCGATCCCGACCACCGATTTGCCGGGCAAGGGCGCGACGATCCGCAAGCTCATCGCTTTCAGGGCCAGGGCCAGGTCGTCGGCCAGGTTCACGATGCGGGCGACCTTGACGCCGGGCGCCGGCTCGAATTCGTACATCGTTACCACCGGCCCGGGATGGACTTCCGTGACCTTGCCCTCGATGCCGAAACTCAAGAGCGCGCGCGTCAACACGTCGGATTGGGTTTTCAGCTCCTCCTCGGTCATACGCGCCAACGGACCGGAAGGATCGCTCAAGAGTTCGTTCGGATCCGGCAGAACGTAGCCGCTGGACAGAGCCCTCGGCGGCGTCATGTCGGTCTCCGGATCCGGCTCTTCGGCAGACTTGGGGATTGGCTTGGCGCTTGTCCGAATGCGCGGCGGCTCCGGCATCGCGGGGAGCTCGAGCTCTTCTTCCTTGTCCCGTTCGTCGACCGCGGCGGACCGGTTCGCCCGCGTGGTCTTGGACGTGGCTCTCCGGCCGGTCCCCTCATCCGCCGGACGCCCGGACCGTTCGGGCATCAGCGCCGACACCGTCTCTTTTACAAACGCCCACCATTCAGGTACGCGCTGAGACAGGCCCACGAGCGAAATCGGCACGACGCCCAACAACGACACCACCAGGCCGGCCAGGACAATGATATGGGCGCCGGTGCTGGCAAAATACATCCGCAAGCCATCAGCGATGAACCGGCCGCACACGCCGCCCGCCATCCCGCGAGAAACCAACCCGCTCGACAGCGTCGGCACGCCGACGACTTCCAAATGGAACAAGGCGCTCAACAGCAGGAGGAACGCCAGCAAGCTGACCGCGCCGCGTGCCGTGATCCCCCGCCATCCCCGCGTGAAGCAGCGGACCCCCGACAACCCCACCGCAAACGGAAAGACGTAGGCAGCGGCACCGATGACGGAAAACAGCACAGCCGCCAGCCAGGCGCCGGCCGTCCCGATGAGATTCTGTGTGGGCATGTGGGTGGACGATCCCGCCCTGACAGACTGGACGTCTCCGGGCACGAAGGAGACGAGACTCAGCAGCGTCAAGAGACTCAGCGCGATGAGCAGAACGCCGATCACCTCGCGCTGGAGATGAGAAGAACGGGAGGAGGCATTGCGGGCGTCACCGCGCTTTGCCGTGGTGGATACACCCATAATCGGGCGGATGGTAACACCTCGCTCGGCAGGGGGCAAGAGGCGCCGCGCCGAATTCCTAATTCCTAATTCCTAATTCCTAATTCCCTTGAGTCCAGCGCACGAGCAAGCGCGACGTACTCATCGAGCGAAAGGGTCTCCGCGCGACGGGAGGGGTCGATCCCGCACCGCTCCAGCGCACGAGCGATTCGTTCCTGCGGCACCCCTTCGTCCCGGAGCGAGTTGAGCAGCGTCTTGCGCCGATGAGTGAAGGCGGCCCTGACGAGCCGGGTGAACCGGGCTTCCTCTGCCTGATCCAGAGGGCCGGCGGGTTTCATCACGAAACCGACCACGGCGGAGGCGACATCCGGACGTGGGCGGAAACACTCCGGCGACACGACAAAGGCCGGACGCATATCCGCGACGTAGCGGGCCAGCACAGACAAGACGCCGTACTTCTTCGTCCCCGGTTGGGCAACCAGTCGTTCGGCCACCTCGGCCTGCAGCATCAGGGTCATGCGAGCGATCCGGTCGCGGGCATCGAGAAGCCGGAACAGCAATGGGGTCGAGACGTAGTAGGGCAGATTCGCCACGACGACCGTTCGCAGCGGCAGCGACTCGTACGGAAACTCCAACGCATCCCCCAACCGCAAATCGAGGTTGGCATATTCCCGCAAGGTCTCCTTGAGATAGGCGTGGAGCTTCGGATCGATCTCGACGGCGATGACCTGCCCAGCCGTCTCGCAGAGCAAGGTTGTCAGAATCCCCCGCCCCGGTCCGATCTCCAACACCGTTTCGTCGGCCCGCGGGGCGGCAAGCGAGACGATTTTGCGAGCGATGTTCTGATCAACCAGGAAGTGCTGGCCCAGACGTTTGAGAGCCGGTGGGAGAGAGAGGGTCATGTGCGTTGAACCAGGAGCAATACCATCATGCGCCGCCACCCGGCCGCGCCTTGCTCTTCACATCCTTGACGAGCGTCAGCAGGACATTGCGATAGAATTCGACCTCGTCGTTAAACTCTTCCAGCAGATCATAGGTAAACGACGGCCCCGGCTGCTTTGCGGCAAACTGCTGCGCGTCTTTCTGGCCGAGATACTGCGCGATTAGGGGCACCGTCTTGCCTTTCCATTTCACGATGCGCTCTTTCCCCGCAACCGCGTTCAAGTCCTCCGCCGTTTGCTTCGCAATCCCCTCCAATTCTGTGAGCTGCCGCTCGAGCATGGTCAGCGCCGCGCTGAGTTGATCGGCCATGGCTTCACTCCTCTGCCTAAACAAATAGCTGGCAGCCAATAGGAGCAGCTAAAGCCGCACCGGAACCTTCCGGATTGCAGTTTCGCACTGTTCACTCTCCATGCGGCTTTTCCGCTGCTCGCTACTTGCTCTTCGCGGTTCTTCGAGCCGCCAGTTTGGCGGCCAGCTTCACCGCTTCCAGCAGGCTGCCGTGATCCGCCACCCCTTTGCCCGCAATGTCATACGCCGTCCCGTGATCGACCGAGGTGCGGATGATCGGAAGCCCCACCGTCACATTCACGCATTTCCCGAACGCCACCAGCTTCAGCGGGATCAACCCTTGATCGTGGTACATGGCCACGATGCCGTCGTAGTCTCCGCGGACCGCCTTTCCGAACAGGGTATCGGCCGGCAACGGATCGCTGGCCAGGATGCCGGCCCTCCGAGCCCGTCGCGCCGCCGGCCTGATGCTGCGCACCTCCTCATCGCCGAACAAGCCGCCCTCGCCGGCATGGGGGTTCAACGCTGCGACGCCGATCTTGGGCTTGCGGACGCCGAAGTATTCGCGCAACCCCTTGTCGGCGAGACGGATCGCCTTCTCAACGCGCTCCGGCGAGAGCGCAGCAGAGAGGTCGCGGACGGCCACGTGCGTCGTGACGAACATGATTTTGAGCGGCCCGCCGACGATCATCATGCCCACTTCCTTGCTGTGGGTGAGATCGGCCAACAGTTCGGTGTGGCCCGGATAGTGCCAACCGGCCAAGTTGATCGCTTCCTTATTGATCGGCGCCGTCACGATGCCGTCAAGACACCCGACTTCGGCCAACGCGACCGCTTTCCGAATAAACGCCACGGCCGCACCGCCGGTCTCGGCACCGGCCTGGCCCATCCGGTATCGGCCCAGCGGTTTCGTCAACGGATCCAATACCGCGACCTGACCCGGACGCCCGAGCGGCTGCTCATGCCCCGAAACCGCAACCGTGTTCAACGGCAGCTTGAGCCACCGGATCGTCCGCGTCATGACCGGCAATGACCCGATCACAAGGGGCCGGCACAGGCGATACAATTCACGCCTGGCCAGAGCCTTCGCCACCACCTCGGGCCCGATCCCCGCCGGATCGCCCATGGTAATACCGAGCAGCGGGCGCTTGTCATGTTGTGGCGCCGATTTCACCATCGCTCTCTTCCAAAATTTATCGCCCCTTCTGTACGAGGTGTATTTGTCTCGTTTGTGTGGTTTGACCGGGACCACGAGTCTGAAAAACCCGACCGCATGCACCCAATAAGCCAACCGAAGCAAACAAACCAATCACCCGCCTACCATCCGTACAGATACACCGTATATCCGATATACAGCAGCGCGCTGCCGCCTAACAACCAGGGCCGCCAATGGCCACCCCACAGCAGTTGCCCCAAGCTGAACACGACTGCCGCCATCGCCAGCAGCATGGTGATGAGCGCCGACGGCGCCAACGACCAGTCCGTCCCGAGCAGGCCCACGGACACCGGAAAGGTTCCTTGAAACACCATCGCCCCGGTGACGTTGCCGACGGCCAACCGATCTTTCTTGCGGTAGAGCCAGAGAAAACTATTGGACATCTCCGGCAACTCGGTGGCCAACGGCGCGATCAGCAGCGCCAACAGCAACGGCGAGACGTTCAACTCGACGGCGATGGACTTGGCCGCGGTCACGAACAGATGCGCCCCGGCGGCCAATCCGGTCAACCCCGCCACGCCTTGCAGGGCGATCACGGCATAGGCGGGCTTGGCCGCCCGTCGCGCAAAGATCAACGGTTCGATCTCGGCTTCCCCTTCGCCTTCCTCCGGAGCCGCAAATTTGATCTTCATATAATAGAGGTACATACCCACCAGCAGCAGCGCGGCCGCATAGTGCAGCGGCCGCGACGGCACGTAGGCGCAGACGACGGCCATTCCATAGCTGAACAAAAAAAATTGGAGATCGATCCGCACTTCCCGATAATCCAGCTTGAAGGACGCCGCCCGCTTTCCGAGGCTGGCGTAGAGCAGCAGCAGGCCGGCCAGGATGGGCAGCACCAGCGTGCTCAGCATGAACGGCGCGCCCAGGATCGCGCCCAGGCCGACTTCGGTCCGTTCCTGGCCGTTCCCAAAGAAGATGGCGATGATCGGGATGGACGTCTCCGGCAAGGTGGTCCCGACGGCGGCGAAGATGCTCCCCACCGCGCCTTCGGAGACTTTGAGGCGTTTGCCGAGCCATTCGATCCCGTTGGTAAAGAGCGCGCAGCCGCCTAACGTGACGATGACCGAGAACACGACCAGCGCGACATAGGCCAAAACGGTCAAGCGCGCCCCCGCAATGAGACGTGAAGCGTGAGGCGTGAAGCGTGAAGCGACCGATTGCAGAGGCAACGCGTTTTGCCTTTCATCTTTCCCCCTTATCCCTTTCCACCTTGATCCTTTGCTTTTCCGGCCACCTTCATCTTCCGGTACGCCTGCATCGCTTCTTCCAGCACCTCCCGCACCGGCCGGCCGGTCTGGTCGGCGATCCGCTTGCAGTCGAGATACTCTGGTGCCGCTTTCGTCAGACCGGGCTCAATGTCCGCCACTTTGATTCTGACCGCTCCGCCGCTCGTCCGGACGACCACAAACCGGCGCGTCAGCACGCGGCGCGCGATATCTTGAACGCGCACGCCGAGCGCTGAGGTCTCGCGGAAGATGACCCCGATCACCGCCTCCGCGTTCTCGCGGGCCGCAACCGCGGCCAGCACAATGCCGGGACGCCCCCTCTTCATGATGACCGGCGTGAGCGTCACGTCCAAGGCGCCGGCGTCGAACAATCGCTCGATCACCGTCTCATAGGCCTGGGGGTTCAAATCGTCCAGATTGGTCTCGACCTGCACGACGGAATCGGTTAAGCCCGCGCTCGGCGTCGGCACATCGCCGAGAAAGATGCGCAGGACGTTCGGCCACTCGCGCGGGTCGGCCGTCCCGGCGCCATAGCCGATCGCCGACGGACGGATGAGCGGCAACGGACCGTAGTCCTCGACCAACGTGCGCAGCAACGCCATGCCGGTAGGCGTCGTCAACTCCTGCTGCGGCCCCGCGCTGTAAACCGGCACACCGGCCGCCAGCGCCGCCACCGCCGGCCCCGGAACCGGCAAGCGGCCGTGCGCGGTCTCGATCATGCCCGCGCCCAGATTCACGGCCGAGGCGGTGACCCGCTTCACGCCTAACAGATGGCACCCGAGGAGCGCTCCTGTCACGTCCACGAGCGAATCCATCACTCCCAGTTCGTGAAACTCGACATCCGCGGGCTTGACGCGATGCGCGATCCCCTCGGCTTTCGCCAATCGATCAAACACCTCGCGACTTCGTTCCTTGACCGGTGGAGGCAGAACGCTGGCCGACAGCATCCGCTGGATGCGCGAGAGCGACAGCGGAGAGCGGAACCCCCGGTGAATCATCACGTCCACCTTGGTGGCGTGGAGCCCGCCCCGGAGGACCCGCTTCGCCGCCAAGCTGAACCCGCCGACCCGCAGCGCCTTCAACCCCTTTTCGAGGTCTTTCACGGACAGACCGGCGTCCACCAACGCGCCGAGGATCATGTCGCCGCTGACGCCAGAGAAACAATCGAAATGCAGATGACGTCCCACACCCGCCTCGCATCGCCGCATCCGCGCGGCCATCTTACCGAAGCGCTTTACGCGCGGCAATGTCGAATCCATTTGAAAGACAACGTCTCCGGGTCCTGTCAGACTCCGGAATCGCTCACTTTACGCGATTGACAGTCCCGCCGCGCTGTGTTATCCCCCTCTGCGTTTTTGTCCCGACTCCGGGAACGCACCTGATTCGATAGCAAGGCCCAGATGGGTTCGTTTGTCTTGTCACCGCTGTTTCGCCAAGCTTTCTGCCGCGGTCTTGTGGTCCTTCTGCTCGGATGCGCCGTGCTCGCCGGAGCCGATGAGAGTTCGGCCAGGGCCAAGCACAAGCCTGTTCCGCAAAAGGAACCAGACCTCAAAATCGTCCGCGTCGCCGTCAATCCCGTGCCCTATTCCCCGGCGGACGGACCTCTGGTGTTCACGGTGATCGTCGATCTGCCGAAAGACCTCGATGGCGCGCAATTACTGGAAGTGTCCTCCCTCGTCAGTTCGCCATCCAAGACTTCGCTCCGATTTCTGTCCACCAGGCAGCCAGTCGAGCCGCAACAAAACTCGGGCAGCCCGGATCAGAACGATCCGCCTCCGCGCATCTCCGTGACATTGAGATGGGATGGAACCGATCACACCAAACAGATCGTCTCGACCGGCTCCTACCACTATGAAATCCGCGCCAAGCTGCTGACAGTGAGCGAAAAAGGTCCTCGGACGTCAATGACGTCATGGCCGAAGCGGGGCACGGTGGAAGTAAAGTGACTGTCGGCGGGACGCGCGGGGCAGGCGGGACGCGGAGGAAGCGGCATTGCTATGCTTTTATTTCTTCCCGCTTTTCGCGCCCGGCCCGCCCGTCTGGCCTAGGACATTGATCCGATGGGCCAGGCAGCCGGCGCCGAAGCCGTTGTCGATGTTCATCACGCCGACGCCGGCCGCGCAAGAATTGAGCATCGTGAGCAACGCAGCGATTCCTCCAAAACTTGCCCCATAGCCCCGGCTGGTGGGAACCGCAATGACCGGACGGTCCACGAGTCCGCCGACGACGCTCGGCAGCACCCCGTCCATTCCCGCCACGACAATGATCACGCGCGCGCGCAGCAGTCGATCGTGCCGATCCAACACCCGGTGAAGGCCGGCAACCCCGACGTCGTAGATCGTTTCGACATAACTGCCCATGACTTCGGCCGTCACCCTGGCTTCTTCCGCCACCGGGATGTCGGCGGTTCCAGCCGTGATCACGAGCACATCGCCCGCGAGGTTCCGTGTCGCGTTCCGGATGGTGACCACGCGCGCTTGATCGTGATAGACCGCGCGACGGTCGAGGCGTCGTAACGCCTGAGCTACGGCCGGCTCCACCCGTGTCGCCATAACTGGTCCGCCTTTTTTGAGTAAACCCCGCGCGATCGCCACGACTTGCTGCGTGGTCTTGCCTTCACAGAAGATGACCTCCGGAAACCCTTGCCTGATAGACCGATGATGATCTACGGAGGCAAACCCCAGATCCTCGTATGGCAGAGTGCGGAGCCGCGCGATGGCCGCATCGATCCCGGTCTTGCCTCTTTTGACCTCGTGAAGCAATCGTCTCAGCGAGTCATAGTTCATAATATAGAGAAGAAGTCTTTTCAGTTATTCTCGCAGTTATTCTCGTTCCGCTTTTGCGCCCCGCTCCATCAAATCAGCAACCGCCTGACGGCAGGGCTTGCCTTCGAACAACACGGCATTGACTTCCCGCACGATTGGCATCTCGACGCCATACCGCTCCGCCAGGCCCAACGCCGCGCGCGCGGTGCGCACGCCTTCCGCCACGGCGTGCATGCCGCGCAGGATGCTCTCCAGCTTCTCGCCTTTCCCCAACCGCACGCCCACTGTGCGGTTCCGGCTAAGAGGCCCTGTGCAGGTGAGCACCAAATCCCCGACTCCAGAGAGACCGTAGAACGTGCGCGGGTCCGCCCCCATGGCCACGCCCAGTCGGACCATCTCCGCCAGCCCGCGCGTCATCAATGCTGCCCGCGCGTTGTGGCCCAGCTCCAGGCCATCCACCACGCCGGCCGCGATCGCCATCACATTCTTGAGCGCTCCGCCAAGTTGGACGCCGATCAGATCATGGTCGATATAGACCCGAAAGGTCGGCGACATCAGCAGCGCTTGATAGACCTTGACCGTCTCTTCACGATACCCGGCCAGGCAGACCGCCGTCGGCTGCCCGCGACTGACTTCAGCCGCGAAGCTCGGCCCGGAGAGAACCATCAGTTCACGGGTCGGCCCGGGCAGCACCTCGGTCATGACGTCGGTCATGACTTTGAGCGTGTCTTCTTCGACACCTTTCGTCGCGCTGATGATCGGCGTCGAGTCGGGTACGAGCGGCGCCATGTGGCACAACACCGTCCTGGCGACGTGGGACGGCACCGCGAACACGATGGCTTCGGCGCCGCGGACGGCCTCGTGCAATGAGTTGGTGGCCGTGACGTCCCCAGGCAGCTTGACGCCAGGCAGGAAAAGCGTGTTCTCGTGCTTCGTCCTGATCGCTTCGACCACTTCGAGCTCGTATGCCCACAGCCGGACAGCGGCGCCCTTCTGTGCCATATGCCATGCCAGCGCCGTCCCCCACGCGCCGGCGCCGATGACGCCGATAGTAGGCGTGCGCGCTTGTCGGTCTGTTGCGGTTGGTGCCATCGCGCATCTCGCGGTTATTCCCACCTCCCCCTTGATGGGAGAGGAAAGGATGGGGGGTGAGGCGCAGGGCTGCTCGCCACCGGCGAGGAAACCGCGAGGATTATAGGAATGGGCTATGAACACTGTCAACGAAGGAGATACCGTTTACCGACTCAGCCTGGCGAAAAAAGACAGATGAATTGCTTAAGGAATAGACCGGTGACTAGAGGGAACGGCGGCGCATCCACATAGTTCAGCGGCGAGCACGCAGGGGAACAGGCCTCGGATCGGCGCATGCCAAGAATGAGAAAGGATTGGGAGGAGAGCGGCTCTCTGTTATACGCTTGGATGGCACAGGGCTTGCTCAAGCCCATTCGGTCCCACATCGACTGCGCTCCGCCGTCATCCCGCGGAGCAGACGAATAGGAGGCCGTCGAAGGGTTGCGCTTCGTTCCCCAAAGGATCTGAAAACGTGGGAGTTCACACAATGGCTACTCACTACCGCCGGCACGCACGAGGGCTTCCGATCGGGCTGGTCATGCTTGTTGCGTGCGTCATTCTTCCGCCGCTTGCGCATGGAGAAGCCTACATCGCCGGTCAGTTTGGGGTCACGCTGCCGCAGAGCTTGAGCGACGGCAAAATTACCACTCCGGGCTTTGCAGTTCTCTCGATCTCAGATCAGGCTTTGAAAAGCTCTCTCATGGGCGGAGTCAAGTTGGGCTTCTACCTGCCGCAAATCCGATGGTTCGGCTTCGAGACGGAGGTCTTCTATACGACTCCTCATATCAAGCAACAACCCATCACGTTCAAAGGGCCAGGTGGAAGCGCCACCGCCGACTTTCAGGGTCTCTATAACCGAGTGATCACCTGGGCGCCTGTCAATGTGATGTTCCGATACCACAAGACTCGCCTCCAACCCTATGTTGGTATCGGTCCCGGCATTTTCTTCGCCCGTATCAAAGATCCGTCGGTGACGTCGGGAGACAATACGCAATCGAGCAACTGGAGAATCGGTGTGAACGCAGAGGCTGGTCTTCGGTATTACATTACAAGACGCTGGACAATGTTCGGGGAATACAAGTTCAATTATGCCCGCTTCGACTACAAGGACACGCCCAATCTGTTCGGCTTCAAGGCCGACTACACGGCCCACATCGTCGCCTTCGGCCTGAGCTACCATTTCTGATCCCATTCTGTTTGCCCCACGCCTTCCTCCCCTATTGGGACGAGAAATGACGGTGGGCAGACTGGCGATTCAACGTCTGTTCCGTGTAAGCTGTGGGTCCGTCACTTCCGAGGCAGAGGGTCGATGAAGACCTGCGGCTCCTGCGGCCACCAGCTTCCGGAGATCAGCCGGTTCTGCACCCAGTGCGGCGCGCCGCTCAACGGCGCACCCGCCGTGGGCCTTTCCTCGTCGCCCGTATCCGTCAAAGAAGAGCTGAATATTCAGATCCTCTACGTCATGGTGGCGCTGCTGCTCCTTGCGCTCATGTTTCCGCCGTGGGAAACTCCGCCGAGCCGACCGCCCGAATTTCTCGGTTTCCACTTCATTCTTTCCCCGCCCGAACCCGAGGCCGTCGTGAGTCGCCTGTTGATGACGATTGAACTCGTCACCATCGCGATCGCGGGACTGTATGGTTCGTGGCTCTTCCGCAAGCGGGCGAATAGGAATAGCAAGTAGCGGCTAGTAGGTAGCGAGACAAACCATCTCAACCTCGGAGAGGAAAGGTCAAGAAGGGAGAGGTTCTGATTTCTGACTCCGGAACTGCTTGCTGCCAGCTACTCGCTGCTGGCTGTTCGCTAGTCCAAGGCCAGCGTCAGGCACTTCGCCGCGCCGCCGGACTTCATGAATTCGTCAAGGGGAACAGGGTGGGGTTCGTAGCCGCGGTCACGGAGGAGCGCCATCGTCTCCGGACAGCCGGCGGGCAACACGACGTGCTTGCCGACGCACACGGCGTTACAAGCGAATTTCAGCGCCTCGGCTTCCGGCACGACGAGCCGGCGCTCCGACGCGACCCGCTCGGCGATTGCCGCCTGCCCGTACCGATCGAACGCGGGCGGATAATAGAGCAACTCGCCTCCGCTCAAGGGACAAAAGCACGTGTCGAGGTGATAGAATCGGCTGTCGATGAGTTCCACGGGAATAATTTCCCGTCCAAAAATCTCGCTCAAGCGGGAATAGCAACGGATGTCCGACCGTTGCCGGTAGCCGCCGAACCAGCCGTCGGGAAATCCCAGCAAATCCCCCGCGCCCTCGAAGTAGAGGCCTTTCTCCAGCGCGATGACTTCGTAGTCGTGCTCGCGGAACCATGCCTCAAAGTAGGGCTCCTCCCGCTGTCGTTCAGGATGCCGGAATCGGCTCGGCACCGCCCGCTTGCCGAGCACGACTCCCGCGTTGGCGGTAAACACGAGGTCCGGTAGGCCGGGCACCGGAGTCATCCGTTCGAGGGTAGCGCCGGCGTCTTGCTCCAGCACCGTCATCAGCTCGTGCCATTGCCGGTAGGCCCGCTCGCCGTCCACCGTGTTGGTCCGGCGCATCCAGGGATTGATCTCGTACTCGATCCGGAAATAATCCGGAGGGCACACCAAGAGCCGGCTCATCCTTTCCACCCCAACTCTCGCGCCAGTTCCCGCAGGAACGACGCGGCGTCCATCACTAGCCCGACGGCCTGAAAACTGCCTCGGTCGGCCAGCTTCGTCGGCACGGCCGGATTCACATCCACGCAGACCGTCGGGACTGTGGCGGGAAGGAGATTGCCCGTCGCCACCGCGTGCAGTGTGGACGCGACCAAAAGCGCCAGGCCCACACCGGGAATCGCCGCCCGCATCGCGGCCTGGGCGACAACCGAGTCCGTGATCACCCCAGGCAGCGGGCCGTCGTCCCGAATTGTGCCCGCCATGACGACCTGGACGCCTTGCCTCACACAGGCCGCCATGATTCCGCTCGTGATCACGCCCGACTCCACCGCCGCCTTGATGCTGCCGATCGCGCGGATACGGTTGATGGTCCGCAAATGGTGTTCGTGCCCGTGCGGCACCGCCCGGCCGGCCGACAACGCGTAGCCGAGGGTCGTGCCGAAGAGATGCGCTTCCATGTCGTGCGCCGGGAGCGCGTTGCCGCAAAAGAGCACATGAATGAAACCCGACTCGATCAGCCACGTCAGCGCATCGCGGCCGCCCGCATGGATGATCGCGGGCCCTCCGGCGAGCAAGACCTTGCACCCCTCGCGACCGTTCCTCATGCCCTCGCGCAACGCCTCCATCCGCCGCGCCACATCACGGATGATATGGCCATGCGGCCGTTCCGCCGAGACCTGCGACTCCATGAACCCGAACACGTCACGTTCTTTCGGCCGCACGAGCGGGATGATCCGCACGCCCTCGCGTCCCGTGACGATGAGGTCTCCTTTCTTCACGTCGGCCATCGGGATCGCGCGGGCCCGCGTCCGATCGGCATCGACCCGGATCGCCACATCCATCTCGATGGCCTCCACGTCGACCCACACGCCGCGCAGTCGGACCTGCGTGGGCAAATGCGTCGTGGCGTAGAAGGTCTCGGGGAGGATCCCGTCGGCCGGCGCCGGCTCCAGCGTACAATCAGATTCCCGCTCTACCGCCGCGCCGTGTGGCTGGATCGCCTGGAGAATCTCTGTCAGCAGGTTGGCGGACGGCGCCGTGATCAGAATTTTTGCGCGGGACGGCTCCTCGCGCGTCTTGCCGATCCGGACTTCTTCGAGATCGAAGGTTCCGCCCAGCATCAGGATCGTGTCCAGCACCTTGGCCAGAATCAGCGAATCGATGATATGGCCATGCAAGACAACCGTCTCTTGGACATTGGACATAGGGATCACCGTCTTGAGCGGGGGCTAGAGGTTAAAGGCCATATCTGTTTATCCCACTTTCATTAATTCTCTCAATACGTTCGTGGCGTAGGCACCGGGCGGCAACGCGAACGAAAGGAGGAGATCGCCGTCCTTCAGCGACCAATCCAGATCCACCAACTTGACCCGCAACGGCCGACGCTCGCCGCGGAACCCACAGGCTTTCGCGGCCTCGACGAGCGCCTCCGGTGTCATGCCCTCCGCCTCGACCACAGCGCGTTCGATGGCCCCCGGTTCGCCCGACGCCCAGGGCGCTCGCGACCCGAAAAGCGGCCCGGTCGGGCTGATCTCGAAGCGATCCGCCCGGGGTTGCTCCGCCGCGGCGTCTTCGACCGGAAAGCAAGCGCCGTTGTCGAGCTTCATCGCCCAGTCGCCCACCATGACGCGATCGAGCTGATCAAGCCGGCGGGCCAGCACCCGGTTGAAGAGATAAGATTGATAGGCATGCAGGTACCAGAGACGTTTGGAACGACTCATCTTGGCCCGCCGCGCGCCGTCGGTCAGCAGAACGGCGCCCAGTCGGTGGTTGAGGCCGGCCTTGCCTTGCCGCTGCGGGCCGAAGTAATTCGGCACGCCGCGGCGCGCCAGTTCCTCCAGCACCAATGGCACAGTCGTTTCAGCGTGAGGGTGGACGCCACGGATGACGAGCCGAAAGGTGTTGCCGGCATGATGTCCTGTCCGCAATCGATTCCGATGACGGCCGAGCACCTCCACCGAAAGCAGGTGCGCATCCGGCCTGATCCGCGCCACCTGCTCTGGTGTGACGCCGTGGATCGACACCATCTGGGTCGTGACGGCCCTGGCGTCCTTGAGGCCCGCGATGCCGATCGCCCGCGCTTTGACGCCGAGCACGGAGGAGAGTCGCAGCACGAGTTCGGGGGTGGATAGGCCGCGCTTGGTCACGCGGAGATAAAGATGCTCGCCTTCGCCGCAGGGGAGATACAAGGGCCGTTCCTCGACGCGGAAATCCTCCGGCGTCGTCCGGATCCGTCCGCCGATGCCGGGTTGGGTCGTCGTCAAATAGGGTAAATCGCTCTGACTCTTAATGGTGCTTATCATATCTTCTCAACTGCGCGGAACTGGTCGCGCCGGGATATTCCGGAAGTTCCCCGCCAATCACAAGCGGTCCGGTGGTATACTCTGGGCAAGCCGTTCACCGTGATCTACAACCGCTCGACCCGCATGTTCCGATTATCGACCATCACGTTCCGTTCAGCGGTCATCCTACCACTGGCGCTGCATCTCGGGATACTTGCTCTGACCGCCTCTTCGGCCTGGGCCGACGACGTGTTCGTCTTGTTCACCCAGCACATCAGGCGTCAGGTCACCATCGACAAGCAGGCCTTCGCCATCGCCAGCACCTGCACCCAGTGGTTTTACCGGCGCGAGCAACGGAAGCCGACGCCGCCGCCGGTGCAAGGGGTGGCCTGGCGGCGCGATGCACCGTCCAAGACGATTTCTCTCGGCCGCACGTTCTCGCCGGCCGACTGCGAGAGTCGCTATCCCGGCGGGTTGGGATCGGTGCGGGAAGACTTCAGCCGCACCCAATCTTCCTTGTCGCTGAGCCTCACATTTTACGAATTTGCTCTGGTCGGCGACCGTGACGATGACGGACATTACAGCACGACCGAACTCCAGGACGTGCTTCACTCGCTCGAACTCGCCTTTGACCCCGCATCAACCGCGGCCGCGCACGCGGCGGCGCTGACCGCCGCGTTCGATGCGCTCCACAAGGCAGGGGGGATGGAACGGCTTATGGCCGGCATGGGGATCCTCTACGACAACGGCTATCGTTTGAGCGCGTCCGATCAAGCCGCGCTGAACCGGGTGATGGAATGACGGCGTGGTTGATGCGCTGGCAAGAGCGGGCACGGCTGTTTGTCGGTCACGTGATCAGCCGTCCTTCTCACCATCTCTTCAACCTCGTTCCGCAATGGGAAATCGGCCTGGACGAGGCGCAGGTCTCTCGGCTGACCGTGGTTCACAGCCCTCTCGCCGGCCGACGCGCGGTACAGATCAGCGATCTCCACCTCGACCGCTATCGACCGCGTCATGACTCGATCGTCCGGACAATCGCCGGCTTGCGGCCCGACTGGATCTTCATCACCGGCGACCTGCTGAACGTGCCGGACGGCCTCCCGCACCTCTTCCGCTTTCTGTCCCAACTCAGAACGGTGGCCCCTGTGTATATGACGCTAGGCAACCACGACCATTACAGCGGCGTCCCGGTCGACCGGTTCTCGGAATTGGCGGACCGGCACAAACTCTCGCTGCTGGTGAATCAAACCGCCTTCGTCGCCGCAGGATCAGGGGAGCTGGCCATCGTCGGCGTGGACGATCCTTCCCTGCACCAGGCCGACCTGCAGTGTCTGCCTCCTCCATCTAAGGGGCGCTTTATTCTCCTGCTGGCGCACGCGCCCAACATTCTGGATCAGGTACAGCCGCATCACCGAATCGACCTGGCCTTGTGCGGACACAGCCACGGAGGTCAGTGGCGGGTGCCGTTCGTACCGCCCGTCTGGCTCCCGCCGGGTTGCAACGGCCGTCTGCACGGCATGTATGTGCGGAACGGCCTCCGCCTTTACGTCAACCGCGGTCTTGGCTGGTCGGTTCTTCCAGCCCGCTGGAACTGCCCGCCCGAAATCCTTCTCCTCGAATGGACCGCCGGGGAAAAAGATTGAAGCTCAGGTCATGCGTTCCAGCGCCTCCCGGGCCCGGCTGCGCACCGTCTGATCCCAGTCCTCTTTCATCACCTCGACCAGTTTCTCTTTGGCCTCTACCGCACGCAGTCGTCCCAACCCCAGCGCCGCGCAGCTCCGCACGTACGCATGGTCGTCCTCCAACGCCTTGAGGAGCAGGGGAATCACCGACTTGTCCTGGAGAACGCCGAGATGGCTCGCTGCCATCCCGCGGATCTTATGCTGCTTGTCACCAACCGCCTTCCGCAGGGTGGTGGCGAACAGTTCCTTCAACGCCGGCGCCACGGGCTCCAGCCCTTCGAGCCGATACTCGTTGACTTCGATCATGGCGAAGGCCAGGTCGAGGCGTTTCTCCGGCGACGTCTCGCACTGGAAGGCCGCCATGAGACGTTCCCGCTCGCGTCGCCGGTGTCGCCGCCGCAGGATCGGACGGATCATCGCCCACAGGGTCGCCGCGAGGGCCAGCCCCAGCAGCGTGAAGGGAACGGCCTGCTCGACGAGGAGATCCTGCGTCTCGGGAGAAAGCCGCTTCCAGATCCAGACGAAGGCGACGACCGCTCCGAGGACGATCAAAATCGCCGTGAGGTTCGCTTGGCCGGTTTGGCTGCGCAGGCTCATGATGCCGCATCATAGGAGGGCCCCGCCGACCGCGTCAACGCGCCGCCAGGGCTCCTTGACAACCATACTAACTAGAACTATCATGTGGCCAGCCATGGAGCTTCCCGATCTCAAAGACGATCCCTATCTCAAGGTAGTGCGCCCGCTGGTCGAAGCCTACCTGGCATTTTGGCGGGCCGACAACCGCCATATCCGCTCCCTGCGACTGACGCCGTCCCAATTCGACGTGATCGCCACGCTCGGCGACACGGACGGCATGACCTGCTCGGAGCTCAGTGCGGCTACCTTGACCACCAAGGGCACGCTGACCGGCGTCCTCGACCGGCTGGAGGCTAAGGGCTTGATCCGAAGAGATGAGGTGGCCGGCGATCGTCGCTGCATCAGGATTCGGTTGACTGACAAGGGCGATGCGCTGTTCCGCAAAGCGTTTGCCGCGCATATCGCCTTCTTGCGTCCGTATTTCGAGCAAGCCTTGACCCAAAAGGAAGCGGACCAGTTGTGCAGACTGTTGGTGCGTATCAGAGACAGCTTCGAACAGGACCGGCGATGAGATCTCGGCGGCCCGTCGCCCATTCCCATAGGAGTCGATGATGGAAAAACCTGCGGACACCGCTCATCCGATCCACGATCTGCTCAAGCGTCGCTGGAGTCCGCGCGCGTTCTCCGACAAGCCGGTCGAACCGGAGACCCTATGCCGTCTGTGGGAAGCCGCCCGTTGGGCGCCGTCCTGCTTCAACGACCAGCCCTGGTATTTCCTAGTCGCGACGAAGCAGGACCGGGCGGACTACGATCGGATGCTGGGATGTCTGAACGAAGGGAACGCTGTCTGGGCGAGGCACGCCCCCGTACTGATGATATCGGTGGCGCGGACGACGTTTCAGCACGACGGCGGACCAAACCGGCATGCGTTGCACGACGTCGGGCAGGCCGTCGCCGGCTTGACCCTGCAGGCCACCGCGCTCGGCCTGTTCGTGCATCAGATGGCGGGCTTTTTCCCAGAGAAGGTGCGGCAGGCGTACGCCGTGCCGGAGGGGTTCGAGCCGGTCGCGGCGATTGCGCTCGGCTATCCTGGCGATCCGGCCTTGCTGCCCGAGAAGCTCCGCCAGCGCGAAGTGGCCCCGCGCAGCAGAAGGCCGCTGGAAGACTTCGTTTTTTCCGGACAGTGGGGCCGCACGTCGCCGCTGGTTTCGAGGTCCTGATGCGCCTGACGATTCTGGGCAGCGGCACGAATGTCCACCCCAAGCGGGCCGCCGCCGGCTATCTCGTGCGGACCGACCAGGTGCTGCTCCTCGACTTCGGTCCCCGCACGCTGGTCAATTTGATGAAGACGGGAGTTGACCGCCATCGGATCACACACGTGCTGTTTTCCCATTTCCACGCCGACCATTTCTCCGATTTCATTACCTTTTTCTTCGACGCCGTCATCCACTCTAAGCTCGTCGGCCCTCGTCCGGACTTAACGATCATCGGGCCGCGCGGGACTGCCCGCTTGTTCCGGATGGTCTTCACCACATTTCCAAGCTTCGACTCTCCACGCTTTCGTGTCAAGATCAAGGAAGTCGCCGATCGCGGGTTTCTGATTGGAGAGACCCGCATTACCCCGGGGACGGTGCTCCATGTCCCTGGACTCCACTGCGTCGGCTACCGTATTGAGCACAGAGGCAAAACGCTGGCCTATTCCGGCGACTCCCAGTATTGCGAGAATCTCGTCCGCCTCTGTCGGGAGGCCGACGTGGCCGTGCTCGATTGTTCCTTTCCCGCGAATCGGCCGGGACCGGGCCACATGCACGCGGGCGACTGCGGCCGGCTCGCCCGCGATGCGGGACTCGACCGGCTGATTCTCTCGCACTTCTACCCGATCGCAGAACGGTTCGACGTCAGGCGACAGGCGGGCCGCTACTTTCGGGGAACTATCCTGATGGGGAAGGATCTGTTGTCGGTGACGGTGTGAACGGAAAAGCCGGTCCGCACTCCAGGATCTCCGCGAAGCGGGACAGCCTGGCCTTCTTCAACGGGTCGTCGAGCTTGCTGTAGATCACGAGCAGGTTTTTGAGCATCCGGATCAGCACGGCGCGCGGCGGACTTTTCTGCAGATACCGTTCGTCGAACCCGTATCCGGCTTCGGCCAGAAAGCGCGCGCAGTTCCGTTCCGTCAGGAGCGCGCCCCCGTTGAAACAGTCCACGAACACTTTATAGCGGTCCGATTCGTACTTGACGAGAAAGTGCCCTGGCATGCCGATGCCGTGAACCGGCAGCCCCAGGCGTCGGCCGACGAACAAGTAGACAGCGGAGAGACTGATCGGAATGCCGGTCCGCCGATCCAGCACGCGGTTCAGATAACTGTTCTCGACTTCGTAATAGTTTCTGGTGTTGCCGCGGAATCCCTGCTCCACGAACAAATAGCGGTTCAACGTCTTGACGGTTTCTTCGCCCGAGGCGCGAGGCCCGATGCGGTCGCGCACTTCCCTGGCCATCTCATCCAACTGGCGGGTATAGGCGCAGACATCCAACGTCGGATAGGCGTACCGCGCAATCAGAAACGCGCCGGCCTCCAGATCGATCCGGTCCTCGGGCTGAGCGACCAACTCCCGCAACTCGTTCTCCAGCCGCCTCCCACGGATCTCTTCCAGAATCCGCGTGATCCGCTCGGCCATCTCCGGCTGTTCAATTTCAGCCTCCTGCAGCAACGGTATGGCGCAGGGCCCGAGATCGATCAGCTTGCCGCTGATCGTCTTCACGATCCGCTCATCCTCATCGGACAGCAGCCGGATCAACGCCCGAATCTGGCTTTCACCTATCGCCATCGTATGAGAGCGTCGCTTATCGGCGAACGAGGTACCGCAGTAGAACTCCCCCGGTCCTTCCAGGAGCGTGTTACCTCGGTATGTTGTTCCCGCCCGTTTCCGTGCTTCACGCTCGATCTATCCCATCGCCTTGCGGAACACGCGTGCGCCACCGTACAGGCACAGCGCGTCGAACACCGCCATGACGACCAGAACCATCGCGACCTTCGGGAGCGCTTCCGCCCAACTGGACAGAATCAGAGGACGGACGGCATCGATGGCCCAGGTCATCGGATTAAACCGCGCCAGGAAGCTCATCCATGCCGGCATGGCCGACAACGGGACGAGGGCCGAACTCAAAAAAATCATCGGCAGCGAAAGAAACCCTAGGACGGAGAAGAAGTCACCATGACTTTTCACCGAAAAGGCCATTGCCATCGAGATGGCCGTCAGTCCGACCCCGAACAACATGCCGATCAACAGGATGACCGCCACGCCGAGCAGACCGGTCGCCGGCCGGACCCCAAACAGAAACGCGACGCCCAGGATGACCAACACCTGCAAGGACGTGACGCCCATCACGAAGAGGAACCGGCTCAGGATGATGGAACTCCGGCGGATGGGCGTGGACATGAGCCGTTCGAGGAACCCGTTCTCCTTGTCGAAGAGCAAATCGACGCCGCCCGCCAACCCGTTGTTCAGCACCGTCATCACCACCACGCCAGCGGCCAGAAAACTGATGTAGTTAGGCGCCTGCACCACCTGGGTGTCGGCCGCCCGTTGGAAGAGATTGCCGAAGAAAATCAGCCAGAACAGCATGGGCTGGACGAGCGTGAACAGCATGCTGAACCTCTCGCGGCTCAACCGCCGTATCCACCGCAGCGTCAGTGCGCTGATTTCTTGCCAATACTCTTTCATCGCTTCGTTCAAGCTATGAGTTCTGAGTACCGAGTTCTGAGCTTGCAACGCATTCAGACAACTCAGCTCTTCTCACTCAGAATTCACTGCCCATTTCCCCGGGAAACTCTTCCCGGATCGCGTGCCCAGTGTGGGCGACGAACACGTCGTCCAGCCGCGGACGGTGGTAGTCGATGAACTCCAGACCACAGTTCAGCCGATTCGCGGCGTTGAGAATCGCCGGCAGGGCCTTCTCCGGCGACTCCACCCGGATATCAAGCCCCGTCGGCGTCGTGCTCACGGCCCGGATGGACGGCAGCCCTTTCACGGCGGCAGCCAACGATTCGATCCGGTCCGTCTCCTTCACCGTCAGCGACACGATGTCGCCGCCCAGGCCGACCTTCAGTTCCGTGGGCGAGCCCAGCGCCTTGATCCGCCCGCCGTCGATGATCGCCAATCGGTCGCAGAGCTGATCGGCCTCGTCCAAATAGTTGGTCGTCATCACCACCGTCATGCCCCGCTCGTGGAGCCCGCGCACGTAGTCCCAAATGCGCAGCCGGCTTTGCACATCCAGACCCAGCGTGGGCTCATCCAAAAAAAGAATCTTCGGATCCGGCAGCAGGCCGCAGGCGATGTCCAGTTTCCGCTTCATCCCGCCAGAATAGGTCTTGGCAAGCCGGTCCGCATGGCGTTCCAATTCCACCAGCCGCAACAACTCGTCGATACGGCGGCGGGCTTCGTCTTTGGGCAGGTGGTACAGATTGGCGAGGAGGTCCAGATGTTCACGGCCCGTCAGAAATCGGTCGATCGCCCGTTCCTGCGGCACATACCCGATCAGCCGGCGCACCCGCTCTGGTTCGCGCGCCACGTCGTGGCCCCACACGACGGCGGAGCCCGACGTCGGCCGCAGCAAGCCGATCAGAATCCGCAGCGTCGTGCTCTTGCCGGCGCCATTGGGTCCCAGCAGGCCGAAGATCTCGCCCTGAAAAACCTGAAAGGACAGGTCTTCGATGGCCTTCACGCCATCATAGGCCTTGCCCAGCCGGGACACCTCGATGGCGACCGCCCGTTCCATCAGCCCCAGCCCTTTACTCCGTCCCGCTCGTGTACTTTGAACTGGATCAGATCGATGAGCCGACGAGCCTGCTGCTGAAGCGAGTCCGCTTCCAGAAGAAATTGTTTCTCCAGGGGAGTGCAGTCGAGGTGAGTCGAGAGGGTGTTCACGAGGATGTCATCGCCCACGTCCTCGCGGAAGAAGTGCTGCCAATAGGGATGATCCTCGCGCGCGTGAAGACAGTCCCCAAGCACTTTGATCAAGTAGGCCCGCACCGCCGGATCGAGCGCCGATTCAGGCGCCCGCGGCTTCAGCGCGATCGTCGCTTCCCGATAACTCTTCTCGTGGAACTCCTGCCGCACCTCGAACCGTTCCAAACCCTGCAGCAGAATGTTCGATCGGCCGTCCGGCAGGGATTGGACGCCCACGAGGCGACCGACGCATCCGAGCTGGAAGATGGGAGGATTGCCGTAATAGTTCGCTTCCCACCCTTCCTTGAGCAACGCCATCCCGATGCACTGGCCTCCGGCGGCCGCGTCGGCGACCATCTGGCGATAGCGCGGTTCGAAGATATGCAGCGGCAGGTACGTTTTCGGGAAGAAGACCACGTTGGGCAGCGCGAACACCGGGATGCGTTCCGGGATCCGGAATGACGCCGGTTTTTCACGCGGGTCGCGGCCGTGATGATCGCGCTCTCGATCGGTTTGCATGCCTCACGATAGCCGATGCTCTCGGAAGTTGTCAACCGAGCGTCCGGACCGCGTCGGCGCCGCCGACTATGACAAAACCCTCATCAATACTGGCGATTTGCACAGCGGAAGACGGAGTGTTATAAGCCGTGGTCATGCGCAGCCGATCTCGCACAGCGATGGCACTGCTGGCGGGCACACTGGCGCGGGCGCCCGTTTCTCTGGCCGCCCGCGACGGCGAGGTGACGGAAGGCGGGTTCCGTCTCGCCCTGCCGGGCTACCAGTACCGTTTTCCGCAGGACCATGGATCGCACGATACGTTCCGGACGGAATGGTGGTATTACACCGGTCATCTCACCGCCCGGAACGGCCGGCGTTTCGGCTTTCAATTGACGTTCTTCCGACGCGGGGTCGCGCCAGAGCGCATCAGGACCGAGCCGTCCCGCTGGACGATTCGGCACCTGTACCTGGCCCATTTGGCACTCTCCGACCTGGACAACGGCCGGTTTTATATGAGCGAGAAGATTAGTCGAGCCGGGTTGGGTAGAGCCGGCGCGGACGCCGACCGCCTCCGCGTGTGGATCGATCGGTGGAGCGTCGAACGGCTGGCCGGGAACTCCGATCGCCATCACCTGCGCGCAGCCGCTGACGGCTTTGCCGTGGATTTGACGGTCACAGCCCTCAAACCGCCGGTCGTGCACGGCACGGACGGCGTGAGCCGCAAAGGCGACCGCCGAGGACAGGCATCCCATTACTATTCACTCACGCGGCTGGCGACCGAAGGGCGCGTGACGGTCCGCGGGGAACAGCTCGAGGTCGTCGGCACGAGCTGGATGGACCATGAGTTCGGTTCCGCGGACCTCGATCGCGAGGTGGTCGGCTGGGATTGGTTCAGTCTTCAGCTCAGCAACAACAGCGAGCTGATGGTCTATCGGCTGCGGCGCGCCGACGGGTCGGCCGATCCGGCCTCCAGCGGCACGCTGATCCTCGCCGACGGGCGATCGCAGCATCTGCCCGGCCACTCCCTGCGGTTGGAGCCGCTCACCTACTGGACCAGTCCGGCGAGCGGGGCGCGCTACCCGCAACGCTGGCGGCTGTCCTGCGCCTCACCGCAGTTCTCGCTCGAGGTGACCCCATTGCTGGCGGATCAGGAGCTGCGCACCGGCCGGAGTACCCAGGTGACCTACTGGGAAGGTGCCGTTCAGGCGGCAGGGACGTGGCGCGGTGCGGCCGTGTCGGGACAGGGCTATGTGGAAATGACCGGGTACGCGGAGCGCGTCACACACCGCCTGTAAGCGCGACGCGCTCACGGCGGATCAATCGTCGTTGCCGCTCTTCGGCGGCCGTTTGCCTTGACATCCCCGAAACCCAGTTTCTACAATAAGCTTTCTTTGTCATCCCAACCGGAGTTTCACACGCCATGCGCGACGATGTCGTGATCGTGGGCGGCGGGCTTGCTGGCTCCGAAGCGGCTTGGCAAGCGGCCAACCGCGGAGCTCGAGTCACGCTCTATGAGATGCGGCCCAAGGAGTTCACTAAAGCCCACAAAACCGGGTGGCTCGCTGAGCTCGTGTGCTCTAACTCGCTAGGCTCCGGCGACATCCTGAGCGCGCCCGGCATCTTGAAAGAAGAAATGCGGCGGCTCAATTCGCTGATCGTCCGTGCCGCCGACGAGTCGCGCGTGCCGGCAGGCTCGGCGCTGGCGGTGGACCGGGAGATGTTCGCCCGCAAGGTCACGGAGGCGCTGGAAGGGCATCCCAATGTGCGGATCATCCGGGAGGAGATCGCCGCCATCCCCACTGACTGCGTGTGCATCATCGCGACCGGCCCGTTGACCTCGGACCGCCTGTCGCAGGCGATCGCCGACCTGACCCACGCCAAGCATTTGTACTTCTACGACGCGATCTCGCCAATTATCGACGCCGACTCGATCAACATGGACGTGGTGTTCCGGGCTTCGCGGTACGACAAGGGCGGGGCTGATTACCTGAACTGTCCGATGGACGAGGAGACGTATAACAAATTCTATGAAGCGCTGCTGAGCGCCGAAAAGGTCCAACCCAAGGACTTCGAGAAGATCCCCTATTTCGAAGGCTGCATCCCCATCGAGGTCATGGCGGAGCGAGGGCGCCAGACCATGCAGTTCGGTCCGCTCAAGCCGGTGGGCTTGGAAGATCCGCGGACCGGCACGCGACCCTACGCGGTCGTACAGCTTCGCGCAGAAAACGCCCACGGGACGTGCTACAACATGGTGGGGTTCCAGACCAAGTTGACCTATCCGGAGCAGAAGCGGGTGTTTCGCATGATCCCGGGCTTGGAGAACGCGGAATTTCTTCGGTACGGCAGCCTGCACCGGAATACGTTTATCAACTCGCCGCAGTTGCTCCGGAACACGTTGCAACTCAAGGCGCGCGGCACGGTGTTCTTCGCGGGCCAGATCGTCGGCGTGGAGGGATACACGGAATCGGCGGCGATGGGCGGCTTGGCCGGCATCAACGCCGCCCGCGGCTTGGCCGGGCTTCCACTGGTGACGCCGCCGCCGACCACGGCGCACGGCAGCCTGCTCTCGTATATCACTACTTGCGAGCCGCGACATTTCCAGCCGATTAACACGAATTTCGGGCTGTTTCCGCCCCTGCCGAGCCGGATTCGAGACAAGGAACAAAAACGGCGCCTCATCGGCCGACGCGCGCTAGAGGATCTCGAGGCATGGAAGACGCGATCCGGGCTTTCGTGACGTTTCTCGACGCCGAGCAGGGAGCGTCCCCCGAGACCATTCGCAGCTATCAGGCCGATCTTCGCCAGTTCCATGCGTTTCTAAAATTTTCCGGACAGGTGAGCGCCGACTGCCAGCCCGCCGTCATCGACGCCGCCATAATCCGGAACTATCTGGTGTGGCTGGATCGGCAAGGAAAGAAAAAAAGCTCATTGGCGCGCAAGCTGGCGACGCTCCGGAGCTTCTATCGCTTCCTGATCAGAGAAGGACGGGTCACACAGAATCCCGTCGAGCACGTCCGAACACCCAAGCAACCCAAGCCGCTTCCTCGCACGCTGACCAAGGAGGACGCGGAAGCCCTGATGGAACTGCCGAGAGCCGATACGCTGTTGGCACGCCGCGACCGGGCCATCCTCGAAACGCTGTACTCAACCGGTGCCCGCGTGAGCGAGTTGGTCGGGATGAATATGGACGATCTTCACGCCGCCGAGGGATTGGTTCGGCTGCGCGGCAAGGGCCGCAAGGAGCGGATCGTGCCGATCGGGGACGTCGCGCTCGAGGCCATCAAGGACTACCACGATGCGCTATCCCACCATACGTCACCGGGGACCCGTGCCATCCCCAGGAGCAACGGGCATCCTCGGCGGAATGCAACAGGCGCCTCGCGCCACACGGAACACGGCCAACCCGTGTTCCGCAATGCTCGCGGCGGCCGACTCACCGCTCGCAGCGTCGCCCGCATCGTGGTGAAATATTCCCGCTACCTGCCCGGCGGACGGATCAGCCCGCACGCCCTTCGGCATTCGTTCGCGACCCATCTGTTGGACGAAGGGGCGGACCTGCGCGCGATCCAAGAAATGCTGGGCCATGCATCGCTCAACACGACCCAGAAATACACCCACCTGGCGCCGAGCCAGCTCATGGCGGTATATGATAAGGCGCATCCTCGAGCGAGGCTGCAAGCTCCTGTTCCGGAAACGGAGACCGCCGGACAGTCATGACGGTTCGGGCCACCACGATTCTGTGCGTGCGACGGGACGGTAACGTTGCGATGGGCTGCGACGGTCAGGTGACTGTCGGCACTACCGTGATGAAGCACAATGCAAAAAAACTCCGGCGCATGCACCACGACCAGGTCCTGGCCGGCTTTGCCGGCGCCACCGCCGACGCCTTTACATTGTTCGAAAAATTCGAGGCCAAGCTCGAAGAATATCGGGGGAACTTGACCCGGGCGGCCGTGGAGCTGGCGAAAGACTGGCGGACCGATCGGATCCTCCGGCGTTTGGAAGCGCTGCTCGCCGTCGCCGATCTGGACCATTCGTTCGTGATCTCCGGCACCGGCGATGTGGTGGAACCGGAAGACGGCATCCTGGCGATCGGCTCTGGCGGGCCTTATGCCCTGGCGGCCGCGCGGGCGTTGCTTGGCCATTCCGCATTGGACGCACGCCGGATCGTCGAGGAATCCATGGCCATCGCCGGCGGCATTGACATTTACACCAACCAGCAGATCCTAATCGAAGAACTCAAACGATGAGTTCCGCGGCATTGATGATGGCGGACCAACAACCAGCCCTTCCCAATCTCAACAACCTCACGCCCCGGCAGATCGTCGAAGAACTGGACCGCTATGTGATCGGCCAGCGCGACGCCAAACGCATGGTCGCCATCGCCCTACGCAACCGCTGGCGGCGGCAACAGTTGCCACCCGATCTGCGCGACGAAGTGATGCCGAAGAATATCATCATGATCGGCCCCACCGGTGTCGGCAAAACGGAGATCGCGCGCCGGCTGGCCAAGCTGGCGCAGGCACCGTTCCTGAAAGTCGAGGCGTCGAAGTTTACCGAAGTCGGATACGTCGGGCGGGACGTGGAGACAATCATCCGGGATCTCACCGAGCTTGCCGTCAACATGGTCAAGGCGAAACACCTGGAAGAAGTGCAACACAAGGCGGAGCAGCTCGCGGAAGAGCGGCTGCTCGATCTTTTGTTGCCTCCGGTTACGCCACGGCCCGGCTTTCTCGAAGAATTAGAGCGGCCGAGCGCCGCGCAGCCGACCACAGAATCCTACGAGGCCACCCGCTCAAAGCTGCGCCTGCAATTGCGGGAAGGCAAACTCGATCACCGTTCCGTCGAATTGGAAGTCAAGGACCGGGCGCTGCCGATCGGCGTGATTTCGAACGTCAGCGGCCTGGAGGAGTTGGAAAGTAGCCTGCGCGAGATGTTAGGAGGGATGTTCCAGGGCAAAAAGAAAAAGCGCGTGATGAAAGTGCCGGAGGCGCTGCGACATCTCGCCCAGGAAGAAGCGCAGAAGCTCATCGATATGGATGAGGTGGTGCGCGAGGCGATCGCCAAGGTCGAGCAGACCGGCATCGTCTTCCTGGACGAAATCGATAAGATCGCCGGGCGCGAGCGAAGTATCGGCCCTGACGTGTCGCGGGAGGGGGTGCAGCGCGACCTGCTGCCGATCGTCGAGGGTTCGACTGTGAACACGAAATACGGCCCGGTCCAGACGGACCACATCCTGTTCATCGCCGCAGGGGCGTTCCACGTCGCCAAGCCCTCGGACCTGATTCCTGAATTGCAGGGCCGTTTTCCCATCCGGGTGGAATTGAGTCCGCTGACCAAAGAGGACTTCATCCGGATCCTGACCGAGCCCAGGGGCGCACTGGTCCGGCAATACCAAGCGCTCCTCGCGACCGAGGGAATTACCTTGGATTTCACCAAGGACGGTTTGGAGGAGATTGCCGAGACGGCCGTCCAGGTGAATGACCGGACGGAGAACATCGGAGCGCGCCGGCTGTTTACGATCATGGAACGGCTGCTGGAACAGGTGTCGTTCGAAGGGCCGGAGTGGCCAGACAAGAAGGTCATCATCGACGCCCAGTACGTCAAAGATCGTCTGCGCGACATCGTGAAGGATCAGGATCTGAGCCGGTTCATTCTGTAGCGAGCCAATAGATGGCGGCCAACAGCGAGCAGCTATTCGCTGCTGGCTATGAGTTTGGAGCTCAGTGATGAACAAACTCATCAAAAAGGCCAACATTCTCGTCGAGGCCTTGCCATACATCCGCACGTTCGCCGGCAAGACCATCGTGATCAAGTACGGCGGCAAGGCCATGACGGAGGATGCGCTGAAGGACCGCTTCGCGCTGGACGTAGTCCTGCTCAAGTACGTGGGACTCAACCCGGTCGTCGTGCACGGCGGAGGACCGCAGATCAACAAGATGCTGGACACGCTGGGCCTGGAAGCCAAGTTCCGCCACGGCGTGCGGATCACCGACCGGGCGACAATGGACATCGTGGAGATGGTGTTGGGGGGCAAGATCAACAAAGAGATCGTCGCGCTCATCAATCAACACGGCGGGCGGGCCGTCGGACTGACCGGCAAGGACGGCGATCTCATCCATGCCAAGCCGCTAACCGTGAAAGCCTGGGCCGAAAGCATCGGGACGGAACACGACGGCTCACCGGATGAGGACTTCGGGTTGGTGGGCGATATCCAATCGGTCAACCCGCGCGTCATTGAAAGGCTTCAGCAGGACCATTTCATCCCGGTCATCGCGCCGATCGGCACCGACCGCACCGGCAACACGTACAACATCAACGCCGACCTGGTGGCCGGAGCGGTAGCGGCTGCGCTCAAGGCGGAAAAGCTGCTGGTGCTGACCGATGTCAAGGGCATCCGCGATGCCAAGGGCCGTCATGTCTCCACGCTGTCGCGCAAGGACATGCAACGGATGGTGAAGAAAGGCGCGATCGGCGAGGGCATGTTGCCCAAAGTCCATGCCTGTCTGACGGCGCTTGACGGCGGCGTCCGCAAGGCGCACATCATCGACGGCCGCATACCCCATGCGATCCTCCTCGAAGTGTTTACGGACAAAGGCATCGGGACAGAGATCGTCTCGTAGGCGACAGCCGTGCGCCAGATCCTTGCCGCGACATGTCCGACTCCATCGCCCGGCTGACCGCTCACCTCCAGGCCCTTGTCGGCGAGCGTCATCCTGAGACTTCGCCGGCCGCGCTGCGCCAAGCCGAACAGTATCTCCGAGACCAGTTCACCGCGTTGGGTTTCGAAGTCGCCGCACACGAGTTCGAGGCGCCCGGCGGGACGTATCGGAATGTGATCGCAACGTGTCTGCCACTGACTGCGTCGGTCAGGAGCAAACCACCGCTCATCCTCGCGGCCCACTTCGACACGGTAACCGGCTCGCCCGGCGCCGACGACAACGCCAGCGGCCTGGCGGTGCTGCTCGAAGTCGCCCGCCGACTCCGGGAGATCCCGCTTGGTCGACCTGTTCGATTCATCGCCTTCAATCTGGAAGAGCAAGATCCATCTGCCGGGAGGCAGGGCTTGCTCGGGAGTCTGGCCTATGCCGCCCATCTAAGAGCGACCGGCCAAACCGTGCTCGGCGCGATCGTGTTGGAATGCGTCGGCTATGCCCGCTTTGAGGAAGGAACGCAACAGATCCCGCCCGGCGTTCCGATCGCCGTGCCATCGACGGGCAATTTCCTGGGCGTCGTTGGCAACGTCGCCTCGGCCAGCCTCATCGATGCTGTCGAGAAAGCTGCGCAGGCGCATGTTCCTGTGATTTCACTGGAGGTCCCCGGCAACGGCGAGCTGCTTCCCGACACCAGGCGCAGCGACCACGCCGCCTTCTGGCACCATGGCTACCCCGCCGTCATGCTCACCGACACCGCCGACTTCCGGAATCCTCATTACCATCAACCGACGGATACCATTGCGACGGTGAATCTCAACTTCATGGCTAAGGTTCTCGAAGGCGTTACAGCAGCGACCAAAACCTTGGCTGAGGCCAAGGGACCGGCATGAGGTCGGCAGTACCCCTAAACAAAAAGGGGTCGCCTAAACAAAAAGGGGTCGGGAGTCATTCTTGGTCGCTAAAATGACTCCCGACCCCTTTTTGATCTCCATACGCTTGACGTATACTTGACCTATCGTCTCATTGGATCCTTTTCATGAGAAGCACAACGGGCAACTTCCGTTCCGAAACTGTCCGGACCATCCGCCGCATCTTTGATGCACTCGACTATTCGACCCTCGGTCGCGTGTACTGCGACGAGGGCGGGGACGAGTTCTGGAAAGCCAAGCGCGGGCCGTGTCGGCGGCTGGGGATCAAGCTGGCCAAGGCACTGATGGGGCGGCTGAAACCGGGCGGACGGAGTCTCTACGTCGGCGCTGGGGTGGCGGAAATCCCCGCGCTGGCAATGGAGACGCTGGAACTGGGACGTCAGGTCACAGCCTATAATTTGCGGGCCGACGAAGTCGCGGTGCTGAACCACGCCTGCAAGGGATTGCCCTTCGAGTTGGCGGCAGCCGATGCGGGGACGGCGCCGGGCATGTTCGACCATCTCTGGATCGTGAGCGTGTTGAACGACCCAGAACGGTTTCCCCATCTGGCCGCGCTTTCCTATGGCCGAGCCGATCCTGTCACATTCGATCCGAAGACATTTGCGGACGAGCGCCGCATTGTGAGGATGTTAGCTGGCCGGTGTCTACGTAAGCTTACGCTCCCCGCGCTGGTCACAACCTCAACAGAGGAGTTGGTCTGGATCGCCGAATGGTGTCACCGGCGAGGCATTCCCTACCGAGTCGGGGCCGAACGGTATCCTACGGCGACCGTGGGCGATCCGGTGTGCTTTGTCCTCATCGGTCAAGCGCTCACCCGCAAGTGACGCCCCCTTGAAAAGGGATCGGGAATCTTTTTCATGCCCTTTCGCACGCATCCGCTACATGGCGGAACTATGGTGTGAACCTCGCCATAGTGCTCTTCTTGAGCACAGACACCGATACGTCTCGCTAGCATGAACAGTAGCACAGCAACTTAGAAAAGACTCCCGACCCCTTTTGTAGTGGCCCGGGACCGGTTTCAGATCTTGAACCCAGCCTTTTCCTTCGCCGGATCGGCCATGTATTGGTATTGGCGGGCATAGCGCACGTAGTTCTGCGCCGATTCTCTGATCCAGGCCAATTCCTGCTCAGTGACCGGTCGCTTGATCTTGGCCGGCGAGCCAAGAATCAGACTCTTGGGCGGCACAACCGTGCCCTCAGTCACCAGTGCACCGGCGCCAACGACCGAATCCTCGCCGATCACTGCGCCGTCCATGATGATCGCGCCCATGCCAACCAGCACTCGGTCTTTGATCGTGCAGCCGTGCAAGACCACGTGATGGCCGATGGTCACGTCGTCGCCGATGAGGAGCGGCGCCGTGTCATGGGTAACGTGGAGCATACAGAGGTCCTGGACGTTGGTCCGGTGCCCGATACGAATGTAGTTCACGTCACCACGGATCACGGCATGAAACCACACACTGCACTCCTCGCCCATCGCCACGTCGCCTATGACGACGGCCGTCTCTTCGATGAAGCAGGACTTCGGGATCGTCGGCTTGATGCCTTGGAAGGCACGGATCATGCCGACACTGTAGGGGATAAGAAGCGGCAATGGCAAGCCCGGACCGGCTTGTCGTTGACAGGCTTTTCACACGTCCCGTAGACTGACGGACTATGTCGCGCAAAACGCTCCCCATGGCCGGCGAAACACGGAGGCTCTCTCTTCCTTCCCTTTCCTTCAAAAAGGGAAAGGGGGAGAGGGCGAAAAAGGCGAAGACCACGGTCGGCTTTGTGAATCTGGGCTGCTCCAAGAACCAGGTGGATTCCGAAATCATGCTCGGCTTACTCCTAGCGAACGGCTTCGAACTGACCACCGACGCGGAAAAAGCCGAGGTGGTGATTATCAACACCTGCGGCTTCATCGAAGAAGCTAAACAGGAATCCATCAACGCCATCATTGAACATGGCTTATTGAAACAGTCCGGCTCCTGCCGCGTCCTGATCGCCGCCGGTTGTCTGGCCCAGCGCTACCAGGGCGAACTGCTCAAGGAGCTGCCGGAACTGGACGCAGTGGTAGGGACCGGCGAGTTTGGCAAGATCGCCGACATCTGCCGCGATTTGCTCGCGCCCAAGAAACGGCACCAGCGGCTCTGGATCAGCCAGCCCCCCTACCTCTACGACGACCTGGTGCCGCGGCTCAGACTCGGCGCGCGCCATAGCGCCTATATCAAGATCGCCGAAGGCTGCAATCGCAACTGCACCTTTTGCGCGATCCCACTCATGCGCGGCAAGCAGCGCAGCCGGCCGATCGCCTCCATCGTCGCGGAGGCGCGCCGTCTAGTCGACGAAGGAGTGAAAGAACTGAACCTCATTTCACAGGACACCATCAACTACGGAGTGGACTTGGGCCTGCGCCAGGGGCTCGTGACGTTGCTCCGCGAGTTGGTCACGGTCAAGGGCCTCCGCTGGATCAGGCCATTCTATCTCTATCCGCAACAGGTGTCCGACGAACTGCTGGACCTCTATGCGGGCGAGGAGCGGATCGCCAAGTACATCGACATGCCACTCCAGCACATCAACGATGCCCTGCTCAAGGCCATGCACCGGCTGGGCGACCGGGCAGCGATCGAGCGAGTGGTCGAGCGCATCAGAACCCGCGTGCCCGGTGTGACCTTCCGCACGGCCTTCATCGTGGGCTTTCCCGGCGAGACCGACAAGGCCTTTGAGGAACTCAAAACCTTCGTGGAACAGGCCCACTTCGACCGGGTGGCGGTGTTTTGCTACTCCGACGAAGAGGGCACGCCGGCGGCGGAGCTTAGCGACAAAGTCGATCGCTCCGCGATGGAAAACCGGCGCAACGAGTTGCTGGCCATTCAGGAGTCGATCGCCTCGACAAAAAGCCGTGCGCTAATTGGGCGTTCGTTGGAGGTGCTCGTGGACGGGCCGTCGGAAGAAACGGATCTTCTGCTCGAGGGCCGGCACGAAGGCCAGGCCCCGGACATCGACGGTGTGGTGTACATCAACGATGTGTCGGACAGTCTCGCCGGCCGCCCCCTACCCCGATCGGGCGACTTCATTACGGTCGAAATCACCGACGCCGCAACATACGATCTGGTCGGACGGATCGTAGCCTGACAACCCGTTCTCGTCGCGCGGCTGTCAACGATCTGTCACGCCTTGCGGGCACCGCGGAAGGAGATTCTTGACAGGTCATTCCGAATTCTGCATGATGCTGCAGGTCGGAGCGAGGGCGCATGCGCGACGTCTTGGTGGCGGTCGGTGGGCTCACGCCGCAAGTCGTAACGGAAACGCTGTGGGCGCTCCATCACCGCACCCCGCCGATTCATCCCGCTGAAGTCTGGATTCTGACCACCCAAGCTGGCCGCAAGGCTTGTCTCGAGAAGCTGCTCAGAGCGAATCGCGCACTGGCCCGCTTCATCCGCGAGTATCGGCCGAAGCCGATGCCGCGCTGTCAGGCTTCCCACGTCATCATCCTGAAGGGAGCGGACGGCAAGCCCCTTGATGACGTCCGCTCCGAGCGGGACAACCAGGCCATCGCGGATCAGCTCGCCGAGTTCATCAGGAAGCAGGTGGAACGGTCGGACGTTCGTCTCCACTGTTCGGTGGCCGGCGGACGGAAGACGATGGGGGTGCTGCTTGCCAGCGCGCTGCAGCTGTTTGGCCGGGCCGAGGACCGGCTCTACCATGTGCTGGTGTCGCCGGAATTCGAGTCCATCGAGGAGTTTTTCTTCCCTCCCAGGCGACCGCGATGGCTTACCGACAAAAACGGCCGCCGCCTCCTTACTAGCCAGGCCAGTATCGAGTTGGCCGAGCTGCCCTACGTGCGGTTGCGCGGGCTAATGGCACAGGCACCGCCGATCGCCGCCACGTCATTTGGAAAGTTGGTGACACTCGCCAACCAACGGCTCAGCCTGTGGCATGATCCTGACCCTCTCTATCTCGACGGCCGGGCCAAACGGATTTGGATCGGCAACCGTCCCTTGCCGCTCACCCCCGCCATGATGACGCTCTATCGAGCCTTGATCCGGACCAAGCTGGATCATTGCAGCCGTCCAGACCTCCGAACCTGCGGGGATTGCACCGACTGTTACGTGCCGTTCACCAAAGTGACCTGGGACACATCCAAAGCCCTCCTTGAAGAACGAGGAGCCGGCACGCTATTGCCCAAGGCCAAAGGTCCGGATGATGCGCCAGAGCAATTCCGCTCGCTGGTGAGCAAACTGAACAAGAAATTGGACGACGCCATCGGCCTGACCGGCAGCCCAAATCCCTACCGAGTTCGCTCGGCCGGTCCCAAGAAAGACACCGTCTATGGCCTCGCGCTTGACAAGACGAAGCTCAGGGTTGGTACGAGAACGGATGGTGAGTAAGCGCCGCTTCAGCGGCAGAGTGGAGTGATAAGGTCCAAGACCGATCGAGCGGTGGCGAGGGACGTTTCGGCATGGATCCGCTGCGGCATACCGGAGGGAAGGAGACCGGGCAGGGCATCGGGATACCGGGTCGGCACGTAGAACTGATCGAGTTCCCGCAGGGCATCCATCAAGGTTGCCAAGTGGGCGCGGCTCTCGTCAGGAAGCCGATTCATCAAGTCCACGAGCGCATGTGTCCGTGGCATCACCTCACCACGCCACGCAAACAGCGCCTTCAACGCTTTCTCAGCACACTGTTGCGCACGGAAGCATGCTTGATTGAACAACCTGTCCTGGAGGGCGAGTTCCGCCATGCGAAGATCCTCAGCGGCAAATGTCAGCCAACGAGTCGCATCCTCCTGTGGATGTAAGGGCATAACGGCTCCCTTTTTCAGGATTTCTTCCCGAAAGAATGGGCGGTGCAGGCAGGCGGCCGCCTCTTCAGGGGTGTAGGCCAGAAACTGGACGCCGACCTGCGGACGCGTCACAGTTGCTAGTCTGGCTGACCGAGACACGAACGGCTCCGAGGAGCGCATGAGGACGAAGAGATCAAGGTCGCTCCACTCATGAACACGCCCGGTCGCCACGGAGCCAAACACGCGGAGTTGAAGCACAGTGGGATCCTCGGCCAACACCTGCCGAATGCGTTCGAGTTCCTGGCGCAACCGTGTATGGCGGTCGCTGGCCTCAAGAGGAGTTGCCTGTGCCATCGTGTCTCCTGGACTCTCCCAAATCCAGCGGAAACCTAGCACAACCCCTCGCATCCGGCAACGTTTCCGCTCTGGACCGGAAGGCGGAGGATTGTTAAAACGGTGGCGAGAAACAGGAGCGGGCAACAGCCATGATTCTCATCAATACGGTCGGCACTTCGGTTTTAACAGCTTGGAAGGAGTTCGGCGATCGCTATGACGAAGCCCATCGCGCCCGCTTAGTGGCAGCCCTCAAAGGTCTTGACCAGTCGGATAAGCGGCTCGGCGCAGAATTGACCTCGATCCAGTCCCTGATGAAGCAGGGAGTGGTCTCTCCAGGAGACCGACTGGTCTTCCTCGTCTCCGATACGCGGGAGGGAGCCTGCGTCGGCGACGTGTTGGCGAACATTGGTGAACATTGGGGATTCAACACCGAGTCGCATGTGATCAAAAAGCTGCAAGGCGACGATCCCAAGGCCTTCGCCCAGGGGCTGCGCAATCTGGTCAAGAAAATCGCGGAACTGTACCGAAACGCGTCCGGACCGGTCGCCATCAACGCTACCGGCGGCTACAAGGCGCAGATTTCCTTTGCCGGGCTGATCGGTCAAGTCTTTGGCCTGCCGGTCTATTACCAATTTGAATCCTTTCCCGCCGCTATTGAGCTGCCGGCCCTACCGGTCTCGTTTGCCTTCGACGACTGGCTGGCCTATCGTCATGTGCTGGAGGCGCTCGACGAAGGCGAAGCCGGCGAGTTGCTCAAGGCCGACGATTCGCGCATCAAATCCCTGCCAGAGAAGCTGCGCGTCCTCGTGGATACGAGCCAAGGCCTGGCCACCTTGAGCGCCCTCGGTGCTCTCTACCACGAAGGCTTCCGCGAGCGGTTCCGTGCCCAGGCACAGGCCTTGTTGCCCAAGGCATCGGGGATCGCACCGGCTGACAAGAAAGTGACCTACGAAGACGGCAACGCCGGCAGGCACCGTGGCCTGGCCGACTGGCTGGAGCGCATCCGGGCCGTGCCCTATGTGACGAGGATCGAGACGTTCTACTACAACCCGCGCCTGCCGGGCCGCTCGACCGTGGAGCCCGATCCCGCCCATGGCGACCGCGTGATCGCGATCTACGCGACCCACGACGCCACGACCAAAGCCTACGTGTTCCTGTCTGAAAACGATCCGAAGAAAGCCCAGGCCGCGGCCGCGGACCTGGCGGAGAGGCTCCGATGACCATGTCCACCATTCAATGCCCGACGTGCGGCGCCACGATTCCCCTCACTGAGGCGTTGATGACCCAAGTCCGCGCGACCGTGGAAACGGACGTGAAGCGCCAGTACGAAGTCCAGCTCCAGTCTGCCGTCAAACAGGCCGAGAGCCGGGCCAAGGAGCAGAGCGAGCGAGACCTTCGGCTGCTGCGTGAGCAGCTTGCCGAACAACAGCGGAAGACGCGGGAAGCGCAGGAGGCCGAATTGGCCTTGCGGAAGGAGAAAGCCGCGCTCGAAGAGCGGGCCCGCGAGCTGGACCTCGAAGTGGCACGCCGCGTGGACGCCGAAAAGCAGAAGCTGGAAGAGCAGATCCGCCGCTCGGCGACCGAGGAGCAGGCGCTCAAGCTCAGGGAGAAAGACAAGCAGATCGACGACCTCAAGGCGCTGCTCGAAGAGGCCCGCCGCAAGAGCGAACAGGGGTCGCAGGAGCGGCAGGGCGAGGTGCTCGAGCTCGATCTGGAAACCGCGCTGGCGCGGGCATTTCCCCATGACGCGATTCGGCCGGTGCCCAAGGGCATGCGCGGCGCCGACGTGATCCAAGAGGTACGCGACGGAAGCCTGCGGCCCTGCGGGAGCATCATCTGGGAGACCAAGAACACCAAGGCCTGGAGTCCCGCATGGCTGGCCAAGCTGAAGGACGACCAGCGCGCGGCCGGCGCCGGCGTCGCCGTCCTGGTGTCCGTCACACTCCCCGAAGACGTCCGACCCTTCAAGCTCGTGGACGGCGTGTGGGTGACGAGCCTCTCCTGCTACCTGCCGCTGGCCGTCGCGCTGCGCGAGCAACTGCTCCGTGTCGCCTTCGCCCAGGCTGCCGCCCAAGGGATGAGCGAAAACATGGAGGCCTTGTACCGCTACCTCTCCAGCGACGAGTTCCGCCACCGGGTCGAGGCGCTGATGGAGACCTTCGCGGCCATGCAGGCGCAGTTGGCCAAGGAGCGAACGGCCATGGAAAAGCTCTGGAACGAGCGGGCCAAGCAGATCGAACGACTGGTGACGAACACGGCCGGGATGTACGGGGCGATCCGCGGCGCCATCGGCGGCCAGTTGCCGGAGATTCCTGCGCTGGACCTCGAGGCCTTGCCCCAACCGGAGGAGCCGACATGAGCGCGGCACAGTTGCCCGAGTCTCTCCGTCCCTATTTTTGGGATATGGACTTCGACCGATTGGATCCCGTCTCGCACGGACGATTCATCGCCGAGCGGCTGATGGAGAAAACGACACCGGAAACGTTCCGGTGGCTGATGGAGCATTACCCGCCGGCGACCCTTCGGGAAATCGCTCAGCAGAGCCGTCGGCTGCCGATGCGGGACCGGAATTTCTGGAGGCTGTATCTTGCTCAGGCTTGAGGCGCTGACTCCCGAGGCGCGGGAACTGTCACCGGCATTGTGCGCGGCCCTGGAGGGGACCGAGTTTGTGCTCGCCGGTGGAACGGGACTCGCGCTGCAACTGGGCCACCGGATCTCGGTGGATTTCGACTGGTTCTGCCGGCCCGACGTCTTCCCCTCCGGTCTGGCGGGCCGGTTGAGTGCGCTCAGACGCCCGATCACCATGCTGCAGGATCGGACCGATACCGTGGAATGTCTGCTGGCGACCGTGCGTTGCACATTCATTGCCTTCCAGCCGGCCTTTGGGCCGCCCGTCGAGCGATGGCACGGGAGGCCCATCGCACCGATCGAGGACATCGGCGCCATGAAGCTCGTCGCGGTGAGCCAACGCGGCGCCAAGAAGGATTTCTACGACCTGTATGCGATCCTCCAAGAACGGCCGCTTGCCCGAATCGCCGAACGACTCCGGGCGATGTACACCGACCCACCGCCCAACCCGGCCCACATCGCCAAGTCGTTGGTCGATTTCCACGACGCGGAGCAAGATCCCGAACCGCGATTGTTAATGCCGACCACGTGGGAGACGGTCGCTCGGTTCTTCACCGAACACACCAAGGCCCACACGACCACCCTCATGGAGGTCTTCGCGTGAAGAGGAGCGAAGCAAGGGGGATGCCGACGCAGCGGTTCGGATGCCGCGTGTGGCAACGTTGCCAGGCTGGACAAGACCGAGCGCAATCAGTACAGAAGAACCCCAACGGAAGCAATAAGGACCGCGAACCATGGCCCCGATGACGACTCTCATCTACACCGTGCGATTCCTCACCCCGGCCTTTCTCGGCAACGCCGAGCAGAATGGCCGGTGGCGATATGGCCTAGTGCCGACTCCCATGCGGTGCCCATGAATCTCAGAAAGGTACTCCGACGACTCAGTGAAGGGCACCTCAACAACGTTGCCTTTAACGACATGCGAACACTTATCGAGGCATTTGGCTTTGAACTCAAGCGGGTCAGCGGCAGTCATCACATCTTTGCCCATCCCGCCATCGCCGAACTGGTCAATCTGCAGGAGGTAGGCGGAGAAGCCAAGCCCTATCAGATTCGCCAATTCCTGCGACTGGTCGAGCGGTACAATCTCCGGCTGGAGGACAACCATGAGCGACTACCACATCAACATCTTTTATAGCGAAGAAGACGGGGGCTACATCGCGGACATCCCGGATCTGGAATCCTGCTCCGCCTTCGGCCGTACGCCGGAAGAAGCCTTGGCCCAAGTTGAGCAAGCCAAGGCGGCTTGGTTGGACGCGGCCCGCGCCGCCGGTAAGCCGATCCCTGCGCCACGCTACCGGCCGGCAATCTATCAAGCCAGCCGCTAGCCTCGCGCCCAAGGGACTCCAATATGACGACACTCACCTACACCGTCCAATTCCTCACCCCGGCCTTTCTGGGCGACGCCGAGCAGAATGGCCGGTGGCGGACCCCGCCGTTCAAGGCGCTGTTGCGGCAGTGGTGGCGGGTGGTGTACGCGGCCGACCACAACTTCAATGTGAATATAGAGGAAATGAGGCGCGAAGAGGGGCTCTTGTTCGGCAATGCGTGGCTCTCTCATCGCGTGAACGATCGCGAGGTTGCCGATCACTGCAAGAGTCTCGTGCGGCTGCGGCTGGAGAACGTAGATGGTTCTCCTTCGGAAGGGTGGGCTCGGGGCACGCAAAAGGGTGTTGCCCCGTTGCCGACGGGCCTTCAGACCAGTTATGCCTGGTTCGGCCTGGTGAAGCGTGGTGGCGGACTGCCCGACAGGACTGCGATAAAGCCCAGTATCCCTGAAGGAAAGCGGAGGTTGCACCTGGTGCTTCCAGAATCTCACGGGGGCTGGATCGAGCTAACCGTCCGATTGATCCACACATTCGGCCAGGTAGGTACTCGCTCCCGGGGTGGATGGGGAAGTCTCGAATTTCAAGGGCTCACGTCCCTCGAAGGCGAAGACCTCTCGCGTTTTGCCAGATCGCTTCAGGAGTGTCTTAACTCTGATTGGGCCATGTCGCTTGCTCAGGATCAGAAAGGCCTCTGTATGTGGGAGAGCACCACTGGTTACGAGACCTGGGAGAAGGCCATGCAGAAAATTGCTGAGGAACGAAAACGTGTTCGGACTGAGCTCAGATCCTGTAAGGGGAAAGACCTTCGCATAGCCCTCGGCTTTGCCGGAGATGGTCGTATGCCAAGTCCGCTACGGTGGAAAATCTTCTCTCGTGGAAACGGCAAGCTTGGCCTCCGCGTGTTCGCGATGCCACACCGGTTGCCAGCCGACAGTGGCCGCACAATGTCCCCGGATGATCTACAAACGGCTTGGAACACGGTCTTGAGCGCAGTCGATCAGTCCTCAGTTGTAAAAAGAATCAACGCAGGGGTCCATCGGTGAACCATTCCGAGATCTGGCAGACTAAGCTCGCCGCCCGCCTGCACGATCCAGCGGAAAAGGCCCTCGTGCTGCTGCGTGACCCCGCCGGTCATGAGGGGGGCAGTATCGTGGAAGTCGGCAAGGCGCTCGGGTTCCCCACCCACCTTGTCCAACGCCGAGATGGCTCGACTGTAGAGAAACTGAAACTGGCCGAGGCGATGGAACGGATCGTCGAGCAAGCGGACCACTGGGCGGCGGCGGCCGACCGGGCACAGTTCCCCAAGGATACCAACGAGCGGTTTGTTGAGTGGGCGCAGGTGCGGTTTGCCGACCAGGGCGAACTGGTGCATCCACTCTCGGGCGAACGCTTCGAGGTCCGGAACATCGGCCAGCAGATCCTGGCTGAACACATCAAGGCTGTGAGCAGCGATTTCTTTGAGCGATTGGTCCACACCAAGCCAGACGACTCTCCCGATTATCGGCTGACTGCTCTGGCCTTTTGGCGATTCGGCCCAGAATTGGGGAAAGAACTTCAAGGCATCGGCCCCCTGTGGAATCTGCTTCCAGCCGATACCCGCACACCGGACCACACCATCTGGCAACATCTGGATTTGACCTCCGCTCTGGCCGGCGCAATGGCCAGCGGCGGTCGGCCGGCCCTGCTCACCCTCTCGATCGGACCGGTCCAAGACTTTATTGCCGCAGCCCGTTCGACCTCTGACCTGTGGGCCAGCTCGCATTTCCTTTCCACGCTCGCCTGGCAGGCCATGAAGGAGGTCGCAACCGCCTACGGTCCTGACGCCATTCTGTTTCCCCAGCTTCGCGGGGTCCCGGTGGTGGATCTCTGGCTGATTGACGAGGGCGTTCGGGCCGAGCTCTTTGGGAACGCAGATTGGAACGACACGAATACGGACTATAACCCGCTTTTCGTCGCCGCCCTTCCCAACAAGTTTGTGGCCCTTGTTCCAGAAGGGGAAGCAGCGAGGTTGGCAAACCACATCCGGGAGCACCTGCACCGATGGGTGCAGGACGAAGCCCGTGCCATGCTCGACCGCCTGCTAGAAGAGATTGGCGAGCAGCCGCAGGGCCAACACTGCTATCGGCAGCTCGAAGAGCAGCTCCGTGACTTTCCCGAGGTCCATTGGTCCATCGCGCCATGGTCAGAGGCCGCACAAGCCGAATCGCATCTCCAAACGTTTTGCCCAGTTGGTGAGCGACCAACATTCTTTGACAGTACAGCCTGGAAGGTCCTCACAAAGCCGATCCAACCCCAGCAAGGATGGCGGTTTTGGGAGCCGAACGACGGCATCCTGTATCCAGTCATTCACGAACTGGGCGAACGCGCCTTGGCCTCCGCCAAAAGCGCGCGCCCCTTCTCCCAACTCATGCAACGCGGGTATCGTGATTCGCTGACGGGCGAATACGAATGGCTCACGTTCGATGAACGTCAATTGACCGGAGGGTCCCCGCGTCGGCGCACCGACACGTTGTGGGCAAAGGTGGCGAGCGCCAAGCCATCGTGGGCCAAGAAAGGAGAGCACCTGTCGGCCTTTGGCCTCATCAAGCGCCTGTGGCCGGAGCGATTCACGGAGATCGTCAAAGGTAGCCGATGGTGTAACGGGCTTGCCGAGAAACCCGATCTGAGCCGCTACGTCGTCTCAACTCATGTGATGGCCCTGGCCCCCTCGCTCGAACGGTTGATAGAAGAAGGGCCTGCCTTCCGTTGTCTGAATGATTCCACAGAGCGCGAGAAGGCCCGTGAGGCGTTCGACTGGCTGAGGGACCAAACCCAAGGACTGAAACGGCCCGCCCTTCCAAGACGACTTATGCGGAAGGAGTTGCGCGAGCGTGAGTGGTGGGATGTCGCCACACGCCTCCCCGCTCTCATTGAACAGGAGCGAGCGCGGGCCGAGGATGAACAGGAAGACGCTTCGATCGCCAAAGTGGTTGCACGGATCGAGACAGCCATTGGCTATCCAACCGAACGTTATTATGGCCTGTTGCTCATGGACGGTGATCGCCTCGGCGCGTGGCTCTCGGGCGAACCGGCTCTGACCTACGGACAGGTGTTTCACTCAAAAGTGGCCGCAGGTCTACGGGGTTACGACCAGCAAGACCTGCAGCAATACCTGGCAGCTGCTCGACCGACCTCGCCGGCCCGCCACATGGCCATCTCCTCCGCCTTGAACGGCTTCGCCCTTGATCTGGTACGGCACGTGGTTGAAGAAGAGTGTCTCGGCAAGGTGCTCTACGCGGGCGGCGACGATGTCATGGCCATGGTCTGTGTCCGAGACATCCTCACTACCATGGCCCTGTTGCGACTCTCTTATTCGGGAGGTGTCCAAGACGGACAGCCGATGCCGAGCCTCAAGACCGGGTTAGACCTCAAACGGGGATTCGTCCAGTTGCGAAGTCGGCTCTATCAGGTCATGGGCACGAAAGCCACGGCCTCCTGTGGCGCGGTGATCGCCCATCATCAGGCGCCGCTGGCGATGGTGCTGCGCGAGTTGCGGACAGCGGAGCAGCGGGCGAAGAAAGAGGGGGGCCGCGATGCCTTCTCGATTACAGTGATCAAACGCTCGGGCGGGATCCTCACATTCACCGCCAAGTGGGGCGAGCCGATGGATGTGCTACTGGCCTTGCGGAATTTCCTGGCTGAGCCGGCCGTGTCGCGTCGCGCGGTGTACAACAGCCTGACATGGCTGAAAGACCTTCCACCCGACGCCTCGGCCGACATGCTGGAGAATTTGCTGGCCTATCAATTCAAGCGGCAGACGGCCGGCGAGACTGCATGGCACACGCACAACGGCTCGACCCTGTGCCAGCGGATCGCCGAGCTGGGCTGCCAGGAGCACGATCGACTCGACTGGCTTTCACGCTTCATGGGCGTGGCGGAGTTTCTCGCACGAGAAGCCCGGGTGTAACAGGACAGGACCATGGTTGCAACGGCCACACGACAGACACTGTTCATTGAACCGCTGGACGTGCTGATCCTGCGAGGCAACAAGCTTTTCGGCGATCCAGGCAGTTTCGGCGAATCGTTGGTGCCGCCCTGGCCCTCCGTCGCAGCAGGGGCCATTCGCTCGGCGCTGCTCGCGCATAAGGGAGTGGACCTTCGGGCCTTTGCGAGCGGGCAGGTGCAGGACCCCGAACTGGGCACCCCGCAGCAGCCAGGGTCATTTCGGGTGGTGAATTTTCGGCTCGCGCGCCGGTTCGCCGATGGGCGGGTGGACTCTCTCTGCGCACCACCAGCCGATCTGGTTATTCGGCGCAAGGATGGAGGCGTGCTCGAATGTGTGCGGGTTCAACCTAGGGAGCTGCCGGCCGGCATCCAGTCCTCGGCTGTGACCAAGCTGCATGCCGTACTGCCCGAACGGGAACGATCGAAACCGGAGGGTGGCTACTGGCTCACACATGAGGGGTGGGTGGCCTATCTCAAGGGAAATGATCTCGATATGAACAGCCACCTGGTTCGGAGCAGCGACCTCTGGGCGCTCGACACTCGTGTCGGTGTAGGACTGGATCCGGCAAAACGAAGCGCGGCCGAGGGCAAGCTCTTCACGGTGCAGGCCGTGGCGATGCGCAAGCAGCACCATGCGAACGGCCGCGACCATGACGTGGGGTTTCTCGCCGAGGTTGAGGGAGCGACAATTCCCAATGAACTGATGCTGCGCTTCGGCGGTGACGGGCGAGCCGCGCGCGCCAGCCTGCTCGACTCAGTGCCGAGCGAGCCGGACCTGACCGAACCGATCGTGAAGGCGCGCCGGTGCCGCTTGATTCTCACCAGCCCCGGCATCTTTCCCGGCGGGTGGCTTCCGACTGGTGCCACGCAAAACGACACCGGCGAGATCCGCTTCGCACTCCATGGGGTCCTGGCCCGGCTCGTCTGTGCCGCCGTGCCACGTTGTGAGGTCGTCTCGGGCTGGGACCTCGCCAAGTGGCAACCCAAGCCGGCAAAGCGAGTGGCCCCGACAGGATCGGTCTATTGGCTGGATGAACTCGAAGCCACCCCCGCGCAGCTTCGGAACCTTGTTGCGCGGGGACTCTGGAGCGATCCACCAGAGGATGCCGCCCAGCGCGCCGAAGGCTTCAACCGCTTCACCTGGGGACTCTGGCCATGAGACCGTTACCACACCGTCCGGACGGGATATTGCTGAATCGCCCGGTCCGGCGTACAGACCACCAGCCCATGAGCGATGGCTTGGCAAATCAAGATCCGGTCGAAGGGATCGCGATGGATTGGTGGCAGCTTGGGAAGTTGGGTCACTGCCTCCTCGGTGATCGGCAGCGAATCGAGCCCATGACGCTCACGCTGCACCACCAGGTGTGCTGTTCCAGAGACACCGCCACATGAAGCTCCAATCGTCCCAATCGGTGCTTGATCAGCACCTCCCACAGCGACGCCGCGCTGACGTAGACCACATGGGCCGGATGTTGAATGGCCTCTCGGGCCACGGCGGACAGTGCCGAGTCACCCGTGATCAACCAGAGAAACGTACAGGTATCCAGCAGGAGGTTCACGCCTCCTGCCCTTCGAATGAGGCGAGGATTTCCTCTGGCAGCGGCTCAAAGAAACTGGGAGGAATCGAGATGGTCCCCTTGGCCAATCCGATGGGGCGCGGTTCGGCCAACCTTGAAGGAGGAACCGGCTTCAGCTCGGCCACCGGCTTGTTGCGGCGGCAGATCACGACGGTTTCGCCCGCCTCGACCCGATCGAGCAGTTCGGAGAGATGGGCCTTGGCCTCATGGAGATTGACGAACTTGGACATGGTCAGAGAATAGGTCATAAACCTGGTCAAGTCAAGGAGAGCGGACGATGTTTGAGCAACGAGCCATTCTCTTTCTCTATGCTGTGAGTCCGGTGCACATGGGGGCAGGTCAAGCCATCGGCGTGATTGATAACCCCATCCAGCGTGAACGTCACACGGGACATCCCTGCTTTGCCGGCAGCGGTATCAAGGGCGCGGTGCGGCATGGGTTCGAGGCGATAGGGGGCGACGGCCATCTCATCGAGGTCCTCTTTGGCCCTGAATCCGGCAGCGACAACCTCCACGCCGGTGCCGTGAGCTTCGGTGATGCGCAGCTGGTCGCCTTTCCGGTGCGGAGCCTCAAAGGTGGGTACGTCTATGCCACCTGCCCGCAGGCCCTAGCCCGCACCCGACGCCTCATGGAGGCGACCGGCCTTTCGGTGACATGGCTGGACTTCCCACCAGTCAACGAAGGCGAGTGTGTGGTAGCCAACTCCTCACTGCTCTCCCAGCGGAAGATCAACGGGCAGCCTGCCGATGTCTTGCACCTGGAGGCCTTCGAGTACCTGGCGAAGGAGAAAGACAGCCAGGCCCTGAAGACTATCGCCCGTGACTTGGCGGAAAAGGCCATCCCCGACGGCAACGGCTACAAATTTTTTGCCGATAAGCTGAAGACCGACCTCGTGGTCCTGTCCGACACCGACTTTGCCTATTTCGCCCAGCACGCGACCCTCGTCGAACCGCATGTTTGCATCAAAGAAGAGACCGGGACGGCCAAGGAGGGCGGGTTGTTTTACACAGAGAACCTGCCACCCGAGTCAATTCTGATTGCCCCCATCCTCGCGAGCCAGGTGCGCAACGGGAGCACGAAAGGCGACGCGGACTTCATGGATGCAGCAAACGTGATGTTGAAGATGACCACCGTGATCAACGGCAAACTGCTACAGATCGGCGGGGATGCCACGACGGGCCGAGGGCTCGTGGTGACCCGTATCGTGGAGGGCAAGTAACATGGCAACCGTCACTAAGACGAACCAGCCGACCCGGCTCACGTTGGAGCAACAGCGCGCCCAGGATGCCTGGCGGTGCACAAAAGACTACAAGAAAGACCATGCCAACGTAGCCAAGAGCCTGCCGGCTTTGATCATGAACAGCGGGCTGATGCAGGTGCTGGCGTTCTGCCACGAAAAAGGGGATGCCTACGAAGTGGTCGCCCAGCAACTACGCGCCTGGCTCAACAAGCGGTTTAACGGTGTGGATCGCGACCCCGGGTTCGACGTCTTCATGCAAGATCTCATGAACGCGTCTCCACGTGATTTCCAAACCATCACCGCCGAAGCCTTCGCCTGGCTCAAGTGGCTGCGCCAGATGGCTTCGGCTCGCTCCCCGGACAAGACGGGCAAGTAAGGAAGGGCTGGTTACTCGATGGAGTGCAAGCGGTCATACACCGTGCGCGGGCTCACAAACCGGAGGCCATGGAGCGAGCCGAGCTCCAAGAGCGCTTGGTCGCCGGTGATGAACAGGGTGACCTCCGCGGCCAAGGCACAGGCGATGACGGGGCGGTCGTCGGGATCCGGTACGTCCGATAGGGGAAGGGAGGAATGGGTGTCAGCCACCTCATGCCGGCGCACCCAGTCCAGTGCCGGGGTCAGATCCTCCTCGGGAACCTGGAACTTTTCGCGGGCGATCCGTGTGAACTCGGCCAAGACAGGTTCGCCAATAACCAGAGTGTGGCCCGTCAGCACCAACGTGTCGAGCAGACGAGCGCACAACCCGCTCCCAAACAGGCCGCTGAGCAGCACGTTGGTGTCGAGGAACACCCTCACGAAAACGCGCGCCAGAAGTCTTCGTCAGTCAGATAGCCCGCCCGCTCGGCAAAGGGCGTCAAGCGCCGGCGGGCCAGGCGCAACGCTTCCAACTCGGCGCCACGGCGTACCATCTCGCGTACCAGATCACTCTTACTGCGCTGGGTCAGTTGCGCCAGCCGGTTCAGTTCGGCGTCGAGTTCGTCATCCAGTGGAATGGTCAGATCTGTGGCCATGAAGCACCTCACGATTCTTATATTGGCCACTGTAGCACATTGGTAAGGAGCACGCCATGCCGATCGCCGCGGTGCCCAGGTACATCCAAGAAAACGATCCGGAGTTTTATTTGTCTTCGCCACCGGGGCATCGCTTCCTGCTGTACTTCCCTGCATGGGGCGAGAACGGAGAAACGAACCAGATCACTTGGGGAATGAAAGACCGCGTACCACGGATTGACAAGAGGACGAAGCAACAAAAGGTAGAGAAATCCGGTCCAGTATGGGAGGACGTCCCAAACGATCAGTTTGCCTGCACAATCGCGGCGTGCAAAACGCCGCAGTATGACGAGGAACGACCGAGAGCAAGAAAACCGAAGGCGGATTTAGGCTTGAAACCATGGATGCCGGTTATGGAATCACTGCTTGCTCGTCAGATGACGGCCGAGGACCGGATCACCCATGATTCGCTGCTCCGCCTCGAGGCCTGGGCCATCGCTCCCTTTACCACTGGCCTCGGCAACGAACATCCCCTCGAAAACGGCTTTGCCTTTCTCAATCCCTATGGGTTGCCCTATCTCCCGGGCAGCGGGGTCAAAGGCGTGCTGCGACAAGCGGCGCGCGAGCTGGCGTCGGGTGAGTGGAGAGAGACACACGGTTGGAGTGAAAGCCGGCACTATCGCATCAATGTCGGCTCCAAAAAAGATCCGCGCTGGCTCGACCTCTCCATGTTCGATGTCTTGTTTGGGCGCGAAACACCATCCGGGGAGTCCGACCATGTGCGCGGGACGCTATCCTTTTGGGACGTGATCCCGCAGATCCCGGGCGACAGCCTCATGGTCGAAATCATGACCCCGCACCAAAGCCACTACTATCAGCAAAAGGCCCAGGCAGGCAGTACGACCCCGCACGACTCCGGCCAGCCCAACCCGATCAGCTTTCTCACCGTGCCGCCGGGCTCGCGCTTCATCTTTTATGTCGTTTGTGACGAAAAACACCTGCGCCACTTGACGCAACACAGGGACCCGCATGCTCCCGACCTGCTCGCTCAAGGCGAGACCCACTGGAAGACGCTCCTCCACGCCGCCTTCCAACATGCCTTCCAGTGGCTCGGCTTTGGCGCCAAGACGGCGGTCGGCTATGGGGCGATGCAAGCTGAACCGGCCCCATCAACGCCGATGTCAGCCCAGAAAGGGACCACTCCCGCCGTTGAAACAAAGCCCAAACCAGCCGCTCCATCAATTCAGGCCAAGGAGGAGCAATGGGCCAACGTCACGCTCACCTACAACAAAGGCGGGGGTGGGGTGATCACCGTAACCGGTTCTGCCGGCAAGGCCGAAGCGCGAGGGCCCCAGGCTCAGGCCGTCCTGGAGACCCTGTCACCTGAGCAGGCCAAGCGGTTGGAGAAGAAAGGGAGCTTGCCCAACCTCACGGTGTTGGTCGTGATCGAGGGGAACCTGCGCACCGTGAAGGCTGTGGTGGAGGGGGCCTCGGCAAATTAAGCGAGGCCGTGCAGGCCATCGAGGACCCGGCTGTACGCGCCCAGGCCCTGGCCGACGTCGTGGCGCGGTGGAAGGAGAAGGGCCGGTGGGAGCAGACCACCGGCGGGGCCGCGAAAAAAGCCAAGGCAATCTACGAGCAATTGATCAGCCAAGGCCCGACTGCGTACCGGCACCCCAGTGATTGACTGGTAGCCACAAAGTGGCCACAATGACGCCACAAGCGAGGGAACGATGGCACAAGTGGGTGTGCGGGAATTGCGAGACCACCTTAGTTGGTACCTCAAGAAGGTAAAGGCAGGGACAGAATTGGAGGTTGCGGACCGAGGGCAGGTGATTGCCCGAGTCGTGCCGGCCGACTATCGGCGCGTGCCGGCGGGGGTCGGTGCTCTCGTGCGCGAGGGCTTGGCAACCTGGAACGGCGGCAAGCCCCGCGGCGCAAAACGCCCGCTCAGGCTACCGGGCCGGTCGGTTTCGGATCTGGTCGTCGCAGATCGCCGATGATCCTCTACTGTGACACCAGCGCACTGGTGAAGCTCTACGTGGAGGAATCCGGCTCGTCATGGGTGCGACAGTGGATTGATGCCTCCGAAGTGGTCGGGGTTGCCGCCATCGGCTATGTGGAAGCCAAAGCCGCCTTTGCCCGAGCTGTTCGCAATGGTCGAGTGATTCGGCGGCGACATCGAGCAATGCTGACGGATTTTGAACAAGATTGGTGCCGGTATCTTGTATTGAACATGAGCGAACAGATGATCCGGCATGCCGGTCGGTTGGCCGAGAGACATCGGCTGCGCGCCTATGATGCCGTGCATCTGGCTGCAGCGCTTCAGATTCGGGCGCATGTCCCGGAGGGAATCACCTTCCTCGGATTCGACGACGAGCTCAATCGAGCCGCGAAGGCCGAGGGATTGTCGCTACCGCCACCTCCCTCGTAGCACGACCATGCTCGTGCACGTCGCCATTGTCTCGGACCAGTTGCTGCCGACGGTGATTCCGTGCCTCATGCATCGGCCGGATCGGGTCGTGCTGGTGGCCTCGCGGCCCATGGCGGCCAAGGCGGAGCGCCTGCGGCGGGTGCTCGAGCAACACGGCCTTACCGCCGTGATTTATGGCCAAGCCCCGGATGCCGGGCTGGCGGACATCCGAACGTATGCCGCCAAGCTGGCCGAGGAATTGACGGGCCGATCGCCCGGCGACGAGTGGGTCTTTAACGCCACGGGCGGGAACAAGCTGATGACGCTCGGTTTCGTCGAGGTGTTTCGCGAACGGGCCGACCGGATCATCTATACCGACACGGCCCACGGGCAGATTGAGGTGATCGCCGACCGACACACGACCGCCCCACAGCCGGAGCAGATGCGGGACGTGCTGGATGTGCCGCACTATCTGGCTGTGCAGGGATTCCGCTATTACGGCAGTGTGAGTGATGACGCGGGCCAAGTGGCGCGAATCCAGGCGCGACGCGAGCTTGCCGCCAAGCTCGCTCAGGAGGCGGGACGCCAGAGCGGGCTCATTGGCATGCTCAACGCCCTGGCCCACGGGGCAATGGACGAACAGGGCCGCCACCTGGTGCATCCGGTGCAACGGCTGAGCAAGGCATTGAACGGTGCGTGGCGCGCGCTCTTCGCGCAGTTCGCGCAAGCGGGGCTGCTCAAGGTCGAGGGGGACCGCACTGTTCGATTCAGCGATCTGGAGTCAACCCGATTCCTCGGCGGAGGATGGCTGGAGGAATATGCACTCGCGGTCGCGCAAGAGGCTGAGCTCTTCGATGTCCGGATGGGCGTGAAGGGGGTGTGGGAGGGCACGGAATCGGCCCGGAACGAATTCGACGTCTTGGCCTGCCACCGAAACCGGATGCTGTTTATCGAGTGCAAGACCTTGCGGTTTACGGGCCATGAGAACGACAACGACCTCGCATACAAGGTCAAGAGTCTTGGCGAGGACACGCGTGGGCTGCTGGGGGACACCTGGGTGCTGGCGGCACAGGGCCCGTCGCCGATCTTGTGCGATCGGGCGAAGCAAGCGGGATTTCAGGTGATCAGACCCAAGCATCTGAGCACCTTGAGAGGATGGCTAGATCTGTGGAAACAGGGACAATCCTGAACGGAAAGGGGGGTGAGCAAAACATGTTCCAGCGGAGCGGAGCAAAATGTTGCGCGCCGGACCGTGGAAGCGGCGGAGATTGCGCAGGTTTTTGGTGGGGGGCTGATGGGATTCCGACCTGAAGAAAAAGGGATTAAGACGCTCCAGCGTGAAACCACATTCTCATGACAACCTCCGATGGGATTCCGACCTGAAGAAAAAGGGATTAAGACCCAATGATTCCTGCCATCTTCCCATGTCGCACCTCCGATGGGATTCCGACCTGAAGAAAAAGGGATTAAGACCGGCCGCGTCACGCCTACATCGAGCGCGCGCAGGCGATGATGGGATTCCGACCTGAAGAAAAAGGGATTAAGACATTGCATCTGCGCGGGATACTTGCGCAGCCACGGCTGATGGGATTCCGACCTGAAGAAAAAGGGATTAAGACAGAGAATCGATAAATTAGAGTTTGACGATCGGATGAGGATGGGATTCCGACCTGAAGAAAAAGGGATTAAGACCCATTAATCCGCCCCGATACCGTTTTGGCGCGCTTTGATGGGATTCCGACCTGAAGAAAAAGGGATTAAGACAACGATTTCGGCGTAAATTTCACCATGCGTTTGAAGATGGGATTCCGACCTGAAGAAAAAGGGATTAAGACTGGTGACGACGGAACTAACCGTCGTGTTCGGATGATGGGATTCCGACCTGAAGAAAAAGGGATTAAGACATTTTTCCCCGGCAAATCAGGGTCGGAATGGATTAGGATGGGATTCCGACCTGAAGAAAAAGGGATTAAGACTTGCAACCCTGCGATTTCCTGAGCGGTATCAATGATGGGATTCCGACCTGAAGAAAAAGGGATTAAGACTCCTGGCCCATTCTCTCTATCGAAAATTTTCCAACATGATGGGATTCCGACCTGAAGAAAAAGGGATTAAGACGAGAAACTCTGTCATCATAGCGTCCTCCGCCCTTTGATGGGATTCCGACCTGAAGAAAAAGGGATTAAGACAAGTCGCCCCTCTCTATAACCGTAAAGACGGCCTTTGATGGGATTCCGACCTGAAGAAAAAGGGATTAAGACAACGGGGCGAAGAGAATAGGTGGGACTATTTCATCGATGGGATTCCGACCTGAAGAAAAAGGGATTAAGACGCTGATTCAATGGACGATTCATCCAGCTCCTGCCCGATGGGATTCCGACCTGAAGAAAAAGGGATTAAGACAGATGCACCGCCGCGATTTCTACTCGTTCGCTGGATGGGATTCCGACCTGAAGAAAAAGGGATTAAGACTTACCAGATCGCCGCGAGCTAACTCACGGCGATCGGATGGGATTCCGACCTGAAGAAAAAGGGATTAAGACACGAACCCAGTTGTTTCTTCTTTGCGCCAGCCCGGGATGGGATTCCGACCTGAAGAAAAAGGGATTAAGACGAGAGCGAGCGCCGGATAACCGGCGTCTCGATACCGGATGGGATTCCGACCTGAAGAAAAAGGGATTAAGACAGCACCATTAGCGGAGTTGGTTTCATTGATGGGATGATGGGATTCCGACCTGAAGAAAAAGGGATTAAGACTCGATTCGGGTCCGTCGTGTAATACACGACGGATGGGATTCCGACCTGAAGAAAAAGGGATTAAGACCCATACACCTCCTCACCTTTCAACACTTCTATAAGATGGGATTCCGACCTGAAGAAAAAGGGATTAAGACGTCCTCGCCTGCCTCGAGACAGGCACAATGGACCGGATGGGATTCCGACCTGAAGAAAAAGGGATTAAGACACCTCGGCGGCGAAATATGCTTTGAGGCCACCGAGACGATGGGATTCCGACCTGAAGAAAAAGGGATTAAGACATAACCGGCGTCTCGGTAACGCAAGATTGTTTTCAGATGGGATTCCGACCTGAAGAAAAAGGGATTAAGACTCCAGGTCAATCCTGACCTGGACTGATAGAGTTTCGATGGGATTCCGACCTGAAGAAAAAGGGATTAAGACGGACCCCGACCAGCAGGATCCCGCGCACCCGCAGATCAGATGGGATTCCGACCTGAAGAAAAAGGGATTAAGACCCACCTCGAGCCCCGCTACCTGACGGAGGAGCTTGAGATGGGATTCCGACCTGAAGAAAAAGGGATTAAGACTGGCAGGCCAGCGCCCAGGCTTGCGGATAGCTGGCGATGGGATTCCGACCTGAAGAAAAAGGGATTAAGACTTTTGGTCCGTCGTGTAATATATGACGGCGCCGGATGGGATTCCGACCTGAAGAAAAAGGGATTAAGACTCATCAACATTGATGACCTCCCATTCATTGCTTTTGATGGGATTCCGACCTGAAGAAAAAGGGATTAAGACGATAGCCGGCGTCGCGATATCGTAGGATTGTTTTCAGATGGGATTCCGACCTGAAGAAAAAGGGATTAAGACATCATGTTCCCTCCTTTTTTTTGACAACAAAAAGATGGGATTCCGACCTGAAGAAAAAGGGATTAAGACCTTTAGCCGGCAACACCTCGGCGGTGAAATATGCCGATGGGATTCCGACCTGAAGAAAAAGGGATTAAGACGGGGAGTACCGGGATAATCTGTCCGGATTCGTTGATGGGATTCCGACCTGAAGAAAAAGGGATTAAGACTCAATCCTTACCGCATCTTCTTTTATCATCTCTGATGGGATTCCGACCTGAAGAAAAAGGGATTAAGACGTTTGGTCCGTCGTGTAATACACGACGAACCCAGTCGAGATGGGATTCCGACCTGAAGAAAAAGGGATTAAGACGCGCGATGCTCCTGCATCCATGTGAGGAGCGCTCCAAGATGGGATTCCGACCTGAAGAAAAAGGGATTAAGACTGGGGAGGTGATAATAACCTCTCCCTGGGCGTGTGATGGGATTCCGACCTGAAGAAAAAGGGATTAAGACGTACCATTCTTCCCATCCCGCTCTACTATGTAGATGGGATTCCGACCTGAAGAAAAAGGGATTAAGACGATTCTTTACCCTCTTCTCGTTTTCCACGTGGATGGGATTCCGACCTGAAGAAAAAGGGATTAAGACTTCTCGCATTAGCAACCTCAGTATGGATCTTCGATGGGATTCCGACCTGAAGAAAAAGGGATTAAGACTGGATACACCCGGCTACCCACGTGAGCCCCGTGCGGATGGGATTCCGACCTGAAGAAAAAGGGATTAAGACATAATACACGACAGACCCGGTTGTTTCTTCTTGATGGGATTCCGACCTGAAGAAAAAGGGATTAAGACATTTCGCTCCGCCGCCATAGGTGCCGGGCGATTGTGTTGATGGGATTCCGACCTGAAGAAAAAGGGATTAAGACCATCAATCTTGATGGCGTCCTCCTTTATGAGCTCTATGATGGGATTCCGACCTGAAGAAAAAGGGATTAAGACTTTTATCGACGGGGAGAGGGTTCCCCGACGCGACGTAAGATGGGATTCCGACCTGAAGAAAAAGGGATTAAGACTAGCCGGCGTCGCGATAACGTATGATCGCTTTCATGGATGGGATTCCGACCTGAAGAAAAAGGGATTAAGACTCGCTCTGACCCACGAGTGAGCCCTTCATAGACGATGGGATTCCGACCTGAAGAAAAAGGGATTAAGACATTTCGCTCCGCCGCCATAGGTGCCGGGCGATTGTGTTGATGGGATTCCGACCTGAAGAAAAAGGGATTAAGAC